>CAYXRG010000004.1:29224-45934 GCA_964467575.1 uncultured Caldilineaceae bacterium | reverse complement strand
GGCGCAGGCCCCGACGGCGCGCTTCGCTCGGGCGCAGGCGCACGGCGAGCCGGTTCGGACACGACGCGCGGCGGAATGGCAGGAACCAAGTTGGGTGGAATGTCCGGCTGCCGATGGCGGGTAAAACGTTCTTTCAAGCGTTTCCACCAGGGCAGCGTTCCGCTTGGGATGGGAAGCACGGGCTGGATGGGCACGCGCCGGCGCTCCTGGCGATCCCGCCGCCAGTCATGCCAGCGGTACCAGGCTTCGACCGCGGCGTGCATAAGAAGCTGGTCGGTCAGCAGCACGATGCCAAGTACGACGACGAGGCTGACCACGGACCAGGCGCCGATGGCGCCTAGCGATGCGTCTAGGGTGGAGGCGAGCGCGCCGCCTATTGCGCCGCCGGCTTTCACTGGCGCAGCGGCGTCGACCAGAGCGGAGCCGGTGATAAAGGCAAGAAATAGCGCGGTAAGACCAGCCGGTCGTTGCCATGGGAGATCCGGCATTTGCTCGACGGCGCGGATGACGACCCAGAGGCCGAGCGTGCCGGTGACAAGAGGGATTCCCCATGCGCCAAGCCCGACCATCTCATGTAAGAAGCGAATCCAGGAGTCGGTGAGGCGGCCGCGGCTGTCAGTCAACAGGCTTAGCAGAGTCAGGGCCGAGATCGCGATCAGAACCAGGCCCCATAATTCAGGGCGCAGGAGAAATTCGGATAGTTGCTGCAGCGTCTCTTGCTGTCGCCGCGACTTTCTGGTTCGTCTCTTGGTTGCCATACGCCTAGCGTGAGCAGTAGTGTGCGAACAAACGTTCCGGTGCAGTATAGCATGGCCGAGCGACGGCGGCAAGCAATACGCGCCTGTGGCGCCGTCCGGCCAAGCGATAGTGATGCACGTTCCGTTCGAGAACTCCGTCAGCTTGATGCGTCAGCGGCAGGCCGTGACGAGAACGGAGTATCGGGCGCCGGAAGCGGCGCGATCGCCGCTCTATACTTCCATGACGAGCGGCAACACCATTGGGCGACGGCCGATTTCGCGATAAGTAAAATCGGCCAGTGCGTCCTTGATGCGTTCTTCCATTGCGCTTTGCGGCGCGCGCTTTTTGATCACCCGGAGCACGACTTCACGGGCGCGTTTGATGAGGTCTTCGTTTTCGCGCATGTAAACGAAGCCGCGGCTGATGATCTCCGGCCCGTAGAGAATGGCGCCGTCAAATTCGTCTAGAGCCAGGATGCAGACGATGAAGCCATTCTGGCTGAGATGGCTTCGGTCGCGCAGGACGACGTTGCCGACATCGCCGATGCCGAGACCGTCGACGAAGACATGCCCGGCCTGCATGCGCTCACCCGGACGCGCTACGATTTCGTCGGAACCGTGGTCAAAGCGACCGAACTCCATGACTTGACCATCTTCCAGCACGAAGATATTTTCCTCCGGTACGTTTGTTTCGCGTGCCAACCTGCTGTGGAGAACGAGGTGCCGGTATTCGCCGTGAACAGGGATGAAGTACTTGGGCCTGACGAGTTCGAGCATGTGCCGATAATCCTCGCGCCCGCCGTGTCCGCTGACGTGAACATCGCCCAACTCGTGGTAGAGTACGTCGACGCCCTGGCGGAAGAGATTGTCGACCGTGCGGTTGAACAATTGCTCGTTACCGGGGATGGGCATGGCGCTGAGGATGACGGTATCTCCCTCGCGTAGGCTAATCTGACGGTGCTCGCCGATACTCATGCGCACCATAGCGCTGGTAGGCTCTCCCTGACTGCCGGTGGCAACGATCACTACCTCGTTGGGAGGGAGCGATTCCATCTCGGTTGTGGTCAGGAGTTCGTCGTGGGCAATGTCCAAGTAGCCTAATTGAATGGCGATTTTGACGTTGTTGACCATCGAGCGGCCCACGACACCCACACGGCGGTTATGACGCCGCGCGGCGTTGATGATCTGCTGGACGCGGCCCAGGTTGCTGGCGAAGGTGGCAAGCAATACCCGTCCTTCGGCTTTTGAGAAGGCGCGGTCTAGCATGGTCTCCACGTTGCGTTCGCTGGGCGTCTGGCCTTCTTGCTCGGCGTTGGTGCTGTCGGCGAGCAGGAGCAGGACCCCCTGGTCGCCCCAGGCGCGCAGTTTATCGGCTTCGGTGGGCTTGTCATCTGCGGGCGTGGGGTCGAAGCGGTAGTCGCTGGTGTGGATCACTCGTCCGGCGGGCGTTTGGACGGCGATGCCGACACTGTCGGGGAAACTGTGGCAGGTGTGAAAGAATTCGACGGTGAAGGGCGCCAGATCGATCGCGTCGTCTTCGGTAACGGTTACCAGTTCAGCATCGTCGAGCAATTTGTGCTCTCGCAGTTTGACTTCGAGCAGGCCGCGCGTGAGGGCTGTGGCGTAGATCGGAGCGTGCAGGCCCTGCTCCATCAGATAGGGAAGCGCGCCGATGTGGTCTTCGTGTCCGTGGGTCAAGATGACGCCGCGCACCCAATCGAGCCTTTCGTAGACATAGCCGGCATCGGGGATCACAATGTCGATGCCGTGCATTTCGTTAGTTGGAAACATGAGGCCGGCGTCGACGAGTAAGATGTTTTCGCCGGATTCCAGCACCATCATGTTCTTGCCGATCTCGCCCAGCCCGCCCAGGGGGATGAGACGTAGGAGCGGTGACGCTTCTGAATTATGGGTAGGTTGCGAATGTGCCATTGGCTGTGCTCCATTTCGTGTGGTCAGATGAAAGAATCTATATAAAAGCAGGGGAATTCGCGATTCCCCTGGCAATTCAAGACAAATCTAGCAGACCCGGCTGTTGGTAATCTGCGGCGTTTGCCGCGTCATCGGCGCGGCGACGCCCCTGGGAATCCGCGCCCCGGCTAGTCGCTTCTTCCGGCGGCGCGTAATCCGGATCGCCGGGATGGGGCGCGCCGGCCGGCAAGGCTTCACCGCGAGCCGCAGCCGCATCGGCAGCTTGCGCGCGCCGGATTAGGGGCGGCAATTTCTGCATGTCGCGTTCAAAGTCTATGCGCCACTGGGGGTTGCGCAAGGCTGCGGCCGGATGGAACATGGCGAGCGCCACGCGTCCGCGGCCGATATTGCGGATTTGCCCGTGAACGCGGGTGATACCAACTTCTCCGAACCAGCGTCGCATGCTGAATCGCCCCAGAGTGACGATAATGCGAGGGTTCACCAACTCGACCTGGGTATCTAGGTAAGCGCTGCACGCCTCCAACTCGTCAGGCAGCGGGTCGCGGTTGTCGGGCGGGCGGCACTTGACGACGTTGGTGATGTAGACATCTTGGCGTCGGATGCCGTTCGCTTGCAGCGTTTCAGTCAGAAAACGCCCGCTAGCCCCGACAAAGGGGCGGCCTTGGCGGTCTTCCTCAAAGCCGGGGCCTTCTCCGACCAACATAACGACTGCGTTGTAATCGCCTTCGCCGGGGACAGCATGCGTTCTGTTGTTGGCAAGCGGGCAGGCGCGGCAGGAAGCAATACGCTCTTCAAGCGCGTGCATTTCGTATGATGTGTTGTCCTGCGCTGTCATGTCAGTTGTCCGGTATGATGCGCTGTCGGCGCCGCTCAACCAATTCGCTCCTGCACTGTGGGCTGCCATGCCGTCCCTGTATGATCGGCGTCTTATCTATGTCAACTGCCGCATTATAGCACTCGGTTTTAGTCGCGTCGAAATCGCGCGGCTGCGGGAGAGAGCTATTGCGGCGCTCGGAAAACTGGTGTTGCACCAACACGTACAGAGGCAGAGCGCTAGTCTGCGCCCTGCCTCTGTAGCAACATGTTCGGTTAGGAGACTGCTCGTGCGAAATCTAGTCCGGCCGCGGCAGCCGTTCCTGTACCGGCGGCAGAGCCGGGAAGGGTTTGTGCGGCTCGAGTTGGTACCAGTAAGCCGTACTCGAATAGTCGTCGGAGCGGCGGTTGGCGTGGCCGTGTTCGATAGTGACTCGGATCGACTGCTGGAAGTGGATCGGGTCCTCGATGTGGAAGCGGTAGAGCGAGATCTTGCCCGACCAGTTTGGCCCGCCGGGAAGGGTGATGCCGTGATAGGGCGCGTCGTACTTGACGGCAGGGCAGTAGGCGGTGTTGAAGTAGTCTTCGGTGCCCGTACCATGTAGAGATGGCGGCCACTCTTCACCGTCGATAAAGATCATGTCGTCGCCTTCGCCATACCAGTTGAAACAGCCGAAGATCAGTTCGGCGGCGCCTTCCGCCTCCTGCATGCGCAGGGGCCAACTGACATTGTCCGGCCAGGCCATCTTTTCGCCGGCGCGCAGGTTATGGATGTTGAGGTTACAGCCCACGTAGTGGCCCTGTCCTTCGGCTTCGAGGATCACATAGTTGCCGGCGCCGCCGATGTTTTCGCCGCCGAATGAGAAGTCAGTGTTACTCATGCCTTCGTCCGAGACGCCCTCACACGGGTTTTCGCGCCGCCATTGGGCGTGGAAGCGGCCCATATCGGCGGGCAGGCAGTCGTGGAGCTCGTAGTCGATGTAGTAGTAGAACTGGACGTCCGTTTCGCCTTCGTTGGTCAGGGCGAGACGCGCGTGCGAGCCAAAGGGCATGGGGAAGAAGGAATTGAAGGCGCGCCCTTCGGCTGGGCTCATCTGTAGCGGCAGAGAGCTGAAGGGCGTCATCTGGGCATGGCCTATGCCGAAGAAATCGCCCAGGGGCGCCTCGACAGAGGGGTTCTGTTCTCCGTCCCACCACATGCGTAACACGAGCTTTCGCAGATAATCAGGCTCCATGCTCAGATGCGTGCACCAGATGTGGTTGATGCAGCCGGCGCCTTCGATCTCGGCCAAGGGCAGGGTGTCGCCCGGCTGAATGCGGCGGAAGTCATTGTTGCCGCCGGTCTCGTCCCAACTGGAGATGCGGCGAGTGCGTACATTGCGGATGCGCGGCAGTTCGCCCAATGGGCTGCCTTTGAACGGGCTCATAAGACTCTCCTCGGGTTTGGTGTATGGCGGATGGCGCAGCTAGATGCCGGCGGCTGCGACTACGTGCTCGGACTGCGGCGCGTAATCTACCGGGCGGAAGCACAGCGCCTGGCGCTCCGGCCCGACCTCGACCAAAGGCGGGCGTTGCTGGCGGCAGATGTCGCGTACATAGGGGCAGCGGGCGGCGAACTTACAGTGCGTCACTGCGTACTCTTTGGTTTCGACATCAGGCAAGACGGCGACATCGTCCCACTTTTCGCCGATCTTGGGCACAGAGTCCATCAGCAACTCGGTGTAGGGATGCTGCGGGTCGGTAAGGATGGCGTCAGATGGGCCGAGTTCGACCAGGTTGCCGCGGTACATGATGGCGATGTAATCGCTGACATAGTAGGCGGTAGACAGGTCGTGCGTGATGTAGATGAAGCTCACCTGCCGTTCTTTCTTGAGCTGAAGGAAGAGGTTGACGATGTTCATGCGCAACGAGGCGTCGATCATGCTCACCGGCTCGTCGGCTACGATCAGCTTCGGGTTGGGAATAAGGGCGCGCGCAATGGAGATGCGCTGCAACTCGCCGCCGGAAAACTGGTTGGGATACTTACCCTCGACCAAGCCGATGTCCAGTCCAACGGAATTGAGCGCGTCGGCAATCACCTCGCGGGCCTGTTTGCGGTTGGCTGCCGCGCCCAGGTTTAGAGCGGTCTCGTAGAGGTAGCTGTCGACCGGCTTGCGGGAGCTGAACGCTTCGAAGGGGTTCTGGAAGATCGGCTGGACAAAACGTCGGAACTCGTGGCTGTCCATACGGTTGGCGCCGGCGAAGACGTGACGCCCATTGATATAGACATCCCCGCCGCTTGGCTCTAGCAGGCGCAGCATGATGCGTGCCATTGTTGTTTTGCCGCTGCCGGACTCGCCCACGATGCTCAGGATAGCGGGTTCTCCGGCTGCCAGCGTCAAACTCACATCGTCCACCGCCAGCAGGCGGGAGCCGGTGAGGAGGCCGCCGATGCGAAAGGCGCGAGTCAGCCCTTTGAGTTCCATGACCTTTTCGCTGCTCATGACTGTGCTCCTTCCTTCTGCGCGTGGGCAGCGGCCAAGGCCTCCTCGTGGAGGAAGCAGGCGGCGAGATGATCGTCTTCGGTCTGGACGAGCGGCGGGCGGACCTGGGTGCAGATGTCCATGGCAGCCGGGCAACGCGGCGCGAACGGGCAGCCGGGCGGCGGGTCGAGCAGGCTGGGGGGACGCCCGCTGATGCCTTCTCTGGCGCTGTGATCGCCGATGCGCGGCAGTGACTTGATCAGCATCTCGGTGTAGGGGTGCTGGGGCGCGCTGAAGATGCGCTCGGTCGGCCCCACCTCGACGAGTTGACCGGCGTACATGATTGCCATGCGGCGGGTGATCTGATAGTGAACGCCCATATCGTGTGAGACAATGATGAGCGTGTTGCCCATCGCCTGCTGCACACGCGTGAGCATGCGCAGAATGCCGCGCTGGACGACGACGTCGAGAGCAGTGGTCGGCTCATCGGCCAGGATGATCTGCGGGTGCAGGAAGGTGGCTAAGGCGACGAGCACGCGTTGTCGCATTCCGCCGCTGAGTTGGTGCGGGTAGGCTTTTAGAACCTCGACGGGCAGGTCCAGTTCTTTCAAATAGTCGGCGACTTGTTGGCGAATTTCCTCGCGGCTGCCGGCGCGGTGAAAGCGCGAGACGGCATCGAAGAATTGGTTTTCGATGCGCATCACGGGGTTGAGCACGCTCATCGAAGCTTGCGGTACGTAGGAGATGAACTCCCACCACACTTTGGGCAAATCCTTGGCCGAGAGGATCGTTATCTGGCCGTTGTCCTTCATCTCGGCGCGGATTTCGCCCGAGACGAGACGCAGGGGCGGTTTGATGTGGCCGTAGATCACTTTAATGAGCGTAGACTTGCCGCACCCCGACTCGCCGGCGATGCCGAGAATCTCGTTCGGGAGGATTTCGAGGGTTACGTCGTCCACGGCTTTGACGGGGCCGCGCGGGCTGTCGTAATAGGCTTTGACGTTGCTGAGTGTGTACATGCGTTATCGCCCTCTACGTTCGGCCGAACGTTCCGACAGACCGGTCGAGAAAAGGAACAGGCCGATGAACATAACAACGATGGTCACCACGGGGGCGCCGATCCACCACCAACGCCGGCCAAGCAGCGCTTGGTGTTGGAGCGCCCAGTAGATCATGGTGCCGAGCGTTGACTCTTGCAAGCTTGACAGGCCGATCACGGCTAGACTGGATTCGGCGCCGATAGCCACTAGGACGGTGTTGATTAGGTTGGCAAAAGCCCATGCCGTAATAAAAGGAAATATCTCGCGAGTGATGATCTTCCAGCCTTGCTCGCCCGAGAACCAGGCAGTGTTGACGAACTCGCGTTCGCGCATACTGAGGGCCATTGACCTCGACTGCCGGGCAGGCCAAGGCCAGTTGAATATGATGAGAATGCCGCTGATGAGATAGATCGACGCCTTGCCCTGCAACATGGAAGCGAGCAAGATCAGGATCGGCAGCGAAGGCACCACAATAAACACGTCCATCAGCAAGGTGAGGACACGATCTACAACTCCCCCCACGAAGCCTGCTGTCATTCCGGCAAGTACGCCGATAACCGTGGCTGCTATAGCGACAAGAAAGCCGATGATAAGCGAGTTGCGCGTGGACCAGGCGAGCAGCCAAAAAGTGTCTTGTCCGAGATTGGTCGTGCCCAGAAGGTGGTCGACGCTCGGCTTCAGATTGCGCGGCTGCGTGTTCCAGATGCGCGGGTCTTCGGGGGCGAACAAAGGCATAACGACGCCGAGAACGAAGATGACGGCAAGGATGGCCGCTCCCAGGAGAAGGCGTGTATTAGTCTTGGACATGGAACTATGGCCTGCCTTACCGGTAACGGATGCGAGGGTCAATGAACGGATAGATCAGGTCCACCACAAAAGTTGCGGTGGAGACGGCTAGGATGGAGAGGCTGATTGTGCCCATCAGCAGATTGTAGTCGGCTTGCAGTACGGCGGAATAGATGAGCGAGCCCACTCCAGGATAGCTAAACAAGATCTCCGTGATCAAAGCGCCGTTGAAGACGCCGCCCAAGACCAACGCCAACATCGTGATCTGGGGCAGGATGGCGTTCTGCGCTACGTAGCGACTCATAATCCTGCCTTCGCCGACGCCCTTCAGTTTGGCGAAATCGACGTACTCCTCTTCAGCCAAGGTGGACGAGAGGGCCTTCATACTAAGGAACCACCAACCGAAGTTGACCACAACGATGGACAGCGCCGGGAGAATGGAGTTGTAGATGGCCGCCCAGATGTAATCGAGCGTCCACGGCTTGAGCATGGGCGACATGCTAAAGTTGGTAGGCAGGATGCCCCAGACGTAGCCAAAGAGAATGATCATAATCAGGGCGAGGATGTAGTAGGGGATGGGATAGACCAGAACTGCAAAGCCTTCGAGGAACTTGGAGTAGGCTTTGAGGCGATGGTAGCCGGCCAATAAGCCGATGGTATTCCCCAGCACCCATGCTATCAGAGTCGAAGCCAACAGCAGGCCCAGCGACCAGGGAAGCGCCCGTCCGATCAGTTCCGACACCGGTGTGGGGAACATGGCTAGCGATGGGCCAAAATCGAAGGTGATGAAGACGCGCTTCATGAAACCGATGTATTGCTCCCACAGCGTGCCCTCTAGGCCGAAAGAGGCGGTTAGCGACGCACGGATAGCCTCCACTTGTGCCGGTTCCATGAAGGCGCCCTGCGACATCACGCGTCCGAGCATGGCAGAGACTGGGTCGGTGGGCATGAGACGGGGGACGAGGAACACTGCTGTCATACCGATCCAGACAACTATCACATAGGTAAGCAGCCGCGACAGCAGGAAGACAGCGAAGCGCATTGAGATTCTCCTCAGCGGAAGACCAAAGGTGAATGGCCCGTCCGGGACGAGCCCGTGAAGGGCGCTGGTTCAACGCCCTTCACGGGAAGTGAAGCTACATTTGTAGAGCCTGTTGAGCGATTACCGTCCGGTCGGCTCGAAGTGCGGAGTCATGTACTTGAACAGAGACCACCACCACCAGGGCCCTTCGTAGTAGTTGTCCGGGCTGGGGAAGTTGGTCCAGTAGTAAGTGTCCACCGGCACGAACTTCGACGTGCCGAACATGGGCAGCCACGGGAGTTCTTTGACGAACTCCTTCATGAACTCCTTCATAAGCTCGACCGTCTGCGGGTCATCGCTGGTCAGAGGAGCGATCTGGTCGAGGATAGCGGTCATCTCAGGGTCGGAGAAGCGGACCGAGTTGCCGGGGGCGGGCTGGCCAACCGGAACAACAAAGCGCGAATTCCACTCGTTGTTCATGTTGTCCCAGATGTCCGGAGCAACGCCGCACCCTGGCCAGTAGGATCCGGCCTCAAAGGTGCCCATTGTCCAGTCATTCCAGAAGGAACCGCCTTCCTTGGCGGCTACATTGACGTCGATGCCGAATTGGTTCCAGACATCGGCGACGGCGTAGGCCAAGCGGCCCGACTGCACCTCGAAGTTGGCCGGTGCATTGATGGTCATGGTCCAAGGTGAGCCGTCGGGTTTGAGCCATTTGCCCTGGGCGTCGCGTGTGAAGCCGACGCTCTCAAGCAACTCGGCGGCCTTGTCCGGATCGTGTTTCCACCAACCGACGCCGAAGATGTCGACCAGCGCAGCCTCGTCGGTGGGCAGATCTTCGATGCCCTGTTGGGTTAATGTCGCTGCGATGTTGACGGCGAAGTCGGGGTCGAAGGGGGCGTAGCCGTCGGGCAAGGTGAACTCGTTCGTGAGCCAATCGCGCATCGGCTTGTGATAGGTCTCTTGCAGCACAGTGATGGGCGGTGTAGCTAGCGGGGAGACGCGCAACATGCCGGCGAAGGTCGAGAGCGAGACTCGCTGGATATCGGTGGCGAGGGCTAGCGCCCAGCGCACCTGCCACTGGTCATAGGGCGGCGTAACCGTGACAAAGGCGATGCCGCGTTCGCACGGATCATCCAGAGCCGCGTAGGGGAAGGTTTCCGTCCAAGCCTGGGCATACGGGTTCTCGGCACTCAGGATTTCCCAACTTTCGGGCGTGATATCGGTGAAAACGTCCAGCCGATGCTCGATACCGGCCAATACGCGCTGCTCTTCAGGTCCGTAGAAGCGCAGCAGGATGTATTTCGGCTTGGGTTCGCCGACGATCTGGCCGACGTCGGTGTTCTGCCAGTCCTCACGCTTTTCCCACAGGAACCAGTTGCCGTTGGGGTCTACGTCATTGAGCTTGTACGGGCCGCTGGTAACGGGGGGGTAGAACATGAACGTATTGGGGTCTTCGTTCTCGAAGATGTGCTTGGGGATGATGTAGAAGCTGTCGCCCCAAACCGTGACGCCCAAGGTGTAGCTGAGACGCGGCTCGGGCCGTTTGGTCCACAGTTCCATGGTGGCGTCGTCGATGATCTCGTACCGGTCGATGACCTGGCTGAGGAAGCCGTTGTAAGGCAGCTCAGGGTTGTTCAAAACCATGTCGATAGTGTAGCCGATGTCAGCGGTGGTTAGCGGCTGTCCGTCGCTCCACTTGAGGTTTTCGCGCAGCTTGATGCGGAAATGCGTGTAGTCGTCGTTGAGCGGTTCGGGCAGATCCTCGGCCATGCCGCCGAACTGCTCACCGGTGGTGGTGTTCATTTCCCACAGGTGAGACAGGGCGAGCATGTGGTAGCCGGTGTTGAAGCGGGTGCCCGACATGAAGGGGTTGAACTGGGTGGGATTGCTGGTGCGGCCGTCGAGCGAGTCGATGATCAACGTCTCACGGCGAGGCGTGCCGACTTCCGTCACCGGCTCTTCGCCCTCGGCTGCCGGTGCAGCTCCTTCTCCGGCGGGCGCCGCCGGCGCACACGCCGTAAAAACCATGGCGAACAGCGCTAGAAGCGTGATGAGCAGAGACGCGCGTTTACGTGACATTTGGTACATTCTCCTACTGTGGTTGGATGGCTTGAAAGCTCGGTAGACACCAGACACAAGCCGAAACAAGATGGAGATTGCGGTTTTGCAGGCGAACACCTCCAGTTCTTTGGGCGAGGATAGCGAAGGTCGCGACGTTATGGAAGAGAGTGAACGAACAGAGAAACGGGACGAGGGGACATCCAGCCGTGCAGACTTAGCAATGAACGGCGGGCGTCACCGGAACCAGCCGGCGGGCCGGCTCGATATGGCGGGCGCATGACTGGCGCACGATGATCTCGGGCTGCAGCACGACTTCCTGGCGAGCGCGGTTATGATCGGCGATTCGCGAGAACAAGAGTTTTGCGGCTGTACGGCCAAGTTCATAGGTCGGCTGGGCTGCGACCGTGAGCTGAGGCTGCATCAAGGTCATCCAGTCTAAGTCGTCGAAGGCCACGATGGCGATGTCATCCGGAATGCGCAGCCCTTCATCGCGGATGGCGCGCAGCGCTCCTAAGGTCAACATGTTGTTGCCTGTGAAGAGTGCGGTAGGTCGCTCGGCAGCGGCGAGAATGCTGCGCGCCAAATCATACCCATTGCGATCGGATGGCTTGCCGTGACAGGCCAGCAGGTTGCTTTCGGCCAGACCGTAGTGCTCCATGGCCCTGTGATAGCCTTCGCAGCGCTGGCGACCGGTCGTGGTTACGAGGTCAGGCACGATAGCGGCGATATGCTGATGCCCGTCTGCGATCAGGTGTTCGACGAGCGCAAAGCTTGCGCCGACATTGTCGACAAGCGCCGCATCAATCTGTTCTCCTTGGACGATCCGGTCGACGGTGACGACCGAGATGCCCGCCTCGAGCAAAGGCCGGCATGCCTGAGGGTCCTCGGTGGTAGGGCAGATGACGACGCCCGCGACCTGCTCGGCCACCATCAAATCGATGTAAAGCTGCTCCTTTTCCCAATCCTCGTCGGTATTGCATAGGAAGATGGCATATTGGCGCTCATAGGCGGCATCTTCGACTGCACGCACGAGATATGTGAAGAACGGGTTCTGTATGTCGGTGATGATGACGCCGATGATCTGGGCGTTGCGCCCCCGCAGGCTCCTGGCTACGCGGCTGGGCCGGTACCCAAGATCTCGGACGGCCGCTTGGACGCGCTCGCGTAACTCGGGCCGAACATGCGGATAGCCGGCGAGCACACGTGAGACGGTTGCTGTCGAGACGCCGGCATAGCGCGCCACATCTATGAGACGGATAGCCACAGTCTTCTCATCGAAAAGGAGTTTGGAAAACGATTACAATTAGTCAGTATAGCCTACTCGTTGCGCATTGTCAATATTTTTACCGACGTTTTCGCGGCGAGATAAACGTGGTCGCGCGGCAGGTAGCAGCCGGGAGCCGGGGCGCATATAGACCCGAATGTGGAGACGTTGCGATGCAGAGGATGCGGCGTGTTGGAGGCCGGAAAACGCCGGTCTCAGGTGATGAGCAATAGGCCGCGCCAGAGCCATAGAGCGAGCATGCCGGAGAGTATTGCCACGAAAAGCCGCTGAGTTCGCCAAGAGATGAGCGCGGTAACGAGCGCGGCCGCCAGGTACTCGTTCCGCCAATCAAGTTCGAGCCCGCCGTCGCGAAGCAACACGCTGGGCAGGATGACGGCGATGAGCACCGCCGGCGGCACGAAGCGCAGCGCGTCCATCACAGACCGGGGCAAGCCGAAACGCCCGGCCAGGAAAAGGATCAGATATCGCGAGACAAAGGTAACAGCCGCCATGCCGGCGACGACGAGGACAAGCGAGTTCATGTCGAGGAGCATGGTGCAGAGGGTTCCGTGCGGCCGCGCTTTGGGCCCGTCTGATCGAGTCGATGCGTGAGGGAGCCGGCAAGCGCTCCGGCGCAGACGGCGATGACCAGCCCGAACTGGTTTGGCAGGGCGTTGAGCGCCAGGCTGAGCGCGCCGGCGACCGTGACACATACGAGCATGCTTCGCCCGTGGATGAGCGGGATGAGCATGCCGATGAAGGTGGCGGGCAGTGCAAAGTCCAGCCCCCAACCGGCAGGGTTGGGAATGCTGCCCCCCGCCCAAATGCCGAGCCAAGTGGAAGTTTGCCAGGAGCCGTACATGGTGAGCGCAGAGCCGAGGTGAAACCAGTGTTTGTGGGGCGAGTCGTCGTGTTGGGCATAGCGCCGGATAGCGACAAGGTATGTCTCGTCGGTGAGCCAGAAGGCGAGCGAAAGCAGCCAGCGCTGTGGCAGATTGCGGACGTATGGCGCCAAGGTGGCGGCGTAGAGGTTGTGGCGGAGGTTGACGAAGAACGTGGTCATGACCACGACGACTACGCCGGCGCCGCTGGCGAGAAGACCGGCTGCGATGAGTTGGGCGGAGCCGGCGAAGACGAAGGCAGACATAGCGCCGGCGATGCCCGCGGGAATGCCGCCGGCCACGGCCAGAGCGCCGAAGATGATGCCAAAGGGGATGACGCCGGCCATCAGAGGCAGCGTAGCGCGCATTCCCGCCAACAACTCTCTGCGGCGCTCGATTTGGCTGCTTGCGCGTTCGGCCATCTGTCGATTACCGGAGCGCGGCGGCGATCAGCGCGCCGCGTACTGTGAAGGAGCAATCCGGCTCTATGCGCAGCGCGGATTTCACCTCGACCGGCGCGGCGGCGAAGATCTCGCGGATCATGGCGACTGCTGCAGGCGGGGTCGCCATTCGTCCTACCCAGGACGTGAAGTCAAGCCGAATATCCCATGTGTAGGCGACTTCGGCGGTGAAGCCGGCGATCGCCAGCATCGCCAGCCATTGTTCCGTCGTGTGGTCGCGAACATGGGAGGGATCGCGCAGCAGTTCGACTGCCTGTAGGTGCGTATCGATCACCGGCGCTGGGCAGGAGACGACATCAGCCAGGAGCAGCCGTCCTGCGTCAGGGCGAAGCACGCGATGAAACTCGGCCAGCGCGGTCTGCGGGTTGGGCCAATGGTGGGCGCTGTAGCGTGAGGCGATCACGTCGAACGCAGCATCGGCAAAAGGCAGCGCCTCCACGTCGGCGCGGCGGAACTCGACGTTGGCTATGCCTCGCTCTGCCGCCAGTCTGCTGCCCTGTTCGAGCATAGCTGCGGCGAGATCGACCGCGATCACCTGGCGAACGCTTGGCGCGAAGGCCAGGGCAGTGTGGCCTGGCCCGCACCCCGCGTCGAGCATGCGCTCACCGCCGGTCGGGGCGGCGAGTGCGACCATACGCGCCAACTCCGCGCCGGCGGCATGGACAGGGCTGGCGCTGTAATTGGCGGCTACCTGTGCGAAACGTTCTTCGACCGACCGCTTGACATCATTTGGGTTGCCGGCGGCTTGGCTGCTCACAGCCTGTCGCCTTTCGCTAGGCTGTCGCCGGCTCGTGGTGGACAGCGGTCACCCAATGGCGGTAGTTGGGTTCTCGCCCGTAGGCGATGTCGAAGTATAGGTCGCGCACCTGTCGTGTGATGGGACCGACTTCGCCATTGCCGAGGGGCCGGTGATCGACTTCGGCGATGGGCGTGACTTGTGCGCCCGTGCCGCAGAAGAATGCTTCGTCAGCCAGATAGAGTTCCGACCGGTCAATGGGTCTCTCGATTACGGGCAGATGGAGTTCGTCAGCCGCAATCTGCATGATGGTGCGCCGCGTAATGCCTTCTAGGATGTTTTCGGTCGCCGGGGGCGTTATTAGGGCGCCGTTGCGCACCATCATGAAGTTGGCTGCGCTGCCTTCAGCCACATGCCCGTCCTGGTTGAGGACAATGGCGTCGTCATACCCGGCCAGAGCCGCTTCGCTCTTGATCAGAGAACTGTTCATGTAGGCGCCGGTCAGCTTGCCGCGTGCGGGGATGGCCGTGTCGTCGACGCGACGCCAACTGCTGGTGCAGACGCGAGAGCCGCGATCCGCATATTGATAGGGCCAGGCTGCCGTGCTGAAGATGGCGACTTGGTCCTGTAGGTTATGCAGGCGCACGCCGATGCTATTGTCGGCTTTATAAGCGAGCGGACGTATGTAGCAGTTCTGTGTCCAGCCCTCGGCCTGGAGCAGTTCGACGGTGATGCCGGCAAGCTGTTCCGGCGTGTAGGGGAGCTTGGCGAGCAGCAGTTTGGCGCTGTCGAGGAAACGGCGGAAGTGGTCGACGATGCGGAAGACGTAGAGTTGCTGCTGCTCGTCGTTCCAGTAGCCGCGCAGACCGCCGAAGCAGCCGGTCCCGTAGTTAAACGTCTGATTCATTACGCTGATCTTGGCCTCTTCAATAGGCCGGATCGCCCCTTCGAAGTACGCGAACTTGGTCATGCTGTGAGTCCTCAGGATGGTGGTTCAGTATGGTTGTGGCTTGGTGGAGATAACGTCAGGTGGCTGACGATGGCGGTTAGTATGATGCATTAGGGAGTATTCTACCGTTAGGAGGCGCAATCACAAAGGAGAAGGGGCAAGGTGCGCGGATGGATGCGCATGTGTTACAATGGCCGAAACGCCGCCGGCAATGAGGTGACGCGCCCAGATGAATCCAGTATCCGTTTCCAAGCTTACCACGCATATTGTGCTGCTGTTCGAGAATGATGCGACGCTGCGCGACGTGTCCGTTTTGGGCGAGGTCAGCAACTGGAAGCGCGCGGCCAGCGGGCACATCTATTTTAACCTAAAGGACGCGGGGGCGACTCTCTCGGCGGTGATGTGGAAAAGCAGCGCCAATGCGCATACGTGGCTGCCGCGCGAGGGGGATCAGATCGTCGCGCACGGCTACGTGGGGGTATACCCGGAACGCGGGGCGTACCAGCTCTATGCCAACCGTATCCAGCCGGCTGGAAGGGGACAGCTCTACGCCGAGTTTGAGCGGCTGAAGGCCAAGCTGCAACAAGAGCGGTTGTTTGAACAGGAGCGTAAACGCCCCATCCCTGTGCAGCCCAGGCGGATCGGCGTCATCACAAGCCGAGATGCGGCGGCTCTGCGCGATATTCTGCGCGTGTTGGCGATGCGTTGGCCGCTGGTAGAAGTGATCGTGTTTTCGACGCTGGTGCAGGGCGGCGAGGCGCCGGGCCAGATCGTCGCCGCGTTGGAGAGAGCGGCGGCGTATAGCGAACGCATTGCCCCGCTCGAAACGTTGATCCTGGCGCGCGGCGGGGGCAGCATCGAAGACTTGTGGGCCTTCAATGACGAACGTGTAGCTTACGCGATTGCCAGCAGCCCGCTGCCGGTGATCGCGGGTGTCGGCCATGAGACCGACTTTACAATCGCCGATTTTGTGGCGGATCTGCGGGCGCCGACGCCGTCGGCGGCTGCGGCCGCGGTGGCGCCGGACCGCGCCGAGGTGCGTACCCGACTCATGAACGCCGCGGCGGCGATGGGGCAAGGCCTGCTCGAGCGGATTGGCCGGGAACGGCGAGAGGTGGAGGCCGCACATCAGCGGCTGGCGCGGGCGCATCCGCAGCGCTTGATCGACGTGCGCCGGCAGAGCATGGACGACCGGCTGCGGCGGTTGGACGCGGCAATGCGCTTGCGGCTGTCGCGCGCTCGCGAACGGACCGACGCCACTGCACAGCGGCTCGAGGCGCTCAGCCCGTTACAGGTATTGGCGCGCGGCTATAGCATTGTCCAGCGAAACGACGGCAAGGTGATCACGGGGCCGTCGCAGACAAAGCCGGGTGAGCCGCTGACTGTGCGGGCGGCAGGCGGCGCCTATGCCGTCGTCGTGAGAGACGCCCCTGGTCAGGCATGAGGAACGATTCGAGAGACCGCCGTTGCGGGCGGGTAGGACGATAGGGGGGATGATGTATAAAGATACGCGCGTGCAAAGGCTGGTAGTATTGGCGCTATTGGCGACGCTCGCGGTGACGCT
>CAYXRG010000004.1:0-29124 GCA_964467575.1 uncultured Caldilineaceae bacterium | reverse complement strand
GACGCTCGCGGTGACGCTTGCCGGTTGCAGCTTGTTGTTCGGTTCGCGCGGCGAGAGCGAAGAGCCGGCGGCGATCCCTGAGCGGGCGATTGTGCCAACCTTCACGCCTACTCCGGAGGGTTTCCAAGCCGAGCCTGCGGACTCAGCCCCGGCAGCCGGTGTGGTCCAGCCGGTGGAAGCTGAGCCGGCGCCGGAATTACCCACGGAGACGCCGGTTCCGGTAGAGGAGGCGGCCGTGGAGGAGCCGACGCCCGAACCGCCGACGCCAACCCCTGTTCCAAAGCTGATTGTAAGCATCGCCGGCGCCAATGTGCGCAACGGACCAGGGACGGAGTACGGATTGGTTGGGGCTGTGAACCAGGGCCAGGCGTTCGACATCACCGGGCGGAATCCGGAAGGGACCTGGTGGCAGTTTTGCTGTGTAAATGGCCAGCAGAGCTGGATCTTTGGGGAATTAGCCGCTACGGAAAACGCGGACAACGTGCCTGTGGCGGAGAACATCCCCGCGCCTCCTGTGGCGGTTCAGCAGCCGCCGGCGCCTGAGCCGCAACCGCAACCACAGCCGGAGCAACCGCAGCCGGAGCAACCGCAGCCGGAGCAGCCCGCGCCTGAGGCGGATCCATGCGCCGGGATCGGAGGAGATGGCTGCAAGTTCAAGGTGCGCAATGGCCCGCTTTTCGGCAATAATGGCGGGACGGAGATCAAATTGCAGTTGTTCTTCATCCATGGCGGGGTTGACGGCGGGCAACCGCAGGGCAGCTACTTCGTGGTGTTGATGAAGGACGGGGTAAAACTGCCGATCTCGGACGGGGTGCGCAGCATCGCGTTGGAGCGAAACCAGGGCGCCTTAGGTCCGTTTAACTACGAGTACAAGATCGGCATCGGCGATATACCCGGCAATACGGTGGCCGGCAATTACGTGATGTACGTGCTGGACGGCAACGGAGAGCGGGACAGCCAGGACTTCCATTTCTCTATTCCTGAAGGCCAGGGCGAAGTCTGGCTGGAATGGGATCAAGGGTAGGCGAGAACTGTGACAGAACTGATCACTACGCTAGGGCGATTACGGAAGGCCGATCTGGGTCTGATTCTGCCGCACGAACACATCTTCGTCGACTTAGGCCCCATCGAGGAGGAGAATTACAGGCGCGCCTCCGCCGCAGATGTGATCGCGCTGATGGGACCCGAGGTGAAGAAAGCGCAGGCCGCGGGCGTGACCGCGCTGGTGGAATGCACGCCTGAGGGCGTCGGGCGTCGCTGTGACATCGACAAGGCCGTGTCGGAGGCGACGGGGCTGCCTGTGCTATTGCCCACAGGCATCTACCGAGAGCCGTGGGTTCCGACCTGGGCGCAGGAGGCCAGCACGGAAGAACTGCGCGACTGGATGGAGTCCGAACTGACGTACGAGGCGCAGGGTACGGGCGTGCCCGCCGCGTGGATCAAGGTGAGCGCCGGCGACGATGGCATCACGCCGCTTGAGGCGAAGATACTGCGCGCTGCGGCGATGGCCGGCGGCGCAACGAACGCCGTGATCGGCAGCCACACCATACGCGGGCGCGTCGTGCGCGATCAACTCGACATCATCGAGGAGGCGGGGTATTCGGCGGGACGCTTTATCTGGATTCACACGCAGGCTGAGCCCGATTTTGCCCTGCATCTTGAGGCGCTGTCACGCGGAGCGTGGATTGAGTATGATGCAATAGGCAGCGACGATTTCTCCGACGATCTCTGTATTGGCCTTATCCGGCGGGTGCTGGATGCCGGTTATGGCGACCGGCTGTTGTTGAGCCACGATCGCGGCTGGTACGACCCGTCCAAGCCGGGTGGCGGTATGCCGCGTCCGTTCACGTACTTGAGCGAGACGCTGTTGCCCAAGCTGGCCGCGGCCGGCGTCGACAGAGAGACGATCCGGCAACTAACCCACGATAATCCGTTCAACGCTTTCGCCCGCTAGAGGCGAGAGATTCCACGGTGGTGAACTGAAAGGCGAGTATGGCGCGCCGTCCTGCGATTGACAGGACGGTTTGGCGCGGCTTTATCTGGAGACGGGGAGGCGGGCGCGGTAGGGACTCTGGGGAGAGGGCGTGCGCGATGCGCTGCCGCCCGGAGGGACTACCCACATGCGCGGTTCCGGGCCGGGCCGGGGTGCGTACGCCGGGTTGACCGGCGCGGGACGGCGCGGGTGGTAGGGGATGGTTAACTCGCGGCTGGGTCTTCGATCGGGCGGCGGAATGGCCGTCTGGGCGCTCTGGGCGGATGCCGGTGTGGCAAACGCTAGGTTAAGGACGAACGCCCCCAAGAGGAGAGGGGTCATCAGAACAGCGCGAAGGCAGTGTGCTGTCGCGCCGGTGACCATCCATGAAGCTTCATGTTGCGCTGTAGAGGACTGCATGGGTCTTCACTCGCGGCGTGTGACCTGCAGCAACAATCTTTCCTGTTCTCCAGTCTACACTGGTTTCGGCGATCTGCAAATCGGCCAAATGACGTAGGGCGGGCGCAGACGGCTTAACCGACTTCGCGTGCCAGATACGCCTGGCTAAGAGGCTGCGCCGGCGCGGAGAAAAATTGGTTGGCGGGCCCGTGCTCGATCAACTCGCCCAGCCACATGAAGAGCACGTAGTCGGCGACGCGCCGGGCTTGGTCGATGTCGTGGGTGACCATGATGACGGTGTAGTGCGCCTTGATGCTGCCGATCAAGCTTTCGACGCCGCGGGCCGAGATGGGATCGAGCGAGGCCGTGGATTCATCGCAAAGCAGCACTTCCGGCTTTACGGCGAGCGTACGGGCTAGGCAGAGCCGCTGCTGCTGCCCGACCGAGAGGCCGGAGGCCGGCGCGTTGAGCCGGTCTTTGACTTCTTCCCACAGGCCGACCGCCTCTAGCTGGGACTGGACGACGGCTTGGAGGTTGCCGTTCGCCAGCCCATGAATGCGCGGTCCATAGGCGACGTTGTCGAATATAGACATGGGCAGCGGAAAGGGTTTTTGCGCCAGCAGCCCGATGCGCGTGCGGATTTCTGTGGCATCCTGATCATCTGCATAGATGTCGTCACCGTCGAGAAGAACCTGCCCCTCTACGCGAACCCGCTCATTGAGTTCGAGCAGGCGGTTGAGGCTCTTGAGCAGGGTCGACTTGCCGCAGCCGGAGGGGCCGATAACCGCCGTGATCTGGCGCGGGGGGATGTCTACGCTGATGTCTTTGAGCGCGTGCTGCGCGCCATACCATACGTTGATATTGCGAATGCTCAGAGAAGGCATCGGATTTCTCCTAGCGAATGACGTGGCGGCCTAGGCGCGCCATGGACAAGTGCGCCAGCAGGCTGATGACCAGAATCAAGACCGTCAGCACCAAGGCGGAGGCATAGGCGCGGGCCTGCACTTCCGGGAAGGGCGTGCTGAGTTGGAAGAACACGGCCAGAGGGAGCGACGCCACGGGGCGCAGCAGCGATTGCGGCATGTTGTCTGTGTAGCCTGCCGTAAAAAGCACCGACGCGGCGTCGCCGATGCCGCGGCCAAAGGCCAGCAAGATGGCCGTGACGAGACCGGGGATCGACTGGCGCAGCAATACGCCCATCCATTCGAATCGGGTGGCGCCGAGGGCGAGTGTGGCCTCACGCAACTGGCGCGGCGTCATCTCCACCACCTCGTCGAGCGTGCGAGCGAGGATGGGCAGGACCACCAGGGCCAGGGTAATGATGCCGGCCAGCAGAGAGGCGCGCAGGCCGAGGAAGACCATGAGGGAAAAGCCAAACGCGCCGTAGACGATGCTGGGGATGCCCCACATGATATCGAGCGCCAGGCGCACACCATTGCGGATGCGACTGTCCGCCGCGTAGGTGTGCAGGTAGAGGACGACGGGCACGGCGATGCAGAGTGCAAGCAGGGTGGCGCCGGCGCCTAGATAGAGCGAGCCGACGATGGCGTTGAGGATGCCGCCGCCTTTGCCCAAGTAGAACCCGCCTTGCGGCGTCTGGCTGATCATTTCCCAACTGAGCGCGCCGACGCCGCGCCAGAAGATCGTGAAGAGGATTAGGCCGAGGACGCATGCCGCGCCCAGGAGCGAAAGACGCATGAGCCAGGTGAAGAGCTTCTCTTCGGCCTTGCGTCGTCGTCTACGACTCATGCGGCCCCCTTTCGCACCAGGCGTTCGACCGCCAGCCGCGCGCCGGCATTGAAGACGACGACAACGACCAGCAGAAACAGCGCCGCACTCATGAGGGCCGACTCGTAGAGCGGAACCGACATCATCTCGCCGTAGTTGTTGGCGATCAGCGCGGGCAGTGGATAGGCGGGATCAAAGATCGAGCGGGGCATGCGGGCGACGTTGCCGACCGTCATCATCACCGCCAGGGTTTCACCGAAGGCGCGTGAGAAGCCGAGCACGATTGCGGCCAAGATGCCCGGCAGGCCGGCATGGCGTACGATGGCTTTTGTGGTCTCCCAGCGGGTAGCGCCGAGTGAGAGCAACGCTTCGCGCATCTCGCGGGGCACGCTACGCATCACTTCCTCGGTTACCGCCACTATCAGCGGGAAGACCATGACGGCCAAGACAAAACCGGCTGCGAGCAAACCGTAGCCGCTGGGATTGGTGCGGCTGAAGAAGGGGATCGACTGCCCGAGCGTACGATCCGCCCAGGGGCTGAGGTGGTCGCGCACCAACGGCACGATGAAAAGCACGCCCCACAGGCCATACACCACGGATGGGATGCCGACCAGCAGGTCGATCACCGGCTTGAGCGCGGTGCGCGTACGCGCCGTGACGTACTCGGCGAGGTAGATGCCGCTGAGAATAGCCGGCGCAACCGCGAGCGCCATGGCGACGGCCGTCACGACAAGGCTGCCTGCGATGAAAGGGGCAAAGCCGAAAAGCCCCTGGGAGGGGAGCCAGACTTGGCCCAACAGCAATTCGCGCAGCGAGTAGACGTCAAGCAGGGGCCGGCTACGCGCCAGCAGGGCAACGCCGATGCCAATGACCAGCACGGCGGCGACGACGGCGGTCGACGCGCTGAACCGGTGCGCGGCCCAGTCCAGCGCCGCGCGGCGGAGGCTTAGGCGGCAACCTGAACGACGGGGCAGGACGCCGGTCCTGCGCACCAAAGAAGTATCACGAATGGCTTCCATTGATTCTACTCCCTCTACTATTCACAGAGGCGCAACGTGCCGCGTTTCGGTCTACGCGGATTCCTGTGCTTGCCGGTGTTGAATGCAGATGCGGGGGGGTAGCGTTACTCCTCGCCGAGCAGGCGCAACGCCTCGTCAATGCGATTCTCGGTCAGCGCTACGTAGCCCGCCTCGGCTACAAACGCCTGACCGTCGTTCAGTATCCAACGGTAGAAATCTCTGACGGCCGGCGAGGGTTCGCCTTTGGTCACCAAGTAGAGGACGCGCGCCGGGGGAAAGGGATAGATGTGGGCGGCAATGGCTTTCGTGAGGTCATCGCGCGAGCCGTAGAAGTCCTCATCCGGGTCGATGCGTCCGTTGGCGTTGAGGTCGATGGGCATGATCGCCAATCCCTCGTTTGGTTTACCGGTGGCGGGATTGTAAGCAAAACCGACGTTGTTGTATCCCACGCCAAGCGGGTCTTGGCGTACGGCTTCGGCCAAGCCCGGGTCGGCGTTGACGGCTGTTCCTTGCAGTTCTTCCTGAGCCTCACCGCCGGCGAACAAGGCCCACATCTCGGCGGCCCCGGCTGAGTCGGACCGCGTATAGACGTTGATGCTCTCCGTTGCGCCGTTGTCTAGCCATTGTCCCCAAGCGGTCGTCTCGCCCGAGATCCAAATGCGGCCCGCTTCCTCCGGCGTAATGCCGTGTGCGAGCACATCGGCTTTATACGGGTTACCGGCGTTGAACACGCCCACCACGGCGTCGACGGACACGGGAACCAGATAGGCGCCTTGATCCAACTCGGCCTGGCGCGGTTCGCGTGAGAGCATGGCGATGTCGGCGGCGCCGCTGAGCATATCGGTCATGCCCTTGCCCGCACCGCCGGCCTGAACGTCGAAGCTAATATTCGGGTTAATCTTCTCGTATTCCTCTGTCCATACCGTCACCAACGGGAAGAGAGCAAAGGCGCCGGAGATGGTGATCGAAGCGGAACCGGCAGCATCCGTCCTTGCGCCGCCGGACGAGCAAGCGGGCAGCAGCGATAGGAGAATCGTTAACGCCAGGAACTTGCGGAGAGTTGTCATCGCGGGGATTCCTTTCAGATCGAAGGGCGGAGGATCAGCACGGGCCGTCCGCTATGTGCAGCACAACGGTCCAACCCGGCCAACACATGCCCGACGAAGACGCCGTCTCCCTCGGCGCTGATTAGGATGAGGTCGTAGGAGCCGTTTGCCGCTTCATCGACGATCTGCCGTACGGGGTCGCCGGAGCGCACGGATAGACAAGCGCGGATATCTCCCAATTCGGCGCTGCGGAAGAAGCTCTCGATCTCCTGCCGGTAAGGGCCATTGTCTGCAAGCGCCCGGTACGGGGTCTGGGGGTCTGTGGAATTCACGGGCAACAACGTGAGGTCCGCGGCCCCGTGTTGCGCCAGACGAGCGCCCCATTGCAGGACCTGCTCATCCGAAGAGAAGCCCCGCAGGACCGCGAGAATGCGACGCAAGGGGGTAACCGATGCGCTGCGCATCAGAAAGAGAGGGCCGGCGACCTGGCTGAACATATCGAGGGCGACGCCAGAGACAGACTGGCCGAGGATCAGGAGTTTGAAACGTTGCCGCAGGATGCCAGCAGAGGCGGTTACCGGCATGTTGCTGGGCGCGATTGGGGCATCCAATATGCGGCTGAGTTGTTCGGCCCAGGCTGCTGCAGCTGGTTGCCATTCGGCGCAGTCGCTCCAGAACAGGATGCCGGGAATCGAAGGCGCATCTGTGGGACGCATAGCCTGCAAGAGGGAGCGGATAGCTGATGGGGAGCCGCGCACCGGCACGATAGGACCGTCGAGTATACGGCTGAGCCTTGCCAGCGCGGCTGCGTTTTCTGGGTGGGCGATGGCGACGCTGACCTCGCCGTCTTCGCGCGCCAAGGGTAGCGCCATATAGTAGAGCGCCATGTCATGCGGAACGCGAGCCACCAGTTCCGGGTCGGGAGTGACATGGTTTACGTCGATTAGGGAGTGTGTTCGCATTGTCTCATTCCTCGTTATATTTGCGTCTGGGTATAAGCGTATCAAGCCGAGGTCACAAACGCGGTTACGGACCGGTCACAATGTGGTAACAGACCTTGCCGCGGCATGGCGTAAGCCACAATAGGCGGCCAGCGCGTATGGCGCGCAGGCAGAGGGCACAGAGATTGAGCGGGGAGAAAGACTGCTAGCCGGGCGAATCCGCGTCGGTCAGTGCATAGCCGACGCCCGGCACGGTCTCGATGTAGAACGGCTGGGAGGGGTCGGGCTCGATTTTGCTGCGAAGGCGGTACACGAGTTGCTTGAGCATGGTGCGATCGCCGCCTTCTGCGCCCCATACGGCGTCGACAAGCGCTTCGGCGGTGAGAACGTGACCCGCGCTGAGCATCAGTATTTCGAGCAGACGGGCTTCTAGGGGCGTAAGGCGGATCGGCGGTGAGCCGGGGCGCAGGGCTTCGTTGCGCGAACGATCCAGGCTGAGGTGAGCCGTCGCCAACACTGTGGCAGAGGAGAGCGTCGCGTCGGCGCGTCGCAGGACGGCGCGTACGCGTGCGACCAGTTGCTTGGGGCTGAAGGGCTTCACAACATAGTCGTCGGCTCCAAGCTCCAGCCCCTTCACCACCTCCTCATCGCCGCTGCGTACGGTAAGGATGATAATTGGGGTATCGCTTTGCGAACGGATCTGGCGGCACACGCTCATGCCGTCCAGTATGGGAAGATTGAGGTCGAGGATCACCAGGTTGGGATTGGCTGTCTGCCAAGCTTGCAGCGCAGCCAACCCGTCGTGCGCCGTGATCACGTCGAACCCGGCGCGACGCAAGGTGAAAGCCAGCACGTCCGAAAGGGAGAGATCATCTTCGACGACGAGTATCTTCACGCGGCAGTCTCCTCTGGCTCAACCGGAAGTTCAAACCAAAAGACCGATCCGCCGCCGGCATGCTGCTCCACGCCGACCTGGCCGCCATGAAGATCGACGGCAGTTTTGACGACATGCAGGCCTAGGCCGACGCCAGCCTGCTCTGAGCCGTCTTCGCCACGGACGAAGCGCCGGAAGATGCGGTCGCGCTCCTCCGGAGGAATGCCTGGCCCCTGGTCAATTACGGACACGCGCAGCGCGGCGCTTTTGCGTTCGACGTTTAGGTTGATGACTGAATGCATGGGACTAAATTTGCTGGCATTGGTGAGCAGGTTCACCAGCACCTGCGTAAGCCGGGCGGCGTCTCCCGTCAGGCGCGGCAGAAAGGTCGGTTCAGATATCGCCAACGACTGGTCGCGGCGCTCCAGGAACGGCTGCACAAGCTGCGCAGCATTCGCAATGACATGATTGAGGTCGACGGGGGCCTGTCGCAGGAAGAAGCGACCGGCTTCGATGCTGCTGCTCTCTAGAAGGTTGTCGATCAGGGTCTGGAGGCTGACTAGGCTGAGATGCACAGGCTTCATCAGTTCGCGCATCTCGGTCGCGGTCAAGTCCGTCTCGCTCATGAGCAATTCCATCGAGGCGTTCAAAGCGCTCAGCGGCGTGCGAAACTCGTGTGTGATATTGGACAGGAAGTAAGAGCGCAGTTGACGCAGCGATTCTTCCTGGGATATGTCGCGCAAGACAAGAACGGTTTGCGGGGGGGCGCTTCCGGGGGCTATGAGCCGCGCTGCGCTGATCTCCAGTAGGATTGTCGCTTCGGGCTGCGATGCGGCGTTGCTGTGGACGCGGCGCAAGGCGCGTTCGCCGGGCCGGCGCGCCGCCTTGATCCCCCTGATATCATGCGTCAAAATGCCGGCGCGATGTTTACTCCGGTCCTGCGGGATGTCCAGCAATGAGATGCGGACGCCGGTCTCATCGGACGCTGCGAATAGGTCGTCGATGTGTTGATCGAGCGCATCTTCGACGGAGACGCCCGCCAGTTGGGCGGCGGTCTCGTTAATGAACGTCACATGTCCCGCTTGATCAAACGTCGCCACGCCCTCCACGACGGAGCGAATGAGGCTGTCGAGCCAATCGCGTGCCTGCGCCAGGTTGTCTAGGGCGGCGAGCATGCTGGCCTGACTGCTTTGGAGGGCGACAGCCAGTGTGCGAACTTCGCTTGGGCCGGGCAGCAAGGGAACCGGAGCCTCCAGATCGCCGCCGCTGATCGCCTCGGCGGCACGGGTAAGCTGCTCAAGCGGGTTGGTCAGGCGCCGCACCGTCCAGACGCCAGCGATAGCGGCCAAGAGAGCCACGACGCCGGTGCTTACGGCCAGGATGGAGAAGGCGCGGTTGCGGGTGACGATCAGGTCATCGACGGGCAGCGCCGCCTCGATGTATAAGGTCGAAGCAGCGCCGCTCTGGGGCAAGGGCGACAGGGCGGCGTAGTAGCGACGACCGTTCACGGAGAGCGTCGTTCCTCCGGCTGCGAAGGCCGCCCGAACCGGGTGTTGTTCGATGGGCGTTGAAGCGGAAGGCATGGCCAAACTACTGGCAAGACGGCGACCGTCTTGACTGAGGACGCTTTGCTCCACTCCGGTGTCTGCGGCGAGGCGGCGGAGAAATGCAACGTCCAACAGCCGGCCGGCGATGGCGATGGCCGGGATGGCAGAGGGGTCATTGGGCGTGATAGGCCGGCTTGCCAGCACTGCTGGGCCTAACTCAATGGCTTGGAATCCGCTGGGCAAGGGATGCGGACAAGAGGATAAAAAAGGGGCGGTCGGCGCCTCGACTGATGGGTCGCACAGGATGAGGGAGCTGAGGTCGCTTTGGCTTTGAAAAGCGGACAGGTAGGCGGCGATGTCATCCGGCGTCCCTTGGTTCAGCAGACGATGCAGCGTTGGGCGCTCGACCAGCAAAGCCAGCATATTGTCAAGCCGCTCCTGCTCTGCCTGCAACAAGGAGTGTGTGGCGTGCTCTGCGGCAGCGACATGTGACCAAGCCAGGCGCTCCAACTCGGTCCGAGTTAGCCAATAGGCGGGCGCCCCTGCGCTTAGCGTGGTTAACAAGATCAGGATGAGACTGCCTAACACCAGGCGGGCCGGGTAGCTGTGTAGCTCGAACAGGCGCTTCATCTCGCCTCGTAAGGTCAACTGAGCATGTGGCACGATTTATCCGATCTCTACTGTATCACAGGTTAGGCGAGTATGGATCGGGTCGGTTGAAGTCGCTAAGCGCCGGCTTAGGAGAGAGTGGCACGGGAAAGATCGACGCGAAAATACCATGAAACTGCCGAAAAAGTTGCCAATTCTGATTGACGGCGAAGTGTAAACATGGTACTATATGTCAATATGGGAAAATCGTATCGAATTGAGGGTAGATTCGTCATCATTAATTGAGAGATGGGGCGTGATCTGCGCCTGGCGCAAACATCACCTTGATCGAGAGGAGCAGATGAACGCCCCGTTGAACAATACGTAAGCGCAGGAATTCCACGCAGGTTGGGAGGACGAGAGTTATTCGGGCACTGAAAACCGTAGCCGAACTGCCGGCCAATTCTAGACGCGGCGGGAGCCATTCGAGCGGGACGATTCGGGAGATGATGCGAGTCGTTCTGCTTGCGGCTGTCCTGATGCTGTGGGCCGCGCCGCTACAGGCGCAAGCGTCCTCACCGGGAGCTGAAGGTCAATGGAGCCGACCTGACCGGCGCTGGACGCATTTTACGCAGCAGCCGGGCGGACTTGTGTCGAACGACGTGCGATCGGTCATATCCGCAGGCGAGGCTGTCTGGTTTGGCACTGAGCGAGGCGTGAGCCGCTACGATGGGGTGTGGACGAACTTCGAGGGGGCTGGCAGCGAGGAAGCCGGCGCGCCCGTCTATGGGCGGCCGCCACAAGGTCCCGTGTGGGCGTTGGCTCTCGGCTCATGTTGCGGCGAGGTTTGGGCCGGCACCACAGGCGGCGATCTGTACCGCTGGGATGGGCGGATGTGGACCTACTGTGGCACTGCGCCAGCCCCGATTCAATCTCTGGTCGACCGGCGAGGCGAGGTCTTTGCCGGGACGGCGGACGGGGTATACCGGTTTGATGCGGGTTACTTTGTGCGGGATGTGACGCATTCCGGCGCATCAGTTTATGCCCTCTTGGCCCATGCGGAGCGGCTGTGGGCCGGCGGTGAGGATGGGCTGTGGCGGCGCGAAAGCGACGGCTGGCGGCGCGAAAGCGATGGACAGGGAGCGCTCTCTCAGGGGGTATATGCCCTCGGCGTTACTGCCGACGGCCGCCTCGTTGCCGGAACGGCAAAGGGTGTGGCGATCCGCGATGCCCATACGGGCGAGTGGAGGCTGGTTCCCGTGCGCGACGAATACGGCCGAGACGCAGCGGTGCGGTCTCTTGTCACAGATCGTGACGGACAGCTGTGGGCGGGGACCGACGGCGCTGGCGCCTATGAGTTTTCGCTCGATCCGCCGCGGGCTGTGATCTATGGGCCGGCAGGCAATGCAAGTTTGACCACGCGCTTCGTGCGCGGCGTTGCGGTGGACGCGGATGGAAGCGTCTGGTTCGCCACGCCCGCCGGCGCATATCGCTTTCAGGCTCATATGTGGCGCACGGACATCCAAGGGACGGGCGAGGAAGACCGGATCAACTACGTAAACGGTCTGCTGGTAGACGGCGCTAGTAGGCTCTGGGTGGCGACAGGCGGCGGGGGCATACGGCTGAAGGCAAAGCCCTTTGCCGAGGAGATCGTCTTTACGCCGGAAGACGGCGCGCCGTCGCGCGTCTTGGCGCTTGCCGAGGACGTAAACGGGGACATTTGGGCGGGCGCGTTCGATGGGGTGTTTCGCTATACCGGCGGCGTATGGGAGCAACCGTTGGCGCGCGACCTGTTGCCGAGCGTGGTCGTGACTGCGCTGCTGGCGGACGGTCCGTATATGTGGATCGGTACGGAGTCCGGGCTATTGCGGTATGACACACGCGACAGGACGGCGGAACCTCAGCCCGAGTTCGATCAGCAGAGCATCGAGGCGTTGATGCTAGAGGGCGGCTCACGGCTGTGGGTGGGTACGCAGAATTCGGGTGTGTGGCAGCGCAACCCAGATGGCCGGTGGATCAGGCATATCCATGATCCGGAAGACCAGGCCAGCATACCGGCAAATTGGATCATCAGCAGCGGCCTTGCGCCGGATTGGCGGGCAGATGGGCGGATATGGGCAATTGTCTACCGCGTAGGCCTGGTCTATTGGGATAACCAAGCATGGTCGCCCGCTGACGTGGTAGGTCAGGTAGCCAGCAGCCTGATCTGGACGCTGGAAGTCGAGCCCGATACGGGTATGCTCTGGGTAGGTACCGAAGCCGGCGTCAGCCGGTATGATGGCCGCACCTGGGGCAACCTGACGCCTGAAGACGGGCTGCACAGCCCGGTGGTGTATGCGGTGGCGCGTGCCAAAGAAGGCGAGTACTGGATTGGCGGTCCGGCGGGCCTATCATACTACCGTCCGGATCGTCGCCCGCCCTGGATTCGGATCGGTTCGTTTACGGGCAATGCCGAAGCGCGGGCCGACGGCGCAATCGCTATTGCTGTCGGCGAAACGCTGCAACTCAATTTCATGGCGGGCGACCTGCAGACGGATCGAGACAAACTCAAACTGCTGTACCGCCGCACCGGTCCCAAAGGTGATGGCGACTGGCAGGAGATCACGGCTAACGCCGTTGAGACGACGTTTGATGAAGCCGGCCGGTATAGGCTTGAATTTGTGGCGCGCGATCTGTCGTTCAACTACTCAGAACCGGCTGTGCAGGAGGTCCATGCGTACGTGCCGCCGCCGAAGGTGCATGTGCCAGGGCTTGGCCTTGTCGCTCCGAACACCTTCAGGGCGCTCGTCGTGCTTGGTCTCATATCTGCGTTGGGCGCCGGTTACATCACGATTGAGCTGCTGCAACACCGGCGGCGCAGCATCGACGCTGTGAATCGCGGGTTTAACCCGTACGTCAGCGGCGAACCGGTGCGGCGCGATGACATGTTCTATGCCCGCCGCGAACTCGTGCAACGAATCGTCAACACGCTGCACAACAATAGCATTATGATCCACGGCGAGCGACGCATCGGTAAAACGACGCTGCTCTTTCAGTTAATGGTTGCATTGCGTGAGGTGGATGATGCAGATTACTGGTTTGCGCCGATCTATGTAGACCTAGAAGGGACGCCCCAGGGGGCATTCTTCCACTTTTTGATTGAGGAGATCGTCGACGGCGTGTTGAGGCTGCCGGACGCAGAGACGAGCATCCTGCCCGCGCTAGAGGGTTTGCGTTACCGCGAACTAGCGGAGACGCAGTACGGCGATCGTGACTTCAACCGCGATCTGCGACGCGTGATCGACGTGTTGCAAGAATATGGCGCAACGCGCGAAAAAGGGCGTCAACTCCGGCTCATTCTGCTGCTAGACGAGATGGACGTAATGAGCAAGTACGACCATCTCGTGCAACAACAGTTGCGGCGCATCTTTATGCGCGATTTCGCCACGACCGTTGGCGCGGTAGTGGCGGGCATCCGCATCAGTAAGGAGTGGGACCGGGTGGAAAGCCCGTGGTACAACTTATTCAACGAGATCGAGTTGGAGCCGTTTACGCCGGAGCAGGCGCTGGAACTGCTGATCGCGCCGGTTCAGGGCTACTATCGCTATGAGCCCGAGGCGATCGAATTCATTCTTGACCATACGGCCGGTCGGCCTTATCGCATTCAGCAATACGGGCTCGAGGCAGTGAACCACATGCTGGCAGGCCGCCGGCGCAAGATATTGCTGGCCGATGCGTTCGCCGCCCACGAGCGTATCGAGGCGAATAGTGGAGGCGATGCATAGCAAGATGCGAAATCCCTATGTCGTAGGGCGTTGGGTGCGCGGGCACAACCACTACGGAAGGCAGCGCTTGATCGATTATCTGCTGGCAACGCCCGACTCTGCGACGTGGTTGGTGGGTACGCGCCGTATGGGCAAGACTTCTCTCCTGCGCCAGATCGAACTTGTGACGGCGAACGGCGATTCACCGTTTGTTCCGGTGTATTGGGATCTGCAAGGCTGTCGCAATTCCGGTGAAATGGCCGCGGAACTCGCCTACGCGTTGGAGGAAACGCAACAGCGCTTCCAGGCGCGCGGCGTCGAAGTAAACCCTGGCGCAATAGAAGACGCGGCAGATGCACTGCGCATGCTAGGCCGGGGTGCGGCGCGAGCGAACGTGCGCCCTTTGCTGCTGATCGACGAAGCGGAAGCCCTGATTCCTATCGCAGCTGCTGAACAAGCGTGGCTCGCCAAACTGCGCAAGGCGTTGCAAGAGGGCAATCTGCGGTGCATTGTCACTTCTACTAAACTGCTGGCGCAGCTCAACGAGATGAACGCCGGTTGGACCACCAGCCCGTTTCTGTTTGGCTTCAATCTGGCGAACCTGTGGCAGCTTGACCTGGAAGCGGCGCACGCCTTGATCCGGCAGGAACAGTCGCCCAATCCTGTGCAGGTAGAGGACGCGCTGGCAGAGGAGATTCTCAATCATACCAACGGGCATCCTTACCTGATCCAATATCTCTGCCACCGTCTGTTCGTCGTTGACGATCGGCGGCGCGGGGTTTTGCGCGACCTGGTTGATGATGATCTGAATCCGGATCAGTTGCTGTCGGGCTTTTTCCGGATTGACTTCCAATATCTGACGCGGGTAGAGAGGCGATTGCTGCTGACGATCTCCGGCTTGTCCGTCGCCAAACGCGAGGAGATTATGGCCGCTTTGAGCGATGAACCGCCGCAGCGCGTCGATACCTTCCTCTACGGACTCCGCAAGTTGGGTTATCTGCGGCGGCTGCGCGAGCGCTGGGCTGTGGGCAACGAGTTTCTGCGGCGGTGGCTGCAGGATCAGCGCGCGGAACTGGCCGCCCTGGCGGAGCCGCCGGTGGGCGATGCTGTCCACGAGGAGATATTGCGCGCTGGACGAGACAATGAGCTTGTGTATTTGCGATACGAAATCGACGAATTGCAAGCCGAATTGAGCCGGATGTTGGCCCAACAGCCGGATGAGCAGCCGCGTTTCGACGCGGCGACTCGCCGGGAGATCGAACGCATCCGGCTCGACCTGTCGAATGCCCGTAAAGAAGTCGTGCGAATACAGGATGGCGCTTAGTGCGGGGTTTTTCGCCCTTCAGGGGTGCTGGCGTATAATCCTTGACATGGCTGTGCAGGTTGCAAGATAAGGCTGAGCTGAACGGCTCAGCCTTCTTTGTATAGCGGAAAGTAATAGCGACAAGGTGAAACCATCATGGCGCAATCCATTCCTCTGGCGGACCTCCAAGCGCAATATCAAGCAATCGGCGAGGAGATCGACGCCGCGATCCAGCGCGTGATCTCGAAGTCGAGCTTCATTTTAGGGCCGGAGGTTACGAACTTCGAACAGGCCTTTGCCGCCTATTGCGGAGCCGCGCATTGTGTCGGCGTGAGCAGCGGCACCGCCGCGCTGGAGCTGGCGCTGAGGGCGTTAGGCGTCGGGCCGGGCGACGAGGTGATCACCGTGGCGCACACATTCATCGCTACGGCAGAGGCCATCAGCGCGGTTGGGGCAAAACCCGTGTTTGTGGACATCGAACCGCACAGTTACAACCTCGCGCCAGAAGCGTTTGCAGAGGCCATCACCCCGCGCACGCGTGCGGTTATGCCGGTGCACCTATACGGCCAGCCGGCGGACATGACGCGCATCAACCGTATTGCCCGTGAGCATGGCCTCCGCGTAATCGAGGATGCGGCGCAGGCTCACGGCGCAACGTGGGAAGGACGGCGCGCCGGCGTATTGGGAGACGCGGCCTGTTTTAGCTTCTACCCAGGCAAAAACCTGGGCGCCTATGGCGATGCGGGCGCGGTTGTGACCAACCGGGCGGAGATTGCGGAACAGGTGCGGTTGCTGCGCAACCACGGGCGGCGCGCCAAGTATCTGCACGAGCAGATCGGCTTCGGCGAACGACTGGACGCGTTGCAGGCTGCGATCTTAGGCGCAAAGCTGTCGCACTTGGGCAAGTGGATTGAAGAGCGTAACCGGCTGGCTGCGCGCTATACGAGCCGGCTGGCCGATCTTGAACTCGTGCTGCCCCAGGTCTCGGAGCAAGCGCGGCATGCCTGGCATCTGTATGTGGTACGCACCCCGCGCCGCGATGAGATGCTCGAGCACCTGCACCAACAGGGGATTGGGGCGGGCGTGCATTATCCCATCCCGCTGCACTTGCAACCGGCCTATGCGGAACTGGGTTATGGCAGGGGCGATCTGCCTGTGACCGAGCTTGTCGCGGATACATGCCTAAGTCTGCCGCTCTATCCGGAGATGACCGAGGAGCAGCAGGACCGCGTGATACAGTGCATCGCCGAGTTTGTGGGACAGCCGGAGCGGGCGGCATGAGCGGATTGGCGGCATCTCCGACGATCAGCGTGGTCGTACCGGCACGCAACGAGGAAGGGGCCATTGCGCAGGTGGTAACGCGCTCCTTTGCCGCCTTCGACGCGCTGGGTTGTTGGGGGGAGGTGCTTGTCGTAGACGACGGCAGCGCCGACAGCACCGGCGTAGAACTGGACGCGCTTCAGGAGCGTTACGCCGACCTGACGGTGTTTACGCACCGGCGCAGTCTGGGCATGACGGCGGCATTGCGGCGCATGTTCGCGGCCAGTCGCGGCGAGGTCGTGATCCTCATCCCTGCCGACATGGAGTCGGATCCTGCTGTAGACATTCCGGCACTGGTGCGGGCTATGCAGGAGCAGGACCTCGACGTGGTGGCGGGGTGGCGGCAAGGCCGGCGCGACAATAAGGTGCTGGCAAGCGCGATCTACAACTATGTGATGCAGCGTATGGCCGGGGTTCCGGTGCACGACGCCAACTGGATTAAGGCTATGCGTCGTGAGGTGGTCGAGAGCTTTCCGCCGCTGCGCAGCGACTGGCATCGCTTCTTACTCATGATCGCGGTGCATCAGGGCTTTCGCGTGGGCGAGACGCCGACCTACTACCGCCCGCGGCGATCGGGGAGCAGCAAATTCGGGTGGGAGCGGATTCCTATCAGTTTCCTCGATGTGCTGGTGGTCAAGTTTTTGTTGACCTTTAGTCAGGCGCCCATGCGCTTTTTCGGAGGGCTAGGCCTGGCAGGGATGGCGGTCAGCTTGCTGACGTTCGTCTACCTGACGCTGCTCTACGTTCTGACGGATACGCAGCAGCGCCCGATTTTCATTGCGGCAGGCGTGCTGGCGATCATCAGCGTCCTGCTGTTACTGGTCGGCTTCCTGGCCGAACTGATCGTTAGCCAGGGCGAGCGGATCGCGGAGTTGGAGCGTGAATTGCCACGGCGCGGGCGGGATCAGAGCCCGCCGCGTTAGTGGATCTCGACCTCTGCGCACATCACTGGTGCGCTGACATCCGACCCGTCCGGACCGGTGAGGCCAATGTAGACCGGGTAGACACCGGGCGGCGTGAGCGGGTTGAGGTTGATGTCGATCTCCTCGCGCACGTATTCCCCAGCGACCCACTGCGACGAAGGCCAGAAGGCCTTCGTTTCGTTTTCCCGGTAGAGCCGGTCGCCCCAGACGCCCTCGGGGCCGATGACCTGCGCCGTCGTAACGTAGTCGTGGGCGGGCGGCTGGTCTGTGTGCCACCAGAGGCGGACGTGAACCCAGCCGCTGGGCGGGTGCATGTCGACGTCTTTCGCGCGCACCGGTTGCGCAGTGACCTCACAGGCGGTAAGGGTGATGCCCGGCGCTAACTCGGTTGCGGGACGGGCCGCGTGCGGTCCGAGTGCAGGCAGATCCTCGTAGCGGTATCGCAGCATGTATCCGCTGAGCTTGATGCCCGCGGGGTATTGTTCGGTGATGGCGGGGAAGTGTTGGGCCAGCCACTGTTCGATGAGGCGATCCTCGTCTACGCCTTCGAGGTGGCTTTGCGTGAGCCAGAGCGTATGAGCGCCAAAGTCGACGATGCCCAACAGTGGCGGCGCGATGACCGTCTCCGTTTCGGAAGGGTCGAGCGTCCCGCCGAAGGGGAAGAAAACGGGCAAGTCGTCGAACGAGACTTTTTGGCGTAGATACCACTCCAGCGGGGCATGGGTGTAGTCGACGTGGGTCACGACTGCGGCGGGCAGGTTTTGGCTTGCCTGCTGATAGTCGAGGATATAGGCGGCAGCGGCGCGCCAGTTTTCGCGCGCAGTGGCGGGCGTCCACAGAACGGGCAAGGTCAGGGCTAGCGCGATCAGGGCGGCTGGCCCAAGCGCCCAGAGCGCTATCGTAGCGCGGCTGGCGATGGCGGCGACGCCGCGCGCGACGGCCCAGAGAAAGAATGGAGCCATAAAGAGAAGGTAGCGGTCTTGCGAGAAGATTGAGCCGCTGCGCGCCAGCAAGATGTTGGCGATGAGCCACGGCGCGCCGAGCCACAGGATGAGCCACCATTGGTCAACGCCGAGCGCGGTGAGCCGTGTGGCGCAGCGTTGACGCGGATAGGCCAAGCCCAGGCCGAGCAGCGCGAGGGCGCCGAAGACGAATGTTAGCGACACGATGACCGTCCCAGACCACGGCGCGCGCCAGACGGTATAAACCCTGATCAAGCGGGCTACGTTGGGCAGTAGGTTGGCGAAGGCTTGTCCCGGCGTGCTCTCGGCCGCGTTGACGGCCCAAGCGTTGAGGGCAAGGGGCAAGAAGAGAAGCCCGGTTAGCGCCAACGCCAAGGCGCCTTCGACAAAGAAGCGCGGGGAGCGGCGCTGAAGCGCTAGCGCTAGCACCGTTAGTCCTGCGGCAGGCAAGATGAAGGCGCTGAACAGATAGCTGTAGAGGGCGAGTTCGAGAAAGACAATGAACGATACCCACCAGAGAAGCCGTTTGCTGAAGCTGGGGGCGCGCCACGCTGCGTCAAGGGCGAACGCGGCCCAGACGATAGCGGTGGCAGCCGGTTGGAACATGCGCAGTTCTTGGCTGTACCAGACGAGGACGGGCGCCAGTGCGATGAGCGCGCCGGCTAGCAGTCCCACCGCGCGGCCGGACAGCCGCCTCGCCAAGAGCATGATGCCGAGGGCGGTCAAGGCGCCGAGGATGCCGCCAAAAGCGCGCAGCGCCGCATCGTTCTGCGCCAAGCCAAAGAACGATAGGAACTGCTGCCAGTAGTGAAGGGCTAAGTAGTAGACCGGGGGGTGCTTTTCTTCGACCAGGGCGAAGGCGACACGCCAGGTGTAGGCTGGGTCTGCTTCAGCCCATTTCAGGCTGACGGCTTCGTCGAACCAGACGCTGTGGCGGGCGGAGCGCCAGAAGCGCGTGGCGAGCGCGACCGCGAGCACTGCGACTTCAGGCCAAGGAGAACGGCAAAAGGTAGACCGCCACGAAGCGAACGAGCGCGTACCGGTCATGGTCGGCATCGTCTTGTGCACTCTCTTTAGGCGGCGGGCGGGTCAATGCCCAAGCCGAGTTGGTGGAGACCGGCGCGCAGGTAGTAACGACGGTAGGCGCGCACTTCAGCGAGTTCCTGCTCCAGTTCGGCTTGGAGGATGTCCAACGCAGCATCGCGCGTGCCGTCGATATCGCCCGCAGACGGGCGGGGACCCGGTTCAACGCGCAAGGAATCGCCCTGTTGCCATTCGGCCAAGACGATCAGCCCGCGTGATTCCAGCCAGAGCAGGCTGCGGCGCACAACGGCCTCGGTCGTGCCGAGGCGGGCGGCCATCCGCTCGATGTCTAGCTTTCTATCGTGAGAGAGGGCGTATTTGCACATGCTTGCCACATTGCGCAGGGTCTGGGGCGACGCGTCACCGGCGGGGGCGCTGCCGCAGAGATAGAGCTCAGACGGCTGAACGGTCTCGGCCAGCCAATAGAGCAAGTCCGGCGAGGGGGGGATCGACCACACGACGAGGGGCCAATGACGGCGGGCGCCCGACAGGGCTGTGCGCGGTGCGTAGGGCGCGCCTGATTGCTCCACGCCTGCGCCTTCGGCATACCAAGCGGCGCTGTCCGGGCCGGGAAGGTTGCCGGGCGGCACATCCTCGTCGCGCAGGTCATGAACAGCGGCGAACTTGGCGCGGCGCACCGGCGGCCGATCAGCCTGGCCGGTTGCCGCGCGGCTGTTCACATAGGTCAGTTGTACGGTGCGTATGCCATTGTATTCGTTGATGCCCACGGTGTGGACGAGATCGATTGGGGAGGCGGCAAGGTCTGCATCGCCGCCGCCGAACCAGATGACGGGCAGAGCGACTTCGCCCTGTGCCACGGTAAGCCGCCGGTGGCTTGCATCCCTGCCGATACGCCTATCATCTGTGACTTCCACGCCTGATGTCACAAACACCGGCGCAGGGTTGCCGTTGCCAAAAGGGGCTAGACGTTGCAGTTGCTCAACGAGGGGCATGGTGATGTGAGCGAGCGGCAGTTCAGCGTCGATGACTAGGCCGGGGGGCGCGTCTGCGGCCGTATGTAAGGTGACTTGGCGGTGCAGCGCTTCGCGGAAGCGGTCGACGTTTTCGCGAGGCAATGTTACGCCGGCTGCGCCGGGGTGACCGCCGTAGCCTATCAGCAGGTCACTGCACGCAGCAATGGAAGCGCCGATGTCGACCCCAGGGACGCTGCGAGCGCTGCCGCGTGCTGGCGCGCCTTCGGGCGTAAGCAACAGGACTGCGGGCTTGTGGAATTGCTCGACGAGGCGCGAGGCGACGATGCCGACGATGCCCGCGTGCCAGGAGGGGTGAGCCAGGACAAGCGCGTTGTAATCCAGGAGTTGCGGACGCCGTTCGAGCATGTCAAGGGCGGCGCCGATGATCTGGCTGGTGAGGAGGCGGCGCTGCTGGTTGAGGCGTTCCATCTGCGCGGCGAGTTGCCCGGCGCGGATCGGGTCGCGCGTGGTCAGCAACTCAACGGCGACGGTGGCGTCCTCGAGACGGCCAAGCGCATTCATGCGCGGGCCAAGCTGGAAGCCGATGGACTCGGCGTCGACCGTCTCTGGCCTGAGGCCGGCGATGTCCATCAATGCGAGCAGGCCGATGCGACGCGTGCGGCGCAGGCGTTGCAGACCGAGCTGGAGCAGGTAGCGGGCGTCGTGTACCTGTTCGGCGACGTCGGCGACGATGCCCAGGGCGACGAGGTCGAGCAGTTCTTCTTCCTGGCCGCTGCGGCCGAGTAAGGCATACACGTGTTGGATGAGCTTATAAGCGACGCCGACGCCGGGGAGCGTACGCAGGGGGTCTTCGGGCGCTTGGAACTTAGGGTTCACGATGGCGTCGGCGCGTCGCACGCTGGCATTGGGCACGGCAGGGGGAGACGCGCCCCATAGCGGCACGCCTTGGCGGGCAAGTTCGACCAGATCAGGCGCCGGGTCATGGTGGTCTGTAACGATCACGGTCAGGCCCGCGTCTTTCGCATAGCCAACAGAAGCGTCTTCGGCAATGCCGGTATCACACGTAAGCAGAAGATCTGGCCGAAAACCGGAGACGGCAAGGACTTGCTTCAGCTTGTCGGGGAGGATGCCGTGGCCTTCCTCGAAGCGATTGGGAACGTGAAAGCGGACGCGGTCGGCGCCAGCCACATCTTGCAATGCGGAGACGAGAAGCGCTGTGCTGGTCTGCCCGTCTACGTCGAAGTCGCCCCAGACGAAGATGCGGCGGCGGGCGGTGAGGGCTTCGGCGAGCAGTTCTCCGGCATGGGTGAGACCGTAGAAGGAGGCGGGCGGCGCGGGCGCATAGAGACGCGGGTCGAGAAAACTGCGCGCCTTTTCCGGCGTGTCGATGCCTCGTTGTGCCAGTATCTGCGCAACGAGGGTTTGGCCCTCTACCAGAGGGAGAAGGTCGGCCGGCGCGGCGACAGGGGGCAGGATTGACCAGGAATCAGGCATAGTCGGGCGATGGCGCGTCAGAAGGCGAGTTCGTCCACATCTTCGAGACCGAAGTCGACGCCTTCGTAGGCGTCTTGGATGTCCGGCGAGCCGGCGTCTTCCCACGCGTCAATCGACGTGGCGCGCTCGCCGCGATCGCAGAGGCCGCGATAGGTGCAGAATCCGCAAAGATACTTGCGGCTAAAGTCCGTATCGGGGACTTTGGGGAAGTCCGCTTCACTTTCGCCGGCGAGTATTTGGCGGACTATAGAGCCAATTCGGCGGCGGTTGGCTTCATGCTGGGCTGCGTCGTAGCGGAAGATGATCGGGTGCTCCGGCGCGGCGACGAACCAGTAGCGCATTTCCGCCTGTTCCGGCGCGATAGGGCCCCAGGGCAGGCGCGAGCTCGCCTCAACCAGGACATAGAGATAGATCGAGGTCTGCAGACGGCGCTGGAGCGAAGCCGGGTCAGAACGTTTCCTGCCCGTTTTCCAGTCGATGATGACAGCCCGGCTTTGGTCTTCGGCTGCGATCAGATCGTACTTAGCTACTAGACGCACGGCCGAGCCATCGAGGGCGAACGGGACGTCGAGGACACGCTCTATCTCGACATGGCGGCTGGGAAGGTCGGCGGGGCGGTGACGGAGATAGGCGCGGAACCAGTCCGCCAGCGGCGGCTCCAGTTCGTCCACGAATTGTTGGACATCGTCGCTGGGGACGCCCGCTTCGGCGCGCTCTATTAGACGATGAAAGAACTGGCCGAGACGCACCCGACGCTCATGTTCGGCGATGGGCGAGGCCTGGACTGAAGGCCAGGGCGTCTGCTGCATATAGGATAGCCAGAATCGCCGCTTGCAGTCGTCGAAAACCTGTAAGCTGGTCTGGCTGAAACGGAACTCGTCCGGCAGACGGGCGCCGGCAGTTGTGCGAGCAAGCGGCGTGGCGTTCATCGTCTGTAGATTATAGCACAGGCGGGCGGGATGCTATTGCCAAGTTCGCGACGTGACGGTAGACGGCGACGGTCTCGGCCGCACATGCATCCCAACGGAACATCGCCGACCGCTGTCGCCCCAGATCGCGGAGGCGCGCGGCAAACTGGGGTTGATCGAGAACAAGGCGGATGGCGTTTGCCAGGCCCGCGTCGTCATGCGGGGAGACGATCAGAGCGGCGTTGCCTGCGATTTCGGGCAGGCTGCTGGCGTCGCTGCACACAACCGGCGCGCCGCACGCCATCGCTTCTAGGACAGGGAAGCCGAACCCTTCATAGAGGCTTGGAGCGAGGAAGCAATCTGCAGCCGAGTAGAGCGCGAGCAAGTCGGCATGGGATACGTAACCGAGGAAGCTGACCTGATTGTCGAGTCCGAGCGTGGCGGGCAGTTGGCGCACGGGGCTAAAGAGCCAACCGTCGCCGCCGACGATCAAAAGCCGGTGCGGATAACCGGACTGACGCAGTGCGGCTAGGGCGCGAAAAGCTGCCGCGTGATTCTTGCGCGGCTCTAGGGTCCCGACCATCAATAGGTAGGGGGCGTCGGGGCTGTACTGCATGCGCACGCGATGTTGTTCGCTTTGCGGAGCGGGCTTGAAGGATTCGTCGATGCCTTCGTAGATGACATGCACTTTCTCGTCGGGAACCCGGTATTGTTCCACGAGATCGCGCTTGGTGTGGCGGCTGACAGCGATAATTGCGTCGGCGCGGCGCGCGAACAGCGGCACGGCTACGTTGAGGAAGGCGCGGTTGGTCAACGTGTGGTGTTGGGGGTAGCGCCGAAAAATCAGGTCGTGGATGGTGAGAACGGTCGGTGCGGCGACGTTCGGCAGGAGATGTTCGGTGGCGTGGTACACGACATGACCTGACGTTGCTGCAGCGGCTTTACCGAACGCGGCCAGCCGCGAGTTGGCAGGCAGATGGGGGAAAAGGAAGACCTGGCTCGCCAGGGCCGATAGCCGCCAGGCATAGCGACCCATCCGGAGCGGGTAAGCGGGGGCCGCGGCGAGCGACTGTGGCGGAGTATGGCCGGAGTGACGGTTATAGAGGATGGCGAGGTTTACCGAGTCTTGGCAATGCGCGAGCAGGTCGGCGGCGAGGTTAATTGTGTAGCGGCTAAGGCCGGCGCGCTGGTGGACGGCGGGACCGATGTCCATCAACACCGGCAGCCGTGAAGCGGCATTCGTAGGCGCATGGCTGAGGGCAGGCGATGACATAGCGGATTAGTCGGCTCCCAACACGGCTAAGAGACGGCTGACGATCATTTCCATCGCGACGCGGTTGCCGCCGCCTTCGGGAATGATGACATTGGCATACCGCTTGCTCGGTTCGACGAACTCCAGGTGCATGGGGCGAACGGTGGTTAGGTACTGGTTGACCACAGATTCGAGCGTGCGCCCGCGCTCGTTGACGTCGCGATGGAGGCGGCGGATAAAGCGGATATCTGCGTCGGTATCGACGTAGATGCGCAGGTCCATCAGATCGCGCAGGCGTGGTTCCACAAAGATGAGGATGCCCTCGAGCAGAATGATCGATGCGGGATTCACCTGGATGGTTTCCGCCATGCGCGTATGGGTCGCGAAGTCGTAGACGGGGACGTCGACCGGTTGCCACTGGCAGAGGGTCTCTACATGGGAGATGAGCAAATCGGTGTCGAGGCTGTCCGGGTGATCGTAGTTGCAGGCGGCGCGTTCATCCGGCGACAGATGGCTGTGATCGTGGTAGTAGCTATCGTGCTGAAGATAGGCGATGTGACTGCCGCCGATGGCTTCGTGCAGACGCCGGCTGACCGTAGTCTTGCCGCTGCCCGTGCCGCCGGCGACGCCTAGGATGAAGGGGCGTTGATGGGTCGGGTTGCGCATGGTCGGCATTTCTACTCCCTATGAGGTGCGGAAGGCTCAATATCCGGATGGTCCACGAAGTCGAGCGGGTCGAGCGACAGCCGCTCAAAATCGCGGAGATGAGGCGTCTGTATGACGACCACGGCGCGGCCGGCGGGCCAGGGCGCTATCTGGACAAGGGCGAATGCCGGCTGCGACGCATAGCCTGCGGCCCCAGTTAGGAGGAGCAGGACCGCAGGCCATATGAGCCAAAGTCCGGGCAGATGGCGGACAACCACGCGTAGGCCTGGAAGCGGGATGAATTCGAGCAGCACGCTCTGATCCTCCGGTCCAATCTCGTGCCGGGCGCGACCGGTCACGACGATGCGCTGTTCAGGTTCCAGGTCCAGGCCGCGATAGACTTCGATCAGCAGTGATTCGGAGCCGTCGGCGGGTCTGACCACGCGCAGACCGCCGGAAAGAGTAGGCAGCAAGACGGACTCCTCGCTGCCTGGGCTGGGCAGGATGATGCCGGCGCCGGCGGATGGCTCAACTTGTCCGGGTAGGGCTAAAAGCGGCTCTGCCGTCGTCGCACGCACGAGCAGACCGGTCCCTTCTCGCTGCACATGAAGTGAGACGCCTTCAGCATACAGGCGAGCGTCGGACGGAGCGGAGGCGATGATCTCTTTGCCGCCCACATGTACGGAGACGGCGATAGCCGGGACTGTCTCCTCTGCGCCGAGATTTGCTAGGTAGTGGATAAGCAGATCTTGGGCCGGGGCGCGATAGGCTTCTCCGGGGGCAAGGACGGGAGAACTGATGTGCCAGCCCGCCAAAAGGAAGAGCCAAATTGCGGCTAGGGCAAGCAAAAGGCCGAGGGGCGACAACGCCTGAAGCGCATACGCGTAGCGGCGACGCACGCCCAAGAGCAGCATTTCTTCGTTCTCACTTCCCGCATGGACCGTGTTTTGCGCCAAGTAGCCGTACATGTCGCGTATGGCTGAGGTAAGGCGGGCTGTAACGGCTGACGGGGCTGCATCGACGGCTCTGCGCGTGCGATAGACGGCCAGACCATCTGGCAGTGGCGCGGGAGCGCCGGGAGCGCTAGAATCGGCGGCCAACGTGCCGAAGCGTGCGATGAGGGTCTGTAGGGCGAGCGCTTTGCCCAGGCTGTCCGCAAAATGCAGTGCAACTAGCAGTGTGAGGAAGGCGAGGAGCGCGCGGAACGAGAAGCTGTGCAGGACATTAAAGAGACCGATTTCTCGAAAGGCGTTGCCTAGCGCGCCATAGGAGGCGCCGGCAGCCAACAGCCAACGAGCTGCAGCCGCCGGTTCGTCGTTGAGTTGCCCTGGCAGTTGCGGCAGCAAAAACGCTGCCGGCAGAAGAAACAGGATGGCTGATCCGGCAGTGAGGAGCGTCCACGGCGAAAGCAACCAACGCCATGCAGCGGGGACGAAATCGACGCGACCGCGCCTGCTTGCGACGCGCCCTACCCGACTGTCGATCATGTCTTGAGGGCTTTGCTCAAGAGCCACGCGACCACCCGATGTCTGAGGCGCGCAACGGCAAGGCGCGCCGTCCCGGTTTCAGCCATTGGTCGATCTCGTCGCTGAGGTTGGCGAGAGGCGCGAGCCGGGTTGTGCATGGCGGCAGCGATTCGAGGAAGGCGCTGCCGTAGTCTTTACGCCAGATTCGACTGTCGAGGATGACGACGATGCCTTTGTCTGTGGAGCGACGGATTAGTCGTCCAAACCCCTGCCGGAAGCGGATGATGGCGTCCGGGAGCGTATAGTCGCGGAACGCGTTTTCCAGATCGGCTGTGCGCGCGGCAACGAGCGGGTCGCTGGGCACGGCGAAGGGCAGGCGTACGATGAGCAGGCACTGTAGCTCCTCGCCGGGAAGATCGACGCCTTCCCAGAAGCTGCGTGTGCCAAGCAGGACGGCGCGTTCGGTCTGGCGGTATTCGCGCAATAGGCGGCGGCGGCTGGCGGATCCGTGTTGCAAGACGGTGATGCCGTGACGGTCGAGCGGGGCGCGGATGGCGTCGGCCGTGGCGCGCAACTGGGCATAGCTGGTAAAAAGCGCAACGGTGGAACCGCCCGTTGCCTGTGCGGCCAAGATAATGGCCTGCTCGACCGCTTGCTGGTATGGGCCCTCGCGCGGGTCCGGCATATCGGACGGCATGAAGAGCAATGTGCTGGCGGCATAGTCGAAGGGGCTGTCGACGGTCAATGCGGTGACATCCCACAGGCCAAGACGGTCGCGGATGAAGGCAAAACCGGAGCCGGTGCGCAGTGTAGCGCCCGTCAGGATGACAGAGCGTTTTTTGTGGATCAGTTCGCGCTCGATGACGTCGCTGACGAAGAGAGGGGCTGCGACCATGGCCGCGCTGCCGGACGGTTCGTCCAGTTCAGCCCAGGCCACCGAGTCGCGGCGGCTGTCACCGGGGCTGTAGATGATCCGGTCCATCTGCGCGTCCAACTCGCCGAGGTCGTGGGCTAGACCGGCCAGTTCCGCCAGGTACGAGGCGTATGGCTCGTTGAGCCACCACTGCTTGTCGCCGAAGTCATCGACCAGGTGATCAAGTTCATGCAACAGTGCGCGCAGGCTGCTGCCGGCCGTATCCCACTCGATCTCGAGTTCGCTCCAGGCGGGCTGCGAACGCAAAGCTCGATCGAGTGCAATTCGTTGAGTGTATTGCGAGTCGGCGCGAATCGCTTCTTGGCTGCGCGCGAAGTTGAGGAGGCGCCCTGTGAAAGACTGAATCTGTTCTGCTGTCTTGCGCGCCAGCGATGCCACGCGCCCTAGCCGGCGCCGGTTGTCCGTGTCCTGGGCAGCCTCGCACGCTTCAACCAGGAGGTGAGCGAGGCCGCCATCGTGCTGGAGACTTGCCAGCCAGACTGCGACAGTGTTCCAGTCGGTGCGATACGTAAGCTGCTCAGTCGCGGCTTCTTCGAGCCGGTGGGCTTCGTCCACGACTAAATGGCTGTAGGGCGGCAGGACGCGGCCGCCGGCTTGGATGTCTGTCAGCAGGAGGGCATGGTTGACCACCAAGATATTGGCGGATTCGGCGCGGCGGCGGGCTTGGTGGAAGAAGTCGCGGAAATACGGCCCCAATGACTCTTGGCCGGCGTGCGTGGGATGAGCGCAGCGGCTCTCTGAGCAAGAGTCGGCATCGGAGGCGATGTGGGACCAGATCGCCCGCTCAGCCGGCGTGGGCAGGAACAACTCACTGACGTCGCCGGTGGCGGTTTGACGCAGCCAGACAAGGATACGTGCCAGCAAGCGCAATTCTAGCGGGCGAAGGCGGCGGTTGCGATACCACGAGTAGAGTCGGCGCGTACAGAGATAGTTGGATCGTCCCTTTAGGAGCGCGGTGCGCGGCGCGGGGTAGCCGGCTGTGTCGAGCAGGTCGCGGACTAGAGGCATATCCTTGTCGAGTATTTGATCTTGCAGGGCGATAGTATTGGTGGCAATGACCACGCGTTGTTGGTTGAGCATGGACCAGAGCGAGCTGGGCAGCAAGTAAGCTAATGTCTTGCCGGTGCCTGTTCCCGCCTCGATCAACAAGTGATCTCCGCGATTGACGGCGGCAAGGACGCGCTGGGCCATATCGATCTGGCCTTGACGCGCTTCGTAGGCATCGCCCAGGGTTTGGCTGAGATAGCCATGCGGCGCGAGGAAAGCATCCAGGCCGGCCGGATCGACGGTGCGCTGCGTCGTGCCGTTGACGGGAATTGGGACGTCTGCCGTAGGAATGCTGTCGCCGGATTCTGGGTCGGAGCCGAGCAGGCCGAACGAACTGTCGCGTGGGAGGATGCCAGATGCTTCCAGGTCCTCCAGCAGACGGATAGGGGGCCACCCCGAATCGTGCCCGCAAGTTAGCAGCGTGTGCACTAAGCCGGCGGGCAATTGCACTGCAATTTGTAGTAGGCGGGCAAAGAGGCGGCTGGCGGCCTCTGCATCGTCGAGTGCGCGGTGCGCGTCCGGCAACGGGATGTCAAGGTCGCGAGCTAGCTCGCTTAGGCTATAGCTGGCGGCGCCGGGGAGCAGTATGGAGGCCAGTTCGAAGGTGTCCTGCACGGGCCGGTGAAAGTCGATGCCTCCGGCCTGGAGAAAGCCCATGTCAAATCCGGCGTTGTGGGCGATGACATAGTGTACGTCGGAGGTGACGAAGGCGAGCAATTCAGGCGAGACGGCGTCGAGCATCGGCGCGCCGGCTACGTCGGCATCGCGAATGCCGGTCAACTGCTGGATGCGCAGCGGAATCGGACGCAACGGATCGACGAATGTGACGAAGCGCTCCAAAACGCGATAGTGGGCCATATCGGGCCACGAACACGCAAAACGTACAGCGCCGATCTCTATGATTGCGTCACGATTGGGGTCGAGACCTGTCGTCTCGAGGTCGATGGCGACGTAGACTCGCTCGGATGTCAAGTGGATTACCCTTCTAGGGCGTA
>CAYXRG010000003.1:10088-177141 GCA_964467575.1 uncultured Caldilineaceae bacterium | reverse complement strand
ACCAGCAGGTCAGCCCCACTCTCAATTTCAACCAATCAAGACACATTACCGAGAAGCGGGTTCGGTTGCGCAGGGCGCGGCGCTAGGCTACAATCCAGCGAGAAGCAGCGAGAATCACCAAGAAGTCGGGCAATCATCCTCTAACCTCATTTCCAGTCACATATCCAATCAAACGCAATAGGCGAAGCCTGATGAATAACGAGAAATTGGTGCAGTTCGTGCAGGAGCTCGTGCAGCGACCCAGCTTGAGCGGCGAAGAAGGCGCGGCGGCGGCGCGCGTGCGCCAGGAGATGCTCGGGCTCGGCTTCGACAGCGTGCGCGAGGACGAGTACGGCAGCGTGGTCGGCGTGATCGAGGGGGCGCAGCCAGGCAAGACGCTGCTCTTTGACGGGCACACGGATACGGTGGGCGTGACCTCGGGCGTGCCCTGGCGGCACGATCCCTTCAGCGGTCTGGTCGAGGACGGAGCTATCTACGGCCGTGGCAGCGCGGACATGAAAGGCGCGCTGGCTGCGTTCATCTACGCGGCCGCGGCCATCGACCGGCAAGCGTTGGCCGGGCGCGTCGTCGTCAGCGCGTCGACGATGGAGGAGGTGTTGGAGGGCGTGGCCTTGGCCGCGGTGATGGCGGTCGAGCATCCCGATTTCGTGGTGATCGGCGAATCGACCGGACTCAACCTGAGCCGGGGCGGGCGCGGTCGCGCCGAGGTGCATCTGGAGACGATCGGCCGTCCGTCTCACTCATCGGCCCCGCATCTGGGGCGCAACGCGGTGCTGGACATGCTGCGCGTGGTGCAGGAGGCCGAGCGCATCGACTTGCCGGAGGACCCGTTCATGGGGCCGGCCATTCTGGCGCTGACGGACATCATCTCCGACCCTTATCCGGGACACTCGGTGATTCCGAGCATCTGCCGCGTGACGGTTGACCGGCGTCTGCTGCCGGGGGAGACGGCCGAGGATGTGCTGGTTGCGATTACGGCGCGCCCGGGGTTGGAGGACATTCGTCTGAACGCAACCATCGGCATTGGGAAGTACCGGACATACACGGGCAAAGTCATGCATCATGAGAAGTTCTTCCCGGCGTGGGCGCTGCCGGAAGATGACGCCTATGTGCAGGCCGCGCTGAGGGGGCTGCACGCCGCGGGGCTGCAACCCAAGACGGGCGCCTACCGTTTCTGCACGAACGCAGCCTACAGCGCGGGGGTAGCCGGCGTGCCGACGATTGGCTTCGGGCCGGCGACGGAGGCGGACGCGCATATGATCGACGAGCGGCTGCGCATCGACGATCTGCTGACGGCGGCGCGCGGCTACCGGGGCATTATCGAGGCCGTGCTGGCGTGACGCTCTATGCCGGGGATATGGCGGCGCGAAAGGTCCGAATGTTCACCGAGACGGGACGCAGGCAGATGCACCTGAAATTGACGTCGATGACCGAGGAATTCGCGCGGGAGATCGTAGGCTGGCGCTATCCCGGACAGTATGAGTTGTATAACAGCGCGCCGAGCGATGTGGAGGAGGACGTGCAGGCGCTGCTGAAGCCTGAAAACGCCTACTATGCCGTGTGGAGCGACGAGTACGGTCTTTTCGGGTTTTGCTGCTATGGGCCGGAAGCGCAGGCGCCCGGCGGCGATTACTCGGAAGCCGCGCTGGATGTGGGGCTGGGGATCCGGCCCGACTTGGCCGGCCGCGGCATGGGGCTGGCCTTTCTCGAGGCGATTCTGGCCTTCGCGCGTGAGCAATATGGGGATGTGCGTTTTCGCGCCACGATCGCGGCCTTCAACGCGCGCTCGCGGCGCGTGTTCGAAAAGGCCGGCTTCCGCCACGAGCAGGCGTTTGTCTCGGCGGCTAGACCGGGCTTGGAGTTCGTCGTCGTGGTGAAGGATCCGCTGTCGGAGACGGCGGAGGACTCCCCAGGCGGCTAGGTCGCGTCCGCGGCGAATGCGTGGGTCGATTCCGTCGGTCTAGCGTTACGCGGCGGCCTGCGCGGGCGCAGCCGGCCCTCCGCTGCAGGTTCGGTCGGCGTCTCCTCCGGCGCGACCGATTCTTCGGGCGTCCAGGTGGGCTCCGGCGTTTCGGCGGGCAAGACCGGCTCCTGCGGCGTCCAGGTGGGCGTGGGCTGCGGCGGCGCTTCCGTAGCCGTCGGTTCGGGCGTTGGCGTGGGTTCCGGTTCCGGCGTCCATGTAGGCTCAGGCGTTGGCGGTTCGGGTGTGAAGGTTAGGGTCGGTTCCGGAGTCAAAGTTAAAGTTGGTTCGGGCGTCCAGGTTGCGGTCGGTTCCGGCGTGGGCGTTGGTTGCTCGACGAAGACGCGCACGCGTGTTTCGTAGGCGTGGCCGAAGGTGTCGTGGACCACAAGGCGCAGGGTGTGCGGCCCATCGTGCAGGCCGCGCACGTCCCACTCGCCCAGGAAGCCGTCCAGTACTGGTGCGGGGAAGGGGCCGGCGATAGGCGGGCTGAATGCGCCGGGGTCGTGGCTGACGCCGTATTCGAGGTGATAGGCGGCGAAGGCGGGCGCGTTGGCCGTGCCGTAGACCTGGACGACGCCGCTGACGACTTCGCCCTCGACAGGTTGGCGGATTGTCAACTCCGGCTCGAAGGTGAAGACGTCGCTGGCATCGACCGGCGGCTGCGGGATGCCGTGCGCCTCGGCCCAATCGCGGTATTTCTCCGGGTAGACCTTGAAGATCACTTCCTCTATTGCCTCGTCGGGCGTGAACTCGGTGGCGAGGCGTCCGGTCAATTTGTCCAAGCGCACAATCTGATAAAGGTCCTGTTCCGGCGGGAGCGGGGGCCGGTCGCCGGCGAACCATTCGAGGCGTGAGGCGGGGCAGGCAGGCCCGAAACGGGCGCCGGTGTCCGCGCACACCTCGATCTGCGAGACGCTCGACGGCGGGGCGAAGGTCTCGACCGGCTCCGCGGCCAGGGCTGCGGTCATGAACTGGTTCCAGATGGGACCGGCTCCGCTGATGCCGGACAGGCCGACCATCTCCGAGTTGTCGGCATTGCCGATCCAGACGCCGGTGACCAGTTGCGGCGTGTAGCCCACGGTGAGGTTGTCGCGCACGTCGTTCGTGGTGCCTGTTTTGACGGCTGCAGGCCGGTCGAGGCGCAGGACAGAGTTGGCCCCGAAGGCCGGCGTACGCGCCGCGTTGTCGCTGAGGATGTCGGTGAGCAGGAAGGCGTCCGCTGCGCTGACGATCTGGTCGCCTGCACCCGCGGCCGGTTGGCAGAGGCGGCCTTCGGCGACGTCACACAGGGCGCGGCCTTCGGCGTCGGCGATCTTGAGAATCGACACGGGCGACACGCGCTTGCCGCCATTGGCCAGGACGCCGAAGGCGGACGTCAGTTCCAGCAAGGGGATTTCGCCCGCGCCTAGGCTGAGGCTGAGGCCGTAATCTGGGCGAGTGAGGGTCGTGATGCCCAGGCGTTGGGCGAGTTCCAGAAAAGCGGGCAGGCCGACGGTCTGGAGGGCGCGCACGGCGGGGATGTTGTAGCTGTTGGCGAGGGCGGCGCGCACCGTGACCATGCCGTGTTCGCGGTTGTCGTAGTTGGTGGGCACGTAGGGCGGGTTGGCTCCGTCCGGGAATGGTTCCTCGATATCGGCGATCAGCGTGCCGGGCGTCCATCTTTCGGCGGGCGGGCGCGAGGGCTGCTCGAACGCGGCCAGGTAGACAAAGGGCTTGATCGAACTGCCGGGCTGGCGCGGGGCGAGGGCCATGTTGACTTGGCCGTCGATCTCGACGTTGTCAAAATCGGCGCTGCCCACGAAGGCGACGATCTCGCCGGTACGCGGGTCGATGGCGACGAGCGCGCCGTTGGAGGCGTTGTTGGCCGCCAGCAGCGCCACCTGCTCGGCGACGATGCGTTCTGCCGTCTCCTGCAATTGCGGGTCGAGCGAAGTGGTGACGTTGAGGCCGGTCTGGTAGAGGGCCTCGGGGCCGTAGAGGCTCTCTAGCTGCTGGCGCACAAAAAGCGTGAAGTGCGGCGCCTGGATATCGAAGTTGGCAGGCGCGTAGGCGAGCGGTTCCTGCCAGGCGGCGTCGGCTTCCTGTGCGGTGATGTAGCCGTTCTCGACCATGAGGCTGAGGACGACCGACTGGCGCTCTCTGGCCCGGTCGGGATGGGTATAGGGGTCGTAATAGGCAGGCAGTTGCGGCAGGCCGGCCAGAAGCGACGCTTCGGCCAAGGTTAGCTCGGAGACAGGTTTGTCGAAATAGGTTTGAGCGGCGGCATTGGCCCCGTAAGCCAGGTTGCCGTAGTACAGCTCGTTGAGGTAGATGCTGAGGATCGTGTCTTTGTCGTAGCGCCGGCTGATCTCGGCTGACAACACGGCTTCCTTAACCTTGCGCGTGACGGTTCGTTCGGGCGAAAGAAAGACCAGCTTGACCAACTGCTGTGGGATGGTGGAACCGCCGGAGACGATATCGCCTTCACGTACGGCATAATAGAGGGCGCGGCCCAGTGCAAACGGATCGACGCCGGCGTGTTGGTAGAAGTTGGCGTCTTCGGTGGAGATGGTGGCCTGGATCAAATAAGGCGAGATCTGCGCCAGCGGCACAGCCACGCGGCGACCGGCGTTGGGGTCGAAGGTCTCGTAGAGCAGGTTGCCTTCGCGGTCGAGGATGCGCGTGCTTTGGAAGGCGCTGGCGCGGTTGAGCAACTCGCCTGGGGCGGGCAGCCCTGCGGCGACTGCTGCGTAGGCGGTTAGGCCTCCGCCGGCTAGGAAGAGCAGCACGATCACGAAGGTGAGCATGCCGCTGAGGAAGCCGGGCAGGAATCTGCCGGGACGCGCGCGGCGGTTATGGCGATTGGCGTCTTGCAGTTGGAAGTCGTGCATAGGGCGCGGGATCACCTAAGGCTACAAGTGCGACAAAACGTGCGACAAAATGCGAAACGACGCAGAACATCTGCCGGGCGATGCGCCGGCCAGGTTCCTTGTCAGGGCCACTGCCAGGGCAGCGTGTTCTGATAGATCCAGGCGGCAGTGTGCATCGCTTGGACAGCGATGAGCGGCAGCGCGGCCATCGCCAAATAGCGCGGGCGGGCGAAGCTGCGCGGCAGGAGATGCACCAGCAAGAGCGTCTGCGGGATGGCGACCAGGCTGAACAGGTCCCAGTCGCGTTGGCCGCCATAGTCGGGGTTCCACAGCCACACGAAGAGCAGATAGAAGAGCCAGGCGGTGACGAGAAAGCGATAGTCGCTGCGGCTGTCGCGCGGGGCCGGGCCGGTGGTGCGGCGGGCGATGCGCGCCAGGAACAGCAAAACCAGGCTGGGCAGCGCGACCGGCGCGACGAGCAGTTGTTCGTTGAGAAAGTCGCGCAGGTGCAGCCAACTGAACATGGTGTAGTGTTCCCATTTGGTCTCCGTTTCCCACAACGGGACGAGCCAGCGCCCGTCGCCGCCGCCGGGTCTGTCGATCGTCAGCAAGGCGACGACGCCGTGGCCGCCCGTTTCCATGATGATCAGGGTGAGCGCCAGACCAGCCGCCATCGGCGCGGCGATCTGCCTGATGACCTGATAGACGATTTGACGGCTCGGTTTGTTTCCCGCCGCCTGTACGGTCTCCCAGCCGAGGACAAGGAGACTGGGCGCGAGGACGATGGTGCTGGGGTGGGTGGCGTTGGTGAGGGCAAGGGCGGTCGCGGCGTGCCAGAGGGGACGTTCCCCGCGGGCGGCTTCGAGGCCCAGCCACAGATAGACGAGAACGCCCGCGGCCGCGAAGCTGTAGTTTTCTACATAGCCGAAGAATAGCTGAATCAGGCCGAGGCTTGCCAGCAGGCCGAAGGTCAGCCAGGGCGGGGCCAGACGCGTGTCGCGGCAGAGTTGGAGCAGCGCGGCCAGGTAGACGGCGCCGGCCAGCGGGCTGAGCCAGCGATAGAGCGGCATGGCGTCTTGCCACTCGACATAGGGCTGCACGAGGAGCCAGGCGCGGCTGTGCAGCCACACGTCCAGCGGCGCCTGCCAAGAATGCGTCAGGCGCAGCGCTTCGTCGGGCCAGGCGATGGTGCGAGCGATGATGTAGGCGTCGCCCCAGCGCGTATGGACGATGGGGAAGGCGAAGAAGGCGGCCAGCAGCAGGACGGCGGCAGCCGGCAACGCAAGCGGAAGGCGGCGCGCCGTCTGGCCGGTCGGGCGAACTTGCGTCTCTTGGTCGTCCGCCGGATGTATTGTGAACTCGCGGAACCAGAGCCAGGCAATGAGCAGCAGGATGGCGGCGGCGCCGAACGCGAACAGTCCCGGCGGCGCGTAGGTGATGGGCCAGAGGCCCCACCAGCGCGCCTCGGGGCTGCCGGCTTCGGGAATGGCGGTCGGCGTCGGCGGAAACCGGCGCACGTAGATTTGCAGGCCGAGCAGCGCCAGGACGATGAGGTGCAGCCCGGCGGCTAATGCCCGTTCTCCGCCGCGCGCCGTGCGCGTGCTCATGCGTCCGCGGGCGCGCCGAGCATGGCCGAGAACCAGTCCAGGTTGCGCTGGATAGCGTCCGCCAGCAAGCGCGGCTCGTTGATGGCGTGCCCCTGGCGCGGGTAGATGTACATGTCGACCGGCACGCCGCGCCGACTGAGCGCGTTGAACAGAATCAGCCCCTGTTCCAGAGGCACGCGCTCGTCAGCCGCCCCATGCTGAATGATGGAGGGCGTCTGCACGTTCTGAACGAAGGAGAGCGGCGAGTGTTGGCGGTAGAAATCGGGCCGTTCCCAGAATTCGCCGTTAAAGAAGTCGGGGATAAAGCCTGGCAGGTCTGCCGAGCCGCTGAAATGCAGGGGGTTCGTGACCGCGGCTCCGATGGAGGCGGCTTTGAAGCGCTGCGTCTGGGTGATGGTCCAACTGGTCATATAGCCGCCATAGCTCCAGCCGCACACGCCCAGCCGCTCCGGGTCGGCGATGCCCAGTTCGATCACCGTATCCACGCCTTGCTGCAGGTCGCGATAGTCGCCGCCGCCCCAATCCTCCAGGTTGGAGAAGCGAAAGTCCTTGCCGTAGCCGCCGCTGCCGCGCGGGTTGCAACGCAGGAGCGCGATGCCGCGTTCGCATAGGGCGGCGGGCGTGTAGTAGTAGGGCGTGGCCGCAAATTGGCGTTGGAAGACGGCGGACGGCCCGCCGTGGACGTGCAGAAGCAACGGCAGTTTTTCGCCGCTCGCCTCGTCATAGCCGGCGGGCAGGTAGAGGATGCCCTCGATGGTGAAGCCGTCGGGCGTCTCCCAGCGCAGCAGCTTGGTGCGCGGCAACGGGCCGGCGGGGTACGCCGCGACCGCGGGCTGGACGACCTTGTGCGCCTGCGCCTGCCCGTCCTGTCCTAGCAGACCGGCTACGAAGATCGCTTGCGGCTGGCCAAAGTCCTCCATGACGAAGGCGATGCGGTTGGCTGCGTTGAGGCCGCGTGCGGTGATGAGGGTGTCTGCGGCGACGGCGACGGTCGCGTCTGACCCATCCGCGGGCAGGAAAACGATCTGTGTGCTAAGGCCGGTCTGGTCGGCGACGTAGACGCCGCGCCCCTCTGCGTCCCAGCCGATCAGGGCCGGATGCAGGTCGGAGGTGGGGGCCAGCCGGCGAGAGGGGCCGCCTTCGGCGGGGAAGAGATGGACGTAGCCGCCGAAGGGCCAGTGGTTGTCTTCGATGCCGACCTCGCAGGCGATCCAGCGTCCATCGGGCGAATAGGCGGGAGCGCCGTCGCGGTTGGAGACAGGGCCGAGATCGAGCGGCTCCGCGCCCGGCGCAACGGAGACGACGCCGAGCCTCATGCTGGACCAGGTGTCGAACAGGGGGGTAGCGCGGTGGGTGTAGGCCAGGCTGCGTCCGTCGGGACTCCAGCCGAGGCCGACCACATGGCGGCGACCGGCGGTCAGGGCGCGGGCCGGGTTGAGCGGTTCGCCCGGGCCGGATACGTCGACGACGTGCAGTTGGGCGAAGTCGAAGTCGATGCGCCAGTGAACGACGTCGTCGCGGCGGGCCAGGCGCTGCGTCTTCTCCGCGCCCCAGGGCGCGGCCAGGAAGGCGATCTGCTCACCGGAAGGGCTCCACTTGAACTGGATGACGTCGCCGAGGTCTTCGCTGCCGGTGACGGGCCAGGCCTCGCCGCCGTCTGCGGGCATGACCCAGACGCCGGTGCGTCCGTTGGAGGGCGTCTTGCGCAGGAAGGCGATGCGCCGTCCGTCCGGGCTCCAGGCGGGCTGGGCTGCGCTCTCGCCGTGGGTGAGCTGTACGGGTGGAGATTGCCCATCCGCAGCGGCGAGCCATACGGCATAGCGGAATTCGCTGGCGTTCTCCGTCATATGGGGGAAGCGCACTGCATAGGCCACGCGTTGGCCGTCCGGCGAGAGGTCGACGCGGTCGATCAAGGGGTAGTGGATCAGGCCTGATGAGGTCCAAGTATAGCCGGGCATGTGAAATCCGATCTAGTGATGTTGGCTGCGTATCAAAGAATCGAAGATGGCTGAATAGATGGCTAGACGTTTTCGAGCGCGTGGCGGAAGCTGCGTAGGCCATACCAGTTGGCGACGGCGACAAAGAGCAGCAGAACGGCGACGCTGAGTGCAGGCGGCAGCGAGCCGTTGCCGAAGAGCGTGTGGCGCAGGCCGTCGACGGCGTAGGTCGTGGGGTTGGCGTAGGCCAGCAGGCGCATCCACACGGGCATAGCCGCCAGCGGGTAGAGCGCATTGCTCAGGAAGAGCAGCGGCAGGTTGAGAAAGAAGAGCATGGTATGGTAGCCGCCGATGGATTTGCTGCGCACGGCCACGCCGTTGCTGAAGCCGACGAAGCCCATGACGTAGAGCAGGAGAAAGACGAGGGCGCCGGCAAGTTGTAGCGGGCCGGTTTGCAGCCGCGCACCGAAGATCAGGGCGATGACCAGGATGATGAGCGATTGGATTAGGGTTTTGGTCAAGCCGCTAGCTGTCGATGCGAGTAAGACGCTCATGCGCGGGATGGGTGCGACAAAGTACTCCTTGAGGATGCCCTTGATCTTTTCCTCGAGCAGGGTCATGCCGCTGTTGACCGCGCCGCTGAGCGCGGTGAGCGCGATCATGCCGGGAGTGATGAAGGCGAGGTAGCTGGCGCCGCCCAGCGTGCCGGCGTCTACCACGTTCTGCATGCCTAAGGCGAAGGTGGCTACGAAAAGGAGGGGAAAGCCGAGCGTGCCGCCGATCTCCATGGAGTTGTGGCGGAACTTGCGCATGTGTTTAGCAAAGATCACCCAGGCGCCGCGCCACAGTCCATCCCATGCGGCGAGCGGCGAAGGGGTTGCGATCTCCTGCGCATACCCGGCGGGCGCAGGCGTTTGCACACGACTGTGCATAGCTGTCTCCATCCCGAACTCGGTCAAAACCTGCGGGTAAGTGTACCTAAGGCGCGGGCAAATGGGAAACCTGGCGGCATGCGTCACGAGTCAGGAATCAGACGGTATGGGGCAGGAGGCTGGGCACGAAATACGGTTGCGCCTGTAGGGCAACTGGTGTAGAGTACGAGGCGCGAGTCGAGAGCGGCGCGGTCAAAAACGGATCGATTACGCCACGGCGGAGAGATGTCGCCAGGCATGTCCTCGACGGTATTTCTATGGTTGTGCGGCAGCCAATAGTGCTCGGAAAACAGGTGAAGATTTGCGCAATCAGAAAGCGCGCTGCTATAATCGCCCTACTGTCCAAGGGGTGACTGCGGCGGCGATGGTTTGGCGCTGCACGGGATCTAGGACGTGGTGCAGATGAATGGAGGGGAACAGCGCATAGACCTCTGGCGATTAAGCCGGGGCCTTTTATTGTTTCTCGTCGTTCCGATTGCAGCGGCGATTGCCGGCGACTTTGTTTTTGGGGCTTGGCCGATCTTGACCATCGCCGCGGTAGGGGTGGCGTTTCCCGTCGCAGGGTTTGTCGTGATTCGCACCGCCCTGAAGGAGATGGAACGGGTCATCCGGGCGGTAGCGCCGACAGAGACAGGCGCAGCGGATGAAACAGCCGACGCCGCGCCGTCTGAGGCGATGATGGACGTCTCTTCGCGCGGCGCACAAGTTGCGGACTAAATGCAGGCCGAGGTTAGAGCGCCGGCCGACCGTATAGGCAGATGCTTGTGCACTGCCCACTTGCCGAAGGGGTAAGCGAGCATGGAATCCGAGCAGAGCAAGAACTTCTTCGAGAAAAGCTACGACCGAATTGCGGATTATGTTCGACGGAACCCGCGGCGGAGCGCTGTTTATGCCGGGTCGATTGTGCTGTTCCTGATCGGTTTCTTCGTTCCTGTAGAGCCTCCGCATGTGTCGCTGTCGGGCGAGCCGATTTTTTCCGGCGGGCCTGCATGGCTGACCAATTCGCTGATCACGACGGTCCTTGTCGATCTGATCATCATCGTGATGGCGTTGGCTGCGACCGTGCGCATGAAGGAGATCCCCGGCCGCTGGCAGAACCTGATCGAAGCGATGTTGGAGTATCTGTACGGCCTCAGCGAAAGCGTGGCCGGGCGAGAGGCGCGTCGCTTTTTCCCTTGGGTAGTGACCATCTTCCTGCTGGTGATCATCAGCAACTGGTCCGGGCTGATCCCCGGCGTGGGCAGCGTCGGCTTTTATCATGAGGATGCGAGCGAACATGCGCTGGCGGCAGGCGCACAGCTTGCCATGGCCGACGGCAAATTGATTCTGACGGAATCGGCCGCGGCGGCAGGCGCCGAGGAGGGCCACGCCAAGTTCGTTCCCCTGCTGCGCGCGCCCAGCGCCGACCTGAACATGACCTTCGCCCTGGCGATTGTCACGATGGTGATGGTGCAGGTGTGGGGGGTGAGGGCGCTCGGCGCGGGCTACTTCGGCAAGTTCTTCAACTTCCGCGGCGACGGCTTCATGCGCTATGTCAATGGCTTTGTCGGCATCTTGGAGTTGGTCAGCGAGTTCTCGCGGGTGATTGCGTTTGGCTTCCGTCTCTTCGGCAATATCTTCGCAGGCGAGATCGTGTTGGCGACGATGGCGTTCCTCATCACGTTCTGGCTGCCGATTCCGTTCTATGTGTTGGAAATCTTCGTCGGGTTTGTGCAGGCGATGGTCTTTATGATGCTGGCGCTAGTCTTTTTCAGCATGGCGACGATTAGCCATGGACACGAGCATGGGCATTAGGCTGCGGTTGTTGCGACGTTGAATCGTTGCACCGGAACGCATACACATTTCATTACACTGAAGGAGAGTTGAGCAATGGAAGTTGAGGCCATGAAGCAACTGGGGGCGGCGATTGCAATTAGCGTGGGGACGATCGGCCCCGGCATTGGCATCGGTCTGATCGGCTCCAAGGCAATGGAAGCCATGGGCCGCAATCCTGAAGCTTCCGGTACGGTGCAGACGAACATGATTCTGGCAATCGCCTTCGCCGAGTCGATGGGCATTTTCGCTCTGGTTATCGCGCTGCTGCTGAAATTCGTCTAGTCGCAGAGAGGCGTGCTGGAGACCGCTGTCGCGAGATGGCGGGAAAGGGCGCTGCATACACCGAAAGGGAGGCTCATTTTGGATCAGCTTGGCATCAGTGGCGGCCTTCTAGTATCACAGATCATCAATTTTGTGCTGCTGATAGTCATCCTGCGCCTGGTTCTGTATGGACCGGTGATGCGCATGTTGGACAGGCGCAAGGAGCGGATCGCTCAGAGTATGAAGGACGCGGAACGGGTAGCGGCCGCTGCGCAAGAGGCGGAGGCCGACAAGGCCCAGATCATCGACGCGGCCCGGCGCGAGGCCCAAGAGATTCGGGCGCAGGCAACGCGCGATGCCGAGAAGATCGCCCAAGAAATTCGCTCTCGCGCCGATCAGGAAGCCGCCGAGATGCGCATCAAGGCGCAGCAAGATGCGGAGAAGCAGGCGGCGAACGTCCTGGCAGGGGCCAATAAGCAGATCGCGGAACTGGCGATCTTGGCAACCGAGCAGGTGTTGGGCCGCGAACTGGCGAATAAGAGCGAACAGGAGCGATTTGTAGCGGAATTCTTGGCTCAGTACGGCGGGGGCAAATCTTCATGAGCGACAAGAGCGCGAAGTCGCAGCGCTATGCGCTGGCCGTGTTTCAGGCCTTGATCGAGAAGTGGCAGACGGCTCTGGCCGACGTGTCTGCGGCCTTGAGCAAGGACCAGGACCGTTACTCGCGCTTGATGGACGGCAGTCGCACGTATGAAGAACGCGTGGAGGCGCTGGAAGGCGTACTCCCCGCCGACGCGCCGCCGGAAATGGCGAATCTGCTCAGGCTGATGCTGCAAGAGGGCGACATAGATCTGCTGCCCGAAGTGTCGGCGGCGTTGGGACAGGCTGTCGCCGGCAGCAAGCAGCCCGTGCGCGCCGAAATCACCAGTGCGACGGAACTGCCGGACGCTCAAAAGCAGGCCTTGCAGCAGGCTTTGACGCAGCAGTTTGGCGAGGAGCTCGTATTCTACTTCGGCGTAGACGCTTCCCTTATGGGAGGGCTGCGCGTGCGCGTGGGCGACCGGCTGATCGACACTTCGGTAGCGACTCGCCTGGCCGCGCTGCGCGAGTCGTTGGCATCTGTTGTTCGCTGACAGGAAACCGGCGGCGCGGGCGCAGGCAGCTTCTGTCCTACATTTTGTCTTGTCTCGTCGCGGCGCAACAGCGTCGTGTACAGAAGATCGCCTGTCTCGCTGCGAGCGAAAGATCCGACCAGGAGGATAAACTACAGTGGCTGTGGAAACGAACGATCTCGCTACACTGCTGAAAGAACAGATACTTAATTTCAAGCCGGGCCCGAGTCAGGTTGACGTGGGCGAGGTCGCGGAGATCGGCGACGGCATCGCCGTTGTCTCCGGTTTGCGCGGCGCGTTGGCAGGCGAGTTGTTGGAGTTCACCAAGAACGGCATACTGGGCATTGCGCTCAATCTCAACGCGGACTCGGTCGGCATCATCATCATGGGCGAGTACCAGGATATTCGCGAGGGCGACCTGGTGCGCAGCACGGGGCGCATTGCGTCGGTGCCCGTGGGCAATGCGCTGATCGGCCGCGTGGTCAACGCGGTGGGGCAGCCGCTGGACGGCAAGGGCCCGATTGAGACCGATTCCTACCGCAACGTCGAGCGCATCGCCCCGGGCGTGATTATGCGCCAGCCGGTGGATACGCCGGTACAGACCGGCATCACGGCGATCGACGCGTTGATTCCGATTGGCCGCGGCCAGCGCGAGCTGATCATCGGCGACCGGCAAACAGGCAAGACGGCCATCGCCCTGGACACGATCATCAACCAGGCCGGCCAAGACCTGATCTGTATCTATGTGGCGATTGGCCAGAAGCAGTCCAGCGTGGCGCAGGTAGTTAGCACGCTGGAGAAGTACGGCGCGATGGAGCATACCATCGTGGTCAGCGCACCGGCTGCGGACCCGGCGGCGCTGCAATATCTGGCCCCGTTTGCCGGCATGGCGATTGGCGAGGAGTTCATGGAACAGGGCCGAGACGCGTTGATCGTGATCGACGACCTGTCCAAGCATGCGCAGTCCTATCGCCAGGTGTCGCTGCTGTTGCGTCGCCCGCCCGGTCGCGAGGCGTACCCCGGCGATGTGTTCTATCTGCACAGCCGCCTGTTGGAGCGCGCGGCGCGTTTGGCGGACGAGTACGGCGGCGGCAGTCTGACCGCGTTGCCGATCATCGAGACGCAGGCCGGCGACCATTCGGCCTATATCCCCACCAACGTGATTTCGATCACGGACGGGCAGATTTTCCTGGAGAGCGACCTGTTCTATGCAGGTGTGCGTCCGGCCCTGAACGTGGGCATTTCGGTGAGCCGCGTGGGCGGTTCGGCGCAGACGCGGGCTATGAAAAAGGTGGCTGGTCGCCTCAAGTTGGAATTGAGCCAGTTCCGCGAGTTGGCTGCTTTCGCCCAGTTCGGCAGCGACCTGGATGCGGCCACCCAGCGACAGCTTGACCGCGGCCGCCGCATGCAGGAGATGCTGAAGCAGCCGCAATACCAGCCGCTCTCGTTGGATAAGATGGTGGTGAGTCTGTGGGCCGTAGGCAACGGCTATGTTGATAGGATCCCCGTGGACGCGGTGGGCAAGTGGGAATCCGACGTGCATGCCTATCTGGCGGCTAATCACCCCGAGGTCGGGCAGTCCATCATGCGCACCAAAGACCTGACAGCCGAGACGGCGGAAGCGTTGGGTTTGGCGCTGGAGGATTTCAACCACACCTGGATCCCGGCCACAGAACGCTGAGCGCCGGCAGAGGCTGACAGCTAAAGCGAGGTTGAACCCTTGGCTAGCACGCGAGAGATACGAAGGCGCATCCGATCGGTACGGAATATTGCGCAGGTGACGAAGGCGATGGAGGCGGTGTCCGCCGCCAAGATGCGCAAGGCGCAGCAGCAGGTCTTGGCGACGCGGCCCTATGCGGAGCAGGCTGCCGAGGTGCTGGCCTATATAGCGCGTCTGCCCAATATCGACGATGAACTGAATCCGCTGATTCAGCCGCGGCCGGTGGTGCGGCGGGTAGGCATCCTCTTGGTTACTGCGGACCGCGGGTTGGCGGGCGGTTTTAACGCCAACGTGATCCGCCAGGCCGCTCGCTATATGCGCCAGTGTCGCGATGCGGGCCGCGAGGTTAGCGTGGTCACTGTGGGGCGCAAGGGGCGCAATTATTTGCTGCGCTATGACCCCGTGGTGCGCGCCGAGTTTGCGGGGATGCCCGACAGCCCTTCGGCGCGCGATGTGGGACCGATCACGAATATCTTGGTGGAGGACTACACGCAGGGGTATTTTGATGAAGTCCATATGATCTACACCAAGTTTCGCAACACGGTGGTTCAGGAGCCGACAACGCAGAAGTTGCTGCCGATCGAGCCGGCGGAACCGCAGGTGACAATGGCGCCCGAGTATATCTTCGAGCCGTCTCCGGAGGCGGTATTGAAAGAGGTGCTGTACGGCTTTACCGAGGTTCAGGTGCTGCAGGCCGTGTATGAGTCGATTGCCAGCGAGTATTCGGCGCGCATGGTGGCGATGCGCAATGCGACGGAAGCGGCCGAGGAGTTGATCGAAACCCTGACCTTGACCTATAACAAGGCCCGCCAGGAAGGCATCACCAACGAGCTGATGGACATTATTGGCGGCAGCGTTGCCCAGGAAGCGGCCTAGACGATCCGAGAGTGTTAGTGTGTGGCGAGGAGGCTCGAAGTGCCCAGTGAGCTTGTAGGAACCGTTCAAAGCGTAATTGGACCGGTGGTTGACTTTCAGTTTCCGGAAGGCGAACTGCCCGAAATCTATGATGCCGTGATGGTGACGATGGATGACGGCACGCTGCAGACATTCGAGGTGGCGCAACAACTCGGCAATAACGTGGTGCGCTCGGTGTCGATGGGCAGCACAGACGGTCTGCGGCGGGGGATGCGGGCCGTATCACAGCGGCAGCCGATCACCGTCCCCGTGGGGCCGGCGACGCTGGGCCGGTTATTCAACGTAACGGGCGATCCCATTGACAATAAGGGCGAGCTGGACACGGCGGAACGGGCGCCGATCCATCGCAGGCCGCCGACTTTCGAAGAACAAAGCGCGCAGGCCGAGCTGTTTGAGACGGGCGTCAAGGTCATCGACCTGATCGCACCGTTCACCCGCGGCGGCAAGACCGGCATCTTCGGCGGCGCAGGCGTGGGCAAGACGGTCGTCATCCAGGAACTGATCCACAACGTGGCCGAGTTCCACAGCGGCTATTCGGTTTTTGCCGGCGTGGGCGAGCGCAGCCGCGAGGGCAACGACCTGATGCGCGAGATGATCGAGTCGGGCGTCATCGAGTCGACCGTGATGGTCTTCGGCCAGATGAACGAGCCGCCGGGCGCGCGCTTGCGCGTGGGCTTGACGGGCGTGACGATGGCGGAGTATTTCCGCGATGAGGGGCGCGACGTGCTGCTTTTCATCGACAATATTTTCCGCTTCGTGCAGGCCGGCTCCGAGGTTTCGTCGCTGCTGGGACGCTTGCCCAGCGCCGTAGGCTATGCGCCTACACTGGGTACGGATATGGGCGAGTTGCAGGAGCGAATCACGTCGACGCGCAAGGGTGCGATCACATCCATGCAGGCGGTGTATGTGCCGGCGGACGACTACACCGACCCGGCGCCGGCGACGACGTTCGCTCACTTGGACGCGACGATTACGTTGCAGCGCAGCCTGGCTGACCAGGGACTCTATCCGGCGGTGGATCCGCTCGGCTCGACCAGCCGCATTTTGGATCCGCTGATCGTCGGTGCGGACCACTATAGCGTGGCGCGGCAGGTGCAGCAGACTTTGCAGCGCTATCGCGATCTGCAAGACATCATCGCCATTCTGGGCGTTGAAGAATTGAGCGAAGACGACAAGATGACGGTCGCGCGGGCGCGCAAGATGCAGCGTTTCCTGACGCAGCCGATGTTTGTGGCGGAGCAGTTCACGGGGCGGTCCGGCAAGTTCGTCAAGATCGAGGACACGGTGCGCGGCTTCCGTGAGATTCTGGAAGGCAAGCACGACAGCGTGCCGGAGGCCGCCTTCTACATGGTGGGCGGCATTGAGGAGGCGCTGGAGGCTGCAGAACGGCTTCGGGCCGAGGGCTAGACGCTATGCCGATTCAGGTGGACATCGTAACGCCGGACAAGAAGTTGGTTTCGGACATGGTGGACAGCATCACGCTGCCCGGCGTCGAGGGGCAGATGGGCATCATGCACGGGCATGCGCCGCTCTTATCGACGCTGGACATCGGCGAGATCGTGCTGCACCGCGGGACGAACGTCGAGTACATTGCGGTGACGGGCGGCGTGGTAGAGGTGCGGCCCGACAAGGTGACGATCCTGGCTGTGGCGGCGGAGCAGGAGGCGGAGATCGACGTCGAGCGCGCCGAGGCGGCCCGCGAGCGTGCGCGGCAGTCCTTGGCGGCGAATCCCCCGCCGCAGCGTCATGCCGAGGCGGTGAGGGCATTGCAGCGCAGCAATTTACGGCTGCGCGTAGCGCACCGGCGACGGCGAGAGCGAGGGCCGTCGTTCCGCGAGGGGTAGGCTGCGGGCGCCGGTCGCTGATGCGTACAGCCTGTTGCTGTGGACCGGGCCTGACTTATGTGGGGCCCGGTTTTTGTTTCCGCCGCGTATGGCCGCGGCGGGAACGTCATGGCGGGTCAATCCCCGGTTTTTGATAGGACGCATAGCAGGGGCGGCAACGCTGCCGCCGGACGTGCGCTTTGTGTGCTGAGGATGGGGCGCCTACGGGCGACTCGTGACGTATGACTCGTGACGCAATTAGTGCGCCGGGATATGGCCCCTACGAGTAGACGCGACAAGCGGGCTCAAGCTTCCGGGGCGCAGCTACAGAGATCTTTGTATTGATGAGGTTGGGGCAGGCTTGGTATAATGGCGATCTGAGTGCGACCGGCCGCGGCCGGCCAACGAAAAATTCACACGCGCGTTGCGCTGCGCGGGAAGAAACCTATGTTTGAGAAGCACATTGGCATCGATCTCGGAACGGTAAACGTCCTCGTGCATGTGAAGGGCCGGGGCATCGTCATGCACGAGCCTTCGGTGGTGGCGATCCGCCTGCGCGACAACAAGATGGTTGCGGTAGGACACGAGGCCTATGACATGCTGGGCCGCACGCCGGAAAGCATCGAGGTGGCGCGCCCTATGCGCGACGGCGTGATCGCGGACTTCGTCGTGACCGAGGCCATGTTGCGCTATTTCATCCAGGCTATCGTCGGCAACTTGAATCCGCTATTGGGGCCGATCTTTAGGCCGAAGGTGATGATCAGCACGCCCAAAGGCGTGACGAGCGTAGAAGAGCGCGCCGTGCACGATGCGGCGATGCAGGCAGGCGCGGGCGCGGCCTATCTGATTCCGGAGCCGCTGGCGGCGGCCTATGGCGCGGGGCTGCCGATTGGCACGCCGACGGGCAATATGGTCGTGGACATGGGCGGCGGCACCACCGAGGCGGCGGTCGTCTCGATGTATGACATCGTGGTTTGGAGCAGCGTGCGCGTGGGCGGCAATCGCTTCGACGAGTCCATCGTCAACTACATCCGCAAGAAGTACAATCTGCTAGTCGGCGAGCAGACGGCCGAGGAGATCAAGATCGGAATCGGCAGCGCGCTTCCGGTGGAGGAGGAGCGTTCGATGGAGGTGCGCGGGCGCGACCAGGTGACGGGCCTGCCCAAGATCATGCAGATTTCGAGCAGCGAGGTGACCGAGGCTATGGCCGAACCGCTGCAGGCGGTGGTCAGCACGGTGCGCGCCACGCTGGAAAAGACGCCGCCGGAACTGGCCGCGGATATTATTGACCGCGGCATGGTGTTGACGGGCGGCGGCGCGCAGTTGCGCAACATCGCCAACCTGTTGACGCAGGAGACGGGCGTGCCCTGTTACGTGGCCGAAAATCCGATCGCGTGTGTGGCTTTGGGCGCGGGCCGGGCGCTGGAGAACTACGAGATCATGCGGCGCAGCCTGCCGATCGTGCCGGCATAGGCGGGCCGGCGGGCGTCCGCTATTCTTGCGCGCGAATCCTCTCCAGACAGATTTTGGCTTTTCCTGGAAGATGCATTACAATTGAACGAGCGTACGCGGCTTGCGACGATTGGATGCGCCCCGGCTTCTCATGTTTTATTCTGCAGCGCGAAATCACCACAACAATCGAGGCGATAAGTGATGCGTGAACCTGTTTCGACGCGCCAGGCGCCGGCGGCGATCGGCCCGTATTCGCAGGCGATCAAGACGGATGCCCTGGTCTTTGCATCCGGACAATTAGGGCTCGATCCGCAGAGCGGGCAACTGGCGGAGGGTGTGGAGGCGCAGACGCGCCAGGCAATCCGGAATTTAGCTGCAGTTTTGGAGGCGGCCGGCAGCAGTTTGGAGTACGTGGTGAAGACCACAATCTTTGTAGCGGACATGGCGGATTTTGCTGCGGTCAACGGGGTTTATGGGGCAGCCTTTGCGGGCGCGCCGCCTGCTCGCAGCACAGTCCAAGCGGCGGCGTTGCCGCTGGGCGGGCTGGTCGAGATCGAGGCGATCGCGCTATTGCCGTAGGGAGGCCTTTCGCGCTCCGCACAATTTTTTCGGAGCGGCGGATATTTGTATCGCGCGTGTATTGCCAATATAATTTGGGCAATTCTAATTTCTGGAGGACGTTTTATCCCTTATGAACACCGGTCACGCAGCAGTTGATCTATCCATGTACCCCACGTTGGCAGGCCTAGAGGAAGAGCAGAGCGATCAGCCGCATCCGATGGCTCTGCTGCTCGACGAGATCGAGGAGTCGTTTCTTGCGCCGCAGGCTGGGGAAATCCGCAACGGCACGATCGTAGACAAGCGACCGCACGAGCTTCTAGTCGATATCGGCTATAAGTCGGAAGGCATTGTCAACGGCCGCGAGATGGATCGGATTCGCGAGATGCTCGATTCGCTCGACATTGGCGATGAGGTGCCGGTCTATGTGATGCGCGAGGACCGAGAAGGCAACCTGGTGCTCAGTATCAGCCGGGCGCAGGCCGAGAAGGATTGGGAGCGGGCTGAGGAGTTGATGCAGTCGCAGGCCGTGTTTGAGGGCGCCGTTGCGGCGCATAATCGGGGCGGCGTCATCGTCAAGATCGGCCAGGTGCGCGGGTTCGTGCCCGCCAGCCAGTTGAGTTCGGAGAGCCAGAGCCAGAGTGTTGAGGACGTAGAGAATGCGGATGACCGGTGGGCGAACCTGGTGGGTCGTGGCCTGATGTTGAAGGTGATCGACATCGACCGGCGCCGCAACCGTCTCATTCTCTCCGAGCGCTTGGCAATGCGCGAGTGGCGCCGCCAGCAGAAGGAGCAGTTGCTCGAGACGTTGACCGAGGGCGATGTGTACGACGGCGTGATCAGCAGCATCGCCGATTTCGGCGCCTTCGTCGACTTGGGCGGAGCTGACGGTCTGATCCATCTGAGCGAGCTGAGCTGGAACCGGGTCAACCACCCGAGCGAGGTGGTGAAGGTGGGCGAGGAGGTCAAGGTTCAGATTCTGAGCGTCGATCAGGAGCGGCGGCGCATCGGCCTAAGCCTGCGCCGGCTGCAACCCCAGCCCTGGGACCTGGTGGAAGACCACTATGAGGTGGGGCAGATTGTGCGCGGTCGCATTACCAAGCTGGTCAACTTCGGCGCTTTTGCCCGCCTGGACAAGGATGGGATCGAAGGGTTGATCCACGTCAGCGAGCTGGCAGAACAGCGAGTGAACCATCCCAAGGAGATCGTGGCGGAGGGCGAGGAGTACGACCTGCGCATCATCCGCATCGACGTGGACCGGCGGCGAATGGGCCTGAGCCTGAAGCAAGCGCAGCCCGTCAACCAGGGAGGCGTAGAGGTGGATTGGCAGATTGCGCCGAGTGAGGATGGCGCTGAGGACGCGGACGCCGAGGAAGCGACCTCAGAATCCGTGGTCGAGGAAACCCCCGAGGTCGTCGCCGGGTAACAGCCCCGAAGCGATGGCGCAACCGAATTATAGAGAATGGCGAGGGCGCCGAACAGGCGTCCTCGTTGTTTGTGTGCGGCACAGGGTTGGCCGCGGCTGTGCGCACCGCTCGGACGGAACCTCAGACGCCGGGCAGGCGTAATGGATATAGGTGCAGTGAGGTCTTTGGCGAGCTGTCTTCGGGGACGAATAGCCGCTCTCGGAAAGCGGATTGACGGTTGACAAAGGCTTGCGCGTGTCGTTACAATGAAGTCAGTACAGGCAGCGTTTTAGTAGATGCCGGTTTGTTCAGTTTTCCTCGATGCACTTATCGTCCGCTGCACAAAAGGGGAACTTAAGTTACGGCAAAGTGTGGCTGGTGCTGATACACTTGGCAGTGCCTGATGAATCAGCGGTGAATAAATATCGGGGATAACCACAATGTCTGATAAACTTGATCGTTTTACGAAGCGCGCACGGCGGGTTCTGACCCTGGCGCAGGAAGAGGCGCTCCGTTTAAATCACAATTACATCGGGACCGAGCATCTGCTGCTGGGCTTGGTGCGAGAGGAGAACGGCGTCGCCGTCAAGGTGTTGCGCGAGTTGGGCGTGGAACCGGGGCAAGTGATTCGCGCCGTAGAGCGGACAGTGGGGCGAGGCGAGCGCGCGCCGTTCGGCAAGCCGACGCTGGCCCCGCGCACTAAACGCGTGATCGAATTGGCGGTCGACGAAGCGCGGCTGATGGGCCATCACTATATCGGCACGGAGCATCTGCTGTTGGGTCTGGTGCGCGAGGGCGAAGGCATCGCTGTCAACGTCCTGCGCGGGCTGGGCGTCAACCTGGACCGGGTGCGCACGCAGACGGCGCGCAACATCCTGCAGACCCAAGCCGCCCAGTCTAAAGATAAGCAGAAGAAGGAATCGAAGACCCCGCTGGTCGACCAGTTGGGGTTTGATCTGACCGCGGCGGCCGAAGAGGGCAAGTTGGATCCGGTCATCGGCCGGCAGACCGAGATCGAGCGCATGATCCAAATTCTGAGCCGGCGCACCAAGAACAATCCGGCCCTGATCGGCGAGCCGGGCGTGGGCAAGACAGCCATTGTCGAAGGCTTGGCGCAGCGCATCATCGAGGGCAACGTGCCCGAGCCCCTGCTCAACCGACGCCTGGTTATGTTGGATGTGGGCGGCCTGGTGGCGGGCACCATGTACCGCGGCCAGTTCGAGGAGCGTTTAAAGAAGGTCATCGAAGAGATCGTGCAGTCCGGCTCGATCTTGTTCATCGACGAGGTGCACATGTTGGTGGGCGCGGGCGCGGCCGGCAGCAGCGTCGACGCGGCGAATATTCTCAAACCGTCGTTGAGCCGGGGCGAACTGCAGGTGATCGGCGCCACCACGTTGGACGAGTACCGCAAGTATATCGAGAGCGATGCCGCCCTGGAGCGGCGTTTCCAGCCGATCTTGGTCGAGGAGCCGTCCATCGAAGAGACGGTGGAGATTCTGCGTGGCGTTAAAGCTCGCTACGAGGAGCACCATAAGCTGTTGATCTCGGACGAGGCGCTGACCGCGGCGGCGCATCTGGCGGCGCGTTATGTGCCGGATCGCTTTATGCCCGACAAGGCGATTGACCTGATCGACGAGGCAGGCAGCCGCGTGCGCATGTACAAGACGCCGCATGCAGCCAATCTGCGCGAGACCTTCATGAACCTGAAGAAGCTTCAGCGGGCGAAGGAAGAAGCGGTGGAAACCCAGCGTTTCGACGACGCCATCGACCTGCGCTATCGCGAGGTGGAGCTGGAGGCCAAGCTCAACGAACTGCGCGAAGGGTGGAACGAGGCGGCGAACCAGCCGCAGGTGACGCCAGAGGACATCGCCGAGGTCGTCGCCATGTGGACCGGCGTTCCTGTGAGCCGCATTGCGGGCGAGGAGCGCGAGCGTCTGTTGGAGATGGAAAAGGTGATGCGCAAGCGGGTCATCGGCCAAGAAGAGCCGATCCGCGCGCTGAGCCGAGCTGTGCGCCGGGCGCGGGCCGGCCTGAAGGACCCGCGGCGGCCCATCGGCAGCTTCATTTTCCTTGGGCCTACGGGCGTAGGCAAGACCCTCTTGGCGAAGACGTTGGCCGAATTCCTGTTCGGCAGTGAGGAAGCGCTCATCAAGCTCGACATGAGCGAGTTCATGGAGCGTCACAACGTCAGCCGCTTGGTCGGTGCGCCTCCTGGCTATGTGGGTTATGAGGAAGGCGGCCAGTTGACGGAAGCTGTACGCCGCCGCCCATATAGCGTGATCTTGCTAGACGAGATCGAGAAGGCGCATCCCGAAGCCTTCAATATGTTGCTGCAGATCATGGAAGACGGCTATTTGTCGGACGCCAAGGGCCGGCGAGTGGACTTCCGCAACACGTTGATCCTGATGACGAGCAACATCGGCGCTAAGTTGATCCAGGGCGCCAACAAGCTCGGCTTCGCCATCACCAAGGAAGAAGACGAGGTCTCGCGCGAGAACGAGTACGAGACCATGAAGGCGAAGGTGATGGACGCACTGAAGAAGACGTTCCGGCCTGAGTTCCTCAACCGCCTGGACGGCGTGATGGTCTTCCGCAGTCTGTCGCGCGAGGAGATCGCCATGATCGTGGAACTGGAGTTGCAGCCGCTGCGCATGCAACTGGCCGAGCAGGAGATCACGCTTGTGCTGACCGATGCGGCGCGACATGCAATTGCCGGGGCGGGATATGATCCGGAGTATGGGGCGCGGCCGCTGCGCCGGGTGATCCAGAACCGCATCCAGGACCCGTTGAGCGAAGCGTTGTTGGCGAACAAGTTCGTGCCGGGCGATACTGTCCAGGTCGACTATGCCGAGACAACGCGCGAGGATGAGAGCGTGGGCGAGGACTTCGTCATCGACGTGATCGACCATGCGGACGTGGACGGAGGCGAGTCTGAGACGGCGCAGGCAGTCGAGGCGATGCTCCAGTAGCCGGAACTCGGCGCATACTATTCCAGTCGATAGCGACGGGCCTGCGCCAGCAGGCCCGTTTTGCTTAGGGCGAGGGCGCCGGTGGCGCGGCGAGAGGATGCCGGAAAAGATGGGCCGCGGTTTTGGCGAAAAGCCCTTTTCGCCCGTATGATGTAGGTACAACCGCCGAACAAAAGCAAAAGTGTACAGCGAGGAAGGGACCGGCTCCATGGGTGAGCGTGTTGGATATGTAGGTCTTGGCATTATGGGACGCGGCATGGCGCATAACCTGCTTAAATCGGGCTTTGCGCTGCGCGTTTGGAACCGGACGGCGAGCCGCATGGCTCCGCTTATCGAGGCCGGCGCCGAAGCCGGCGAGAGCCCGGCGGATGTCGCGGCCAAGAGCGACATTGTGATCGTCTGTGTCAGCGACACGCCCGATGTAGAGGCTGTAGTGCTGGGTGAGAACGGCGTCATCCACGGCGCCAAGCCGGGGACGCTGGTCATCGATTGCAGCACGATTAGCCCAAGCGTTACACGGCAAATGGCGGCGGCGCTGAAGGAGAAGGGCATCGCCATGTTGGATGCACCGGTGAGCGGCGGCAGCGAAGGCGCGGCCAAAGGCACGCTGAGCATTATGGTCGGCGGTGATGCGGAGCAGTTCGAGCGGGCGCTGCCGGTGTTTCAAGCGATGGGCAAGACGATTACGCATGTCGGCCCGAATGGCGCCGGCCAGACCGTTAAACTCGTGAATCAGGTGTTGCTGGTGGGCAATACGCTCGCCATGAGCGAGGCGCTGATGTTTGCACAGGCCGGCGGCGTGGACCTGCAAAAGACCTACGACGCCATCAGCCAGGGCGCGGCGGGCAGTTGGATGTTCACCAACCGCGCGCCGCAGATCATGCAGCGCGACTGGCGCCCCGGCTTCACAATCGCCCTGCAGCAGAAGGACGTTCGGCTTTGTCTGGATGCGGCGGACGAGATGGGCGTGCCCTTGTTGTGCGCCGGCTTGGTCTTCAACCTTTACCGGACGCTGGAGGCAATGGGCTTACAGGAGGAAGGCAACCACGCGCTGATCAAGGCCCTCGAACACCTGGCCGGCTTCGAAGTCGGCAATACTTAACGGCGCTGTAACCGGGGTTCGGCAACGAAGCCGCCCCCCGAAAAACCATCAGTCATTAGCAAGGACGCTAATGGAGAAAGGAAGTTGAGCTGTGACAAGACACAAGGTGGTGATCCCTGTCAACGGTTCAGAGTTTTCCCGGCAGATCGTCGACTATGTGAGCGAATTTTTGTCCGCTCAGGAAAACGAGATCGTGCTGCTGCGGGTCGGGCAGCGCCAGGAAGGCTTTATCGGTCGCCCTGCCCGGCTGGCCGGACCCGATACGGACGTGGCGATGTACGATACCTCCAAGGATGTGACGGAGGCGGCGCACCCCATCTTTGCCACGCAGGTGGAGCAAAGCACGATGGCCGAGTTTCGGGTCGAGATGCAACCCGTGATGAAGGCGCTAGAGGATAAGGGGTACCAAGTCGAGTTCGTGGTGCGCTTCGGCAACCCCGGCGAACAGATCGTGGAGTACATCGAGAACCATGATATTGACATGGTGGCAATGACAACGCATTCGCGCAGCGGCCTCAACCGGCTGATCTTCGGCAGCGTGGCGGAGTATGTGTCGCACCATGTTTCGGTTCCCATACTGATGGTGCGTCCGGTCTATACGTAGGACGCACCATCGAGCGGACAGGCGCCGGCCGCGGCAGACTATCGCTGCGGCCGGCGGTGACTCTGTTGCGCGCCGCTTTGTCGACGCGGCGCAACGACCGCCCGCTTCACCCCCAATCGCAGACAGAAGAGGCATGCCGCATGAAGCCGCGTGAACGGTTTATTGCCGCGCTGGAGCGGCGTCCGCTGCAAGGGCGAACGCCACACTTTGAACTGGTGTTCTTCCTGACCATGGAAGCGTTTGGCAAGGTGCATCCCAGCCATCGCAATTACGCGCAATGGGTGCAGATGGAGGAGAAGGAACGCGCCTTGCATCGCGCCGAAATGGCGGAGATCTACATCGCCACGGCGGAGCGGTATGAGCACAGCGCCATTTTCATCCACACCAACCCCGATACGGTCGAAGAGGATATGCGCTTGCTCGACCTGATCCGAGAGCGGTCGGGCGACGAGTACTTCATCATGCGCCACGGCGACGCCACCTTCTCGATTCCGGAGGGGACGCATATGGCCGAGTTCTGCTATCATCTGTATGACGATCCGCAAGGGCTGAAGGACGAGGCGCAGGCACGCGTCGACGCGGCGGTAGGGCGTGCAGAGACGCTTCACAAACATGGCGGGCTGGACAGTTTTGCGCTGTGCGCGGATTACTGCTTCAACACCGGCCCGTTTCTGCGTCCGGAGCAGTTTGCCGAGTTCGTCACGCCCTATCTCGTGCAGCTTGTGGCGGCCTATCGCGAACTCGGCTTCTACGTGATCAAGCACACCGACGGCAATATCATGCCCATCGTCGATCAGCTGCTGTCCGCTAAGCCGCACGCGCTGCATTCGCTCGACCCACAGGGCGGGGTGGACATGGCGGAGATGAAGCGCCAATACGGGGATCAGGTTTGTCTGATCGGCAATGTGAATTGCGGCATGCTGGACACCGGCAGCGATGAGGAGGTTGTAGAGTCGGCGCGCTATGCGCTGCGGCACGGCATGCCCGGCGGCGGCTATATCTTTTCGACGAGCAATTGCATCTATACGGGCATGCGTCTGGCGCGCTATGAACTGATGCTGGATGTATGGCGACGCGAGGGCAATTATCCCGAGGCGTGACGACTTCCGGGAGATTCGCAGTCCCCTGGAAGGTCACCGCTTGTCTGGGACGAGGCCGTTTCTTTTGACAAAGAAGGGGCCGGCAGGGTATAGTACTGCGCATGTCTAGGGCGAATAGCTCAGTTGGTCAGAGCGCCTCGCTTACACCGAGGAGGTCAGGGGTTCGAGTCCCTTTTCGCCCACTGCAATACCCCGATGCGCGGCTGGCCTGGCGGTCAGCCGTTTGTTGTGTGAGGCGGCATGCCATGAACGAAGCGGAACGACAATCCGAATATCGCAAGCTGCCGGCGGTCGACGCATTGCTGCATATGCCGGCGATCGCGTTGCTGGCCGCGGAGGTCGGCGCGGAACGCATGACGGAGACGCTGCGCAGTTTGTTGGCGCAGGCGCGGGCGGCTATCGCCGCGGGACAGCCTGCGCCTGATCCGGATGCATGGCCGGCGCTGGCGGAAGACGCGCTGACCCATGCCATGCATCCGTCGCTGCGGCCCGTGATCAATGCCACCGGCGTGATCGTGCACACCAATTTGGGCCGCGCGCCGTTGAGCTCGGCGGCGCGCCAAGCGGTGAACGAGGTTGCCGCCGGATACAGCAATCTAGAGTACGATCTGGAGGGCGGCGCGCGCGGCAGCCGCTATGACCATGCGCGTGCCGCCCTGTGTGAATTGACAGGCGCCGAGGATGCGCTGATTGTCAACAACAACGCCGGTGCGGTCTATCTAGTCTTGGCGGCCTTGTGCGCAGGGCGCGAGGTGCTGATCAGCCGCGGGCAGTTGGTGGAGATCGGGGGCGGGTTTCGCATTCCCGACGTGCTGCGCCAGAGCGGCGCACGCCTGGTCGAGGTCGGGACGACCAATCGCACCCATGTGCGTGACTTCGTGGCCGCGCTTTCGCCGCAGACCGCGGCGATCATGCGCGTGCACAGCAGCAACTTTCGCCAGATCGGTTTTGTGACGGAGCCGCGGCTGGAGGAACTGGCGGAGATCGTTCATGCGCAGTACGGTGAGGCGGGCGAACCAGCGTTGCTGATCGACGACCTGGGCAGCGGCACCTTGCTGGCTACGGCGGACTACGGCTTGGCGCCGGAGCCGATGGTGCAAGAGAGCCTGGCCGCGGGCGCGGACATCGTGACTTTCAGCGGCGATAAACTGCTGGGCGGGCCGCAGGCCGGGCTGATCCTCGGCCGCGCGGAACTGATCGCCCATTTGAGACGTCACCCCATGACACGCGCGCTGCGCGTGGACAAGATGACGCTGGCGGCGCTGGATGCAACGTTGCGTAGTTATCGCCGCGGGCGTGCGGCAGAGGAAATTCCGGTGTGGCGCATGATCGCCGCGCAGCCGGAGGCGTTGCGGGCGCGGGCGGAGGAATGGCTGCGACAGCTTTCCGCCTTGGTGACGGGGGATGCGGGCGTGCGCTGTGCAGTGTGGCCGGGGGAGAGCGCGGTAGGCGGCGGCAGCTTGCCCGGCGAGACGTTGTCCACGACGGTGTTGGCGGTGCAGACGCAGCGCGTGGACGCTGTCGCCGCAGCCATACGCAATGCGTCGCCGCCGGTCGTGTGTCGCATCCAAAAGGAGCATCTGCTCCTCGACCCGCGTACGGTACTGCCCGAACAAGATGAGGCGCTGCTCGACACTTTGGCGCAGGCGCTGCAAAGGGGCGAGGGGCGCTAAGGCGATGGGGACCGTCTTCTTGAAGTTGGGCGGCTCGCTGTTGACGGATAAGCGACAGGCTGAGACGCCGCGTATGGACGTCATCGAGCGTCTGGCGGCGGAGATCGCCCAGGCGCTGCGCGAACGCCCTGACCTGCGGCTGGTGCTGGGGCACGGATCGGGCAGTTTTGGGCATGTGTATGGCCGGCGCTATGGCACGCGCCACGGCGTACGCTCGCCGGAGGAGTGGTATGGCTTTGCCAAGACTGCGGATGCGGCTGCGCGGCTGAACCGCATCGTGGTCAAGGCGCTGCTGGATGCGGGCGTGCCGGCCTGGGGCGTGCAGCCGAGCGTAGCGCTGCGCTGCGTGAACGGTCGCATTGTGGCCGGTCCTGAAGAGACGGTCGCGACCGCGCTGGAGCGGGGATTGCTGCCCGTGGTCCACGGGGATGTAGCGCTCGACAGCGAGATGGGCGGCACGATCGCCAGCACGGAGGAGATCTTCGAGTGGCTGGCCTGTCGCTTCCATCCGGAGCGGCTGGCGCTGGCAGGCGAGGTGGGCGGCATCTATACGGCTGACCCGCAGATCGACCCGTCAGCCGCGCTCATTGCGGAGATCCGGCCGGAAACGCTGGCGGCGATAGAGGCGGGATTGGGCGAGAGCCACGGCATCGACGTTACCGGCGGGATGGTCGCCAAGGTGCGGCAGGCGTTGGAGATGGCGGTCGCACACCCGGGGCTGGAGGTGCTCGTGTGCAGCGGCTTGGCGCCCGGCGCGGTGTATGCCGTATTGACCGACCCGGCGCGCGTGCGCGGGACGCGTATTCGGGCGTGAGGGATTGAGGACGTGTCCCATTTATGGCGCTCGTTTGCAGGGTGCGCCGCGCGCCAAGTATAATCGGAGAGGCTGCGGCTCGCCCCGGAAGGGCAATCCGCCCGGCTAGACGGCGAGTCGCATTGCGAGAGGCAACCGCATGATCACGGTAGTTTCCTTTATCATCGTCCTGGGCATCCTGGTCTTCTTCCACGAATTGGGCCACTACTGGGTCGCCCGGCGCAACGGCATCGTCGTGGAAGAGTTTGGCATGGGCTATCCGCCCCGGCTGGTCAAGCTATTTCGTTATGACGGCACGGACTTTACGATAAACTTGATCCCCTTCGGCGGCTTTGCCCGCATGAAGGGCGAGGATGCGGGCGATGTGACGGCCGGGTCGTTCAACGCAGCCAGCAGAGGCGCGCGGGCGATGACGCTGTTTGCCGGGCCCCTGATGAACGGGCTGCTGGCGGTCGTGCTGTTTGCGGCCAGTTTCATGGCCGGTTTCCCTGCGGTGGTCGGCTATGCGCAAGTTGCGGCGGTGGCAGCCGGTTCGCCGGCGGCGGAATTGGGCGTCCAGCCTGGTGATGTGCTTTTGTCACTGGGCGATAAGCCGGTTCAGATCAGCGCTGTACCTGAGATTGACTACGAGGTAATGGAACGCGGTGAATCGACCGGCGGCGGCGAGAATGTGTTGCGCTTTAGCCGCGGCGACGAAATTCACGAGGCGGTCGCGCCCGCGAGCCTGTCGCCGCAGACGCTGTTGGCCGGCATAGAGGCTGTGCCGGTCCTCGCCACCCAGATCACGCTGGTGGCGGACGATACGCCGGCGCAGCAGGCCGGCCTGCGCGAAGGCGATCTGGTCTATTCGGTGGGCGACTCGGTGATCTCGCTCGACCTGCCGTTGAGCGACGAGATACGCCGCAACGCAGGCGCGGAAGTGACCATGACGGTGTTGCGTGACGGGGAGTGGCTGACTGTGCCGGTGACGCCGCGTGTCGATCCCCCGCCTGGGCAGGGAGCGCTGGGTGTGCAGATCGGCCCGGTGAACACGCTTGCCACGCTGCCGCTGATGGCGGCGTTGTGGCAGGGCGTGCGCAGCACGGGCGAATACATTATGCTTGTGTTGCAGTTGCCCGTTTTATTGCTGATGGGGCATATGGAGCCCGCAGACGCTCAGTTAACGGGACCGGTCGGCATTGCGCAAATGGTGGGTGGGGCAGTGAATGCCACGCTGGATACGGGGCTTTGGTTCCCGATCTTCCGGCTTTCGGCCATCTTGAGTGCAGCTCTGGCGATCACGAACCTGTTGCCGTTGCCTGCCTTAGATGGCGGACGGCTGCTCTTTATCGCCTTCGAGACGTTGCGCGGCCGGCGCGTGAATCCGGAGCGCGAAGGCCTGATCCATATGGTAGGTTTCATGTTGCTGTTGGGACTTCTCGTGCTGATCACGGTGCGCGACATCACCACTGCACAGCAGGGCATTGACTGGGCGACCATTTTGGGCGAGTAGCCTGCGTGTCGCAACCTTGCCAAGGCGAAGAGTGAAGAACCCATGAGCGACGAACCGCGACCGATGCCGGAGGGGCGCCAAACGCTTTCCGGCGCCTCCTCCCATCTCGACCATGCATCTTCACCTGTTGCCGGAAGGTCTGGCATACGGGTGTTGGGCGGGCGGCGTTGCCCGAACTGCGGCGGCTTGGCATCTTCGCATGCAAGCGTATGTCCGGCTTGCGGGGAGAGCCTAAAGGCGCCAACGGGCATGATTCGTTGCCGGCGATGCGGCGAGCGCGCGCCTTCGGAATTGGCGTTGTGCCCGCATTGCGGGCGCGAGTTGCTGCCCGCGCCGCCGCGTCTGGTGACATGGGGGGTTCCATCGCTGCTGGTTGTGTTGTTTATGGCCGCCTTGGTCGGGCAGTTGGACGGCAGGAATCCTATCACCTGGGCGCAGACTCGGCTGTCATCGGCGGGGACCGGCGCGGGAGAGACGGCGAACCGGGGGATCGTCGTGGTGATGACGCCCGTGCCGGCGGACGAGGAGGAAGCGGGCGACGACGCGTTGGCAGAAGCGGCGCAGGCGGAGGAGCCGGTCGCCGTAGCCGACGTTGCGGCGGTGGAGGAAGACCAGGCCGGCGCGCAAGCGCCAGTTGTAGAAGCGGCGACGGAGACGGTGGCGTTGAGCGTGGCAGAGGCTGCGCCTGAGCCTGAACAGCCTGCCGAACAGCCCATCGAACAACCTGTCGAGCAACCTGTCGAATCAGAGGCGGTGCAACCGGTCGAGCAGGTTCCTGAGCAGCCCGCCGAGCCGGAAGTCGCCGAAACGCCGGAAGAGCAGGCGGCAGAAGGTGAGAGTGTGACGCTGCCAACAGCTACACCTGTGCCGGCAGCGACGAACACGCCGCTTGCCGCCGCCATTGCGGCGGTGACGCCTGAAGCGGCGGTAGCCGTGGTTGCCAGCGCGGCTGCGGGCAAGGCCGCTACCGCCGGCTTGCCCACTGCTACGCCGACAAAGCAAGCTCCGCCGACGCCCACCGCGACGGAAGCGCCAACCGAGCCCCCGACGCTGACGCCTGCGCCCACGTATCAGATCCGTCGCGGGGACACGCTGATCGTCGTCGCGCGGCGTCATGAGGTTTCGTTGGAAGACCTGATGCTGGCGAACGGCATCGACGCGCAGGACGCCTTTACGATTCAGCCGGGCCAAATCCTGGTGATTCCGACGGAAGGGTATCAGCCGCCGGTCACGCCGACGCCGGAAGCGACGGCTACGGCCACGACGGCGCCGGCCGTCTCGCCCACCGCTACGCCCGCCTTGCCGACGCCGCTTCCCGCGCCTGCGCTGCGGCTGGATGCGCCTGCGCTGCGCAGCCCCGAACCGGGGACGCCGGTGAGCTGTTCGGCGCCGACGAGCCTGGTGTGGCTGCCGGTTCCGTTCATGCGTGCAGAAGATAAGTACGTGCTGCATTTGGGTTTTGTCAACGGGCGTACGGATGAGGGTCAGGAGATCGTTATCTGGGTCTTGGAGCAGCCGCGTCCGGCCAATCTGACCTCGTGGGATATGGACGCCAGCCTGTGCTCGTTGGCGCCGCAAGAGTATGGACGTCAGTGGCGTTGGTATGTCGAGGCTGCCGAAGAGATTGACGGCAAGTTGATACCCGTCAGCCCGACGAGCGAGATCTGGCAGTTCAGTTGGAATTGATGCGTATTGTGAGGATGTGAGGGGCGTGTCGCCCGCGAAACGGATATGATGCAGGACCAAAACTCCTTTTTGAATTCAAACCATGCACATCGCGGCCCTAATAGCCACAGCCATGAGGACGAGTCTCCCTGGCAAGATATGCTGCGGGATGACGTCGAGGACGGGCGCATCCGCCCGGATGTCACGATCGATCAGTTGATTGCCCGGTTGCTGCATGACGCCCAAATGCCGCCGCTGGAGAGCCTGTATGCGCTGTCGGATCTCTCGCTGCGCGATGTGGAATCCTTGCGTGCGCAATGGCCCTTGATCGCGACGGCGCGGCGGCGCGAGGTCATTGAACTGCTGGTGGAGCAGGCTCAGGAGGATTTTTTCCTCCAATTGGGGCGCTTGTTGCGCGTTGCGCTGGAAGACAGCGACGCCGGCGTGCGCCAAGCGGCGATCGCAGGGTTGTGGGACGATGAGGCGGGCGATCTGATCGGCCCGTTTGTGTACATCTTGGGCAACGATCCGGAGGCGGCTGTGCGTGCGGCGGCGGCTGGAGCGCTCGGCGCGTATGTGCTGGCGGGCGAATTGGACGAACTGGATGCGGCCTTGGCGATGCGGGTGGAGGAGGCGTTGCTCGGCGTGTTGAACGACGAGACCGAACCGCTGGAGGTGCAGTGCCGCGCGCTGGAGAGCATCGCCTATTCGGGCGAAATCGGCGTGCGCCAGTTGATCGAAGACGCCTACTACTCTCCCTACGAGGAGATGCGCATCTCTTCGCTTTATGCCATGGGGCGGAGCGCCGATGTTCGCTGGCGCGGCTTGGTGCGTGCCGAGTTACAGAACCCATCGTCCTCGATGCGGGCAGTCGCAGCTATCGCCTGCGGCGAGTTGGAGGTGCGGGCAGCAACGGACGATCTGATGAGTCTGCTCGACGACGATGAGGAGCCGGTGCGCCTGGCCGCGATTTTCGCCCTGGGCAGAATCGGCGGACGCCCGGCGCGCGAGGCGTTGCAAGCGGTGGCCGGCAGCGGGTTCGAGGTGGAAGCCGCCGCCGCGGAGGACGCGCTCGAGGAGATGCTCTTCTACGAGGATGCGGATGGCATTCCCCTGTACGATGAGCCGGAGGAAGACGAAGAAGACGACGACGCGGAGCCGTGGGATGCCTGGTACGACCGGGATGACCTGGATCTGGGGTCCTACGGATGATCCGGACTGAGATCTCGCCGCCCACAGAGCGGCAGGCCAGAAGCGGCGGCGCAAGGTGAACCTGAAGCTGAAACGATTGGTGCGTACGCCCAATTCTGAGCAGTACGCCCTGTTCGACCTGGACCAGATCGACGAAGAAGACGAGATGCCGGCGACCATCGGCAAGCTGGACCTCCATTACACGGCGGAAGGCGTGTACGGCACGTTGCTGATGTGGGATGAAAGCACGCGCACGCTAGGCGTCGAGCGGCGCAAGGAATTTATCTACGCGCTGCTGGACGAGGTGACCCAGCCGATGGGCGTGCCGAACGAGTATGTCGTCGAATTCTTCGCACCCACATTGGACTTTTACGAAGTCTTCCACAATGTGGGGTTGGCGGAAGAAGATGAAGAGGACGAAGAGGAAGAACTCGAACCTGCTCCGGCGGAGTAATGGGCGAAGGCTGCACGCGAGGCTCCGGCGCAGTCCGCGCCGCTTAGGTGCGGGTCTGGTGCGCAGATGTGGCGAGGAAAGAACAGGGAAGGCATGTCCGAGTTTAAGCGCTCTTTGCAATATCGTCGGGCGTTGAACGAAAGCGCGCAGTTGCTGCGCCAAAACCGGCCGGGAGAAGCCCTACACAAGCTTCAGCCGCTATACAAACAGGCGCCGCACGATCCCGATGTCGCCATCAACTTAAGCGGGGCCTACATTTTGCAGCGTAAGTGGAGCCGGGCGATTGAGGTATTGACCGCTGCGACCGAGGCGAACCCCCACAATGCGATGTTGTGGGCGAACATGGGGGCGGCGCAACTTGGCCGTCTGGAGACGGCCGGACCAAAGCAGCAAGAAAGGGCTATGGAGGCCTATTACCGCGCGCTGCGCGCCGACCCGGAAGCGCCCAATGTACACTACCATCTGGGGCTGATCTACAAGGAGCGGGGCGAGTTGAATCGGGCATGCGCCATGTTTCAACGCGCCTTAGAGGTCAACGCGGGCGACAAGGATGCTCGCTACTGGCTGGATCGGCTATCCGTACTGCTGGCGCAGGAGCAGCAGCAACGCCGGGATGAGGGCGCGACCTCCGAGGGCGACGGCGAATCGCCGGAGCAGAGAGGGGAGACGTGAATTCCGAGCTTTCGGGTACAACAACCCCTAAACAATTTGCAACGGACGCGACGGCGTGGCCCGGCCAGCCCGCGGGCAGGTGGCGAGAAAATCCGCAGCGCCTGGCGTGGATCATCCTCCTGGGCAGCTTTGCGATATTTCTTGTACTCGCCATTTCGATTCCGTTGGCTATCAACTCGTTTGTGCGCTATGCCACGGTGAGCCAGCCGGCGCGCCTGGAGCCGACTTTGGGCACGGTGTTACTCTATCCGCCGGGCGGCGGCGAGCCGGTCGCCGTGACTGAGCCGCGCGATGACGTCAAGGAAGGCGCACGCATTGTCGCGGCGGACGATTCCACCCAGGGAACGTTGGGCCTGGCGGGCGAGGAAGGCGCCGGCGAGGTGTTAGGCAGCGTGCAGATCTATCCCGGTTCGGTGTTGGACGTGCTGCGCTTGCGCCGTCCCTTGTTCGACCGCAGCTTGGAGCCGTATCAGGTGCGGCTGCGCCTGGCGGGCGGCCAGGCGCGCATCTTCACCAACAGCGGCGACAGGCGTGCGCTGGACGTGGAACTGGAGACGCCGCACGGCGTGATTACGTTGGCGGCGGGCAGCTATCAGGTCTCGGTGAATGACGAACGAACCGACGTTACGGTGCGCTCCGGCGAAGCGCTCTTGACTCACGCCGCTGAAAGCCATATTGCTGTGCGCGCGGGGCTGCGGGCGTGGATGACGAGCGACGATTTCGCACGCGATGCGGTGGCTGCCGAGCAGAACTTGCTGCAAAACGGCGACTTCAGCGAGCCCATGCTGAACACCTGGCAGAGCTATGTGATAGCCGATAACGTGGCGCCCGGTAACGTGCGCATCATCGAGCGCGAAGGCCGGCGCGTCGCCCATCTTAGCCGCCAGGGCGAAGAGAACGCGCCTACGGAGGTCGGCATTACCCAGTCGGTGGAGAAGGATGTCAACGTCTTCGACTCGCTCTCCATCCAGTTGGATGTTAAGCTGCTCTACCAGAGTTTGTCCGGGGCGGGTTACCTGAGTTCCGAGTTTCCCCTGCGGGTGGAGATCACGTATACCGACATCTACGGCAAAGTGCTGACCTGGGGGCACGGCTTCTACTATCGGGACCCGGAAAACGAGAACTGGCGGATCATCAACGGCGAGAAGATCCCGCCCTATATCTGGTACACGTATCAGTCGCCTAATCTGATGGAACTGCTGAGCGACACGCGGCCGGCGCGCATCAACAGCGTGCGCATCTACGCCAGCGGCTGGAACTACCAGAGCATGGTCAGCGAAGTGTACCTGCTTGCCGAATAGCGACGGCATGCATCCCCGCGGAACAATTGAGCGTATGGCAAGGCGGAAAAGCATCACTTCCCTTCGCCGGCAGAGGCAGGTTTGATGAGCGACGGGCGATTTGGCCGCGGCTGGCGTTTGGCCTGGTTGTTGGGCGCGGGCGCGGTCTATCTGGCGCTGGCCGTCAACCAGTTGGGGTTGCCCGGTCTGCACTATGACGAAGCAAAAGAGGCCGGCATCAACGCGCTGGAACTGCTGGGCGGCATGCCCGTGACCGCGTTTCGCGGCGTCACGCTGGACCTGGCAGGCCTGCGCTTGCCGCTCATGGTACAGGACTATATTGGCGCGCTGAACGTCTACCTGGCGCTGCCGTTCCTGGTTCTGAGCGGCGTGGGCGTGCCGAACTTGCGCATGCTGCCCGTTTTGACGGGGTTGGCCGGGCTGTTTCTGCTTGAGCGCGCCGTGTCGGAGTGGCTGGAGCGGGGCCGGCCGCAACGTGCGCCTGTGGGGCGATGGCTTGCGCCGCCGATCTCGCCGGGCGGGTTGGCGGCTGTGACGCTTCTGGCCGCGTCGCCCAGCTACATATTTTGGAGCCGCCAGGGCATTTTTGTGACGAACCTGACGCAGCCGCTCTGCTTGTTGATGGTGTGGCAGGGATTGCGCTGGCTGCGAACGGGCAGCCGCGGCGCATTGATACTGGCCGCGTTCGCCGCGGGACTGGCCCTCTATGCAAAGCTGCTGGCTGTGTGGGTCGCCGGCCCGTTTGCGCTATGGGCGGCGGGCTGGTGGGCGGCGCAACGCATACAGGGAAAGCCGGACGCGCCTTCGCTCTCTGTCGGAACTGCGTTTCTCGCCGCGCTGGCGTTTGTTGTTCCGCTGCTGCCGCTGGCGCTGTTCAATATGCAGAGCGGCGGCACGTTGTCGAGCGTGCTGCAGAACGCCGGGCGCAGCTATTACGGAGTAGACAACCTGGCCGTCATAGACAACTTGGGCGTGCGGCTGTCGCAGTTGGTTCAGACGCTGCGCGGGGACCAGTTTTGGTATCTGGGCGGCAGTTATGCCAACGCCGCTGCGCCGTGGCTGGCTGCTGCTGCGATTGCGACCGGCGTTCTGTTGGCCCCGCGACGCACGCTACCGCCGGCGGTGTTGCTCGCCGCGGGCGTGCTGCTCAGTGTGTTTACGATCAGCGACCTGTTTGTGACGCATTACGCCCTGTTACAGCCGTTGGCGATCGCGGCGGTTGCCGTTGCACTGGACGTGACGTGGCATGCGGCGCTGCCGCTCGTTAGGCGCGACCGCGCCTGGCGCAGCGCTGTCGTGCTGGCTGTGGCATTGTGGGTTGCGTTCGATCTGAGCGCCACGTTGCGCTATCATGGGGCGCTGTCCCGCAGCGGCGGCCTGGGTGATCACTCGGATGCTTCGTATCATCTAGCCTACTTCCTGCGCTATAACGGCATGGGCGCGCCGTTGGCGCTGGACTGGGGGATCGATGCGCCGGTCCGTTACCTTAGCCAGGGCGCAGTCACGCCGATCGAAGTGTTCGGGTACGCGTCGCTGGAGCGGCCTGATGCGGACTTTGCCGCCCGGCTGGGACAATTTCTGCCCAACGCCGACAACGTGTACCTGTTGCGCGCGCCGGGGCATTCAGTCTTTGCCGGGCGGCGCGAGACGTTTTTGGCCGAGGCCGAGGCGCGCGGTCTGTCCGTTAGGCGCATCGAACAGTTTGCACAGCGGGACGGGGAGCCGCTCTTCGAGGTGTGGCGGGCGACGGCGCCCGAATAAGGCGAGGTTCGGACCTCGAAATTCGTACTTATGTTGACGTGCGTCCTGCCTGATGGTACAATGCCGCCAAGATTGGAGCGTGTCGCCCCGGCGAGCGCTTTGTTTGTGCGGCCGGGCGGGGAAATTCGCTCGCTGGCGGGCAAGTTGCAGGATTAGGATAAGGGCGGTGCATCTGACCGAGCATAATCTGAGCGTGCGACAGGCGCAAGCAGGGCGAAAACGCATCCGGCCGGCAGAAAGCGGGCGAATTGCGCGCGCCTTGTTGGAGACGCCGCGCGGACGGCGGCAAATCTTCGCGGCGCTGGTCCGCGCGGAGATGACGCCGCTGATGCTGCTTCCCTTTGTGGCCGGCAGTTTGGTCGCCTGGTGGGAGTTGGGCAGTTTCAATCCGCTTGTTCTGGGATTCGGTCTGATCGGCATGCTGGCCGGCGGGTGGGCGTTTCGCGCTCTGGGCGATTATTGCGCCCATTTCTACGATCAGCGGCACGAAGCGAGGACTGTTCAAGACCCATTGATGACCGGATTCGGCCTAATCCGTCGCGGCCGCGTGCCGGCGACGATGGTTCGCGACCTGGGATTGCTCCTGACGGCGATCTATCTGGCGGCTGCGGCTTGGATGACGCTGCTGGCCGGCTGGCCTATGCTCTTTTTCGCCGGACTCGGCTTGTTGCTCGCGGCGGCGGTTGGGTTGCTGCCCTTTGTGCCCGGCTACCGGGGTTGGGGCATCGGGCAGGTTGGGGTGATGCTGGCCCTGGGGATGCTCCCCGTCCTGGCCGGTTATTATGGTCAGGCGCAGGCGTTGAGTTGGCCGGCGCTGTGGGCAGCCGTACCGATGGCGTTCATCATCGGCGCGGCCGAGTTCGACTATGATGCGATCCATATGCGCCGCGATTGGCTGATCGGCAAGCCCACGTTGCCCGTTAATTTGGGACCTGTACGGGCGCGAGACGTCGGGGCTTTGCTCACCTTGAGCGTTTATGTGGCGATGCTGCTCGTTGTCAGCCTTACCAGACTGCCGCTGTTGGCATTGGCGACGTTGGCTTCTTTGCCGATGGCGCTGGGCGTGTTTGAGCCGCTCCAGCACGAGCAGATTACGCCGGACGATTGGGTCCGCTTGTACGCCGCCGCACTGAATGCCGGCCTCTTGACCGGTCTGTTATTTTGCGCGGCGCTCATCATCGACAAGCTCTTTTAAGGCATACCGTGGACTTCGCGCCCGCCGGGGTTGTATTGTGGGCGTGAATTTGTGCACGGATTTCGGCTTATACCCTGCGTGAATACTCTTGCGACTTCCTCCATCTTTGGTTCGCCGTTTCCTATCTGCCGGTCGACAGGCGCCGTCGCGGTCGACCCGTCCGCTGACTCGTAAGGAGTTCTACGATTTGGCGGCGCGTTGTCGTGAGGAGGCGCTGGAACTTGCGCGCTACGATCAGAACCGGGTCAACCTCGACCAGTGTCGCCGCTTCAATCAATGGCTTCCCCAGGTTCGCTCGTATGATCTGCTGGCTCCGCGGCTGGCGACGTTGCAGCTGGCGCGGCCGGTGGCTCGTTGGCAGGTAATAACGTTGTGGCTTGCCGCCGGGTTCGTCCTGTATGCCGCCTTGGCGGGCCGGTTGAGCCAGACGATGGGGGCGATGCTGTTGTATTCAATGTTGTTCTCGACGATTTTGCTTTTCTTTGTGCCCGAGCGGCTGTACGGTACGACAATTGAGTTGCTGGAAGGCAAGGTGCTGCGCATTGTCGACGCGCTGGAGCAGATCTTGGTGGCCGACGAATTGGGGCTGTCGGAGGCGGCCTATTTCCGCGTGAAGGAAAATCTGGAAGAAGCGCGGCGCGAACTGCGACAGCAGATCGATCTGGAGCATCGCCGCTGGCGATAGGGGCTGAAACAGCGGTGACGCATTCGTCGAATTCGCGCAACGAACCGGAGAGCGTAGAGGCAGACGCTCTCCGGTTTTTGTATTAGGGCAATTCTAGTCGGGTTCCGGCGCGACGGAGCTGCGCAAGGCTTGGGCGGCGGCTAGGGCTTGGTCGATGGCGGCTTCGATGTCTATGCTCGCTGTCTGGCCGCGGCGCAGCCAGATGAGGAACTCGACGTTGCCCGCCGGGCCGAGCAGGGGAGAGGCGATCAGGCCGGCGACGCCGAGCGAAAGGCCGTCCGCCAGGGCGCAACTCTCGCGCAGAACTTGGCGGTGGGTGCGCGTGTCGCGTACAACGCCGCCTTTGCCGACGCGTTCTTTGCCGGCCTCGAACTGCGGCTTAATCAGGGCGACCAGTTGGGCCTGGAGCGTCAGCAGGCGCAGCGTCGCCGGCAGGACGAGGCTGAGGCTGATAAAGCTGGCGTCGATCACGGCTAGATCCGCCAACGCTGCGCCGGGCAGTTCCTCCAGGTAGCGGATGTTGGTGCGCTCCAGGACGACGACGCGCGGGTCGTTGCGCAGCTTCCAGGCGAGTTGGCCGTATCCGACGTCGATGGCGAAGACGCGAGCGGCGCCGCGCTGCAAGAGGCAGTCGGTGAAGCCGCCCGTGCTGGCGCCGATGTCGGCGGCGATCAGGCCGCTCACATCGAGGCGAAAGGCGTCGAGTGCGGCTGCCAGTTTCACCCCGCCGCGACTTACGTAGGGCAGCGGCGCGCGGACTTGGACGTCGGCGGCGGCGGGCACGGTTTTACCGGGCTTATCGAACGGCTGCCCGTCGACGCGTACATCGCCCGCCATGATCAGGCGGCGCGCCTGTTCGCGCGTCTCGGCTAGGCCGCGTTCGACCAGGAGCAGGTCAAGGCGTTGCTTCTTCGGTTTAGGAGTGAAATCCGAGGTCATCGTCTGTGTGGGGCGGCCTTGTAGCACAGCCGCTTTTTTGACGCGCCGCTGGGCTTACAGTAACATGGCGAGCAAGTTCCTGCACTTGGCCGGAACCTTGCCGCGCCATTTGCCCGGCGTATGCATTGCGGGAGAACCGGCATTACGGATCTGCCGGGCCGACGGAAACGGACTGTCATGTCGTCAGTTGCACTGGCATCGACCGATGTTCGCACCAACCTGCGCGGTCTGTGGAAGACCATGCGACCGCAGCAGTGGACCAAAAACGTTATCATCTATGCGGCGCTCGTTTTCGACGGTAAACTGCTCCAGCCGGATCCGTTCTGGCGAACGACTCTGATCGCGGTTTGCTTTTCGTTGCTGTCCAGCAGCGTCTATATCCTAAACGATCTTGTCGATATTGAGAACGACCGGCAACACCCGCGTAAGAGCATGCGGCCGTTGCCGAGCGGGCGGTTGAACCCGCGCTTCGCGCTGGCTGCGGCGGCGCTATTAGCGATCGTTAGTTTGGGCGCGGCGTTTTGGGTAGACGTGTGGGCCGGCGCAGTTCTGGCTCTCTACATGGTGCAGAACATCGCCTATAGCTTCTATCTCAAGAACATCGTCATCATCGACGTGCTTGTGCTTTCGCTGGGCTTTTTGCTGCGGGTCGTCGCCGGTTCGCTGGTCGTGAATGTGGAGCGCTTTAGCCCGTGGTTGTATGTTTGCGTGTTCTTGCTGGCGCTCTTTCTCGGCTTCGGCAAGCGGCGGCACGAGATCACGTTGCTGGAGGACGAGGCGCATAACCATCGCGCTTCTCTGGGGCAATACAACCTGCCGCTGCTGGACCAGTTGATCGGGATGGTGACGACCAGCACGCTGGTCGCCTATACGTTATACAGCTTCGAGGCGACGACGGCGCTGGCAGGAAATGGACGCATGTTGTTGAGCGTGCCGTTCGTCTTCTACTTCCTGGCGCGCTATCTCTATCTGATCCATGTGCGCAAGCTGGGCGGCGCGCCGGATGAGCTGTTGCTGAAGGATAAGCCGCTGCTGATCAACGCCGCGCTTTGGGCTGCGTCGGTCGTAATTCTGATCTACGTTTCCTAGACCAGCGGCGCACATCCTAAGGAGGGTATACCATCCAGGATGCGAACAGCTTCCTGGATGGTTTTTTGTTGCCTATTCCTCTTGAATAAACGCTGACCAGCGGCCTTCCATGCCGTCTTCGGTAACGCCGTAGAAGACGCGCATGCCGCCGTTCTCGCGCAGCGCCAGGTCATAGCGGCGTTTGCCCGCGCGCGTCTCGGCATGCACGAGGCCGATGTTGCCGGTCCACTGTACAGCGGACGGGTCTGCCGGATGGTCTTCGTGCCGCTGGATGGCGTAGTTCCACAGTTTACGGGCGCCCTTGCGCGTGACGTTCTTGATGACGCGGCCGTTGCGCAGGTCGCGGATGCTGTGATAGGTTACGCCGTTGCGGTCCTCGGTCTCTACGATCTCCACGCCGATCTGCGGCAGGTAGAACGCATCCTCCGTGTCCTGCGCGTCCGGCTGCTTGCCGGCGGGTTGCACCGTTGCGCCGCCGCGCGAGCGGCCGTTGCTGCGCGCTTGCTGCGACCGGCCTTGGCTTCTGCCGGGTTGACGGCCGGACGAACCTCCCCTGCCTGGGCGGCCTGACTGATCGTCCAGCACTTCGGAGATCAGGGCGATCAGTTCGTCGCGCACGGCGATGGAGCTTTCGGTCTCATCGCGCACATAGTACTTGAACTCGTCGAGGCAGTAGGGCCGGTCCGGGCCTTTGGGCACCTGGATGCGCAGCACCTTTGCCCCGCCGCTCTGCACCGTGTCGAAGCGGACGTCCAGCGGCGGTGTGAGGCGTTCGTTGAGCGCGTCTAGGATCGCCTTCTGGGTTTCCGCCGGGCGCGCCAAACCTGCGGCCTTGGTCCGGCGGCTGCTGGCGCCCATCCCGACGAAAATTGACCCGCCCATTGTATTGGCGAAGGCGCAGATGTCGCTGAGGATGGCGGTGAGCCGCCCGCCGCGCTGGCTGGCGGACTCGTGGAAGCTCTGGACGATGCTGGGGCCTTCTTCGCGCGCGGCGGCCAGAGAATCGAACGGCTTGTCTTGAGGCCGGGCCGGGCGAGTGCGGTCGAACTGCTTGCTGCGCAGGACGGCGGCGATGGCCTCGAAAGAAGGTTCTTCCAAGAGGAACTCGGTGGCGCGGTCGCCAATGCCCAGCCGTTTGGGGTTCTTGGGATCGGCGGTGATGCGGTGGGCGTCGCTGCCCTGAATGCAGTGCATGTGCCGCGGGTATTCGACCTTGCTGCCATTGAAGAAGCGCGCGGTGGAACGGCTGGCGCGGTCCAGGTCGGTCACCTCCAGCGCATCCAGGTTCGGGTCTTGGGTGTAGGCGATCTTGGTCTGGCCGCCGAACGGGAAATTGCGCATGGCGACGCCATGCGTGCTGTTGGCGTGGGCCGCGATGACCAAGCCGCCGGCCTCATGGATGATGCGGTAGGCGGTGAGGACGTCCGTGCTGGCGCCTGTTTCGGTTGACCCGCTGTCCAGCTTGTCGGCCGGGACATTCAGGGTCAGCAGCACGTGCTCTAAATGGCGGATCGAAGTTTCCGGGGGGAACAGGGCCAAAATATGGAAGCCGAACGTGGCGGTAAATTCAAAGCCCGGCAAGACCAGAACTTGGTTAGCCAGTTCGCGCCATTCGGCCAAACGGCCCCGTTCCTCGTCGGTCAAACGGCCAGAGGCCTCCAGGCTGGTCAACCATTCAATTTCCCGGCGGATAGCTCCGATGCCTGCGACGGTGTTGTGGTCGGTGATCGCCACGATGTCGAGGCTTTGCTTGGCTACGGCCCGCATCCAATCCAAATAGCCAATTTGCGGGTTTTCGTAGTCATGCGAAGCTGGCGTATGCAAGTGCAAATCTGTCTTATACCACTTGCGCTGCCCTTTGCCGGCGTCGGTTGACGGCGAACCGTTTGGAGACGCCTGGCGACTGTTATTTGGTTTGTGTCTTCTGCTCACAGATTTTCAACTCCACTCCTTTCGGACAACAAAATTCTGACAACAAAACATCGAAAAATGCCCTACAACTACTTGACATGAGGTTATTATACTCGCGTCATAAAAATGTGCAACAAGCCGGCGGCTTGCATGGCAGGAAGGCGCCTTGGCGCCGGGCTCTCGCCCTACAGAGCGGCGACCGATTCGCCGATCTCCGCGGCGGGCAGCCCGTTGTGGTCGCCATTGGGTTGCGGCGCGGGGGCGAGTGCAGCACGCAGCACCTCGTCCACCGTATCGACCAAGACAAACTCCATCTGCTCGCGCACCGCTGCGGGCACGTCGTCGAGGTCGGCTTCGTTGTGCTTGGGCAGGATGATGCGCTGCAGCCCAAAGCGAGCGGCTGCCAGAATTTTCTCCTTGACGCCGCCGATGGGCAGCACTTTGCCGCGCAAGGTGATCTCGCCTGTCATGCCGGTATGGGGCTGTACCGGGCGGCCGGTGAGCAGGCTGGCGAGCGCGGTCGCCATGGTGATGCCCGCGCTGGGGCCGTCCTTGGGGATGGCGCCGGCGGGGATATGCAGGTGAATGTCGGACTTGCGGAAGAAGTCAGGATCGATTTCCAGCGCGGCGGCGCGACTGCGCACATAACTGAGTGCAGCCTGGGCGCTTTCCTTCATGACGTCGCCCAACTGGCCGGTGACGGTGAAGCCTTTTTCGCCGGGAACGCGCGTCGCCTCGAAGAACATGATGTCGCCGCCGGTGGCGGTCCAGGCCAGGCCGATGGCCACGCCGGGCAGCTCAGTGCGTTCGGCGACTTCCTCGCTGTGAAACTTGCGCCGGCCTAAATATTGGGGGATGGCGGCGGCGTCGACGACGGTCTGCAGCGCGGCCTCGCCGGCGGCGACCTGGGCGGCGATCTTGCGGCAGATCTTGCCGATCTGCCGTTCCAGGTTGCGCACGCCCGCCTCGCGCGTGTAGCCCTGTACGATCTCGCGCAGCGCGTCCTCCTCGAGCTGGACCTCGCCGCTTTTCAGACCGTTTTCTTTGATCTGCCGCGGGATCAGATAGCCCTGTGCGATCTTGACCTTCTCGTCCTCGGTGTAGCTGCTGAGCTGGATGATCTCCATGCGGTCCTGCAGAGGGCTGGGCACGGTGTCGAGCACGTTGGCGGTGGTGATGAACATGACCTGGCTGAGGTCGAAGGGCACGTCCAGATAGTGGTCGCGGAACTCGCGGTTCTGCTCGGGGTCGAGCACCTCCAGCAGCGCGCTGCTGGGGTCGCCGCGGAAGTCGCGACCCAGCTTGTCCACCTCGTCAAGCATGAAGACGGGGTTTCGGCTCTCGATACGGCGCAGGCTCTGGATGATGCGGCCGGGCATGGAGCCGATGTAGGTGCGGCGGAAGCCGCGGATTTCGGCCTCGTCGCGAATGCCGCCGAGGGCGAGGCGCACGAACTTGCGGTTCATGGCGCGGGCGATGCTGATGCCGAGGCTGGTCTTGCCCACGCCGGGCGGGCCGACGAAGCAGAGGACGACGCCCTCGCGCTCGCGGCGGATCTGGTCGCGGATGTCGCCGGCATCGGGTTGGTTGTCCTTGCGCTCCGCGCGCAGTTTGCGCACCGCCAGAAATTCGAGGATGCGCTCCTTGATCTCGCCCAGGCCGTAGTGGTCCTCGTCCAGCACGTGGCGGGCATGGGCGATGTCGAGGTTGTCGTCGGTCCCCTTCTGCCAGGGCAGGCTAACCATCAAGTCCAGGTAGGTTTTGATGACGCTGTATTCGGCGGCCTGGATGGGCATGCGGCGCATGCGGTCGAGCTCGCGGCGAGCTTCTTTCTCGGCTTCTTCGGACATGCCGGCGGCGGCGATGCGCTCTTCGAGCTCGCGGATGTCGGCGGCCTGTTCGTCCTCTTCGCCCAACTCTTTCTGGATCGCCTTGAGCTGTTCGCGCAGGAAGAAGTCGCGCTGCATGCGCTCCATCTCGCCCTGGGCTTCGCTCTGTATCTTGCGGCCCAGTTCGAGGACCTCTACTTCCTTATGAAGCAGTTGCGTCAGGCGCAGGAGCTTGTCGTAAATGCTGTCCATGGCGAGGATGTTCTGAGCCTCGTCCACGTTGAGGCGCATGCTGCTGGCAACGAGATAGGCGAGTTGGCGGGCGTTTTCGACGTTCATCGCCATAACGGCCAACTCGTCCGGCATCTGCGGTTCGAGGTCTACCATGCGGCGGAAGAGTTCCTGGACGGCGCGCATGATGGCCTCCGTCTCGATGTTCTCTTCCATGAGTTCGGGGATGATTTCGACGCGCGCCCGAAGATAGGGCTGTTCCTGCACGTATTCGAGGATGCGAATGCGCTCAAGCCCCTGGACGAGCAGCCGCATGGTGCCGTCCGGCGTGCGCAGGACGCGATGCACCTGCGCGGCCGTGCCGATCTCATGGATCTGGTCGGGAGACGGCTTTTCGACGTTTTCGTCGCGGCTGGTCGCTAGGGCGATGATGCGGTTTTCGGGCAGGTTGTCTTCGACCAGGCGGACGCTGCGCCGCTGGCCGATCGGCAGCGGAAGCCACATCATAGGATAGACGACGACGCCGCGCAGAGGCAGGACGGGGAGATCGTCGGTTGTGATCTCGTCCGTCTTCTCTTTCTCGAAGCCGTAGCGTTCTGCAAATTCTTCTGATTCAAACAAGACCTGGTCTTCTTCTCCCTCGTCCCATTCTTCAAAGTCGAAGTCCAGGAAATCACTCGACATAGCTCATCCAATCTCTGCGTGTTCGTCTCTATGTGCGGCGTACTAAAACATCGCTGCGGCATTCTGTCACAGCCGGTCAGCCTGCTCCGTACGCCACGCTCCCATTCTATCCTGTCTAATCCGACGCTAGTCTAACATAATACGTGAAGATCGGCGGATAGTTCTGTAATGCGTGCGCCGAACGCCTCCATCGAGACGTGATGGAGGCGGATTGTGTTCCCACAGGGGCGCGCGGCGTCTCTAGTGCGGCTGCTGCGGGAAGTATTTGTCGCGCATGCGCTTGAGGAAGTCGATGGACTCCTTCATCTCGTCCATGCCATTCATGCCGTCTTCGATGCTGACCCAGCCTTCGTAGCCCGCGGCGGAGAGCATGCTGAAGATCCTGTCGTAGTCGTTCAGTCCTTTGCCGGTGACGCCGTGGCGCAGATTGGGCGAATAGCCGATCGTGCCGTCGCTTTGGCGCAGATCGTCGAGCGTCGCCCCTTCGGCCAGGTAGCGGTCGCTGGCGTGCATAGAAACCACGCGATCGACTGTTCGCTCCAACAGCTCGATGGGGTCGTCGCCGGCGACGATGGCGTTGGACGGGTCATATTGTACGCCGAAGTGCTTGCGTTCGGGGATGGCGTCGAGGACGCGCAGGAAGACGGACATCTTTTGGGCGAACTCGACGTACTTCCAGTAGCCGTCCTTGTAGTGGTTTTCCATGCCGAGCACGACCTCATACTCGCGCGCCACGGGAATCAACTGCTGGATGGCGTCGACCACCCACTCCAGCCCCTGTTCGAGCGGGACTTCGGGATAGGCTTGGCCGGATAGGATGCGGCAGACGGAGCCGGGGCCGCCCATGCGGCGCATGACCCGGATCATGTCGGCCTCTTTCTCGATCTCGCGCTTGCGATAGTCGGGGTCGGGGTTGGTGAAGTCGGGCGAGCAGCAGAGCATGGGGATGACAAAGCCGGCGTCGTGCGCCGCCTCGGCTACGGAGTCGACGAAGGCGTCCTCCCAGGTGGGGAAGAAGCCGACGTACATTTCCAGCCCTTCGGCGCCTAGCTCTTTGGCCATTTCGATCCAGTCAAAGACGCTCATCGTGCGATGGACGGAGATGTCATCCAGGTAGCATTTGGGGAAGGCGGATATTTTCATCGTCGTGTGTTCCCTTTGCAATTATTGTAGACGAAAATGGGTTGAAATGCGATACGGATCGCTACGCCTGCGTTATAGCTCAAGGATGACCTTGATCAGGTCCAATTCGGCCTTGGCGAGGCCGTCGACCAGCGCGGGGCCGTCTTCGAGAGGGGCGACCTTTTCGAGCAGGGGCATGACGTCGATCTTGCCGCTGGCGATGGCCTGGATGGCGCGCGGGAACTCGGTGTTGAAGCCGTAGGTGCCGCGCACGGTCAGCTCACGCGTCACTACATCCTGCATGTTGAGTTCGATCATCTGGGCGCTGTTGCCGATCCAGGTGACGTTGCCGCCGGTGCGGGTGACGGTATGGGCCTGCTGGACGGTGGGGGCATAGCCGACCGCCTCGAAGGCGACGTCCGCGCCCAAACCGCCGGTGGCCTCGCGTACCGCGGCGACCGGGTCGGTCTGCGCCACGTTGATGCACAGATCCGCGCCCAAGCGGCGGGCCATCTCCAGGCGATGCTCGCTCATGTCGGTGACGATGATCTGGCCTGCGCCTTTGAGCTTGGCGCCGAGCAACGTCATCAGCCCGATCGTGCCCACGCCGACGATCACGACCGTGTCCATCAGGCGGATGGGCGTGATCTCGACGGCGTGCAAGCCTACGGACAGCGGCTCGACCATCGCCCCCTGCCGCCAGGTCATGCCGGCGGGCTTAGGATAGACCATCGACGGCTTGACCACAAGTTGTTCGGCAAAGGCGCCGGGCATGTCCACGCCCAGGACGTGGCGGTTGGTGCAGATGTTGACCAGGCCGGCCCGGCAGTTGGGGCATTGACCGCATGCCTGGAGCGGCGAGACGATCACCTCGTCGCCGGGCGCGTAGCCGGTGACCGCTGCGCCGGTTTCGGCGACGACGCCGCTGAACTCGTGCCCCATGATCATGGGCGGCTTGCGACGTCCGGTTTTGCCGATGTAGCCGTGAACATCCGACCCGCAGATGCCAACGCTTTTGACGTTAATTAATAGCTCGTCCTCTTGGGGAGACGGTTCGGGAACGTCTCGCAGGGGCATGGTCATAGGGCCTTCAAAGACTAAAGCCTTCATGGCGGAGTATCCTTTTCTAGGTTATTGGATGCGCACAAGCGGCGGCTGTGCATGGAATTGGGTGATCGAGCAATATGTTGGAAGCCGGGCCGATGGCAGGCATCCGGCGATGCAACGCGCGGCAGGTCTAAAACAGCTACATCATGCCATAGATCGAGCAGCGCACCAATCAGAGGCGGGCCGGACGATTCGCTGGCGACGACAAGACGAGTGTGGTACTATCGCGCCGAAAACTCAGACGCGGTGAGGCTGCGGGGCGGATGGTGAGCGAGATAAGCATGAACGGTGACCAAGTACTGCCGGCGGAGCGAGTTGAGGTGCGGGTGCAGGGCATGGACTGCGCCGAGTGCTGTGCGCATGTGCAGCGCTCGATCGCGGCGCTGCCGGGCGTGCGCCATGTAGATGTGTTCCTTGCGTCCGAGAAGGCGGTGATCGAGGCTGACCCCGGCAGCGTGGATATGGCCGAGGTGCGCCGGGCGGTGGAGGCGGCGGGCTACCACGCGGCGGATGCGTCCGCTCCGTCCGATGCGGCGGCGAGGCAGGCGCAGTTCGGGCAGGATTTTGCGCGGTCGGCGCTGGCGGTTTTGGGGTTGGTCTTCGCCGCAGTACTGCTCGTCGTGGTTGCGGGGGAGTGGCTGGGCCTATTCGAGGCGGCGACGGCGCGCATCCCCTGGCCGGCGGGTGCGGCGATCGTCCTGCTCGCCTGGTATCCGGTGCTGGTCAAGGTAGTGCGCGCCGCGCTGCAGCGCCAGGTGTTGGCGCACACGCTGATGAGCGTGGGCGTTGTGGCGGCGCTGGCGATCGGGGAGTGGGTGACCGCAGCGATTGTTGTCTTCTTTATGCGCGTAGGGGACCAGGTGGAGCGCTATACCGCGGAGCAGGCGCGGCGGGCGGTGAAGGACTTGACGGCATTGGCCCCCAAGACGGCGCGCATCGAGTTCGATGGCGATGAAAAGACAGTGCCAATCGAGGAGGTGCGCCGCGGCGATGTGGCGGTGGTGCGTCCCGGCGAGCTGATCCCAGTCGACGGGGAGGTCGTGGCGGGCCATGCCACCGTCAACCAGGCGACGCTTACGGGTGAGTCGATGCCGGTGGAAGCCGGGCCGGGGACAATGGTCTACGCGGCGACGACGGCCGAGCTGGGCAGCCTGCGCGTGCGCACGCAACGAACGGGCGCGGACTCGACCTTTGGCCGCGTGATCGCACTGGTCGAAGAGGCGGAGGCGAACAAGGCGGAGGTGCAACGGCTGGCCGACCGCTTCTCGGCCTATTTCCTGCCCGCGGTTGCGCTGATCGCGGCGCTGACGTTGGCGCTGCGTCGCGACCCGATGGCGATGGTGGCCGTGCTGGTGGTGGCGTGCTCCTGCTCCTTTGCGCTGGCGACGCCCATCGCCGTGCTGGCCTCTATTGGCGCGGGCGCCAAGCGCGGGCTGCTGATCAAAGGCGGCAAGTACCTGGAGTTGCTGGCGAAGGCGGATGTGGTTCTGATCGACAAGACCGGCACGCTGACGCTGGGCCGGCCGCAGATCACGGACGTGGTCGCGTTCAACGGGGCCGCGCCAAACAAGGTGTTGGCATTGGCAGGTGCAGCCGAACGGTATTCGGAGCATCCCCTGGCCGAGGCTGTGCGCCGCAAGTGCCGGGCTGCCGGGCTGATGCTGGCTGAGCCGGAGACGTTCGAGGCGCTGCCGGGCTTCGGCGTGCGCGCCAAGGTGGACGGGACTGCCGTCGTCGTGGGCAATGAGCGTATTGTGCCCGGCGTTCCCGACAATGCCGAATTGCCGGTGCTGCGTAGTCAAGGCAAGACGCTGCTCTTCGTGGCGGTGAACGAGGCGGTGATCGGCGTGCTGGCCGCGGCGGACACGTTACGCAGCGAGGCGCCGCAGGCCATCGCCGCGCTGCGGGCGCTGGGCATCCGCCAGATCGAGGTGTTGACCGGCGACAATGAGCAGGCGGCTGCGGCGTTGGGCGCCGCGCTGGGCGTCCCCTGTCGCGCCAACTTGCTGCCGGCGGACAAACTGGCCGTTGTGAAGGAGTACCAGGCGCGCGGGCATACCGTCGCCATGGCGGGAGACGGGGTAAACGACGCGCCGGCGCTAGCCCAGGCGGACGTGGGCATCGCCATGGGTGCAGCGGGAACGGCTGTGGCCGCTGAAGCCGCGCATGTCGTGTTGATGCGCGATGACTGGATGTTGACGCCGCAGGTGATCCGCATCGGACGGCGCACCCTGGGCGTAATTCGGCTCAATATACTGTTTACCGGGTTGTATAACCTGGTCGGGCTGACATTAGCAGCCTTCGGCATTTTACCGCCGATTGCTGCTGCGGCGGCGCAATCGCTGCCCGACTTGGGCATCCTGGCGAACTCGTCTCGCTTGCTGCGCCAAAAGGAGTGAGTTCTGCACAGCTTGTGCGCCGTCGCTTGCGCAAATGTATGCGATTTCACAATTTGACATTCGGAAAACCCTGTGCGAAACTGTCCCTAGTTTCACCCCGGACGGCAGACGCTTACCCGACGGACTATCTTCAGTAATCGCCTTGACAAGAATGTTTCTGGGCGGTTGACGGAAGATTGCTTCCCGTGTCTTAACAGCGCAACTAACATATGCTCCGTCGTGAGTCATTGGTGAGCCGCTTGCTCCAGCAGATGCTGACTCATCTATTTTGATCCGTGTCGTCTGTGTAACCGTCGTTTGTTGTTGTTCTGCTGTGGATTCCACTCCGGCCATATTTACCCGTCATGGCCCGCGCCCGAAGCCGCTGCACAATTGTGCGTGAGCAGGAGGCCGTCCCCTCTCTGGCGGTCGCTGCTCTGATCTGAGGCGACGTCTTTACACGTCTTGGAGATGGTAAAGGCGCTATCTCGTATGACGAGGAACGTACATGGATTCATCGACTCAGACTGTCCAGCGTGTTCCGACTTCCGCTTCTTCACCCGCCGCCGTCAATCCGATCTTAGAAATTAAGGGCCTGCACACGTATTTCTTCCTAGAAAGAGGAACTGTGCGTGCGGTCGATGGCGTGAATTTGACGTTGGGGCGTAAACAGACGCTCGGCGTAGTGGGCGAGAGCGGCTGCGGCAAGAGCGTGATGGCGATGTCGATCATGCGGCTGATCAAAGACCCGCCGGGCCGTATTGTAGCGGGGCAGATTTTGCTGCATCGAGATGACGGCAAGCCCCCGATCGATATCGTCAAACTCCATCCCAAGGGGCGGCAGATACGGAAGATTCGCGGCGGAGAAATTGCCATGATCTTCCAGGAGCCGATGACGTCGCTTAACCCGCTCAAGACCATCGGCAACCAGATCGCCGAGACGGTGGTTCTCCACCAGGATGTCAGTTATGAGGAGGCGCTGGAGCGGGCCGAGGAAATGCTGCACCGGGTTCATATCAGCGCACCGCAACAGAGGCTCAAGGAGTATCCGCATCAACTGAGCGGCGGTATGCGCCAGCGCGTCATGATCGCCATGGGCCTGAGCTGCAATCCGGCAATCCTGCTGGCGGACGAGCCGACCACGGCGCTGGACGTGACGGTCCAGGCGCAGATTCTAGACCTGATGCGCGAGCTTCAGGCCGATTTCCAGTCGTCAATTGTGATGATCACGCACAACCTGGGCGTGGTGTCACAGATGGCGGACTATGTGGCGGTGATGTACTTGGGGCGGGTGGTGGAGTATGCGCCGGTGCGCGAGCTGTTCCACTTCCCGAAGCACCCCTACACGGAGGGCCTGCTGAAGTCCGTGCCGGTGTTGGGCCGCAAATCGATGGAACTGGTGCCCATCAAAGGCATGGTCCCCAGTCCGATCGATAAGATCGACGGCTGCGCGTTTGCCACACGCTGCCCGAGTGTGTTCAAACGCTGCTGGGAGGAGGACCCAGCCTTGCACCAGGTGGAGCCGAACCACCAAGTGGCGTGCTGGCTGCATCATGACTGACAGGGCGGCGCTGCTGTTCGGGATACGTCGCTAGCGACGCCTCGTCGGTTACGACGCCTCGTCGGTTACGACGCCTCGTCGGTTACGACGCGTTGAGTTGCTTTCATGTTTTGTGATCGATTCTGTTTGTACCAACCGACTTTCACGAAGGAGAAAGGAAGCAGATATGTTCATCGAAGTGCGTAAGAGATGGGCGTTATTGGCCCTTCTGGCAATTGCGCTTCTCGTTGTCGCCGGGTGCGGCAGGGCTGCAGGACCGGCGCCTGCGCCGGCCGCGCCCGTCGAAGAGGCTGCACCTGCCGAGGAAGCCGCGCCCGCAGAAGAGGCTGCACCCGCTGAGGAAGCGGCTCCCGCCGCTGTTGTTGCAGACCCCATCCCCTATCCGGATCCGCCGGACCTGGGCTTGGGTGACCTAAACCCGGTTCGCCTGCCCATTGACCAGATCCTTACGTACAAGGCGCTGCCGGAATATAACGAGCCGGAGTGGGTGACCGAACTGGTAGAGGCCGGCGAACTGCCGCCCGTCGAGGAGCGCCTGCCCAAAGAGCCGATGGTTCTGCTTGAATCCGGCATGGCGGACGGCATCGGCGTCTACGGCGATGCGCACCATGGCTTCTCGGCTTGCCCGACGGCCGGTTGGAATAAAGCGGCCGGCGTCACCATGGGTTGGTTTGGCATTGAATCCTACACGGCGAACCATAACGGGTTGGTAAAGATTGGCGCGCTCTTCCGCGCCGATCAGGATATCGAGCCTATCCCCAACCTCGCCAAGAGCTGGGAATGGTCCGAGGACGGTCTGGAACTGACCATGCACTTGGTGGAAGGCGCCAAGTGGTCCGACGGCCATCCGTTCACTTCGGAAGACGTCATCTTCTCGTACGAGGATTTCGTCCTAGACCCGAACGTGAACTCCGCCGCCCAAGCCGGCTCCTTCACATGGAACGGCGAGGTGGCCACGCTAGAGGCCATCGACGACTACACCATCAAGTGGACGTTCCCGATTCCCCATCCTCCCGGATTCATGTACTTGATCCGTGACGATCGCTTGTACATTGCGCCGTCCCACGTTCTCAAGCCGCTGCATCCGAAGTACAACTCGGATATGGACTACAAGGACTTCGAGAATGCGCTGCCGCCGGACAAGCTGCCGCTGGTAACCATGGGGCCGTGGGCGGTAGTGGAATACAAGACCGACGAACTGTTGATCATGCGCCGTAATCCCTACTTCTGGCAGGTCGACGAGGCAGGCAACCAACTGCCCTACTTCGACGAGATCGTCTACCAGAAGGGGCCGAGCGGCGTAGGACGCGACCTGTGCACGATGGCCGGCAGCTGCGACCACACCAACTTGGAGAATCCGAGCACCTTTGTCGAGACGCTGCGGCGCGCGGCAGAGGAAGACGCCCACTTCGAGGTAAGCTGGGGGCCTGAACTGCTGGGCTACGAGTTGTTGATCAACCTGTCGACCTCGTTGGGCGTCAAGAATGAGCGTGATGCAGCGATGCGCGAGCTCTACCGCGACTTCCGCTTCCGCCGCGCCCTGAGTCATGCCATCGATCGCGAGGGCGTCGCCCAGTCGATCATGCGCGGCCCGTTCCTGCGCGGCTGGCCGGGCGGCATCTTCCCGGGCGCGCCGGATATCGAGAAAGAGTCGTTCGTCTACTACGCTTACGACCTGCCCTCGGCTAAGGCGCTGCTTGCGGAACTGGGCTTTGAGGACACCGACGGCAACGGCATCGTCAACTGGACCAGCGGCCCGCTGCAGGGTGAGGATCTGGCTATTGCCATCACGGCCAATGAGGACCAGGCCGAGTCTGCCACCACCGGTGAAGCGCTGGTCACCATGTTGGGCCAGGCCGGCATCAAAGTCAACTATCGACCCGTCACTAGCTCCACGCGCAACGATTTTGTTACTTCTGGCGAGTGGGAGATGCACGTGGATCGCATGGGCCAAGCCTTTGCCCTGCCGTTCACGCGTTGTGACGAACTCGGACCGACTACCACCACGAGCCCGTCCTGGCATCGCGAAGGCGAGCAGCCTCGCGAACTTCTCGACTTCGAGGTGGAGTTGGTCGACGTGATCGGCGAGTACTGCGCCACCACCGACCCTGCGGACCGCAAAGAACTGCTCAATCAGTACAACAGAATCTTCACCGAGAATCTGTACGCTGTAGGCATTTTCTCCGGCCGCTATGGCCTCGGTTTGGCCAAGCGCTATCACAACGTTCCGGTGGGAACGCCGGTCTTCCTCTATACGTGGGTGGAAGATTCGGTGATGTTGCAGCAGTTGTGGACGCCGGTGGAGGAGCAGCGACCACAGGTCTATCCCGGCACTGTTCCGGTCTTTAGCGAGTAGTTGAGGCAAGTTCGTACGGACAGGGCTTGCCGTGTCTGTTACAGCAGAGGGAAGCGGGGCCGCCGGCCCCGCTTCCCCAGCCCCAACAGGATCGATGGCGGTTGGACTATGCGTCGGAGTGTGCCGTTTCGTTTGGCGGCACGGTGCAAAAGCAGAGGCGATGCCGTCTGCGCAGAAAAGGTCGTGGACTAGATCACCATGATTAACTTCATTCTTCGCCGGCTACTCGTCGCTGTATTCCTGATGATCGGCATTAGCTTCGTGTCGTTCATCGTCATTCAACTGCCGCCGGGAGACTTCGCGACAAGCTACGAAAACTACCTCATCAATCAGGGAGGCATGTCTCAGCCCGAGGCGAAGGCGGCGGCCGATATGATGCGCGCCCGTTACGGCCTGGATCAGCCGCTCCTGGTGCAGTATGCCACCTGGATCAAGAACATCGTCACCAAAGGTGAGTTCGGCTTCTCATTTGCCTATCGCAAAGATGTGGGGCTCTTGATCGCGGAGCGCTTGCCGCGCACCTTGCTGCTGGCCTTCCTGGCGCACGCCATCTCGACTTTATTGGGCGTCGGCTTGGGCATACTGGTGGCGCCGCGCCAATATGGCGTGGCAGACAATCTCTCGGCAATCTTTGCCTTTACCATGACGTCCGTGCCCAGGTTCTTCCTTGCGTTGGTCATTATGTATGTGCTCGTCTTCACCTTCGACCGGCAGCATGTCACCTCGTTTTTCTCGCCGCAGTATGCTGTGGCGCCGTGGTCGTGGGCAAAGCTCGTGGATTTTCTGGCGCATATTTGGCCGGTGGTGTTGATCGCCGGGCTGGGCGGCATTGCGCGCAATATGCGCGTGATGCGCGGCAATCTGCTCGACGTGCTCAACGCACAATATGTGACCACGGCTCGCTCGAAAGGGCTGGCGGAGCGCCGCGTGATCAACCGGCATGCCGTGCCCAATGCGCTCCACCCCATCATCGCCTATCAGGGGACGGCGCTTCCCTATATGGTTCAAGGCGAGTTGGAGGCTGCCATTGTCATGAACATCCCGACGATGGCTCCACTCTTTTATGCATCGCTCGTGACGCAAGATATCTTTATTTCCGGCAGTTTTCTGCTGGTGTATGGCGTGATGATTGTGATTGGCAATCTGATAGCGGACGTGTTAATGGCAGTGCTGGACCCGCGCATCCGTTACAACTAGCCGGAAGCGGCGCGATAGCGCCAGGGTAGCGCGATTCGTTCAGGCTAAAGACGGTATGTTTGTTGGAGACTGAGACGCATGGATGACACGAACCAGATCGACAACGGGCCGGCGGGTATCGCCGCGATGCCGGATGATGTGGCGCGGGCGATGGGCGCGCCGACCCTCAAGCAACTGCTCTACCGGCAAGAGCGGCATGAAAGCTATACCCAGTTGGTCTGGCGCAAGTTCACCAAAAGCAAGGCGGCTATCTTCGGGGCCTTGATCGTGTTGTCGTTGGGCACGATGGCGCTCTTTGCCGAGTTCTTCGCGCCGTATCCGCTGCGCGAGTTGAGCCTGGACAATACGTTTATTCCGCCGCAGCGCTTGCGTTTTATCGATGAGCAGGGCAACTTTCATTGGCGGCCGTTCACGTACAACTACGCGCTGGAGATCAACCCCCAGACCTTTGAACTGATCTGGACGCTGGACGAATCGAAGACGTATCCGATCAAGTTCTTCGTCGAGGGCTGGGAGTGGAAGCTGTTCGGCATCTTCCCGACGAATCGCCACTTGTTCGGCGTGGAAGAAGGCGGCACCATCTATCTGCTGGGTACAGACAAGATGGGGCGCGATCTGTGGGGCAAAGCGTGCGAGGCGGGCCGTATTTCGCTGACCATGAGCCTCTTCGGCACCCTGATCAGCGTGGCAATCGGCTCTATCGTAGGCGTTACGTCCGGCTATTATGGCGGCATGATCGACGGCGTCATGCAGCGTTTTGTAGAATTTGTCAACGCCTTCCCGCAACTGCCGTTATGGATGTCTCTGGCCGCGGTGATTCCGTCTACCTGGGACTCTTTTCGCGTTTTTATGGTGATGTCCGCAATCTTCGCCCTACTGACATGGACGGTGTTGGCTCGCGAGGTGCGCGGCAAGGTGCTGGCCTATCGCGAGACGGACTTCGTGTTGGCGGCCAAGGAGATGGGGGCGTCGGACGCGCGCATTATCTTTAAGCATCTCTATCCGAATACGATCAGCCACGTGATCGTGGTGTTGACGCTGACCATTCCCGGCATTATTTTGGCCGAGGCGTTTCTGAGCTTTTTGGGCATCGGCATCCAGGAGCCCCTGATCAGTTGGGGGCTGTTGATGCGCAATGCCCAGAACCTGCAGTCGTTGGGCCAGTACCCGTGGATGTTGACGCCGGTGATTTTTATCATCGGCGCGGTGCTGGGCTTCAACTTCTTGGGCGATGGCCTGCGCGATGCCGCCGATCCGTATTCCGGCGAATAAGCGCAGCAATACCTTGAGCAAGGATTTGTGATCATGTCACGATCAGTAAAGATCGCCTGGCTGGTTGCGGCGATTGTGTTGGCGAATGTCGCAACGGCGGCGTTCGTCTGGGCGCAAGACGCGGGCGTCAGGGCTGAGCATGCGCCCGGCGAGATTTCAGGCGTCGTCTTGGGGCCGGACGGCGCGTTGGCGAGTGCGCGGGTGCGCGTGCATGTGACCGACAATATGACCCTAACGGACGAGGACGGTCGCTTCACGCTGCAAGTCGCCGACGCGTCGGCGCCGGTGACGGTGACGGCTTCAGCCGAGGGGCACTACATCGACGCCGCTTACGACGTACTGGCGGGCGAAGCGGTCACAATCACGCTGCGGGCGCACTATACGACGGACAACTTCGAGTACGGCTGGGCGGAGGCTGACGGCCTGCGAGGCTCGCAGACGTGCGCCATGTGCCACACAGATGCGATGATCCAGGAGTGGGAGCAGGATGCGCACGGACAGGCGGCAGCCAACCTGCGTTTTATCACGCTCTACCAGGGCACGGATGTCCACGGCAACAAAAGCCCAAGGACAGAGACTGATTTCAAAGGCAATGTGCTGCCGCGCGACCCCAGCCTGCCCTACTATGGCCCCGGCTTCAAGCTGGATTACCCGGACCGGGCAGGCAATTGTGCGAGCTGCCACACGCCGGCGGCGGCCAAGCTGGACAATGCGACGAACTGCGGCTGGTCCGGCTGCCATACGTCGGTGACGGCGGAGCGCGCTATCGAGGTGCCGCATGGCGTCAGCCCTCTGCATCTGGACGGGCCCGCAGCGGAAGGCATCTCGTGCGAGTTCTGTCATAAGATCGGTGATGTGATCCTGGACGAGGAGACGCAATTGCCGCTGCCCGACATGCCGGGCATCCTCTCCTACCGGCTGTTCCGGCCGGACGAGGGCGAGGATATATTCTTCGGCACCCTAGACGATACTCCTGGCGATGATGTCTATCTGCCGCTGATGGCGGAGAGCGCGTTCTGCGCCGGCTGTCACTATGGCGTGTTCGGCGGCGTGGTCGGCGTGGGCCAGGTGACAGGCGGGACCTTGATCTATAACTCGTATGGCGAGTGGCTGGACAGCCCGTACAGCGACCCGGAGACGGGACAGACCTGCCAAGACTGTCACATGCCGGGCGGCGCGGCCGAGTATTTCGTGAAGCCGGAAGCGGGCGGTATGCAGCGCGATCCGGGACAGGTGCATACACACCTCATGCCGGGCGCGTCGGATGTAAACCTGTTGCAGAACTCGGCGACGATGACGGTCACGGCCGAAGTCGTGGATGGGCGGCTCGTGGTCGACGTAGAGGTGATCAATGACCAGACCGGCCATCACCTGCCGACCGACGCACCGATTCGCTCGGTGATGTTGGTGGTGCAGGCCGAGGACGGAGACGGTGCGGCGTTGCCGCTGCTCGACGGTCCCACGCTGCCGGAGTGGACCGGCAACTACGCCGGGGCGCCAGGGCGCGCCTATGCCAAGCTGTTGCGGGATGATTGGACGGGCGAGATGCCGACCGCAGCCTACTGGCGGCCTGTGACGATTGTCGAGGATACGCGGCTGGCGGCGATGGAGACGGATGTGAGCCGGTACGAGTTTGAACCGCCGGACGGCGCAGCCGCAGTGGACGTGCAACTGATCTTCCGCCGCGCTTTCCAAGAGTTGGCGGAGCAGAAGGGCTGGGACGATCCGGATATCCTGATGGAGCGCACTACGATTGATATTGTTCCGGCGCAGTGAGGGCCAGTGTTGGGAGCGCAGCGCAAAGAACGGGTATGCCAAGCTCAGACAGAGGAATGTTGAGGGCGACGATGCCGGACGACATGGAGGCAGACCGTCTGCATGTAACGCGCGGTTCGGTGCAGTTTAAATGGGACAAATATGACGAGATGACTGGCGATAACTATATCCTGGAGGTCAACGGCCTCAAACAGCATTTCCCGATCTATCGCGGCTTCTTCCAGCGCGTGGTGGGGCACACCAAGGCTGTGGATGGGGTGAGTTTCTTCTTGCGCGAACAAGAAGTGCTGGGGCTGGTCGGCGAGAGCGGCTGCGGCAAAACCACCACAGGCCGAACGATCCTGCGGCTCTACGATCCTACGGGCGGCGAGATCTGGTATCGGCGGGCCAACGGCCAGCGCGTCAACGTGGCCGCGGTGAGCAAGCGCGAGATGAAGGAATTGCGCCGGGAAATGCGCATGATCTTTCAGGACCCGTTTAGTTCGCTGAACCCGCGCCTGACCGTGAAAGACCTGATCGGCGAGCCGCTGGTGATCCACAAGGAGGCGCGCGGCAAGCAGTTGGAAGAGCGCGTGTCGGACCTGATGCGCAGCGTCGGGCTGGACCCGAATTATATGAGCCGCTATCCCCATGAGTTCTCCGGCGGACAGCGCCAGCGTATCGGTCTGGCGCGAACGTTGGCGCTTAGCCCGCGGCTGATTATCGCCGATGAGCCGGTCTCGGCGCTAGACGTGTCGATCCAGGCGCAGGTCCTCAACTTGTTGCAGAAGTTGAAGGAGGAACTGGGGTTGACGCTGCTCTTCATCGCACACGACCTGTCGGTGGTCGAGCATGTCTGCGACCGCATTGCGGTGATGTATGTCGGCAAGATCGTGGAACTGGCCGGGTCAGAGGAACTGCTGCGCCACCCCATGCATCCGTATACGGAGGCGCTGGTTTCGGCAGTGCCCCCGGCCGATCCCGACATCCGTCTAAAGCGAATTATCCTGGAGGGAGACGTGCCCAGCCCGGCCAACCCGCCGTCGGGCTGCGTGTTCCATCCCAGATGCCGGTATGCGAAGGACGTGTGCAGCCAAGAGGAGCCGATGTTGGCTGAGGTTGAACCGGACCACTACGTGAGCTGTCATTTTGCGGCGGAACTGTCGCTCGTCGGGATTGGAGGCTGACGGTGCAGAAACCGAATCGCGTACTGGCCTTCCTTTCCTACCTGTTGCCCTTTGTGGGTTCGATTGTCGCCATAGCGGCGGATCGCAAGAACATTTTTGCGCTGTACCATGCCTGCCAAGCCTTAGCGATGTTTTTGGCCGCGGTGTTGCTGCCGGTGGCGTGGCTGGTCGTAGCGTGGTTGGCCGCATGGGTTCCGCTGGCCGGTCCTACGTTCAGCGCCGCATCCTTTGCATTGGTGATCGTGGGATATGTTGCCTTGGCGTTCATATGGCTGTCCGGGTTGGTGAATGCGCTGCGCTCGGAGCAGTTGGCGCGACTGTTCATTATCGGCAAATGGGGCGAGAAGTTGTTCGCCCGGCTCTACTCTGTCGCCTAGCGCGGCGGCGCTGCCGGATGTGCGCTAGACGCGGAGCGACCGACCTCGGTCACATTCTTTGCCTTCGTTTTTCTCGTGCAAGGTTGCGGCCCGCCCGCCTGGGTGAGCCGCATTCTCCTTATATGGCAGTCTTTTCGGAAGGAAGCCCGGCGTGATACAGATAGCGGAAGTCTTGCCGCCGCCGCCGTCATCCCTGTGGCGGATGGTGCGACAGTGCGGTGTGACACATGCAGTTGGCTCGATGGACCTGGGGTTGATGCAAACGGCGCGCAGTAAGGACGAATTGCCGTGGGGATATATGTCGCTGGCGCGGCTGAAGAGCGCGTATGAAGATTCCGGCTTCGAGCTTGCCGTGATCGAAAGCCGGCCGCCCATGAATAAGCTTAAGCTGGGCCTGCCCGGCCGCGAGGAGGAATTGGAGTGGGTCTGCGATCTGATCCGTAACATGGGCGCGCTGGGCATCCCCGTCTGGTGTTATGAGTGGATGCCCGTGATGAACTGGATGCGCACCACGGTGACGGCGCCGGCGCGCGGCGGGGCTATGGCAACGGGGTATGACCACGCGCTGATGCGCAACGCGCCGCCGACCGAATACGGCACGGTGAGCGAGGAGCGCCTATGGGAAACGCTACAGGCATTCTTGGAGGAGGCGCTGCCTGTGGCGGAAAAGGCAAACGTCAAGCTGGCGATGCACCCGGATGATCCGCCGCTTTCGCCCATCCGCGGGCTGGGACGGATCATGCGCAGCGTGGAGAATTTTCAGCGTCTGATCGACCTGGTTCCCAGCGAGGCGAACGGCATCTGCCTGTGCCAGGGCAACTTCACGCTGATGACGGATGATCTGCCCGCAACGATCCGGCATTTCGGCAAGCAGGGCAAGATCTTCTTCGTGCATTTTCGCGATGTGCGCGGCACGCCGGAGCGCTTCGTGGAGACGTTTCATGACGAGGGCCAGACCGATATGCTGGCCTGCATGCAGGCGTATCGCGCGATCGGCTTTGATGGCGTGTTGCGCCCGGACCATGTGCCGACGATGGAGGGAGACGACAATGATCGCCCCGGCTACTCCTCGATCGGGCGGCTGTTTGCAATCGGCTACATCAAGGGGCTGCGCGAGGCCGTGTACGCCCAATAGAAAACTAATCATCCCGAAAGGAAATCGATATGCCTAAGATCGCTTTTATCGGAGCAGGCAGTTTCGGATTCACGCGCAAACTTGTGCGCGACCTGCTGACTTTTCCGCTCCTAGAGGATTCGACGTTGTGTCTGATGGACATTGACGCCGATCACCTGGACTTCGCCCGCCGCGCCGTGCAGAAGATCGTCGACCTGGGCCAATACCCGGCCAAGGTGGAGGCGACGCTAGACCGCGAGGAGGCGCTGCGCGGGGCCGACTACGTGTTAGTCACTATTCTTGCCGGCGGGCTGGACGTGTGGCGGAAAGACATTGAGATACCCAAGAAGTACGGCATTGACATTAACATCGGCGACACGCGCGGCCCGTCGGGCATCTTTCGGGCGCTGCGCACCATCCCGGTGATGCTGGACATCGGCCGCGACATGGAGCGGCTCTGCCCCGATGCGACCATGCTCAACTACACCAACCCGATGGTCATGCTTTGCCGGGCGTTGCAGCGCGAGACGAGCATCAAGGTGACCGGGCTGTGTCACAGCGTACAGGGTACGGCGGAGATGTTGGCGCGTTGGATCGGCGCGCCGATGGAGGAGATCACCTATACCTGCGCCGGCATCAACCACATGGCCTGGTATCTGAAGTATGAGTGGAATGGCAAGGACGCTTATCCGCTGATCCACAAAGCCGTCACAGAGCGCCCTGAGGTGTACAATGAGGAGCAGGTGCGCAATGAGATGTACCTGGCGCTGGACTATTATCCGACCGAGTCGAGCGGGCATCATTCGGAGTATAACTGGTGGTTCCGCAAGCGGTCCGACCTGATCGAGAAGTATTGCACGCACGGTACGGGCTGGAACCCCGGCGAGTATGGCTATACCATCAAGGAGCGCAAGAAGCGCCTGAGTACGTGGCGCGAAGAGACCGAGAAGTGGCTGGCGGCGGATACGCCGATCGAGTTGGAGCGCGGGCACGAGTACGCAGCCTACATTGTGAATGCGCTGGAGGGCGGCGAGCCGTTTGAGTATAACGGCAATGTCGCCAACACCGGGCTGATCACGAATCTGCCGCAGAACGCCTGCGTCGAAGTGCCGGTGTGGGCGAGCCGCAAGGGGCTGACGCCTGTCTACGTGGGCGAACTGCCGCCGCAGGTGGCGGCGCTGACCGGGCTGACCGCCATCACAGAGGAGATGGCGGTGGAGGGATGCCTGAGCGGCGACCCGCGGCTGATCTACCAGGCGATTGTACACGATCCGTTGACGGCGAGCGTGCTGTCGCTGGCCGAGACACGGACGATGGTCAACGAGATGTTTGCGCAAAACAAAGAACATCTGCCTACTTTCCGGCATTTTGAGGCGTAGGCGCGTTCAACCTGTTGCGGCGCTTCTTGTACGCCTTGTATGCCGCAAACGCTATGTACTGGAAAACGGGTCCGGCGTAAAAGAGCCATCCTTGCGGAGTAAGCGGTGACGGATCTATTCAAGGCCGTGTATTGGGCAGGCTTAGTCATCGAAGTGGTCGTGCGCGCACCTTTTCAGAAGAACTGGAAGACTGCGGGCAGGGTCGACCGGCGCACAACTAGAACCGATACAACCCTGGTTTCGCTGCTGTGGGTCACGATGATCATCCTGCCCCTGATCTATTCGGTTACGGATTGGCTGGATTTTGCGGACTACCGCCTGCCCGGATGGATGGGCTGGCTCGGCGTCTTGCTGCTTGGCGGCGCGTTGGTCGTCTTCGCGCTCGCCCACAGGGGACTGAAGTCCAACTGGTCGCCTACGCTGGAGATATATGAGGGGCACACGCTGGTGACGGATGGCATCTATCGTTACATCCGTCACCCGATGTATGCCAGCCAGTGGCTGTGGGGCATCGCGCAGTTGTTGCTCTTGCAGAACTGGATCGCCGGCCCCGTGAATCTCGTCTATTTCATCCCGTTCTATTTCCTGCGCGTGCGGGCTGAAGAACGGATGATGCTGGATACGTTCGGCGATCGATATCGGGAGTATATGAGGCGAACAGGCCGTTCCCTGCCAAAGGTTCGATCTCTTGGTTTGGGCAGCCGATAGCGTCTTAAGTTGTGTGCATGAGTGAACCGCCGTGTTCATCAGGCTGTAGGGCTGCCTGCCGCATCCGGCGATAGACCTGGCGGACGCTACAGCCGCCTGCTTCAATACTATTCGGGGCTTTTTGCGCTACGCGATAAAGAAAGGGTAACAACCATGCCGAAAATCACATTTATCGGTGCGGGCAGCACCGTTTTCGCCAAGAACCTGATGGGGGACATCCTCAGTTATCCCGAGTTGGCGGAATCGACGATCAGCCTGCACGATATCGACGAGGAGCGTCTGCGCACCTCGGTGATAGTGGCCAACAAGGTGGCGGAGACATTGGGCGTTAAGCCGACCATCGAGGCGACGACCGACCGCCGCGCCGCCTTGGACGGGGCCGACTACGCGATTTCGATGATCCAGGTGGGCGGCTACAAGCCCGGCACGGTCATCGACTTTGAGATTCCGAAGAAGTATGGGCTGCGCCAGACCATCGCCGATACGCTGGGCATAGGCGGCATCATGCGCGGGCTGCGCACCATCCCCGTGCTGCTCGACATGTGCCATGACATGGAAGAATTGTGCCCGGACGCCTATTTCCTGCAATACGTGAACCCGATGGCGATGAACTGCTGGGCCATCGACCAGGCGACCACGATCAAGACGGTCGGTCTGTGCCACAGCGTGCAGGGCACGGCGGAACAACTGGCCAACGACATCGGCGTGCCCATTGAGGAGATCAATTTCGTGTGCGCGGGCATCAACCACATGGCCTTCTACCTGCACTTCGAGCGCCGGGCGAACGGTGAGGTCCAAGATCTGTACCCGCTCATCCGCAAGGTCTATGATGAAGGCCGGGCGCCGGAGTGGAACCTGGTGCGCTATGAGATGTTCCGGCGTTTGGGGTATTTCGTAACCGAGTCGAGCGAGCACTTTGCCGAGTATACGCCCTATTTCATTAAGCGCGATCGGCCCGACCTGGTCGAGAAGTTCAACGTGCCGCTGGATGAGTACATCCGCCGCTGCGAGGTTCAGATCGCCGGATGGGAGCGGATGCGGGCCGATCTGGAAGACCCGAAGTCGGTCGTCGAGGTGCACCGCAGCCACGAATACGGTTCGGGCATCATCCACAGCATAGAGACGGGCATCCCGCGCGTGATAAACGGCAACGTGCCCAACCGCGGGCTGATCTCCAATCTGCCTGAGGGCTGTTGCGTCGAGGTTCCTTGCCTGGTGGACAAGAACGGCGTTCAGCCGGTCGCGATCGGCGAACTGCCGCCGCATCTGGCTGCGCTGATGCAGACGAACATCAACGTGCAAGAACTGACGGTCGAGGCGGCGCTGACGGGCAAGCGCGAGCACATCTACCACGCGGCCATGCTCGACCCGCACACCGCGGCCGAGTTGGACCTGGATCAGATATGGAACCTGGTCGACGACCTGATCGAAGCTCACGGCGACTGGCTGCCGACCTACGCATAGAGGATGTGAATGATATGCGCGTATTGGTGACCGGCGGCGCCGGATATATCGGCAGCGTGACCGTCGAGCAACTCATCGAGGACGGGCAGGAAGTGGTTGTCTTCGACAACCTCTCGCAGGGGCATCGGGCCGCGGTTCACCCTGATGCCGCCTTCGTGCAGGGAGACCTGGCCGACCGGGACGCGATCGACGAGACGATGCGGCAGTTTGCGCCGGACGCGATCATGCACTTTGCCTCGCGCACGCTGGTGGGCGAATCGATGCAGGAGCCGTTCCTCTATCTGGGCGAGAACGTGCGCAACGGCCTCAACCTGTTGGAGAGCGCTGCGGCGCACGGCGTGCTGCGCTTCATCCTCTCGTCGACGGCGAATCTGTTCGGCGTGCCGGAGCGGGTTCCCATCGACGAGGACGAGGTAATCGCGCCGGGCAGTCCCTATGGCGAGTCGAAGCGGATATTGGAGCGGATGCTCTACTGGCTGGACGAGACGCGCGGCATGCGCTATGCGGCGCTGCGTTACTTCAACGCGGCGGGCGCGACGGCCGCGCGCGGTGAAGATCATGACCCGGAGACGCATCTGATCCCGCTGGCGTTGCAGGTGGCCTTGGGCCAGCGCGACGTTATCAAGATCTTCGGAGATGATTATCTGACGCCGGACGGGACGTGCGTGCGCGACTACATTCATGTCGTAGACCTGGCGCGGGCGCATATTCTGGCGCTGGGCGCGCTGGAGCAGGGTAGCCGCGCGTATAACCTGGGCAACGGGCAGGGTTTCTCGGTCAAGGAAGTGATCCAGGCGGCGCGGGAAGTTACCGGTCACCCGATCCCCGCCGAGATCGCGCCGCGGCGACCGGGCGACCCGGCTGTGTTGATCGCCGGAAGCGAACGCATTCGCCGCGAACTGGGCTGGGAACCGCACTACCCGCGCCTGCACGACATTGTACGGAGCGCCTGGGCATGGCATGCGGCGCATCCCGCCGGCTATGCAGATCGGGCGAAGGCAACGGATTAACAAGAAAGCTCGGACCGCCGCGGCGGTCCGAGCCGATGTTCGTATGCGGTTGTGCAGTTGGCGTTTACTTGAACTGATGCACGCCGATGCGGTCGAGAATTGCGGTGCAGCCGATGCAGAAGGCGGCAAAGGCGGGCAGAAGCGGGTCGGCGTTGAGGCCGGTCGTTTCCATGACGGCGAAACCGCCGAGCATTACGACGCCAATAGCCAACAGGGAATTGCTTAGAAAGGACTTGCGCATCACTTGGTTCTCCTGCGCCGGATAATGACAAATCAAAAAAGGCGCACTATAGCCTGTGAAGATGTTCACATTATAGGCTAACTAGGCACACTAGCCAAAGCCGCTGCGTACAGAAATTGTCTGCAAAATGACCTGTTGGCGACCGTAACAGGCATTTCGTGGGGTAATCGTAGGTTTTCTCAATGAGGCGTTAGCAGAACCAATTCATAATGGCCGGAGAGCATCCGAGCCTAGGGCGATAGGAGCGACGTGTGAAATCCGATCTCGATCGGTTGATGGAAGAGCGCAATCTCGACGCGTTCATGGTGTTGGGCGATTCGGGCAATAACCCGGCGATGAACTACCTGACCGGCGGCATCCACTTGGAGCACGCCATCGTGCTTAAGCGGCGCGGGGGGCTGTTGACGCTGGTCCACGGCTCTTTGGAGCGAACCGGCGCGGCCACGACCGGCCTCGAACTGGTGGACCGTGACCGGGTCTATAACCAGTACGATCTGCTGAACAAGCACCAGGGCGACCGGCTGAACGCGATGCTGGACTACTACTCGCAGGTGATCCGCGACCAGCAGTTGACGGGACGCCTCGGCGTATACGGCAAGATCGACGCCGGCGGCGCCTATCAACTATTGAACCGGCTGCAGGCCGCGATGCCGGACGTGGAGATCGTCGGGGAGTACGCCGATTCGATCTTCGCGGTGGCGCGCGAGACCAAGGATGATGTCGAGATCGCCGAGTTGCTGACGGCGGGGCGCGAGACCTGTGCTGTCGTCGGCGAGGTCCAAGAGTTCATCCAAGGGCATGGCGTACGCGGCAAGACGGTAGTGCGCGCCGACGGCGAGCCGCTGACGATCGGCGACGTGAAGGCCTTCATCCGCATGCGCCTGATGGCGCACGGCTTGGTCGAGGACCACGATACCCTCTTCAGCCTGGGGGGCGACAGCGCCCTGCCGCACGCCAGCAGCAACTTGGCGCAGCCGTTGGAACTGGGCCGGGCCATCGTGCTGGACATCTTCCCGCGCACGGCGAAGGGGTATTTTGCCGACATGACGCGCACCTGGTCGCTCGGCTATGCCACCGACGACGTGCAGGAGATCTATGACCAGGTGAGGGAGATTTTCGACCGGGTGATGGGTTCGCTGGAACTGGGGAAGTCTTGCCGAGACTACCAGTTGATGACGCTCGACTACTTCGAGGAGCGCGGACACCCAACGCTGCGCTCGCATCCGGGTACGCGCGACGGCTATTTCCACAGCTTGGGCCACGGCATCGGTCTGGACGTGCACGAGGGGCCGCGGCTGAGTCACGGCGCGGGGGCGGATACGCCGCTCCAGCCGGGGCATGTCTTTAGCGTGGAGCCGGGGCTGTATTACCAGGAGCGCGACCTGGGTATGCGCATCGAGGACTCGGTGGCGTTCACCGAGAGCGGCGAACTGGTGAACCTGAACGTTTATCCGTATGACCTGGTTCTGCCCATGCACGGGTAGGCGACTGCCCAACATAGCCGGCTGAAGCGCATAGAAATGCTGGACGTTACCTTCCAGGAGGCTGCGAGCTTCCTGGAAGATTTTTCTCAGGCAGTGCGGCTGCGCTCGTACCGGATCACATCGTCGAGGATGTCGGCTAGCGTCTTGCGCGGCTGCCAGCCGATCGCGGCGCGAAGTTTGGCCGTGTCGGGCACGCGACGGCGCATGTCTTCGAAGCCGGGCGCGTACGCCTCGCTGTAGGGGATGCGTTGGATAGACGAGCGAGAGCCGGTCCGGGCGATCACGGCCTGGGCGAGTTCGTTGATGGTGACCTCCTCGCTGCTGCCGATGTTGAAGATCTCGCCTGCGGTATTGTCGGGCAGGTCGAGCAGCGCCTGCACGGCGATGGCCGTGTCGTCGACGTGGCAGAAACAGCGCGACTGGTTGCCGTCGCCGAAGACCGTGATGGGCTGCTCTTCCAGGGCTTGGCGCACGAAGCGCGGCACGACCATGCCGTAGCGGCCGGTTTGGCCGGGGCCAACGGTGTTGAAGAAGCGCATGACCGTGACGGGGAGCTGGTACTCGCGAAAGGCGGCGAGGCCGAGGAACTCGTCCAACAGCTTGCTCGCCGCGTAGGACCAGCGGCTGCGACTGGACGGGCCGAGCAAGAGGTCGTCTTCTTCGCCGAAGGGAACCTTGACGCCCTTGCCGTAGACCTCGCTGGTGGAGGCGAGCAAGGTGCGGCAGCGATAGCGCCGCGCGGCGTTGAGCACGGCGTGCGTGCCCAGCACGTTGGTTTCGATGGTTTCTGTGGGGCGCTCGACAACCAACTGCACGCCGACCGCGGCCGCCAGGTGTACGATGGCGTCAGTCTGGCTCGCCAGCCGGTCCAGGACTAGCGCATTGCCGAGGTCGTCGATAGCGAAGGAGAAGCGCGGGTTGGCAGTGAGGGCGCGGATGTTCTCAAAACTGCCCGTGCTAAGGTTGTCGAGGACTGCGACCGTGTCCCCGCGCTCCAGAAGCTTGCGGGCGAGATGGCTGCCGATGAAGCCGGCGCCGCCGGTGATGAGTACGTGCATGGTGAGGCCCTGTCTGCGTGGGGATCAGCGTCCTTGACGGGGCGAGCGGCATGGTTCCGCCAGCCAATGTCGCCATTATACCCTTGAGGTCGCGCAGCGCGAAAGAATGTGCGGCAACTTCTTCGTGCAATTCGTGCAATTCGTGGCTAGGATTATTGCTTGTTGGTCCTCCCGGACGCCGCGGGTCGATCCCAGTTTCATAACTTATCAACGTGTAGAGGCAGCATCCTTACCGCCGGATGTGTGACTCGTGCGCCAAGGATGGCGCACCTGCAAACCGTCGCGACGAGTACGCCAAGCGCCGGATGTTTGACGCCCATCGGGGCCAAATGTACAATGGCATGGCTATGAATCCGCAAGAGTCGCGTATTGAGGTGCTCCTAGAACAGACCGACGACGGCTATTTCAGTCGTGTACGGCATTCCCCGGTCGGACCGGCGGCGGCGCGCTTCGCGTTTTCTGTGACGCGGCGCGAACTGGATGCACTCTGGCTGGCGCTGGATGCGGCACATGCTGCGGGCGAGGAAGATCAACGGCGACTGGCGGCACAGCTTGAGGGATGGGGGGCGCGGCTGTTTGGCGCGCTATTTGCCGACGATGTGTTGGACTGCCTGCGCGCCAGCCAGCAGGCCGCCTTTGCCGCCCAGAGCAGCCTGCGCATCCAACTGGACTTGGACGCCGTGCCCGAGGTGCAGCGTCTGCCCTGGGAGGTGTTGTACGATACCGGACAAAGCGAATATCTGGGCCTATCGCTTCATTCGCCGATGGCGCGCTATGCCGGTTTGATGCACCGGCTGTTGCCGGCAAAGTTGTCAGGCCCGCTGCGCGCGCTGGTGGCAGTTGCCAGCCCGGCGGGATATCCGGCGATCGACGTGCAACGCGAATGGCTGGGGCTGCTGGACGAGATCGACTATCTGGGGCGCGAGAAGAAGCTGTATGTGGAGTGGCTGCAAAAGCCGACGTTGTTTGATTTGCAGCGCCGGCTGCGCCAGGGCGAATACCACATACTGCACTTTGTCGGGCACAGCGCGTTTGGCGCGCAGACGGGCGAGGGCCAACTGGTCTTCGAAGATGAGATAGGCCGCAGTCGCGCCGTAAGCGGACAGCACTTGGGCGCCATGCTGCGCGACCATTTTCCGTTGCGGCTGGTTGTGTTGACGGACAGCGCTGCCGCGCCAGTCCGCGGCGAGGGACGCGCCTTTCTGCATGTTGCACGGAGCCTGGTGCAGCGCAACGTGGGCGCGGCGTTGGCGACTCAATTCCCCATGCCGCGCGAGGCGCAATTGCGCTTTATGGCGCGTTTTTATGCGGAGATCGCGGCGATGAAGCCTGTGGACGAAGCCGTATTGCAGGCGCGGCTGGCGCTGCGTGAGGAAGGAATCTGGTGGGGCGCGCCCGCGTTGAAGACTCGCGTAGCCGACGGGCAGCTATTCGACGACGGCACGGCGGGCGAGCAGCCGCTGCCTGCGTCGGTCGAACTGAGCATCGCCGCACGCCTGAACAGTCTGCGCATACGCACAGCCAACCTAGATACGATGGCGCGGTGGGGCACGGAATTACCCGGACCAAAACAATAACATCGACCTGAAAGGGCAAGGCGCATGTCACAAGCGAATGTAGGGCTGATCGGGCTGGCGGTGATGGGCCAGAACCTTGTGCTCAACATGGAGCGCAATGGCTATACGGTCGCCGTCTATAACCGGACGACCTCGACAATGCAGAATTTCGTCGCTCAACACCCGGGCAAAAAACTGATCCCCTGCGTCACGCTTGAGGAACTTGTGGCGAGCCTGGAACGCCCGCGTAAGGTTCTGATCATGGTCAAGGCCGGAGCGGGCGTTGATGCGGTGATCTCCGGGCTGGCGCCGCTCCTAGATGAGGGCGACTTGATCATGGACGGCGGCAACAGCTATTACCGCGACACCGAGCGCCGCAGCGTGGAACTGGCCGCTCAGAACCTTAACTTCATGGGCGTCGGCATCAGCGGCGGCGAGGAAGGCGCCCTGTGGGGGCCGAGCATTATGCCCGGCGGCCCGCGCGAGACTTGGCGTTCGGTCCAGGATATGCTGGGGGCGATCGCCGCCAAGGCGCCGGAGGACGGCAAACCATGCGTCGCCTACCTGGGGCCGCGCGGCGCAGGCCATTACGTGAAGATGGTGCACAACGGCATCGAATACGGCGACATGCAGTTGATCGCCGAGGCCTATGCCGTCCTGCAAGGCGCGCTGGGATTGACCGCAGCGGAACTGGCGGAGATCTTCGGCCAGTGGAATCAGGGCGAACTGGACAGCTTCCTGATCGACATCACCGCTACTATTTTCAAGAAGATCGATGGGGAGACGGGCCAGCCGCTCGTGGACCTGGTGCTGGACAAAGCGGCGCAGAAGGGGACCGGCAAGTGGACGAGCCAGGACGCCTTTGACATCGGCGCGCCGATCCCGACCATCAACAGCGCGGTGGTGGGGCGCATCATCTCCAGCCTGAAGGAGGAGCGCGTCGCCGCCTCTAAGGTGCTGCCCGGCCCGGAACAGACCGTATACGACGGCGACCGTGATGAACTGATCGACATGGTGCGCCAAGCGCTGTACGCCAGCAAGATCAGCGCCTATGCGCAGGGCATGGCGATGTTGCGCATCGCGAGCGAGGAATACGGCTACGAACTGAATCTAGCCGAAATCGCGTCGATTTGGCGGGCGGGCTGCATTATCCGGGCGCGCTTCCTCAACCGCATCACCGAGGCCTTCACGCGTAAGCCGGGTCTGCCCAATCTGCTGCTGGACGAGAGCCTGGGTCAAGCGGTGGCCGAACGGCTGCCGGCCTGGCGCAAGGTCGTCCAGATCGCGATTGGGCTGGGCATTCCCGTGCCGGCGTTCAGCGTCAGCCTGGCCTACTACGACAGCTATCGCAGCGCGCGGCTGCCCGCCAATCTAATTCAGGCGCAGCGTGATCTCTTCGGCGCGCACACCTATGAGCGGACGGATAAGGCGGGCTTTTTCCACACCGATTGGGAGTCGTGAGCGCCGTCATGAGTAGGCCGTGGCTGCTGGCTTTTTTCACTATCTTGATCGCAGGGAGCGGTTGGCTGTGGGCTAGCCGCGTGCCGCTCAGCGCACAGCCGGGTAACCTCAGCCCGGAACCGGCCATCGGCTACCCGGCGCCGGACTTCAGGCTGGACACGTTGGACGGCAGCCCGTTCCAGTTAAGTGCGGTGCGCGGCACGCCGGTAGTGCTCAACTTCTGGGCAACGTGGTGCGGCCCGTGCCAGCGTGAGTTGCCCGCGCTGCAAAATGCGGCGGAGGTCTACGCCGGCGAGGTGTTGATCGTGGGCGTGGATCAGGGCGAGGAGGCCGCCATCGTGCAGGCGTATGTCGATAAGCTCGGCCTAACCTTCCCCATGCCGCTGGATCGAGAGATGGAGGCCGGGACCCTCTTCAACGTCAAGGGCATGCCTACCACCTATTTCATCGACGGCGACGGCGTGATCCGCCATATCTGGACGGGCGAGATGAACAGCGTTACGCTGGCGGAGGGCATCGCCAAGATCTGGCCGTAGGCCGGGCGCGTTCTGCACGAATGAAACTGAAGCGGTTATTCCTCGACGCCGGAGCGCATAACGTGTTCCGGCGTCATGTTGCTTGCCATCAAGATCAGCACCCAGACGAGCATGAGGTCGGGCAGGGCGTAGGAGGCGTCGATCAGCCCGTGGGTCAGCGCGGCGATGGCTGCAGCCAAGAGGCCGAGGTTGAGCGCGCCGGCTCTTTGGAGGGCAGGCGTGCGACATAACTGGACGCGACGCCACAGCCCGGCCATACCCGCGGCGAACCAGGCCAGGGCTAGGGCGAGGCCGGGAATGCCCAGCCGGGTCCACCAGTCCAGGGGCCAGTTGTGGGGGTGGTTGAGGTTGGGCTCCTGCCAGGCCTGGGGCAGAAGGTAGAAACTGCGGTAGGCGTAGAGGAAGTTGTCCGGCCCGACGCCGAGCCAGGGGTGGTCGAGGGCCATTTGCCAGGCGCTGCGCCAGAGTTGGAGGCGCAGATAGCCGGTCCCCTGCGAGAAGTCGAGCAGTCGCTGAAAGCGTTCGGTGGGCAGGAAGGGGAGCAGCGCCGCCACGAAGAGCGCGGCAACGCCGGCTAGCCACAGCAAGGGGCGGCGCGACCTGCCCTGGCTGGGCAGGATGAACAGCCCGCCCGCCCAGAGGGTGACGAGGCCGGCGGGGACGCCCAGGAACAGCGCGCCTTTGCTGAAGGTGAGGAGCAGCGCAGCGCCTTGCAAGCCCGCGGCCAACGCACTGAGCAGGCGCGCCCGTCCGGCGGGAAAGAACGCAGCCCACGCCAGCGCAGCCAGGAAGGTGCGTTCGAGGTAGAGGGCGAGGTTGTTGGGCGAGCCGTAGAAGGCGCGGATGCGATAGACGCCTTCGGCCGAGATGAGCATGGCGCCTGCCAGATATTGCGCCAACCCGATAGCGGCGGCGACTGCGCCGCCCGTCACCCAAGAGGCCATGATCAGCCAGAGATCGTCGCGTGGGCTCGCCGACGCCCGAAATGTGACGGCGAGGAGCATGGCGAAGAGGCCGGCGCTGAGGAAGACGGTGCGCCATTCGCGCAGAGCGACGGTAAAATGCTCGGCGGCGAAGACGGAAACCAGCGCCCAGGCGATCAGCGCGGCCAACAGCCAGGCGAGTCGCCGGCTGTTACGCTCTCCGCCTTTGGAGTACGTGCTTTCGGCAGGCGCGAAGAGCAGCGCGTTGGCCGCTGCGACTGCGATGCCTGCCAGGAGCAAGACGTCTATCAAGCCGGCCGCGCGGCCGCCGGGCAGGGGGATGGCGAAGGAGAAGTAGAAGGGCAGGGCGAAGAGGACTGCGGCGCTCCACAGGGCGGGGCGGCAGACAGACAAGTAAGCAAGCAGCGCCAGCCCGGCCGCGGCCAGGGGCCAGAAGGCCAGCGCGATGCCCAGGGCGGCAACGGCTGCGGCAGCGGCGCCGAACAGCATGCGCGTGCGGACCGGCAGTTGCGGCAGGAACCAGGCGCGGATCGTGGCGCGCAGCGGAACGAGAGGCGCGGCAGAGACCATGCGGGCCGCCGCATTCTGCGCCAGCGGATAACCGATGGCGAGAGAGAGCGCCAGGAGAAGGACGCCCGGCCAGCGGGGAAGCGGCGGCGGGGGCAAGGCGTCGACGGCGATGCCGCGCAGGGGCGTCTGGCCCCAGCTGCGCCACACCTCGACGGTGACGGTGTGGGCGCGGCTTGCGTCGGCGGCGCGGTGGACGCGCTGCCACTGAGAGGACGGGCCGCCGTCCTGTTGCGCTTCCGGCGCATAGAAGGTGCGGTAGCCGGCGGGCCGGCTGCGACTGTCGACGTTGCCGCGCATGTCGGGCAGCAGGTTAGCCGTCTCGCCGTCAACGGTCACATAGAGATAGCCCCAGTAGTCGCCGGGGGCGAGGCGCAAGACCAACTCGCTGCCCGTGTAGGTGAAGTTGAGCGCGCCGGATGGCTCGTTCCAAGGATCGGCAGGTTCAGAGGGGTCTGCACCGTCGGGGGCAACGCGCCAGCCGGGACTATAAGCCAGCGCCGGGCTGTCCATTGAGGCGACGGTTCCGGGCATGAGATCGGCGGCGGGTTGCGGGGACGCCATCGGTTGGGGCGTTGAATTGTTTGCCGGAGCGTAGACCAGCCAGACGGCGGCTGCACAGAGCAACACGGCGGCTGCCAGCGCACGCGCCCAGCGCGGGCGGCGAAGGTTTCGGGCAGGGGGGGCGGTTGTTGCAGCGCTCATAGGCGAATGGTATCACTGGCCCGTCTGGCGAGCAATTGCCGGGTGCGGGCCGACAATACAACTTTTAGGCCACGAATTACACGAATTGCACGAAGGGGTCCTGTCAGCTATACGCGTGAGCGGCAAGGATGCCGCTGCTGCGGTAGGCGGCCTATCGTGAGATTCGCCCGCTGGGCGCACTTTTTTTGACCAGAGCAGGGATGCTGGTTATAATGTTCGTTGTGCCTTTTTTCGGAATGAGCAAGGCCAAAGGAAGGGTGATAATGGCTGACGAGCGCCACGACCAGGACGAGAATCCGCTGGAGAACTTGGCCGAAGAGATTAGCCAAGCGATGCAGGGGACGACAGTGGAGGTCGCACAGACCTTTAAGGATCACGTCGAGGGCGGGCAGGTGCATATGTCGGACTCGGCGGCCCGGTCGGTCACGGCGAGCGCTCTGCGCATGGAGGATGCGGCTGCGGTGATCGTGCGTTCCGGCTCTGTCGATGCGACAGACAGTCTAATCGGGATGGCGACGGCCGAGGTGGTGAATCTGCACGACTCCAACGCCGTCGTGATGGCGGCGGAGCGGGTAGAGGCGAAGAGCGGCGTGCAAGCCTTCATCTTGCTGGCGCAGCGCGTAGAAGGGCCTGTGACTGCGGTGTTGACGCCGCTAACTGCACTGGCCGTAGGCGCCGGCATTGCGTTTGGCCTCGTCGCCTTCAGAGGTATCTTTTCAAGGGTATTTCGCCGTCCGCTTCGGCGCGGGCATGCGTAGACCCGGCGCAATCCGCGCTGTGGCGATTTATTGAACTAAAACACGAGATAGGAATTCGTTCAGAGGAGTAGTTCCATGTCCGATTTGAAAATCGACGCCTTTCCGCGGACGGTGACCCGGCGCAAAGTGCGGCAATTGCGGCGTGCGGGCCTAGTGCCTGTCATAGTGTATGGCGAGGCGACTCAGCCTGTGAACTTGCAGGTGAGGAGCCGGGAATTGGAGCGCGTGTTGCAGCATGGCGGGCATTCGCAACTTGTGACCGTTTCGGTCGAAGGCGGCGACACGCACAACATTTTGGTGAAGGAGATTCAGCGCGATCCGGTCAGCCGAGCGTTCCTGCACGCCGACTTCTATGCGGTCAATATGTCCGAAGAGCAAGAAGTCAGCGTGACAGTGAACTCGATCGGGCGACCGGAGGCGCTTGCGGCGGGCCTCATGTTCTACCAGCATCTGGACGCCGTTCACATCCGCGCCCTTCCTTCCGATATTCCGGCTGAGATCGAGGTTGACATTTCCGGCCTTGACTTGGAAAACCCGATCACGATCGCGGACCTTCCGGCGATTCCGGGCGTGACTTACCTGGGCGAATCGGATGAGATCATCTTCGGTATGATCGCGACGCGGGCCGAGGAAGAGGAAGAAGAGGAAGCGGAAGAAGAGGAGATGGCCGAACCCGAGGTGTTGGGCCGGGGCAAGACCGAGGAAGAGGAAGGGGAGGAGGAGTAACCGCCTACTCTTTCCAGCGCCCATGTATATGGGGACAAGAAAACAAACGCCGGCCTGTCTGCAAAGGGCAGCCGGCGTTTTTGATTGGACGTCGTCGCGGGCCCGCGTTATGGACTGAACGGCTCTTCGAGGAACTGCATGGGATCGACCGCGACACCGTAGATGCGCAATTCCCAGTGCAGGTGTGCGCCGGTGCTGAGGCCCGTGTTGCCGACCAGCCCGACGACATCGCCGGCGGCGACGAACTGGCCCGTCTGCAGCGCGGTTTCTTCCAAATGCCAGTAGCCGGTGAAGACGCCGCGGCCGTGGTCGAGGATGACGGCGTTGCCGCGCACATTGAGCGGCTCGGCGAGGGCGACGATGCCGTCGGCGGGCACGGTGACGGTGACGCCGGACGGCGCGCCGAAGTCTTGCCCTTCGTGGTAGCCGCTGTAGGGGCCGCCGTTGTAGCTGCGCCGCGTGCCGAACGGGCTGGTGGTGGGGTATTCGAGGTCGATTGGCCGCGAGAACGGTTCTGTCCACAACAGGGTTGGGCTGACCTGCGACCAGACGGCCGTAACGAGAGCCAACTCCTCCTGCACCAACTCCGGGGCAAGCAGCACGCCCCGATCCGGCGGCAGGTTGATCTCCTGTCGTTCGTAGTCGCCTTCGACGACGGCGACCTGCCAGGTGCGCCGGAGCGAGACGCCGTTGGCGGCCGGGTAGTCGATGGTGAGCGGGTAGGAGACGGGCTCCAACAAGGCCGGTACGGGCACGAAGGCGAATTGGCGTAACGGGTTGCCCTCCTGCGGCGTGAACGCCAGCGGCAGCCCGTTCCACTCGGCGCTCAGATCGAGAGGGCGTTTTGTCTCGACCACGACGCGGCCGGTGCGTCCCTGGACGAGGCTGCCGGGCAGCGAGACGTTCAGAACCGCGCCGAACGAACTGGAGTCGCGGCTGTCGTGGGCAACGGGGATGCGCACGGGCTGGCCTGGAAAGAGCCGTGCGGTCTCCGGCAGACTGTTGAGAGCGGCGATGGCGGCTGCGTCTTGGCCGATGCGTTGGGCGAGCGAGAACGGCGTTTCGCCAGGGCGGGCATAGGCGTAGAACGCCGCCGGCTCTGCCGCGTCCGGTAGAGCGGCGGGGTCGGGGATGACTAGGATCTGGCCCACTTCGAGCAAGTCAGCGTTGGCGATGCTGTTGGCGGCGATGAGGTCTTCGAGCGTTACGCCGAACCGCTGGGCGATCTCGAAGAGGGTGTCGCCTGGGACTACGGTGTACGTAGCGGATTCCGCGGCGGGCGCGTCTTGGGCGCGGGCGATAAGCGCCGGGGAAGCCAGCGTCAGCGCCAGGCTGAGGGATACGGCTGCCAGAAGCCGCGTCGCCGCCTGTCGTACAAGCGCGCTCATGCCGTCAGGGAACCGGATGTGCATAGATGCTGGGCTTGAGCACGCCGATATAGGGCAGGTTGCGGTAGATCTCGTTGTAATCCAGACCATAGCCGACGACGAACTCGTTCGGGATTGAGAAGCCGGTCCAATTGACCTCAATCGCCACCTCGCGGCGTTCGGGCTTATCGAGCAGGGTCACAATGCGGAGCGATGCGGGCTGGCGCTCGCGCAGGATGCGCAAGAGGTAGTTGAGGGTGTGGCCGCTGTCGATGATGTCCTCGACGATGACGACGTTGCGCCCTTCGATGGGCTTGTTGAGGTCTTTGAGGATGCGCACTACGCCGCTGCTGTGGGCCGCGGCGCCGTAGCTGCTGGTCGCCATGAAGTCAATCTCGTGCGGGATGCGGATGGCGCGAATGAGGTCAGCCATGAAGATGATGCTGCCTTTTAGCACGGAGATGAGCAGCAGATCGCGGCCGCGGTATTCCTCTTCGATGGCCCGGCCCAGTTCGAGCACGCGCGCCTGGAGCGTCTCTTTGTCGACGAGCACGCGCTCGATAGCTTCATCCAGGGGCGTTTTGTGGACGGAAGCGGGCAGTTGGCTGTTCATGGCGGATTCTCCTCACCAGGGTCACGGCGAAAGAAAGGGCGTTAGCGGGCGTTGTTCCGGATCAGGCAACAGGCGCGCGAGGCCGGTTTGCGGCGCGGCATCCAGCGTCGCCGGTGTATCGGGCATAGCATCATCAGGCAGGGCGGCGACCTGTTCGAGCGGGCCGGCAGTCTCTACAAGCGGCGCGTAGACCCAGCCCGTCCCGGCTTGATGCGACACCTGCCACCAGTCAGGCCAGGCGTCGTGCCGTCCGGTGATGGGAAGCGCTGCGTCCTGGGCGATCTGGGCGACGACGGCATGGTCTGTGCCGGGGCCCGCGCGCACGTTCAACAGCGACACCGCAACGTAGGCGGTCGGGCCATCGAGTTGTGGGCGCGGCGTGGGCGTGGCGGCTGCGACAGGCGCGGGCGCAGGAAGGGCCGCCGGACGAACGTATTGGCCGACTGTTCCTTTGAACGTGCCGCTCCACTCCGCCGCAAGCGCCAGGTATTGATCGCCGTATGCGGCGCTCGGCTCGATGTAGGAGCCTTCGGGCCATTCGTTGAAGCTGTTGATCACGATCCAACTGGGCCGGCTGGCGATGGCGGCTTGCCACGAGCGGGTGAAATAGGCGCCGTTCTCGCGGTCGCGGGCAAAGCCGGAGGCGCGAATCCTCGCATCGTTGTAGCCGGGCATGACGGTCGCCACCCACAACTTGGACACGCCGAGGTCGGCAGCGGAGGCAGCCACGCGAGCGGCGAAGTTCTGGTTGGTTGCCGTCAGGTCGGCGGGCGGGTTCCAGGTGTTGCTATAGAGATGATGGCCGTCGAAAACGGCCAGATAGCCGGTGTCAGTCCCTTCGGAGATCCAGAGGTTGGCGTAGCCCGGGTCGCTCTGGCTGCGGATGTTGCGCCATGTGTCGACGCCGTAGATCGTGGGCCGCCAGAAAAAGACGACGGGGCGACCGTCGACGCGCAGGTAGGCGGGGTGCGCGGCGTGTACTGCGTTGAGATGTTGCAGCGCGGCGCTGACATCGCCGGCGCCGCCGAAGTAGGGGGAATCGGTCTCGAAGAGGACGCCGATGCGAAAGCCGCGGGCGGCGGCTTCTTCGAGCAGGGCCGCCAGGTTGGTCTCGGTCTGATTGCCCCCGCCCGGCCCGTACCAGGCGACCAGGAAGGCGTCGATGCCGGCGGCTTGGGCCTGCTCGATGTGGCGCGCCATGACGCCGCGGTCCCGGCTGGCATAGGGTTCTGCGGGCAGGTCGCTCAGCCGGTCGTAGGTCCAGGTATTTTCGTCGAACCACGTGTAATAAAAGGCGAATACAAGAGGGTCAGTGCTGCTCTGGCGGAGCGGAGCAGAGCGAGCTGCGCTGCTAATGTGCAGAAGGGCCAGCGCGATGAGCGCGGCAAGGACGCCGTGCGTCCAACGTCGTTTCCTGAGCAAGCGGCTTCGCCTATAGCGAGCGGTCGTCATGCGCGGATTGCGGAAAAGCAGAGTCGCCAAGGTCATAGCGAGAGAGATCGTATCACGCCCTGCGATGCGCCACAAAAACCGCGGCAGGCGGGGCGTCTCCGGCAGACGCACAGAAGTGCGTGCCGGGCTAGTGCGGCTGCATGCCGGCGCCGTTCCGGCTTTGGCGCACGGAGGGCAGTTCGAGCAGTTCGCTCAACATCATGGCGGTTGCTCCCCAGATGATCTGGTCCTGGACCTTGAAAAAGGGAACCTGTACGGCGCGGTCGCGAAGCTGCCACACCTCTGTATGCCGGTTCGCCGGGTTTTGAAAGTCGTGCAGCGGCGCTTCAATCAGCATGGCAACCTCGTACGGGTCGGTGCGGAATTCGGGCCGGCGATCGATCCCGCCGACGAACGGGTAGACGATGTGGTTGCTGGCGGCGACATAGAGAGGGCTAAGCTGGCCGAGGACTTTGATGCCCGCGGGCGGGACGCCGATCTCCTCGTAGGTTTCGCGCAGGGCCGTGTCGGCGAGTGTGATGTCGATAGTCTCGCGGCCGCCGCCCGGCAGGCTGACCTGTCCGCTGTGGACGCCTCGGTAGGTGGGCCGGAGGATGAAGGGGAGATGCAAGACGCCGTCTACCGGGTAGAACAGGATGAGAACCGCGCTGAGGCGAGCGTCCGGCCGCGGCGGGTCTTCCTGTTCACCGTCGCGGCGAGGGCGCGGGGCCATGCCAAACTGCGCGGCGGGCCCTGGCAACGGTTGGGACAAGTCGCGGCGAATTCCTTGTAGAAACGGTTCGAGCGAGCGGTTCATAATGCGTGACAGATGAGCCCCTTAAGGTATTCGCCTTGGGGGAAGGTGATGGCAACCGTATGGTCGCTCGCCTGGTGTAGCCGTTCCAGGATTTGCAGGTCGCGGCCTGCGTCCAGCGCTGCGCCGAAGATGACTTTTTGGAACAGGTCGAAGTCGACCAGGCCGCTACAACTAAACGTCGCCAGGATGCCTCCGGGTTTCAGCAGGCGCAGAGCGAGCATGTTGATCTCTTTGTAGCCGCGCAGCCCGCGATCCATATGGTCACGGGCATGCACGAATTTAGGCGGGTCCAGGATCACCGCGTCGAACAATTCGCCGTCCGGTTCAATGTCGCGCCAATCGCGCAGAACGGCAAAGACGTCGCCCGCCACGTTTACGCTTTGTGCGTCGGGGTCGAAGCCGTTGAGGCGCAAGTTTTCTTCCGCCAGGGTGAGGGCATCGTAGCTGGCGTCGATGTTGGCGACGGAGCGGGCGCCTGCGGCGAGGGCGTGAACGGCGAAAGCGCCCGTATAGCTGAAGGCGTTGAGGACGCGGGCGTCGCGGCAATAGGCGGCGACGCGGCGGCGGTTTTCGCGCTGGTCGGTATAGAAGCCGGTTTTTTGGCCGTGGGCAAGGTCGACGAGGAAACGCAGGCCGTGTTCGTTCACCTCGACGCGGTCGGGCGGCTCGTCGCCCGCCAGCAAACCGGCGGCGTCTTGCAAGCCTTCCGGGCGGCGGACGGCTAATTCGCTGCGCTCGACGACGCTGTGACAGCCGGTCTCTTCGATCAGTAGTCCGGCCAACTCGTGCTTGTGCACATCCATGCCCAACGTGCCGATCTGGACGACCAGACAGCCGGCGTAGCGGTCGACGATGAGGCCGGGCAGGGAGTCGCTCTCGCCGTTGACCAGGCGGTAGGCGTCGGATGCGTCGCTCAATTGCAGGCGGCGGCGCAGTTCGGCGGCCTGGCGGATGCGACGTCGCCAGAAGTCGCGATTCACCGCTTCGCCTTCCTCCCAGGTGAGGAGGCGGACTTGGATCTGGCTGGCGCGGTTGAGGTAGCCGCGGGCGAGCCAACGTCCGTTGGCGTCAGCTACGTCTACGATGTCCCCGTCGGCCAGGCTGTCGGGGATATGACGGATGGCGCCGCTGAATACCCAAGGGTGGCGCTGGCGTACGGGCTTGTCGCGCCCGGGCTTGAGGACGACGGCTTCTTGGCTGTTAGGCATGGCATCTCGCTCCGGCATAGCCGGGATGGAAGGGATCAGGACAGGTCATCTTGTTCAGGTTGTCCGCGGTCGATCTCCCAGCCGTATTGATTGATGACGACGGTGCGGTCGGGCAGATGGATGGTCATCGATTGCGGCTCGTAGTCGAAGGCGAGTTCGCCCTCCGGCGTGGCGATGACGCCTTGCACCGACTCGGGGCGGCGGCGGCTGAAGCGCACGCTGTAGCCTCTGTAGATCAGCCAGTGGGTCAGGGGCTTCACATCGGCGCGCATGGAGGGGGTTCCGTTTCTAAATGAGGCGCATCTGAATGAGGCGCGGCGGATGCTGTCGGGTCCGCACGCAGTTGGCGGCGCCATTCAAAGCAGCGCACGCGCTGCGTGCCGTCGGTAATACGGGCTTCGTGGGCGACAGCCAAGCCGCATACCCAGACGATGCGCCCGCTCGCGGCGTCGACGATTAGGGGCCAGCCCTTGCGCAGGGCGGGCGGGACTTTGCGGTCGGTGAAGAAGTCGCCTAACTGCTTGTGGCGACCGCCCATGCCGAGTGGGGCGAAGGCCATGCCGGGCGAGGGCGCGGTAAGGACGGGTTGTGTTATCGCCGCGGCGTCGACAAAGGCGCGCCAGGGGGCGACGCGGCTGCGCCAGTCTGCCGGCAGGCTATCTACCGGAAACGAGGCGCAGTGCAGCGTCCAGCCGCCGGCCGCGTCGACCACGCCTTCAGCGGGCAGAGGTACGGGGCCGGCGTCGCGGCGTTGCCTGTCCAGATACGGGTGATCCGGGCGGATAGGCAGGACGTCCTGCCGGTGAAGGCTGAGCCGGGTGGGCGTATCTTCCGATGGGGGGAGGACAGTCCAGGTCAAGCCGGCGGCGAAGGTATGCGGCCCGCCGGCGAGGTCGCCGGTGCGGATGCGCCACAGAAGTTCTTCGCTGCGCTCGAAACTCGCCTCGCGCAGGTCCAGCCCAAGCAGGGCGACGGCCTGGCGCAGTACGCCGCGTTGCGCGGCTAGGTCCAAGGTGCGAAACATTGCGATATCGAGGATGACGCGGCCTGCGACAAGGTCGGCGGCTGCGCACAGTGCGGCGAGGCTGCTGCGGTCCCAGGCGGCAGTTCGTTCCGCCTCGGCGGCCAGGATGCCGGCGGTGCGCGCCAGCGTGGGCACGATCTGCGGGTTGATCTCGGCTAGGAGCGGCAGCGCGGCGTGGCGGATGCGGTTGCGCAGATGCGTCTGGTCTTGATTGGTGGCGTCTTCGCGGCAAGACAAGCCGTAACCGGCGAGGTAGGCAAGAATCTGGGCGCGGCGCACGCCGAGCAGGGGCCGGACGAGCGTCAACGGTCTGCCGGGCGGCGCTTCTGCGAGCGGACGAACCCAGGCCATGCCGCCCAGGCCTTGCAACCCTGCACCGGAGATGAGGTTCATCAGCACCGTTTCGGCCTGGTCGTCCATGTGATGGGCGACGGCGACAACGGGCGGTTGACCAGGGGGCGCGACGGCGCGCGCGGTCTCGGCTAGGAAGGTATAGCGAAGGGTGCGTGCGGCAGCTTCTACGCCCCCGCCCAGCTCGGCGATCGCCCCTTCGGCCAAACGGCGCAGATGGAACTCGACGCCGAGCGATTGGGCGAGGCTTGCAACGAATTCGGCGTCGGCGCGCGACTCAGGCCGCAGGGCGTGGTCGAGGTGTGCGGCGTGCAGCGTCAGTCCCCAGGCAGGCGCAAGTTGCGCCAGCGCGTGGAGGAGGCAGACGCTGTCGGCGCCGCCGCTGATGCCGACGACCACATGGGTGACGGCGGAACCTGCCTGCGCGAAGAGGCGGTGACGCGTCTGCGCGAGGTTTACGGCTTCGATGATCGGCAGGGCGAAGCCGGGACAATCTTCTATCAGACTGGAATGGCGGTTCACAGACGGGATTATACCATACCCAATAACACGAATGCCTTTTTTGGCCCCCTATTCCTTATGGTATAATCTCGATCATGTCGGCGGCATACACGGTGTCGTGCGTAGGGCATGTTGTCCGTGCTGCAGGCTCAATGTCACATGAAACGCAAGGAAGATGGAAGCCGTCTCTCCTCTGTTTGCATGTCTATAAACCAGGCTCTATGAGGCTTCTTGGCCCAGGGGCGACAGGGTGAACCACCGGCGTTTGTACCCTTCAATCTAGACGCCGCCGGCTCGAACGCACAAGGGGCGCATTGACGAGTGATCAACCCGTTTGATTGGCTGCTGGGTCTCTTCTCACTAGATATCGGCATTGACCTGGGCACGGCGAACACGCTTGTCCATGTGAAGAATCGGGGCATTGTCATCAACGAGCCGTCGGTCGTGGCGATCGACATTTCGTCACGGCGGCGCAACCGGGTAAAGGCGATCGGCAATGACGCCAAGGAGATGGTGGGGCGCACGCCGGCGCACATCGTCGCCATCCGGCCGTTGCAGGACGGGGTGATCTCCGACTTCGATGTGACGGAGCAGATGATCCATCACTTCATCGGCAAGGTGCATGGCAACCGTGCGTTTGGCGCGGCGCGGCCGCGAGTGGTGATCGGCATCCCGTCTGGCGTGACGGAAGTGGAGAAGCGCGCCGTGCGCGATGCGGCCATCAGCGCGGGCGCGCGTGAAGCGGGTCTGGTCGAGGAGCCGATGGCGGCGGCGATCGGCGCCGGTTTGCCGGTAACGGAATCGGTCGGCTCCATGATCGTGGACATCGGCGGCGGCACAACGGAGGTTGCCGTGATTTCGCTCGGCGGCATTGTCGTCAGCCGCTCGATCCGCGTGGCGGGCGACGAGATGAACGAGGATATCGTCAACTACGCGCGCCAGAAGTACAACTTGCTGATCGGGCTGCGCATGGCCGAGCGCACCAAGATCGAGATTGGGTCCGCCTACCCGATGGAGCGCGAGCGCACGATGATCTTGCGCGGGCGCAACCTGGTGACCGGCTTGCCGGAGGCGGTGGAAGTCAGTTCGGTGGAAGTGCGCGAGGCGTTGGCGGGGTCAGTGCAGGTTATCATCGATTCGGTCAAGGCGACATTGGACGAAACGCCGCCGGAATTGGTGGCCGATCTGATGGAATACGGCATCGTGTTGGCCGGCGGCGGCGCGCTGCTGCATGGCTTGGCGCAGCGCTTGCAGGACGAGACGCGCATGCACGTTTATGTGGCCGACAACCCGCTGACGGCGGTCGTGATGGGCGCGGGCATGATTCTGGAGAAGCCCGAGTTCTATAAAGAGACGCTGACGAGCATGCAGCGCAAGAGCACGATACGGTAGCGCCCCGCTTGGGCTGCCTGCTCCTTTTGTCCACACTTTTTCCTTATGCGCGATAGCGAACGAAGACCCTGGTCGATAGGCGATATCGGCATCCGTTTCCTGATTCTTGGGTTGGCGGCGCTGCTGCTGATGGCCTTGCAGGTGACGGGTCGACTGGAGCCGATCCAGAGCGCGGCCACGCAGTTGACCTCTCCCGCCCAGGTGGGCGCGACGAGCGTCACCAACAACGTCACAGACGCCGTCGATTTCGTATTTGAGTTGCGCCGGTTGCGCCAGCGCAACTTGGAGCTAGAGCAGATCAACTCCGGCCTGCTGGTCGAGAACTTCGAGTTGCGCGAGGTGGAGCGCGAAAACCAGACGCTGCGCGAGATGCTGGATTTCGCGCAGACGCGACCGGGGTTGGAACTGCGCGGCGCACAGATCGTAGCGCGTGTGATCGGCCGGGAGAGCAACAACTTCCTCGACTATATCATGCTGGACCTGGGGCAGACGCACGGCATTGCCGTGGGGATGTCGGTGGTAACCGACCAGGGGCTGGTCGGACGCATCAGCGAGGTGACCGAGAGCTGGTCGAAGGTTCTGCTGATTACCGACGCCAGCAGCGCGGTGAACGCGATCTTGCAGAGCAGTCGCCTGAACGGCGTGGTACGCGGCTCGCCCAGCGGTGATTTGGTGATGGACTACATTCCTCAGGGCCGTGAGTTCAGCATCGGCGAAGTGGTGCTTACGTCCGGTCTAGGCGGGCGCGTGCCCAAGGGCATCCCGCTTGGACAGGTGACAGAGATTCGCCAGCGCGATATCGACGTGTTTCAGCAGGCCGTGGTGCAGCCGACGGTGGATTTCCAGCGGTTGGAACTGGTCATGATCGTAACGAACTTCGACCCGTTGGAGAACGTGCCTGATATGCTGGCGCCCGAAGTCGTTCCGGCGGGGGAGCCGAGCCCGGAAGAAGGGGCTTTGCCTTCAGAGGAGGACGCTGCCGCGGATAATGCGCAGCGCGAGGCGCCTTGAACCGCGGCGCCCTATACTATGTGATGATCCCGCTGTTGCTTGTGGCGGGGCTGTTGCAGTCGACGGCTGCCACGCGTATCGAGATTCGCGGGGTGAAGCCGGATCTGGTGTTGCTGCTGATCATTGCGGGGACGCTGGTCTACGGGAGCCGTCCGGGGCTGGTCTGGGCCTTCATCGGCGGTATTGCGCTGGACAGCTTCAGCGGCGGGCCGATGGGCGCGTCCAGCCTGGCGTTGATGGCTGCGACGCTGGCGGCTGGTCTGGGCCACCGCACCTTGTCCCGTTATAACCTGTTAGTGCCCCTAGGGGCGGCGGCAATCGGCACGGCGATCTACGGGTTGACCTATCTGGCAATCCTCTTTGTGTTGGACGTCTTCAACATAGTGCAGCATCGCGTGCCCCTGGTGGAGATGGTGCAATACGTTTTGGCGCCGGCGATTGCCTATAACACGATCCTGATGCTGGCGGCCATGCCCTTCTTGAACCGGCTGCCGGAGAGTCAGGACATTTGAGTCAGCGGCCATGTTCTTTTATCGGTTGATAGCAGATGTTTGATCAGAAGATTCGCGACACGTCCGGCATATCGATGTTCCTGTTTCGGGCTGCGCTGTTCCTGGCATTCCTGTTGATGGCAGGGCGGCTGTATCAGTTGCAGATCGTGCAGGGAGATTCCTATCGGGCGCGAGCGGACGATAACCGGTTTACGTTGATCGAGATGCCGGCCCCGCGCGGCGTGATCTACGATCGTTCGGGCGAGATTCTGACGCGCAATCGCCCGAGTTTCGAGATCGGCGTGGTGCCCGAAGACCTGCCCTATAACGATCCGGCGACAGAGCAGGATGAGGAAGCTCTGGAGATCGCCAGGGTGTTGCGCTTGGTGGGGGCGGATACGGACGAAGATACCGCATTGCGCATTGCGGAGCTCCTGTTCCTACGCCTGGGCCGCGTGGACTACGCTAAGACGGTGGGTGAAGCGGGCGTCCGCCTTGAGTACATCACGGTGCCCGGCCCGGTGCAATTGGTGATCCCGGAGGACGGAGGGCCGCCGCGCGAGGAGGCGCAGCCCGTGCTGGCGCCGGATATTTCCGTGCCGTTGCCGCTGCCGGGCCTGGTAGCGCTGGTGCAGCGGGCAGTCGCCATCGGGCGACAGGGCAGCGCATCGCAGCCGGTGCCGATTCTGGACTTGCTGGACCGGGACAAGGCGTTCGCCGTGGCGGAGGAGGCATACCAATTGCCCTCAGTACGGGTGAAGGAGGTGCCCGTCCGCGAATACGTGACCGGCGACTTGATGAGCCACATTCTGGGCTTCATGGGGCCGATTCCGGCGGCGGCGGCGCAGGATTACCGCGAGCGAGGTTACACCAACCCGAACGAGAAGGTCGGTCTGAATGGGCTGGAGTTCACCTATCAGCGGGAACTGCGCGGGATCCCCGGCTATAAGAACATCGAAGTGGATATTCTGGGCCGCGAGATGCGCACTGTGGGCGAGGTGGCGGAGCCGGTGCCGGGCCTGAATCTGATCCTCAACATCGATCGCCGCTTGCAGCAGGTCATGGAGGACGAACTCCAGGCGATGATGGATCAGCAGGAGGCCCCGTGGGGCGTGGCGATCGCCATGGAGCCGAAGACCGGCGCGGTGTTGGGGATGGTGAGCCTGCCGTCTTATAACAACAACATATTCGCCGAGCGGATCGGCGAGGACTACATGGATTTGGAAGCGGACGAGCGGCGACCGCTGATCAATTACGCCATTGGCGGCCTCTACCCGCCTGGCTCGGTGTTTAAGATGGTGCCGGCTGCCGCTGCATTAACGGAAGGCGTGATCAACGGCAGTACGACGATTGTCGATGCGGGACCGATCTACCTGCCCAACCGCTACGCGCCGAATAATCCGGAGCTGGCTCAGGAGTTTGTGAGCTGGAATCATAAGCTGGGCATCGTCCACGGCGCGATCAACGTGGTCGAGGCTCTCGCCTTGTCGAACGACATCTTCTTCTACATCATCGGCGGCGGGTATCCGCCTACGCAGTTCCAGGGGTTGGGGCAGGCTAAGTTGTCGGAATGGACCGCCCGGTTCGGCTATGGCGAGTCGACAGGCGTTGACCTGCCGGGCGAGGTGAGCGCTATTGTGCCCAACGATCAGTGGAAACGCCAATTGTATGCTGAGAGTTGGACGACGGGCGACAGCTACAATATGGCAATTGGGCAGGGGTATGTGCTGGCAACGCCGCTCCAAGTGTTGGTGAGCACCGCTGCGGTGGCGAACGGCGGTACGATCTACAAGCCGCAGATCGTGCGCCAGATCGTGGATGCGTCGGGCGGATTGCAGCGGGATTTTGAGCCGATTGCCGTGCGCGAGGTCGGCGTTGACGCCGATCTGATGGAATTGGTGCGCCAGGGGATGTGGGCTGCGGTGAATGCGCCCGGCGGCACCGCCTATGGGGTCAAACTTGACGATGTGATCGTGGCGGGCAAGACGGGCACCGCCGAGTTTTGCGAGTACATCCCGGAGGAGGAGGACTGCCGTCGCGACGAGAAAGGTTTTTTGCCTTTCCATGCCTGGTTCGTGACTTTCGCGCCGTATGATGATCCTGAGATCGCGTTGGTGGTCTTCCTGTATGACGGCGGCGAAGGTTCTGAGGCCGCTGTGCCCGTGGCTAGAGGGATCTTGGAGTACTATTTTGACGAGATCAGCCCCCGGTAGCCTGGGCGCTTGAGACGGCTGCGACTTTTTGGCAAGATGCGGTGCAGCGGCGATGCCCCAGACGCACCCGGCGCTGCGGGCGCTTGTGAGATCGAGGCCATTCACGCATAATAAGCCAGGAAGTCCCTTTGTTCAGTCGAGCGATCGAACAGGGGGTGCGCCCAATGCCGCCATCGGTTAGGAAGCGGAAGGCTGTGCAAGAGAGCCGGACAGGCGCTGTCGATCCACATTCTGTCAAGACGAGAGCGTCCGAACAGTTGGACAATGCTACGGTGATGGAAGAAGGAACCGAGCAAGAGGCGATCAATTCCGCTGCCGAACTCCACAATGGGGCTGACCAGTCGCATGGGGAGAAGCCGGCGGATGCGGCGCGCGCAGAGTTCGGCGCGGAGTCCGGCGCGGACGAAGCGACGTCTCTGACTGCGGTGAAGATCCGCGGACGTCCGGGCGGCGTCTCCATCGAGATGGGCGAGGGCGATTGGGACGATCTGATCAAGGCGCTGGACGAGCGTCTGAGCGCGGCGGAGGGGTTTTTCCGCGGCGGGCGCGCCGTGTTGGAGCTTGGCCCGCGTGAGGCGAGCGAAGAGCGGCTGCGGCAGGTGCGCGTGATCTTGGTGCGTCATGATATGACGTTGGGCATAGTCAAGTCGACGGCGCGGCGGACGCTGCAGGCCGCGCTAATGTTGGGGCTGTCGACCAGCAGCGAGGCAGAGGAGCCTGTACCCGCAGAGCCGGCGATGGCTCCGGTGGTGGCGATCACGCAGCCGCAATCGCCCTATTTCGTGCATAACGGCACGCTGCGTTCTGGGCAGGTATTGCGCAAAGCGGAAAGCGTCGTCGTGCTGGGCGATGTCAACCCGGGCGCGCAGGTGATCAGCGCCGGCGATGTGATGGTGTGGGGCAGGTTGCGCGGGGTGGCCCATGCGGGCGCGGCAGGCAACAAGAAAGCTGTTGTCGCGGCCATCGAGTTTTCTCCGACGCAGTTGCGTATTGCCGGCGTGGCAGCAATTGCCCCCGAAAGCAAGAAAACCGGGCGCGGCCTGAAGTTTTGGCAGAAGCCGCCCGAAAGACGACCGGAGGTCGCATATATCGCCGATGGCCGTATTGTGGTTGAACCGTGGGATGATTCGCGGCCGGGCCGTCCAAAGACCGTCCGTCGCTGATCGAGTTATGCCGGATTGGATGTTCTTGCGCCATAGGCCGCTCGCCGGCAAGGCGCGCACCCGTATCGCACACGTCGCATCGAGGAAGCCGACATGCCGGGCACGGTGATTACTGTAACATCGGGTAAGGGAGGCGTCGGCAAGACAACCACGACGACGAATGTGGCGGTAGCGCTGGCAATGGCCGGCAAACGCGTCGTGGTCGTGGATGCGGATATCGGGCTGCGCAACCTCGACCTCGTAATGGGCCTTGAGAGCCGCGTGATCTATGACCTGGTAGACGTGGTGGAGGGGCGCTGCGAGTTGCAGCAGGCGTTGGTGCGCGATAACCGCGTCGAAGCGTTGCACTTGCTGGCCGCAGCGCAGACGCGCGACAAGTCCGACGTCGGCATCCAGCAGATGGTCAGCGTGTGCAAGGCGTTGAGCCAAACGGCGGATTATGTGATCATCGATTCGCCTGCGGGCATCGAGCACGGATTTCAGAGCGCAATTGCGCCTTCGGACCGCGTGTTAATTGTGACAACGGCGGATGTGAGCGCGCTGCGCGATGCGGACAAGGTGATCTATTTGTTGGAACGCGACTGGAAGCACCAGCCGGGTCTCGTGGTCAATCGTTACAATGCTCAATTGTCGCGCGACGGCGAGTTGCGCGATATCGACGATATCCTCGACATTCTCTCCATCGATCTCCTCGGCGTTGTTCCTGAGCACAAGAGCATTGTACTGGCTACGGACCGCGGCCAGCCGATTGCGCTGAACCGGCGTCATTACGTGAGCCAGGCGTATCACAACATGGCGCAGCGCGTGATGGGCAACAATGTACCGCTGATGGACTTCCGTGAGCCCGGCTTCTTTAACGCGCTGGCGCGGCTGTTTGGGCGTTGATGTGACGGCGACTGCGGCCGGCCCGGACGCGTAGGCCACTATCCTTATGAACCAGAGACTGAATTGGCGTGATATTGACTGGTTGCTGCTGCTTGCGGTGCTGATCCTGGTCGCGTTCGGCATCGCCATGGTGTATAGCGCCACCTTCACGACGGAAGACCTGAGCGACTACTGGCTGCGCCAACTCGTGTTTGCCCTGATTGGGTTGACCGGCCTTGTGATCATGGCGCTATTTGACTACCGGCACCTTGAGCTGTTGGCGCCGCCTTCTTTTATCTTGTTTGTTATGTTGCTGGTCGCAGTCTTTCTCTTCGGCGACACCCAGGGAAGCGGTTCGCAGCGCTGGCTCAACATCGGCGGCACCTTAGTCCAGCCGACCGAAGCGGGCAAGTTCCTCATGATCGTCTTCATGGCCTGGTATCTGAGTTGGTTCCAGGACCGTATGCACCGTCTGCCTTATCTGATCGGTGCGCTGGCGCTGTTGTTGGGGCCTTTGGCGCTGATCTATCTGCAGCCGGACTTGGGCATGGCCGTCACCTATGCCTTCATCGGCGGTATGCTTATCATGGTGAGCGGGATCCGCTACTGGCAGCTATTCATGCTGTCCGGTTCTGCGCTCGCCGCCGTCCCGTTTTTCCTGGGCACGATGCGGGGCTATATGCTGGAGCGCCTAGACGTGTTCTTCAATCCGGCAGCAAACCAGGATGCCGCCTTCAACATCAACCAGGCGTTGATCGCCATCGGCGCCGGCGGATGGTTGGGACGAGGTTGGGCGCACGGCAGCCAGAACCAACTGCACTTCTTGCGCGTGCGCCATACGGACTTTATCTTTAGCGTCATCTCCGAGGAATTAGGCTGGATCGGCGCTGTGCTGGCGCTGATGCTGCTCTTTTTCGTCGTGTGGCGTCTGCTGCGCATCGCCGATATGGCGCGCGACCACTTTGGCCGCCTGCTGGCCGTGGGCGTGGCCGGGCTGGTATTCTTTCAGATCGTGGTAAATGTGGGCATGAACCTAAGCTTGGTGCCGGTGACGGGCCTGACGTTGCCCTTCATCAGCTACGGCGGCAGCAGCTTGGTGTCCATGCTGATCGCCATCGGCCTGGCGGAGAGCGTCGTGATGCGGCACCGCAAGATCGAGTTCCAGTAAGGGGCTGTCCCGGCGCGCCGGGCGCGGATCGCAGCGAGATTCGCGCCGCCCAGCGAGCCAATTGATGCCGTAATCAAAAGCCGCGTCTTTTCGGGCGCGGCTTTGTTATTTGTCGCAAGCGGTATGTAGCCCAGCTGCGCTATCCGCCGAAGGTGGTGCGGAAGAGGCCCATCCACGGGGAGGGATAGAGGCCGATGACGACGGTGAGCGCGGCGGTGATGACGAGGCCGGCGCGCAGAGCCGGCCACATGCGGCGGTCGGGGGCGCTCTCCGCGGTCGGTTCCTCGAAGTACATGGTGACGATCACGCGCAGGTAGTAGTAGACGCCGATGGCGCTGTTGATCATGCCTATGGCGGCCAGCCACGTCCAGCCGCCATCTACGGCGGCTTTGAAGACGAAGAACTTGCCGAAGAAGCCGGCCAGGGGCGGCATCCCGCTGAGACTGAACATGAAGAGCCCCATGGCGAGGGCCAAGAGAGGCCAGCGTTGGGCGATGCTGGCGGCGCGGTTGCGCAGCGCGTCGTCTTCGTGGGCCTGTTCGAGAGCGATGACGATGGCGAATGCGCCGATGTTCATAAAGGCGTAGGTGAACAGATAGAAGAGCGCGGCGTTGGCGCCCTCCGCTGTGCCGGGCACAAGGGCGACGAGCACATAGCCGGCGTGGGCGATGCTGGAATAGGCGAGCATGCGTTTAAGGCTCGACTGGCGCAGCGCGGCCAGGTTGCCGAGCGTCATGGTGATGACGGCGATGATCGCCAGGGGCCAAGCCCATGTCGCTTGTTGGGCGGGAAGGGCGACGAGCAGCAGGCGGATCAGGGCGGCGAACCCTGCGGCCTTGGTGCCGGCGCTCATGAAAGCGGTGACCGGCGTCGGCGCGCCTTGGTAAACGTCCGGCGTCCACATATGGAAGGGGACAAGGCTGATCTTGAAGCCGAAGCCGGCGATCAACAGGCCCAGGCCAAAGTAGAGCAGGTAGGGGTCGCCCTGTCCGCTGCTGAGGACGCTGCCGATGGCGTCGTAACGGGTGCTGCCGGACGCGCCGTAGAGCAGGGCGGCGCCATAGGCAAAGAATGCGCTGGCGAATGCGCCGAGCAGGAAGTATTTCATGCTGGCTTCGGTGCTGCGCGGGTTATCGCGGTGCAGACCGCTGAGGATGTAAAGGGCCAGCGAGAAGATCTCCAGGGCGAGGAAGGTCGTGATCAGGTCGGTGGACGCGCCCATCGTCATCATGCCCGCCGAGGCCAACAACAATAGGGTATAGTATTCGCCGGTCTGCTTGTTAATCAGCGGGATGGCGTTAACGCCGACGAGAACGGCAAGCGCTGCGGCGGTCAGGACGACGAAATTGAGCGTCAGGGCGAAATGATCGGATGCGGCCATGCCCTGGAAGGAAGCGGTCGGGCGGTTCCAGAGCCACACGCCGGCGGCGCCTGCAAGCAGGATGCCGGCCATCGCAAGCCAGGGCAGGGCATTGCGCAGACCCGGACGCCGGTCGCTGCTGAACATATCCGCGATCATCACCGCCAGCGCGGCGAGGACCATAATGAGTTCCGGCAGAATCGCGTCCAGATTCAGGGCAAGGCTGGAGAGATCGGGCATAGGTCAGCGCTCGACTTTCATGACAATGGCTGGATTCTGGACCAGGGACTCGACGGACGGGTTGATCTTGTCGAGGAAGAGGTTCGGGAAGAGGCCGATGATGAAGAAGAGCAGCACCAACGGCAGCAGCATCGCGATCTCGCCTCGTCGGAGGTCCGGCAGATGGGCTTTGTCGTTTTGCGGGTTGGTCAGCGGGCCCTGGGCGATGTGGCGGAAGGCGGTGAGCAGGTACCAGGCGGCGAGGATGACGCCCAGCGCGCCGAGCACGGCCAAGACCGGCCATGCGGCATAGGCGCCGAGCAGGATCGAGAACTCGCCGACGAAGCCGTTGAGTCCCGGAAGAGCGGCGCTGCTCATGATGACGACAAGGAAGAAGCCGCAGAAGACGGGCACGCTCTGCCACAGGCCGCCGAAGTCATCCAGCATGCGCGTGTGGCGGCGCTCGTAGAGCAGGCCGACCATGAGGAAGAGGGCGCCGGTGCTGAGGCCGTGGTTGACCATCTGCAAGACCGCGCCGCTCACCCCTTGCTGGTTGAGCGCGACGACGCCGAGCATGACGTAGCCCAGGTGCGCCACCGAACTGTAGGCGACGAGCGACTTCACGTCTTTTTGCACGAGGGCGACGAGAGCGCCATAGAGAATGCCGATAACGGCCAGGCCGGCGATCCACGGGCCGAAGCGCGCTGCGGCCTCGGGGAATAGCGGGATGGCGAAGCGCAGGTAGCCGTAGGTCCCCATCTTCAGGAGGACGCCTGCCAGGATGATGGAGCCGGCGGTGGGGGCTTGCACGTGCGCGTCGGGCAGCCAGGTGTGGAACGGGAAGATCGGCACCTTGATGGCGAAGGCCAGCGCAAACGCCAGGAACGCCCAGGTCTGGATCGCCGGGGCGATGCGGCTTCCGTCCATCTCCAGCAGGTTGAAGGCGCCGGTGTTGAAGTAGACGACGAGAATGGCGACCAGCATCAGCGCCGAGCCGGCGAAGGTGTAGACGAAGAACTTGAGCGCGGCATAGACGCGGTTGGCCCCGCCCCATTTGCCGATCAGCAGGTACATGGGGATGAGGCTGAACTCGAAGAAGACGAAGAAAAGCACCAAATCCAAGGCGAGAAAGACGCCGATCATGGCGGTCTCCAGCAGCAGCATCAGGCCCAGGTACAGCCCGGCCTGCTCGTGCACGTAGAGGTTGCTGAAGTAGATGGCGATCGGCATGAGCAGGGTGGTGAGCAGCACCAGGAACAGGCTGATGCCGTCGACGCCCATGAGATAGGTCATACCGTATTCCGGGAACCACGCCGCTTCTTCGAGGAACTGCATGCCGGGGACGCCATCCTGCCAATTCACCAGTAGCAGCAGGCTGACTGCGAACGTGACCAGCGAGAAGATCAGCGCAGTCTGTTTCTTGGCGGCGTCGTCGCCCCATACGGCCACGACGATGGCGCCGAGCAGGGGCAAGAACGTGATGATCGATAGCAGGTACGGTATGGAGAAAGACATGGCAGGCTTACCCTGATCTTGGTTTGGCTAGGCGCCGCCGCGCCGGATATTCGGGCGGGATGCGGCTAGGCCCGCTTGCGTGCGTTTCCGGTCAGATGCTGAATACGAAATAGGCCGCTAGGACGACGACGCCTAGGACAATGGCGAGCGCGTAGGACGGGATTACGCCGTTTTCGAGCTTGCGCACCCGGTCGCCCGCGCTCACGGTGATGCGGCCAATGCCGTTGACTGTGCCGTCGATGAGCTTCTGGTCGACGGCGGTCGCCAGCCAGCCGGCGAAGCGCCGCAGCGGCAAGACGATGCGCTCGAAGTAGAAGTCGTCGACATACCACTTGTTCTGCAGCGCGGGCTGCAGCGACTCGACGCTGCTCGCCAGGCGGCGCGGCCATTGCTCGTTGGCGATGTGCCAGGCATAGGCGATGACGAAGCCGAAGCCGGCGATCAGGATGCCCAGCGTCAGGGCGATCAACTCGATGACCAGCCCTGGGGCATCGTGCGCGCCGAGGGCGGGTTGCAGCCACTTCTCCAGGCTGAGGACGAAGGGCAGGTTGAGCAGCCCGCCGAATATGGTGAGCGCGGCCAGAATCCACAGCGGGACGGTCATCAGCGACGGGCTTTCGTGCGCGTGGTCGTAGAGATGCCGGTCGCGCGGCTGGCCGAAGAAGGGCACGAACACGGCGCGGAAGCTGTAGATGGCGGTGAGCAGGGCAGTGAAAAGGCCGACGACGTAGACGAGCGGCTGGTGCGCCAGCGCGCCGAGCAGCACCGCGTCCTTGGCGAAGAAGCCTGCCAGGGGCGGGATGCCGGCTAGAGAGACGGCGCCGATCAGGAATGTGCGGAAGGTGGCGGGCATCTTGTGGCGCAGCCCGCCCATCTTGCGAATGTCGAGTTCGCCGTCCAGGGCGTGCATGACGCTGCCCGCGGCCAGGAAGAGCAGCGCCTTATAAAAGGCATGGGCGACGAGCATGAATATGGCCGCGCCATAGGCGCCGACGCCGACGCCCAGCATCATATAGCCCAACTGTGAAATGGTGGAGTAGGCCAGAATCTTCTTGAGGTCGGTCTGGACGAGGGCGAGGCTGGCGGCGAAGAGCGCTGTCAGCGCGCCGATCCAGGCGGCGGTCAGGGCGGCATTCTCGGCGATATGCCAGAGGACGTGCGTGCGCGCGATCATGTAGATGCCGGCTGTGACCATGGTGGCGGCGTGAATGAGGGCGGAGACCGGCGTGGGGCCGGCCATCGCGTCCGGCAGCCAGACGAACAGCGGTATCTGGGCGCTTTTGCCCGCGGCGGCGAGCAGCAACAGCAGGCAGACGAAGGTCGCCGCGCCTGCGGTGAATGCGCCGTGTTCGGCGGCCTCGAATACGTCGGTGAAGGCGAGGCTGCCAGCCGCGGACCAGATGGCGATCATGGCGACGATCATGCCGAAGTCGCCGATGCGGTTGACGAGGAACGCCTTTTTGCCGGCGTCGGCGTAGTAACCGTAGCTGTCGTCGCGGCGGTCAAACCAGAATCCGATGAGTAAGAAGGAGGCCAGGCCGACGCCTTCCCAGCCCACGAACATGCCCAGGAAGCTGTCGCTGAGCACGAGGATGAGCATGGCGAAGATGAAGAAGTTGAGGTAGAGGAAGAAGCGCTGGTAGTGTTCGTCGTGCTCCATGTAGGCGACGGAGTAGACGTGGATCAGCGCGCCGACGCCGGTCACCACGAGAGCCATGGTCAGGCTGAGCGGGTCGATGAGCAGGGCCGCGGCGACGCGGAACGAGCCGACGGTGATCCACTCCCACAGGGTGACGGTGTGGACCTGCTCATCGGCGGGCAGGCCCCATAGGCGCAGGGCGAGCCAGGCTGCGACCAAGAAGGAAAGCGCGACGGCGGCAGAGGCCATGTAGCCGACGCGACGGTCGCCCAACTTGGGGCCGAAGAACAGGTTGATCAGCACGCCTGCCGCGGGCAGCAGGATGATGAGCCAGGCAAGATCAAACATAAGAGCGTCCTTTGTGCACGCTGTTGGTGGGGCGAAGCGCTCGCTGGGGCCTGTGGTCTGCTACCATTTGAGCAGCCGGAATTCGTCGATGTTGGCCGTGTCGGTGTGGCGCATGTGCGAGATCAGGATCGCCAGGCCGACGGCGACTTCGGCTGCGGCCGCGGCCATGATCATAAAGACGAAAACCTGCCCGCCCAGGTTGTTCCACTGGCGGCTCAGCGCGATCAAGGATAGGTTGACGCTGTTGAGCATCAACTCGACGCACATCAGGATGATCAGGGCGTTGCGTCGAGTCAACACGCCGACCGCTCCGATGGCGAAGATGGCGCCGCTGATGATGAGATAATGGCTGGTTGGAACCACGGTCAACCCCTCTGCATGTGGCTTTGATGCCGTGTATGACGACGTAGCGGAATGATTACGAGCCGGCCTTAGGTTGACGGGCGAGCAGCAGCGCGCCGATCAGAGCGACGAGCAGCAACACGGCCGCCATCTCGATGGGCAGGATATATTGCGTAAAGAGCGCCATGCCTACGGCTTTTGGGTGTCCCGCCTCAATGGCGTCGGCTGTGCCCGGCTCGCCCAAGAGGCTGGAGGCAAAGGTGTAGAGCATGGTCGCCAGCATGAGCACGCCCAGGGCGACGCCGGCATAGGGCGTCCATAGGCGATGGCCGGATGGGCCGCCGATCTTCTCGCTGCCGATGAGCATGACCACGAAAAGGATGAGGATGACGATGCCGCCGGCGTAGATGATGACTTGGGCCGCGGCAAGGAACTGTGCGCCCAGCGTGACATAAAACACGGCGAGGGTGATGAAGTTGACGAGCATGAACAAGGCGCTGTGTATTGGCCAACGGCTCGTCACGACGCCCAGGGCCGATGTCAGGCTGACGGCGGCTACCACGATGAAAAAGACGAGAGAGGCGGACATCGGTCTTTACTCCGGGCGGATAATGACGTTTGGCTCCGGCGGGTTGAGAAGCTCTTCCTTGGTCAGGATGAAGTCGCGGCGTTCGTAGTCCGCCAAGGCGAATTCATGCCCCAGGACGATAGCCTCGGTTGGGCAAGCTTCTTCGCAGTCGCCGCAAAAGATGCAGCGCAGCAGGTTGACTTCGTAGACCTTGGCGTGGCGCTCGCCGGGCGAAAGCGGGTTGTGCGGGTCGTTCTCTTCGGCCTCGACATAGATGGCGCCGGTGGGGCAGGCGGCTTCGCACAACATGCAGCCGATGCAGCGTTCCATGCCGTTTTCGTAGCGGCGCAATTCATGCCGTCCGCGAAAGCGCGGGTAGAGCGGGACCGAATCGCGCGGGTACTCGACCGTGACGGGACGTTCGCGCAGGTGTCTGAGCGTCACGCCCATCGCTTTGCCGAGTTCGACCGCGTCCTTCAAGATATCCGTCAGCGCCATTTACCTATTCCTTTACTCGAATGGTCCATGCTCGAATGGCCTGGAGCAGTGGACTTTGCCATTCCGGGCATCCGCTTACTTCAAGAACACCGTCAACAATGTGGTGATGATCATATAGCCGAGCGCTACGGGCAGCAGAAACTTCCAATTGAACTGCATCAGTTGGTCGTAGCGCGGGCGCCCGACGCTGGCGCGCACCCAGATAAAAAGGAAGAGCAGGATGATCACCTTGGCGGCGAGGACAAACGGCCCAAGCCAGATCACGTCTTCCAGCAAGCCGAAGGGCAGGCGGTAGCCGCCGAAAAAGAGCGTTGCCATGATGGCGCTGGTGGTGATCATGTTGATGTATTCGGCCATGAAGAAGAGGGCGAACTTGATGCCGCCATACTCGGTCTGGAAGCCGGCGACCAGTTCATTTTCCGTTTCGGGCAGGTCGAACGGGCTGCGGTTTGTCTCCGCCAGGATGCAGATGAAGAAGAGCGGGAACATGAGCCACAGCCAGATCCACTCCCACCAGGCGCGCGGGGTTTCTACCAGCGAAACGAGGCTGAAGCCGCCCGCCAGCATGAGGATGCTGACCAGGAAGATGCCCAGGGGCAGTTCGTAGGAGATCATCTGTGCGGAAGAGCGCAGCGCGCCGAGCAGTGAGTAGTTGTTGTTGCTGCTCCACCCGGCCAAGATGATGCCGTAGCTTTCGATGCCGGCGATGGCGAGGATCCACAGGAAGCCGATGTTGACGTCGGCGATGGCCGGCACGCCTTTGGCCACCGGGATCACGGCCCAGATGATCAGGGCCGGGATGAGGGCGAGTGCCGGCGCCAGCATATAGACCGTTCTGTCGGTCATGTTGGGGACGATCTCTTCCTTAAAGACCGCCTTGACCGCATCGGCGATGGGTTGCAACAGCCCGTAGGGGCCGGCGCGGTTCGGGCCGATGCGCACCTGGAAGCGCGCCAATAGCTTGCGCTCGTACCAGGTGAGGTAGGCGAACCCCGTCAACAGGACTACGATCAGCGCCACGGATCGTAGGACCGGCAGCAGGAGCAGGTTGATCCAATCCATTCTCAGTTCCCCATCATGCCTGGGTGACGATAGTCGTCACGACTGGCTGAGTGAAGCGGCGGCACATTCGTGCGCACAGGCGCGAACCCTTTACGCATCACTGTGCCGCCTTCTGTGCGACTTCATGTACAGTTTTCTGCGCCACGATCTCGACCGTCTCGGCGCCGCTGCCGTCGAGCAGATCGCCGACCGGCGGATTGCCGCTTTCCGGGATCCAGACCGTGCCGGGCTGAACGGTGTCGTTGAGCCTGGCGGTGAGCGCCAACTCGCCGCGGTCATTTCGCACGGTCAAGTTTGCACCGTCGCTCACGGCAAGGGCCGCGGCGTCGTCCGGGTGGAGCAGCGCCACGCCGTTGTAGGCCATGTTGCGCATTTGCTCGGTGCGGTAGAACATGCCGCCGCCGTCGTAGAGCGCAGTGCCGGTGACAAGCGCAAAGGCGCGCCGCTCGCCGGGCGAGGCGGGCTGCGTCACCGGGCGATAGTCGGGTTGCTGTTGCACGGCGGCCGCATTCCACTGAATGCCCTGGTCGCCCAGCGCCGACCAGGTGAGACCTGCGTAGGATGGGATCGCCTGCGCGATTTCGTTGGTGATGCCCCGTTCGTCGGCATAGGGCCAGTTGACGCCCAGGCGGCTGGCGAGGTGATCGAGGATCATCCAGTCAGGCGCGGCCTTGGTGTCCGGGTTGCGCAAGGCGCGCGGCGCACGCTGCACGCGGCGTTCTAAGTTGGTGAAGGTGCCGTCCGCCTCGGCCCAGCTTAGGGCCGGCAGCACGACGTCGGCCTGGGCGGCGGTCTCGGTCAGGAACAATTCCTGGACGACGAGCAGGTCGAGCTTGCCCAGGTTCTCGGCCCAGGCGCTGCGCTCTGTGGCAGGGTTGGCGCCCATGACGAACAGGGCTTTGATGCCGTCGCCGGCGGCGTCGAGCATCTGCGAGTAGGTCTTGCCCGGCGCGTCGGGCAGATCGCCGCCCCACAGCCGGTGCAGGCGCTGTTTGGCCTCTGGGTCGTCGAGCGCGGCATGGCCCGGCAGCCGGTCAGGCAGGATGCCCATGTCGCGGCAGCCCTGGCTGTTGGCGTCGAGGCCGGCATAGGCCAGACGCTGGGCGTTGCCGGTGACCAGGGCGAGGTTGCCCAACCCGTCGCGTATAGCGGCGCCATGTGCGCCGCGTGCCGCCATCGGCCCATAGAGGATCAGGGTGCGTTCGCTGCCGGCGATCAGCTCGGCGGCGGCCTTCACGTCTGCCGGGTCCACGCCGCAGATCTGCGCCAGGTCCTCGTCGGTGACCTTCGGCGCGGGATATTTGGCGTTGGCCTTGTTGCCGGCGGTGAGGGCGGCCTTGACGAGGCCGTTGAGCAGCGTGGCTTCGGAGCCGGGCCGGTAGCCGAGGTGCGGGCCGCCGTAGCGGGTCAACTCGACCTTGCGCGGGTGGGCGATGACCAGTTTGACGCCGCCGCGGCGCACGGCGCGCTTGAGATGAAGGTCGAGGATGGGCAGTTCTTCACTGGGGTCCACGCCGAAGAGCAGCACGGTGTCGACCTGCGGGTTCGGGCCGTACTGGGGCTTCATGATGTCCGCCAGGGCAGGCAGGCCGGTGGGCAGCGCGGCCACGTCGCCGCCGTCGCGGTGATCGATGTTGTTCGTGCCGACGATCTGGCGCATAAAGCGTTGGAGCAAATAGTTGCTCTCGTTGGAGAGCTTGGCGCTGCCGATGCCGCCGACGGCATCCGGACCGTGCTGCCGCTTGATGCTGCGCAGCCGGTCGGCTACGTGTTGCAGCGCTTCGTGCCAGGAGACGGGGACGAACTGCTCGCCTTTGCGCAAAAGGGGCATGGTCAAGCGATCTTCGCTGTTGACCCAGGCGTTGGCAAAGCGACCTTTGTCGCAGATCCACTGGTCGTTGACCTGCATGTTCTCGCGGCCGACGACGCGGCGCAGCGTGTGCGTGCGCGTGTCGAGGCGCAGGTTGCAGCCGATAGAGCAGTGGTTGCAGATGCTGGGCGTGCGTTCGATCTCCCAGGGGCGGAAGGCGAAGCGGGCGACGCGGTTGGTCAGCGCGCCGACCGGGCAGATGTCGATGATGTTGCCGCCGGTCTTGGCGTCGACCGGCTTGCCATCCTGGACGTCGATGATGGTCTCGCCGCCGCGCTCAAAGAGAGCGAGTTGCGGCTTGTCTTCCCACTCTTGCAGATAGCGGATGCAGCGCCAGCAGATGACGCAGCGCTCTTGGTCGAGTACGATTGTGTCGGAGATGAGGTAGTGCTTCTTCTTGCGGCGTTTCGGCTCGACCAACTGGCTGATGCCGGGGCCGAAGCGCATGGTCTGGTCTTGCAACGGGCATTCGCCGCCCTTGTCGCAGATGGGGCAGTCGAGCGGGTGGTTGAGCAGCAGAAAGGCCAGGTTCGCTTCCTGCGTGGCCTTGACCTGCTCGGTGTCGGTGCGCACGACCATGCCGTTGGCGGCGGGGACCGAGCAAGCCGTCTGCAACATGGGGCCGCGCGGGCCTTCGATCTCGACGAGGCACATGCGGCAGCAGGCCACCGGGTCGAGCTTAGGGTGGCTGCAGAAAACCGGGATCTCGATGTTGAGCGCGGCGGCTGCATCCACGACCAGCGTACCGGCCGGCACGGTGACCTCACGGCCGTCTATCGTAAGAGTGACTGGTTCAGGCATGGTCATAGCGAAAAAACCCTTGGCGGTATGGCGATTCTTCTGGCTGACCTTCCAGGGTGCGCTCGGCAAGCTGGAAGGAGAACGGTTCTTGGCGCGTCAGTCGCCGACGACCTTGTCGTGCAGGAGCGGCGTTTCGCCCGACGGCTGCAGCGTGCTGTCGCGCAGTTGGCTGAGCTTGCCTTCGTCGGGCCGGTAGATCGGCCGGATCGGGATCGGCGGGCCGAGTTCCTCCGGATTGGTCAGCTCGATGTGGGTCAGGAATTCGTTGCGGAACTTGGCGAGATTGCTCTGCAAGCCCCAGACCGCGGCATCGCCGAAGGGGCAGAAGCTCTTGCCGGTGATAAAACTGGCGATGTACTCCATGAGCTCGATGTCCCGATCGCGGCCGCCGCCCGCCTCCAGGCGCAGGAGAATGGTTTCGAGCCAGCCGGTGCCCTCGCGGCAGGGGGTGCATTTGCCGCAGCTTTCTTCGCGATAGAAGCTGAGCGTGCGCCGCGCCACCTCTACCATCGACTGGCTTTCGTCGATGACGATGATGCCGGCGGAGCCGAGGCTGGAGCCGGCGGCCTGCACGCTCTCGTAGTCGAGCGGCGTATCGAGTTGGTCGGCGGTCAGGATCTTCATGGATAGACCGCCGGGCACGACGGCCTTGATGGGCGCGTCGTCGTCCTGCGGGCCGCCGCCGTAGTCGTAGATCACCTCGCGCAGGGTCACGGCGTGCGGCAGCTCATAGAGGCCCGGTCGCTTGACGTTGCCGCTGAGGCAGAAGATGCGCATGCCGGGGCTTTTTTCCGTGCCGAAGCCGCGATACCAGTCTACGCCGTGGCGCATGACGTGGGTCACGTTGGCGATGGACTCGACATTGTTGACGATGGTCGGCTTGCTGTAGAGACCCTCGACGGCGGGGAAGGGCGGCTTCATGCGCGGGTGACCGCGGTAGCCTTCCAGGCTGGAGAGCAGCGCGGTTTCTTCGCCGCATTCATAGGCGCCGGCCCCGCGATGCACGACCAGTTCAAGATTCTTGTCCGTGCCGAAGATGCCCTTGCCGAGATAGCCTTTGGCCTTGGCCTCTTTGACGGCCTCGACCAGCCGCGTATAGGCGAAGTAGTATTCGCCGCGTATATAGATGTAAGCCTGCTCGGCCTGGATGGCGAAGGAACTGAGGATGATGCCTTCGATCAACTGGTGCGGGTCATACTCCATGATCATGCGATCTTTGAAGGTGCCCGGCTCGGATTCATCGGCGTTGACCACCAGGTAGCGGGGGAAGGCGGGGGCGAGAAAGCCCCACTTGACGCCGGTCGGGAAGCCGGCGCCGCCGCGTCCGCGGATGCCGCTGGCCTTGACCTCTTCGATCACCGCGTCCGGCTCCATCTCCGTGAGCACGCGCCGCGCCGTGGCATAGCCGCCGTCGGCCTCGTAGGCGGCGAGGGTGTGGCTTTCGGACGTGTCGACGCGGGCGAGCAGGTAGCGCGGCTCCATGCCGCCATGCCGGTAGGGGCCGGCGGCCTGGCCTTTGCCCTCCGGGTCGCCGTCAGGCGTCCAGCGTTCGAGGGTGTCGAAGGCGTGGCCGCTCTTGAGCACGGCGATCATGCGCTCCACGTCTTCAGCGGAGTCGAGTTCTTCGAAGTAGCGGATCTTGCCGGTTGTCTGTTCGGTGACCATCGCCATCGGCCCAGTGCCGCACGAACCGAGGCATTCCATGTGGTCAAGCGCAAACTGGCCATCTTCGGTCTTTTCGCCGAAACCGATGCCCAGCCGCTCCTCCAGGAGATTGACGCATTGGCCGGACCCGCGCAACATACAGGGCACGTTGGTGCAGACCTCGATGTGGTACTCGGCCTTGGGTTTCTCGTGGAACATATTGTAGAAGCCGACGACCGCGCCCACTTCCGCCGGAGCCAGACCGAGCATTTCGGCCAGTTCGTTCTGGGCCTCTACCGGGCAATAGCCGTACTCCCGCTGGATGATGTGCAGAGCGGGAAGCGTAACGGAGCGCTGGCGTCCGGGCGGATAGAGGTCCATCCAGCGGCGAATCTCTGCGCGGATTGATTCCGAAAGGGCCATAACAGTTCCTCTACTGTATTAAGTCAGACCAGCTTGCCGGAAGGCGCGGCGAACCGGCTAGCGGTCTACCTCTCCCAGAACGATGTCGATGGAGCCGATGTTGGCGACGATATCCGATAGCATGTGACCTCTGCACATCTTGCTGATGGCGAAGAGGTTGTTGAAACTCGGCCCGCGCACATGCAGGCGATAGGGTACGGCCGAGCCGTCGCTGTAGATGTAGAAGCCAAGTTCGCCCTTGCTGGCCTCGATGCCGTGGTAGGCCATGCCGGGGGGAACCTGGAAGCCTTCGGTCATGAGCTTGAAATGGTGGATCAGCGCCTCCATGCTCACGTCCAGTTCGGCGCGCGGGGGCAGGCTGACCTTGCGGTTGTCGGTGCGAAAGAGACCGTCGGGCAGGTTCGCCATCGCCTGCTTGATGATGCGCACGCTTTGGCGCATCTCCTCCATGCGGATGAGATAACGCCCGTAGCAGTCTCCGTCTGTGCTGACCGGCACGTCGAAGTCGTAGTTTTCGTAGCCGCTGTAGGGCATGTCGCGGCGCAGGTCCCAGTCGACGCCGCTGCCGCGCAGCATGGGGCCGGTGAGGCCCATGTTGATGGCTTCCTCGCGGCTGAGCCGGCCAATGCCCTCGAGCCGTTCCTGCCACAGGGGGCCGGCGGTGAGCATGGCTTCGTATTCGTCGAACTTGGCGGGAAGGAGTTCGATCAACTCCTGCAAATTGCTCAGGAAGGCGGGCGGCAGGTCTTTCCACACGCCGCCGATGCGGATGTAGCTGATGGTGAGGCGTGCGCCGGCGACCATCTCGAAGAGGTCGAGGATGCGCTCGCGCTCGCGGGTGGCATACATGAGCAGGCTCATACCCGTGCCGGAGATGTCGAGCACATGGGTCGAGAGCCAGAAAAGGTGCGAGGCGATGCGCTGCAACTCGCTCATGATGACGCGGATGACCTGGGCGCGCTCGGGGATTTCCACGCCGAGCAGCTTCTCGACGGCGAGGGCATAGCCCAAGTTGTTGTTCATCGCCGACAAGTAATCCATGCGGTCGGTGTAGTAGACGAAATCCTTGTAGCGCTTATTTTCGCCGGTCTTCTCGAAGCCGCTGTGGAGGTAGCCGAGGTCGGGGTCGATGCTGATAACGTCTTCGCCGTCCAGTTCGACGACGAGACGCAGCACGCCGTGAGTGCTGGGGTGATGCGGCCCCATGTTGACGATCATGCGTTCGCGGTTCATGCCGGGCGGCAAGACGGGCGCCACGCTTTCTGCAGGCAGCACCTGTTTGCCGAGCGTCTCGAATTCGGGGTCTTCCCACGTGAGCGTGAAGGGAACCGGCTCGCCGCCGACTGGCATGTCTTTGCGCAGCGGGTGGTTGGGCCAGTTCTCCGGCATGAGAATGCGGCGGTGGTCGGGGTGACCGGTGAAGCGAACGCCCATGAGGTCATAGACTTCGCGTTCGGGCCAGACGGCGCCTTCGAAGACGGGGGCGAGGCTGGGCGCCACCGGCTGTGCGCCGCCATCCGCCGGACAGACGATGGTGAGATGGCGTTTGTGCGTGTAGGAGCGCAGTTGGTAGACCGTGTGGAAGCGTGCGTCGAGGGTCTCGTCGGCGGGCAGCTTAGAGCAGTCTACCGAGCTGACGTCGACGAGGGCCTCGTAGGCGAGCTTTTCCTCAGTTTTGAGGAAGTTCGCCAGGTCGACTAGCTGGTCCGGGCGAATGTAGACCATTTGCTGGTCGTTGTGCAGGCCGGCGGCGATCACCGCGTCGCCAAAGCGCTCGACGATGCGCTTGGTGTCTTCGGTCTCGCCTTGCGGCAAGGGCGCTCGGGCCGGGATGGCCGGATTGTTGAGGCTGGGGAGGGTTTCGTATTCTCTGTGAAGGGGCGAGACGTTCAGCATGACAGGCTCCGGGTAATTGCGCGGCGTTGCTCGGGTGCGTGTTCGGGCTGGACCGGCTAGGCCGCGGGAATCCGCGGGGCGCGCTTGCGCAGGCCGGCGAGCGACTCGATGTCTTCCGGGGCGACCATAGCGGCGGCGATATCGTCGCGGCGGCGCATGGCGAACGTCTCGCGACCCTGTTTTTCGCGCAGCTTGTCCATGGCATAGAGGAGCGCTTCCGGCCGCGGCGGGCACCCCGGCACATATACATCGACGGGGATGATCTTGTCGACGCCCTGGATGATGGCGTAATTGTTAAACGGGCCTCCTGCGCTGGCGCAGATCCCCATGGCGATCACCCATTTCGGTTCGAGCATCTGATCGTAGAGCCGTTTGATGACCGGGGCCATCTTGTTGCTGACGCGGCCGGAGACGATCATCAGGTCGGCCTGGCGCGGGCTGGCGCGGAACAACTCGGAGCCGTAGCGGGCGATGTCGTGGCGTGCGGTGCCGGTGGCGATCATCTCGATGGCGCAACAGGCCAGGCCGAAAAGCAGGGGCCATGTGCTGTTGGCGCGGCTCCAGTTCACCAGGTCTTCCAGTCTCGCCGTAATGACGCCTTCCGGCAGCTTATCTTCAAGGCCCATTGCCATCACCCTCCAAAACTGTCAACAGGAACTCGCGGCGCGCCATCATTTCCAGTCGAGCGCGCCTTTTTTCCACTCGTAAAGAAGCCCGACGATCAGCACGAATAAAAAGAAGCCCATCGGCGCGAGTGCAAGCAGTATCGAGTAGTTGTCGCGCAGATCGCGAAGGACGCCGGCCCAAGGATAGAGGAAGATAACTTCGATATCGAACAGGATGAAGAGCATGGCGACCAGGTAGAACTTGACCGGAAAGCGACGGCGGGCGTCTGAGAAAGGGATGATGCCCGACTCGTAGGGTTCCAGCTTCTGCTTATTGGCGCGATGCGGCCCTAATAGGGCGGGCACGATAAGCGCAATCGCCGCAAACAGGGCGGCGACAATCAACACGATTAAGAGCGGCAGGTAGTCGATTGCCATCGTGGTCAACTACTCCATATAGTATTAGTATCCGCCGATGCGGCCGGCCTCGCCAGGGCCAAGGCGAAGGGTCAGTGCGCAAGAAAACTATTGACTCAACACCCATCGGTGTTGAGTCAATTGTCCGTGTACCGTCCGCGTGATTATGTAATGTTCGTTCACGTTTGTAAATTCTATCACGAGCGTTGGGGCATGTCAAACAACAACGAAACCGGCCCCAATATGGACCCCCGATACGTGCCGGCATTGGCAGTCGGGGGGTGCAGTAAGGGCGTCATGCGGGGGGCTCGGTCCCCCTCAACTGCCAGGTTCTGGCGCATGGCTAAAAGGAGGTGATTTTCTGGCTTGGTCTGAAAAGTCGTCTTGCTGCGGATTTGCGCCGTGTGCTACAATTCCGCTACAGCGCAGGCTAACACAGGCTATAAGTCGTCTAAGACAGGGGAAGATTTCTGTATACCGAGAGGGTATGCTACCATACGCCGACGTTCGGCCCGGCAGAGGCAAATGCGGCAAGCCCAAGGCCATGCCGCCGCGCCGAAAGCGGTGAGCGAACGGCCACAGATTATCAAGCATCATTCAGGTTGAACAACAGCCACAGAGCCAGGGGACATTGATGCTGCAGAACTATACCTTCGTACTGATCTTGAGCGGCCTGGCGCTTTTGGTGCCTGTTGCGGCCATTCTCTTGGGACACTTCTTGGGGCCGAGACGGCCCAATCCCATCAAGAATCAGACATACGAAAGCGGCGTCGAGACTGTCGGCGACACGTGGGTGCAGTTTCGCGCCCAGTACTATTTAATTGGTCTGATCTTCTTGATCTTCGATGTTGAGGTGATCTTCCTGTTTCCGATTGCGCTGGCCTACCAACGGCTGTCGCTCTTCGGCGTCGTCGCAACCATAACCTTCGTGGTGATCCTGCTGTTGGGTCTGCTTCTCGAATGGCGCAAGGGCGCGCTCGAGTGGGAGTAGCAAACGGCCGTCTGCGGTGGAGGATGTGATGCAGCATTGGAGTACGACGCTCACCAATTTCTTTACGGGGCTGGGTTTGCCGGAAGCGGCGGCGCTGGCGATCGCCTTCATCATCGGCGCGACGGCGCTGGCGATCTTTGCGCCTACGCTCGCCCTGGGTCTGATCTGGATCACGCGCAAGATCGTCAGCCGCATTCAGGATCGAATCGGGCCTAATCGCGTAGGTCCTTTCGGCCTGTTACAGACTGTGGCCGATGCCGCCAAGCTGTTGTCTAAAGAGGACATCAGCCCAACCGAGGCGGATAGGGTAGCGTACAATCTAGCGCCGATCATCTCGGTGTTCGGCGTCATCATGTCGACGACGGTCATCGCTTTTGCGCCGGGCATCATCGGTGCGGACCTGCATGTGGGCGTGCTATTCCTGGTGGCGTTGGGGTCGCTCGGCATTCTGTCGGCGCTGATGGCGGGCTGGAGCAGCAACAATAAGTATGCGCTTTTGGCCGGGTTCCGCGTGATTGCGCAGTTGTTGAGCTACGAGATTCCGATGGTGCTGGCGATGTTGGGGCCGGTGCTGCTGGTTGGCAGCATGCGCCTGCAGGCGCTATCCGAGTTCCAGTCGTTGGAGATCGCAGGTTTCAATATCGGCTTGGGCTGGACGGCGTTCGTCATGCCGGCTGTGTTTCTGATTTATTTCATCAGCGCACTGGCGGAGGGAGAGCAGACGCCCTTCGATCTGCTTGAGGCCGAGTCCGAGTTGATCGCCGGTTTTCACATCGAGTATTCGGGCATGAAGTTCGCCATGTTCTTCCTTGCCCAATTCCTAAATTCGTTCTTCCTGGGCGCCATCGCCGTGATGCTCTTCTTGGGCGGCTGGCAAGGGCCGTTTGTAGACCAGTTGCCGATCTTGGGCGTGGTCTACTTCCTGGGCAAGTCCATGCTGGTGTACGCCGTGATCCAGTGGATCAAGGGAACCTACCCGCGTGTGCGCATCGACCAGATGATGGCGTTTGCATGGAAGGTGTTGGTGCCGATGGTGTTGGGGCTGATCTTGTGGCAGATGATGGCGCTGAAGTTGCCCGCCCCGACCTGGGTGCAATACGCCGCGATTTTGATCGGCAACCTGGGCGCGATTGCCTGGATTGTGGTGATACTAAATCGCCATTTCCTGAACGAAGAGGTTCGCACCAAGCGCGCCTTCGAGCCGGCATCTTTGATCGGCACGATGCAGCCGGCGCCGCCGTCGGGAGACTAGGCTTGCCGCACAGCGCGCCGGCAATAGCCGGGCCGCACGATAGGGGACTCAGTACTTCTCAGGGTGAAGAGGGTTTGCATATGCCGGGTCTAGATGCACTGCCGTTTCCGCTGCCAACTGTTCAGCAGATCATCTTCGTGCTGATTGCGGGGATGACCGTGACCGGCGCGCTGATCACGGCGCTGGCGCCGAACCTGTTCCACAACGCGCTCGGCCTGGTGCTGGCGTTCTTTGGGGTCGCGGGCGTGTATGTGCTGCTCGAAGCCGAGTTCCTGGCCATCAGCCAGGTGCTCGTATATGTGGGGGCGATCGCCACGCTGATCACGTTTGCCATTATGCTGACGCGCGGCATGATGTTCGGGCGAACTTCGTCCACGAACCGGCTGATGCTGTCGGCCGCGATCATCAGCGTGCTCTTCTTCCTGGTGATGACGGGCTTGCTCGTCAGCGTGGCCTGGCCGGAAGCGGGTGCGGAACTGGCAAGCAGCGAGCAGATGATCGCCGACTTGGGCGAGTTGTTTGTGACGACGTATCTGATTCCCTTTGAGTTGATGGCCTTGCTGCTATTGGCGGCGTTGGCCGGGGCAATCCTGCTGGCGCGCGACTAGGGGTCCCTGTTGCAAGCGCTTGACGACACGGAGTGAAGGACGGATTGCATGGTTCCTCTCAACTGGTATTTGGTTTTGGCGGCGTTGATCTTTTCCAGCGGGCTATATGCCTCTCTGGCGCGGCGCAACGCCATTGCGGCGCTGATGGGGATTGAGCTGATGCTGAACGCCGTCAACATCAACCTGGTGGCGTTTTGGCGCTACGGTGAGTTTGTGGAGCAGCTCGACGGGCAGGTCTTTGCTCTGTTTGTGATCGCCGTTGCCGCGGCGGAAGTCGCGGTCGGGCTTGCCCTGGTCATCTCTGTCTATCGCAGCCGGAAAACCGTCAACCTGGATGAGTTGGACTTGCTGCAGGGATAAGCGGCGGCCATGCCCAAGCAGATGCTCAGCGGTACGCTGGATGAGCAATGCGAGTTTTTGTACAATCTGGCGCTCGACAAGATGGAACAGGGCAACTATACGGGCGCCATTCATGCCTTGCAGGAGATCGTCCGGTTTGTGCCGGACTATCAAGATGCGGCGCGTTTGCTGGAGGAGTCGCGGGCGCGCAAAGCCGAGAGCCGGTCTCTGATCGTTTATGCGTTTCTCGGCGGCATCTTGATGATCGGCGTGGGGACGTTGTTCCAGGCCGGCAATGATCTGGCGTTTCTCGCCCTTGCTCTGACGGGAGCCGGACTGGGGTATTTAGCGGGAATCGGGATCAACCGGCGGCGTCGCGGGCCGCGCGTCTGAAGGCCGGCGAATGGCGGCGACAAGCCATCATCCGTGTGGAAGTAGCGTGAGGACATACGAATGGAAGGATTTCTGAACTTAGCCTGGCTAGTGCCAATCCCACCCTTCCTGGCGTTTGCGGCGATCATCTTGTTCCTGAATCGCAACAAGACGGTCAGCGCGCTCACCGCCATCGGCGGGGCGTTGCTCAGCCTGCTGTTGGGTTGGCCCATTGCCTTCGCAGCCTTCCTGGGCGATCATTTCGGCCTGCATCCCCACTACGGCGAGCTGTTTACGATTCCGGCCGGCGCATCCGAGATCGTGATCGGGTATCAGGTGGACCCGGCGAACGCGCTGATGTTGTTCATGGCGTCGTTCTTGCTGCTGATGATCTTCATCTATGCCAGCGGCTACATGACCTTCCCGCCGCACTTGCAGGCGGCCATCTATCCCGTCTCGGCGGCGCAGGGCAAAGACCCGCGTTACAGCCGTTTTATGGCCTACATCAGCCTCTTCGCCACAGGCATGTTGGGGCTGGTCGTCTCGAATTCGTTGCTGACCTTCTTCGTGTTTTGGGAGATCATGGGGCTGTGCAGCTATCTGCTGATCGGCTTCTGGTACGAGAAGCCGTCGGCGCGAGCTGCTGCGGTCAAGGCGTTTATTACCACGCGCATCGGCGACGCCATCATGTTCATGGGCATGATGTTGTTGTACGCGCAAAGCGAGCCGAGCAGCCTTGCCTTTAGGGACATCCTCGCGCCGGAGAACCTGCACCAGTTGGCCGAGAAGATGGTGACGGTGCCCGTCTTCAACGTGACTGTGCCGTGGATTGCGCTGATCGGGTTCCTGATCTTCTTCGGGACGGTGGGCAAGAGTTCGCAGTTCCCGCTGCATGTGTGGCTGCCCGACGCTATGGAAGGCCCGACGCCGGTCAGCGCGCTGATTCATGCGGCGACGATGGTTTCGGCGGGCGTTTTCCTGCTGGTGCGCATGTTCCCGCTCTACCTAGTCGGCGGCGAGGCGGCGCCCGGCTTGTTGCAGTTCGTGGCCTTTATCGGCGCGTTTACCGCGCTCTTTGCCTCCACAATTGCCGTGGCGCAGTGGGATATTAAGCGCGTGTTGGCCTATTCGACCATCAGCCAGCTCGGCTATATGGTGGCTGCCATCGGCATCGGCGCGTATCCGGCGGCGCTGTTCCATCTGATCACGCACGCCTTCTTCAAAGCGCTGCTTTTCCTCGGTTCGGGCAGTGTGATTCACGGCGTCGAGCACGGCTTCCACCATGCACACGAGCATGGCAACGAGGAAGCGCACGAGGGACACGCCGAGGTCGCCATACGGCCGGACGGCCAGTTGGACCCGAACGATCCGCAGGACATGCGCAACATGGGCGGCCTGCTGGGCCGCATGCCCGGCACAAGCTGGACATTTATCATCGGCGGCCTGGCCTTAAGCGGCTTCCCGTTGATCACCGCCGGCTTTTGGTCGAAGGACGAGATTTTCGCCTATGCCTGGGGTTCGGGACACAACCTCGTGTTCTGGGTGTTGGCGATCTCGGCGTTTATTACCGCCTTCTACACCGCGCGCCAGATCGGGCTGACTTTTCTCGGCGCGCCGCGTACGGAAGGGGCCGAGCATGCGCCGGAAAGCAGCCGCGCTATGGTATGGCCGCTGATTCTGATTGCGCCCTTTGCGATTGCGCTCGGTTGGTTCGGCATCCCGGCCAAGTTCCCGTTGATCGGCGGGCTGATTCCCAACTTCCTGGAAGGGCTGCTGGAGCCGTACATCGAGTATATGCAGCTGCACGTGGCGCATCCCGATTTCAGCTACGTGCCGCTGGTTGTGTCGCTGGTGGTGGCGTTAGGCGGCCTAGCCGCCGGTTATTGGGTCTACGGCCGCGGGTATGCGGCGGGGCAGATCGATCCGCTGCAGCGAGCGTTGGGGCCGATCTGGACTGTGCTGCACCGCAAATACTATGTGGACGAGTTCTACCAGGCGACGATCATCGCTTTCGGACGAGGGCTGTCGAAGTTCCTCTACTGGGTGGATGATCTGTGGGTGATCGACCCGATTGTGAACGCCATTGGGCGGGTGAGCGTGTGGCTGTCGGCGTTTATGGCAGCGGTCGACCGGATCGTGGTAGACGGCACGGTCAACGCCTTCGGTTGGGCAACGGCTCGCACGGGCCAGGCGATGCGCCACATCCAGGACGGCCATGTGCAGGCGTATTTGCTGGTGGCGGTGGTGTCGATAGCGATCTGGCTGCTGTTGACGGCGCTGCCGGCGCTGTTGACGTTGGTCTAGGCGCGCGGCGATAAGGTAGGCTAAGGCGAGATGCGTTGCGCCGGTTCTGCGCACGCAAGCGAATAAGCGCATAGATGGAAACTGAATTCCAAAACAGGGGTCTGCGGAGGAAACATCCATGGAATTGCTGAATCAATGGGCGCTGCCGATTCTTTTGATCTGGCCTTTGATCGCGACGGCGCTGGTCATTTTGACGCCGGGCGAGAACTCGCGCCTGATCAAACAGGGTTCTATCGCGGCCAGTTTGCTCCCGCTGGGCCTCAGCATCTATATGCTGGTCGCCTATGATCACGCAGCCGCAAACATGGCGTTCGAGGTGCAAGTTCCGTGGGTCGAATCGCTGAACGCCAGTTTCCATTTGGGCGTCGACGGCCTGAGTTTGCCGTTGGTCTTTTTGACGACCCTGTTGTCCACGCTGAGCATCTATTATAGCGCAGGCGTCATCAACACGCGCGTCAAAGAGTACTTCGCCATGTTCCACTTGTTGGAACTGAGCATGATCGGCGTGTTTGTGGCGCTGGACTACGTGCTGTTCTACGTATTCTGGGAAATCAGCCTGGTGCCGATGTACTTGCTGATCGGCATATGGGGCGGCAAGAACCGCAATTACGCCTCGATCAAGTTCTTCATTTATACGCTGGTCGGATCGGTGGCGATGTTGTTGGCGATCCTGTTGACCTACTTTGCCACGGGCACGTTTGACATCGTGGGCGCGGCTGCAGCGCAACCTTTCCGAGACCTGCCGGCAGATCGCGGGCTGTTGTTGTCGAGCCTGGCCTTTTGGGGCTTCTTCCTCGGCTTCGCCTTCAAGGTGCCGAGCTTCCCGTTCCACACCTGGCTGCCCGACGCCCACACCGAGGCGCCGACGGCCGGCAGCGTGATCCTGGCGGGCGTGTTGCTCAAGCTCGGCGCGTATGGCTTCCTGCGCATTGTTCTGCCCACCTATCCGGCGGCAAGCCAGTATTGGAGCATGTGGCTGGTGGCGCTAGGCGCAATCGCCATCGTCTACGGCGCGTTCGTTTGCGTGGCGCAGACCGACCTCAAGCGGCTGATCGCGTATAGCTCGGTAAGCCACATGGGCTATGTGATGTTGGGCATCGGCGCGGCCGCGTCGGTGTTGACGACGGACGCGGCGCAGCGCGCGGCCGACGTCTTCGGCGTCACGCTCGAAGCGGTCAACGACAGCGCGGCCATGGCATTAAATGGGGCGGCGCTGCAGATGTTCAACCACGGCATCATCACGGGCGCGTTGTTCCTCTTGGTCGGCGTGATCTACGAACGGGCGCACACGCGTGAGTTGTCGCAGTTCGGCGGCTTGGCGACGGTGACGCCCTACTTCTACGGCATGATGATGGTGGCCGCCTTCGCCAGCTTGGGGTTGCCGGGGCTGGCCGGCTTCTGGGCCGAGTTTTTCACCTTCCGCGGGGCGTTTGCACTGGTCCCCTTGTGGGCGGCGTTTGGCACCATCGGCATCGTCATGACGGCCGTCTATATCCTGTGGCGCATCATCCAGAACGTATTCCTGGGCCAGTATGAGCCGGGCAAGGTGTCGCACTGGACAACGGTAGACGGGCAGGACGCCGACGGCCCGACCGATATGGTCGGCTTCGAGAAGGTGACGTTGTGGCCGCTGATTGCGGGCATGTTCATCATCGGCATCTATCCGACCGTGATCCTGAACTATTTCAACGGATCGGCGCAACGCCTGATCGAGTTCATTCAGAATATCATGTAAGCGAGGGGGCTACTTTTGGGCGACATCAGCTTCGGCTCACTTGGCGGTATTCTGCCGGAACTCATCTTGGTGACCGGCGGTCTTCTGATCTTGCTTCTGGACATTGCCCAGGCGGATCGGCAGGACTCCGGGCGCGGCTATCTTGCGGTCACGGTCCTGTTCCTGCTCGTAGGGCTGACTGGCATACTCTTACAACTCGGCATGGAACCATATGTCGTGTTGAGCACGACGGTGATTGACCCGTTTGCCACCTTCCTCAAGCTGGTCATCTACACCGGCATGATCCTGGTCGCTATCGGCGGCGGCAGCTACATGAACCGGCACGCAACCGGCCGCGGCGAGTTCTGGGCGCTCTTCCTCCTGGTGACGGCGGCGATGAGCTTTGCGGTCAGCGCCACCAACCTGCTGCTGCTCTATCTCTCGATAGAGTTCTTGTCGATTACGAGTTACATCTTGGCGGGCTTCTTGCGCACCAACAAGCGCAGCGCGGAAGCGGGTCTTAAGTACTTCCTGTATGGTTCGGTGGCGGCGGCGCTGATGCTGTACGGCATGAGCTTGCTCTATGGCGCGACCGGCTCGCTGGACCTGGGCGAGATCGCCCAGGCGCTGGCGGCGAACGCGGAGATGGCTGCGGTCATCCCTGCGGCGACGCTGCTGACGCTGGTCGGGCTAGGCTTCAAAGCGAGCCTGGCGCCGTTCTACCAGTGGGCGCCGGACGTGTATGACGGCGCGCCGACCCCCATTACGGCCTATCTGTCCACGGCGTCGAAGGCGGTAGGCTTCGCCGTGATGGCGCGCGTTTTTGTGGTGGCGCTGGGCGCGTACCGCGTCGAGTGGGCGCCGATCCTCGCCGGTCTGAGCGTGCTGACGATGACTGTGGGCAATGTCATCGCCCTGCGCCAGACCAGCGTCAAGCGTCTGTTGGCCTATAGCTCGGTCGCCCAGGCGGGCTACATCCTGATGGGCCTGACTGCGGTGGTGTCCAGCCAGCAGGCTGACCTCACCATCTTGGGCATGAACGGACTGAACGGGCTGCTGCTCTATTTATTCGCCTATTTGTTCACCAACATCGGCGCGTTTCTGGTGGTGCTGGCCGTGGAGGATACCACAGGCAGCACAGAGTTGGACGCCTATAGCAACCTGGTGCAGCGCGCGCCGGGCATGGCTTGGGCGATGTTCATCTTCCTGCTCAGCCTGGCGGGTATACCGCTCACCGGCGGCTTTGTGGGCAAATTCTATGTCTTCGGGGCTGCGGTGCAGCACCAGTATTTCTGGTTGGCCGGCGTAGGTCTGGTGAACGCAGCGATCGCCGCCTATTACTATTTGAACGTGGTGCGCACGATGTTCTTCACTCCGGATGGAGAGGCGGCGCCGCGCCCGATTGCCGCGCCCGTCGCCATCCAGAGCGTCGTACTTTTTTGCGTGGCGGCGACGATCTGGATTGGCTTGTACCCGCCGAGACTGCTTGAATGGGCCAACTCGGCATCGCGACAGCTGCTGGCCCTGATGTTGTAGACTGCCGGACGGCTTGCCAACCGAAGACGGCGATCGCGCCAAGGGAGGGAACTCGCGTCCGCCCTTGGCGTTTGTTATACAGTTATCAGATTGTCGCGACGTCACTGCGAGACGCAACCCTCCAGATAATTCGACGTTCACGCCCATGCACCGTATAATCTACACATAATCTGCATATTGAGCTTCAGGGCTGCCACTGCGGTCTGAGCAGACAGGGATGATCCAGAGTAGGCGGATGCGCCGACTACTGCGTGTGTTTCAAGCTAAGCGCTATATGATGCCGCTGCTGGCCGGCGTGTTGGCGGCGGGATGGCTGCTGCCCGCGTTGGTCATGGCGCAGGAGACCGCCGTGCCCACGCGCAACGTGGCGATCAGCGTGCTCGTGCTGTCCGGGCAGCCCGAACAGGTGCTGGCCGGCACGCTCAACGCCCCCGATCCGGTCAACCTGTACCGTTCGACCAACGGCGCGGTAGGATGGACAGGCGCCAACGAGGGCATGCGGCCGAATATCAGCATGGCCGGGTTAGCCGCGGACCCGCAAAATCCGAACTTGATCCTGGCAGGCGACGGCGGCTTCGGCTACATGTATCGCAGCCGGGACGCAGGCCAGACGTGGGAGGAACTGCCGGGGTTCAAGGCGCTTCTGTCGGAAAATGCAGCCGTCGGCGAGTTGTATTCGGTCGTGCAGGACGGCGTGACCGTGTTTTTCGCGGCCACGCGCTATGACGGCGTGTTCCGCAGCCCCAATGCGGGCGACATTTGGCAGAAGCTGGACGGCGGCCTGCAGGGCGAGGCGCGCCGCGTGCGCGAGGTCGTGCTGCACGACGGCGTCCTCTATGCGGGCACGCATGGCGGCCTTTATCGCATGACGCCCGAAAGCTCTACCTGGGAGTTCGTCCCCGGCCTGCCTAGCACGTTGATCGTGTTCAGCCTGATGTCGCGGCCCGACGGATTGTACGCGGGGACGGGTCAGGGGCTCTACCGCAGCCAAGACGGCGCAACCTTCACGGCCATGCCCAATTTCCCGCTGACCATCATCTATGACCTGGCCGATACGGGGCGGAACATCGTGGCTGCGACCGAGACCGGGCTGTGGACCGGCGCGGAAAACCAGTGGCAGCAGCCGCTGGTCAACGGTGCACCCTATAGCGGCGTCACCTATGCGATCGCCAATATCCCGGAAGCGCCGCGCACGCTCTATGCCGGCACGGCAAACGACTGGGTGTTGCGCAGCGACGACGAAGGCCTGACTTTCTTTTCGGCGCTGAACATGCCGCCGCTGGATCGGGCGGCGGCGCTTGCTACGGCGACGCCGACCTTTACGCCGACGCCCCTGCCCACCGATACGCCCACGCCGACGGTGACGCCGACTGATACGGCGACGCCCACCGCTACGCCGACAGCAACCGATACGCCGCTCCCCACCGATACGCCAACCCCGACGGCGACGCCGACCGAAACCCCGCTGCCGACGGATACGCCGCCGGTGACGGACACGCCCGCCGCCTCGGTAGCGGTGACCGAAACGGAACCGATCAGCATCGAGTTGCAGTTGCCTGTGGCCGAGATCATCACCGCCACTGAAGCGCTCAGCACGGCAATGCCTCTCGCCATCCCGACCGGTTCGGCGGATGCCGAACCCGCAACCCCGGACGCGGTCGCCGTCGTGCTGCCCACGCCTGTCCAGCCGTCACCCGCCGCCACGCAGGCGTCCGAAGCCGCGCCGCCGAGGGAGCCGACGGCCCCGCCGCCGGCAACAGACACGCCAATTCCTGTCGATACGCCGTCGCCCGTCGCCACAGAGCCGCCGACGGAGACGCCCACGCCTGCGCCGACGCGCACGCCGATCAACGTCGAAGAGTTGGTGCAGACGACGCTTCCCCCTGTGTTCGTCGGCGCCAGCATTCTATTGGCTGTCGTGGTGGTTGCCGCAGGGCTCTCGGTGATCCGCGGCCCGCGCGACATATAGCCGCTCTTTTCCCGTCATGTGGACTGCCAAATGATCACGCTTGCAGAGGTTGTGGCTGCGCTATCCGGCGTGCAAAGCGGTGACAAAGATCTGCGCGACGTAATGATTCGCTCCGTGACGGCGGATAGCCGCCGCGTGGCCGATGGTTCACTCTTTGTCGCGATCCGCGGAGAACGCCATGACGGGCATGCGTATTTGCCGGCTGCCATCCATGCCGGCGCAGTGGCCGCGGTGGGGTCCGCCACAAGGGACGAACTGGCCGGCCAGGGCATCGCGCTGCCGTCCGGTTTTCCCTATGTCCTCGTGGCGGACGCCCGGACAGCGCTGGCAGAGGCGAGCGCGGCGCTCTACGACTTCCCCAGCCGCGCGCTGACGGTGATCGGTATCACCGGCACGGACGGCAAGACCACGACGTGCGCCCTGCTGGAGTCGATCTTGTCCGAGGCCACTCGCTCTTCCTCCGCGCCGCATGGGCGCGTGGGCGTGATCACGACGGTGGCGGCGCGCATCGCCGGAGCCGAGCAGGATACGGGTCTGCATGTGACGACGCCGGATGCGCCGGAGGTGCAAGGCTATCTGGCGCAGATGCGCGACGCAGGCTGCCTGTATGCCATCGTTGAGAGCACCAGCCACGGCTTGGCGCAAAAGCGAACGGCCGCGGTGAACTACGATGTCGCCGCGGTGACCAATATCACCCACGAGCACCTGGACTATCACGGCAGCCGGGAGGCCTATGTGCAGGCCAAAGCGCTGTTGTTTCGCAGCCTGTTCACGTCTGCACAGAAGCCGGGCGTGCGCAAACTGGCCGTGCTCAACGCCGATGACGCGGGAAGTTTCGGTGCGCTGCAAGAGGCGCTGTGTGAAGAGACGACGCGTCATGGCCGCGGCGTGGACATGCTCGCCTACGGGCCGGCGCCGGTGAAGGCGGACGTTACTGCTTCGGACATTGTCTATGAGCCGCAATGCACGGTGTTCCGCCTATTGTGGCCCGGCGGAGAATTCGATGTAGAGACTGCCTTGATCGGCGCCTTCAACGTGGCCAACATTCTGTGCGCGGCGAGTATTGCGTTGCAACTTGGGATTGAGCCGGACGTTGTGCGCAGAGGTGTGGCGCAGATGCGCGGCGTCACCGGTCGCATGGAGCGCATCGATCGCGGCCAGCCGTTCTTGGCCGTCGTAGACTTCGCGCACTCGCCGGTGAGCCTGGAGCGGGCGCTGGAGACGTTGCGCCCACTGACGCGGCCGAACCCGGACGGGACGCCCGGCAGGCTGATTTCCGTCTTCGGCTGTGCAGGGCTGCGCGACCGGGCTAAACGCGATCTGATGGGACAGGTGAGCGGGCGGCTGGCCGACTTCACCGTGATCACGGCCGAGGACCCGCGCACTGAAGACCTGGACGAGATCAACCGGGCGATCGAGGCGGGCGTGCGCAAGCACGCCGGCGCAGACGACTATCGCATCGAGCCGGATCGGGCCGAGGCCATCCGCTTGGCGGCGCGTCTGGCGCGGCCCGGCGACGTGGTGGCGGCCTTTGGCAAAGGCCATGAACGGTCGATGTGCTTCGGCACGGTCGAGCAGCCGTGGAGCGACCAAGCGGCCATGATCGCGGCGCTGGATGCGCTGGTCGCGCCGGAGGAACAGCCCGCAAACGCAGCGCGCGGATAGGCGGCGATTTCGCTTGTGTGTTCACCTAAACTGGTGTATGATTGCGCTAAATTCTCCGAGTTTTTTAAGCTTGCCGGGATTATTCTTCAATCACTTATCATCCCACTTACCTGTCAACGCACACGTACGTAAAGGAGACTGGATATGCAGGCGAGGGCAAAGATTGTCATAATCTTAGTTGTCGCACTCATTGTCAGTCTGGTGTTGGTTGGTCGCGGCGGGGGAACCAGCGGTTCGACGTGGTTCAACCTGCCGTCCGTCAAGGTGACTGTTCAGCCGGATGGCACGGCGAAAGTTTTCGGCTTCAACATAGGCATGGTGTTGCAGCCGGCCCTCATCCAGCAATTGCAGGCAGCCAACATCCAGAAGCTGGAAGCCCGGATCGGGTATAACGGCATCCATGTCTATGTCAACGGCGAGGATATGCCGTACATAGAATGGGATCAGGCCAAGACTGAGACCTTGCAGCAGGTTATCAGGTCAATGCCGGGCGTGCCCAACGCGGATCTCATCGCCAATTTGTTGCCGTGGGCGCGCAAGATCGGTCTGGGCGCAGCGCTGCATCTGCCCGTGCCATCGGGTACAGCCACATTGAATATCCCTCGGTGGAAGGGCGAGACCGCAGTAAGAAGGACCCCTGCCGCCGAGACGACCATCGGCCCGATCACTATTGGCAGCCTAGTGTTTGACGAAAACGGGCAGGCTATCGTCGAGGGCATCCCCGCTTCGACGCTAGAGCAGATGCTCGGCGCGCCTGTTTTGCCGGCGTTGGATGCCAATACGCTGGGAATCTTGAATTCGCTGGGCGTCAATTCCGTTAAGGTTGCGACACACCCCAACGGCATCAACCTCTTCCTGAACGACAGGGCGCTGCCTGGCATCGCCTATGACAGCGCATCCTTGGGCCGCCTCCAGGCTCAACTAGGGGCCTTTATCCCCGATCCGGCCATGCTGGATATGGTGAACCGGATCGTGCCATTGCTGCCCGGTGCGGATATCAGCGCGGCGATCTCCTTCACAGGCGAGCCGGTTGAGCAGACGCAACTGAGCGCAATTACGGTCGCTGTCGGCGCCGACGGGACGGTGGAGAGCGTCGCCGGCGTACCGTTGCCGGCAGGGGTCGCATTGCCCGCGGATGTGGTGCAAAAACTCGGCGCGGCCAATGTCGATTCGCTGAGCGTGCAGGTCAACCCTGAGGGCTTGTCGATCATGGCCGGAGAGAGGGCGTTGCCCGCCATCTCCTGGAACGAGGAATCGATGGAGACGCTGGCAGGGCTGGTCGGTCCGATTGCCGGCATTAGCCCCGACCTGGTGGATACGGTCGTTGGGACAGTGCTCAATCTCGGCATCGATGTCAATTTGCAACTGCCTGAGGCCGGCGGCGAGGCCGCTCCTGCGGAGGCTTTCCAGCCGATGGACCTTAGCGGCATGACCGTGCCGTTCATCAAGCTGGAAGCCGCGTACGGCGACCAGGGCTTTACGCAGGTCGGCGGTCTTTCCGCCGATACGTTGGCGCAACTGGGCGTGGGCTTGCCGGCGTTGCCGCCGGAGGTGATGGGCGTTCTGAAGGCGCAGGGCGTGTCGCAGCTTCAGGTCAAGAGCGGCGACAGCCAGCTCGAGATCCTGCTAGACGGCGATAAGGCGCTGGGCATCGATTACGACGACGAATCGCTGGCGACTGCTCTGGACCTGGCGTTGCCGTTCGTGGGCGATTCCCCCATCCTGCAAGACCCGACGATGATGAAGTTCATTCGCGAGCAGATTCTGCCGCTGGCCCCGCTGGCGCAGATCGACGTGACGCTCAATCTGGAGTAGGTCCCTCGCCAGTTGACAGGGAAGCGAAAGCCGCCTCGGACCTCCGGGGCGGCTTTATATTTGTCCGGACGGGGGTTCGGGCGGGCGACGCTGAGCCAGACTCGCCGCGAGCAGGCCGAGGGCCAGCCAGTTCCAGGCGGCGAGGTCCGCGAGCGCGGCGAAGGCGTCCGCTTGGGCATGGGCGAGCGCGGCTGCGAGCGCAGCCGGCAGGCCGGCTTCCGCCCAACCGCGCGCCGGCCAACCGAGGCGTCGCGCCCGGCTGACACCTTCGACGGTGAGGAGAATCGCCGCGGCCAGCCAGATCAGGCCGGGCAGCCCCGCGGTCGCGGCAAATTCCAGCCAGACGTTGTGCGGGTGTTGCAGGTTCGGGTCGAGGGGCGCGCCTTCGGAGATGTAGGCGGGGAAGCGCCACAGGAAGCCGCCTGGCCCGACGCCCGTCAGCCAGTAATCCAGCCAGAGCAGCCAGCTTTGCCGCCATAGGGCTGCACGTTCGACGAGGGTGGCGCTGTTGCTGAGCCGTTCCCACGAGAGGCCGGCGGCGACGAGCAGGGCTGCCAGCGCTGTGGCGGCTATGCCCAGGACGAGAGCCCCGGGGCGGAGGGCAAGGCTGCGTGCTGGCTGCGCGCGCGTGCAAGAGACGAGTACGATCAGGCCCGCGGGCAGTCCTAGCAGCAGAGCGCCGCGGCTGCCGGTGAGCAGCAAGGCGATGCCGCTGATCAGGGTTGCGCCCGCCCAAATCCAGCGCCTTCGCGCTCGCAAGTACAGCGCCAGTCCCAGGGCGGCGAACAGGGTGCGCTCCATGTAGAGCGCGGCGTGGTTGGGCGAGTAGACGACGCCGGCCAAACGGCGCATCCTGTCCGCTTCGCCCCCTCCGCCGGCCAGCCAGTCGATCAGCCCCCACGCTCCGGCCAGTACGCCGCCGGCGACCAGCGCCATCAGGATGCGTCGCCGTTGCTCTGCTGTGTGCGCCCAGGTTCGCACAGCCCAGTAGAGGATGAGCGGGACGGCAACCAGGTCTACGAAGCCGCGACCGTAGGCGACCCAATGCCATACGGCGGCCGCGCTGATCAGCGATACGGCCAGCCAGCCCAATGCCAAGGCATCCCAGCGGTCTAGGGGGCGGGCGGCGCGGCGGATATGCAGCATCAGGGCCGGCAGGAGGCAGAGCGCTGCGGCGTGTGCAGGCGGCACGGCTAGATGGAGTAGACCCCAGTGGATCTCTTTGTGCCGGAAGTAGAAGGGCAGCAGCGCGGCAGCCAGCCGGATGCCCGTGTGCGGGTCGGCCAAGATCAGCAGGGCCGCCGCGAGCCAAAGTAGGAGGATAAGCGGCGGCCAGACAGCTAAGTAGTAGGTCACGCCCAGAGCCAGCCAGACGCCGGCGCGTAAGGTTGGCGACAGGTCCAGGTAGGCGTGTTGCCAGCGCGGCCAGGGCAGCAGGCGCGCCGCGGCGACGAGCCGCCAGCTTGCCAGGCCGGTCGCCGCCAGGAGCAGCAGCCAACGCGGCCAGTCGTGTGGTGGCGGGGGATGGACGGCAAGCGCGGCGGCGCGGTCCGGCTGCGTATATTGCCACTCGGATAGGGCGCGAGCGGTCGCGTCGTTGAGGCTGAAGCCCCGGCTTGGGTCGGATGCCGGCGTGTCTTGACGGTAGGCCGCCCAGCCCATGCCGCCCATCCAGGACCAGCGGGTATAGGCGATGTCCAGCGCCTCGCGGGCGAAGCGGGCCTGGTTTTGCGAGCTTACCGCGCCCCAGGTCGGGTTCGGCTGCCGGTTCCAGCCATAGCGCACGGCTAGAATGGGCGTCTGCACGTCGCCGGCTGCGACCATAGCCTGGCGCACCCAGCGCGCACGCTGGAAGTTGAGGATGTCGCGCTGGCCGCGCGCATCGTGCGGCGCATGGCCGAAGCCGAAGGGCTGGAGGGCAACGGCGTCGAAATAGGGCTGCGCGCCGGCTGCATAGAGGCGCTGCAAGAAGTAAACCTCGTCTACGGCCAGATGGCCGCGGTCCGCGGTCGGGGCGAGCGCCGCCAGGAGGATGACCGCGTCCGCGTCGGCCTGGCGGATGGACGGCGCCACTGTCTTGAGCAGTTGGGCGTAGTGTACCGGGTCTATCCAGCGATTGCCCCAGTGCGGCGCGATGTTCGGCTCGTCCCAGATCTGGTAATAGCGGACGTCACCGGCATAGCGCTGGGCGAAGGCGGCGGCGAAGCGCGCGAAGTCCGCGCTGTGGACGGGCGGCGCCAAGGAATTGTCGCCGGGGCCTGTATCCTGCGGTGCACGCGCCCAGGCCGGGCTGCCGTCGAGCACGACGATGGGGACAAGGCCGGCGGCGCGGATGTCGCGCAGGGCGGCGTCGCTCCAGGTCCAGTCGAAGCGGCCCGGCATCGGTTCCAGATCGGCCCAGTCAAAGCGCTGGCGGACCCAGCCGAAGCCCGCGGCTTGGAGTTCCTTGAGCGTGTGGGCTTGGGAGGCTTCACCGGATTGTTCGAGGGCAATGTTGATGCCCAGGAACGGCAATCCGGCAAGGGGAGCGTCGTCAGCAGGCGGCAGGCCGGCGCCGGCCTGCTCGTCGGCGCGAAGTTGCAGGAGCCCGGCAAGGCTGAACACGCAGAGCGCGACAAGCAGCAACACGCTGCGCAGAGCGGCGAGTACGCTGCGCCATGTGTGGACGGGGTAGACGGTTACGGTCGTTCGGTTTATTTCGGCAATTCGTCGATATAGTTTTGCAGACGCAGCAGGGCGGCTTTACGAGCTTGGTACTGCCGCGCCTTGTCTTGATAGGCGCCGGCGGAACCGTGCAGCTGGACATAGCGCAGTTGGTCGAGCAGGCCATGCAGATCGCTTAGGATGCGCTTCCAGTCACGCGCCACGAAGCGCTGATCGGGCGGGAGGCGTGAAGGGTCCACCTCTTGCGCTATTTGCACCAGCCAGCGCCGCTCGGCGTTGATCGCCACGTTTTCATCGGCGCGAACAGGCGTGCCGGGGTCGCCGGCGGTCGTGAAGATCAGCCCGTCCGCGGCGTTCAACCACAGTACGGGGGTAGCATAGCTGAAGTCGCCCGGGTTGAGCGCAAAGAGGCTGCTGCGGGCGAGGGCGACGGCGGCGTCGATGGCGCCGGGGCAGGCGCCGGCTGTTAACTCCTCGTAGAGCGATTTGGCGAAGTGAATGGCGGCATCGTCGCGGATTTCGGTCTGCATGGCGATGACCGCGGGCAGCCCGGTTTGCAGCAACCGGCCTGCCACGCTTTGAAGCGGTAAGTTGCCGGTACTGGCGCCGGCCAGGCAGGCGTTGAGAAAGGCCAGCTTGACCGAGGACGCGTGCTCTAGCACGGTCTGCAACGAGGCGGATGGCGTCATGACCGACTGGCCTTGCTGCCAGAGTTCCAATCCCTCCGGCCCGCCATGCGTGATGAGGTGCAGGATGTCGGGTTTGAGCGCGTCCAACTGCTCGCGCAGGTCGAGGATGGAGAAGCGGCCCGTCAGCGTCGTCACGCGGATGCGGTCGGGGCCGAAGCCTTCGAGCAGGCGTTTGACCGCCTGGATCTCGGCGGCGGCGTTGATCTGGCCGGAAGCGTCATCCGGCGCGGCGAGGAGGATGGTGATCGGCCAGGCGATGCGCAGCGGGCGCGGAGGCTGCACGAGACGCTGAGAGTCCTCCACGCGCACCAGCGGCGTCCGCCCATTGGCGGCGATGGCCTGGCGGCGATGCGGGTCATAGAGCGTCTCCCAGGGGAGGGCGGCGACCGCCGGCGGATGCAGGGCTAGGCGAATGCGCAGGCCGTCGATTCGCTCCTGGTCCAGGTCCGAACGGGCGGCGATCCACAGGTCGCGCACGTCGTTGTGGATGAGCGCGGTGAAAAGCCGGCTGCCCGCATCTGCCAGCAACCTGGCATCGGGCGTAAACATGGTGCGCTCGATGCGCTCGGCTAGGCTAGGCCAGTCGCCTTGGTTGATGTCGCAGGCGAAGGCGCCTTCCGCGGACTGGCGGCGATAGCGGGCTGCGACCGAATAGGGCGGGGCAGCCCCGCGCAGGATGATGTCGAAGTCGATAAAGTTGCAACGGGTCATTGTTGACAGGCCTTTGTCCGGCTCTTAGAATGACTTTACCTACCTTATCATGACGATGTAGGGGGGGCAAGCGGTATGGAGCGTTGAAGTTGGCGCGTAAAGGAGGCGGTACGGCGAAGCAGATGCGAGCGGACATAATTGGGGCGGCAGCGGGGCGCGCGGGCGCATGGGCGCGACGCTTCGGACGAGAGGTCATCAGCGCGGCGCAAACTGCAGCAGTGCACTTCGGGCACGCGCTGCGCGACCGGACCGGCGCCGGGGCGGATTACCGCGACCGCATCAGCGTGGCGACATGGCTGGTGGTTCTGGGCCTCGGCGCGAGCTTGGTGATCGATCTGCCGACCGCGGTAGTGAGCTTTTGGGCGTTCGGCTCTCCGATTACGTTGCCGTTCACGGGCGCGATCTGGTTTGCCATCTTCCTGGCAATGGCGGCGGCGGCAGGCGCGCAGAGTGTAGTGGCCGCGCACCCGGCCAACGCTCAACGGATTAACATGCTGGGTCTGGAAAACTGGCCTTATTGGGCGCTGCCGATGGCTCTGACCAGCATCGCCGCGCTGCTATTGCCGCTTGCACCCACCCCGGTGATTCAACTGGTCGCCATTGCTCTGAGCGGGACGCTCGTCGCATTGGCGTATGCGGGCCTCTATACGACGGTCGAGCCGGGCCAGCCCGGTTCGCGGCGGGCGAGGCTGCTCTTGGATTCGCTCGCCTATGGCAGTGCTCTGTTGCTCTTTCTGTTTGTATACCAGACGCGCACGCGCAGCCTCCTTTCCGGCTCGTTGGTAGCGGCGACGGCGATGTTGCTGGCGATAGAGATCCTGCGCAGCGTGACGCCGCGCGCGCGCACCGCGCTAACCTATGGCGGTATCATCGGCTTGACTTTGGGCGAGGTGACTTGGGCGCTCAACTACTGGGTGCTGCCGGGGTTGACGGGCGGGCTGTTGCTGCTGTTGATCTTCTATTTGCTGGTCGGCATTGCCCAACATGGCTTGCAAGGCCGGCTCACCCGCCGGGTTCTGCTGGAGTTCGCCGTCTTTGCCGTGGTGGCGCTGGTCTTGATTGCGCTGGTAGGGCCAGGCTTCGCCTTAACGGTTTCCTGAGCGGGAGCGGTATTCCTCGGCGGCGAGCAGTATCCGTGCGTGATTATGCCGCCAACGGGATCGGCGTTCGCCGTCGTCGATCATGCGCAGCAGAACGTCTGTCAACATGCGGTTGATCGGCGTGCGCACGCCCACTTCTTCGCCTTTTCTCACAATGGCTCCGTTGAGCCAGGCGACCTCGCTTTTTCTCCGTCCGCTGTGCAGATCGATATGCAGGCTCGGCATCTTGCCGCCGCGCGCGCCGCCGGCTTTGGCGCGGAGGGCGCTGCGCAGGAGCGGCTTGGGCAGCGATCTGATCAGCGGCGCCAGCAGGCGAAAGGGGTAACCGCCCAAGTTGGCGGGACGGATGCCCGCGGCTTGCATCACGGCGAGCGCCTCGCGCCAGGCGTCGATTTCCAGGTCGACGAGCACGCTGTCGGCCAATTCCTGGGCGGGCGTCATGTCTAGAATGGCGCAAACCGCGTTGCCCATCATGTTCATGAGGAGTTTTGTCCACTTCATGCTCTGTGCGTTGGCGTAGCGCGTTACGGCGAAGCCGGCTTGTGATAGCGCCGTCTGCGCGGTATCGACCAGCGACGCAGAGACGTCCGCTTGCCACGGGCTGAGGCCAAGCGCATAAGCCGCTTTGTCGACCTGGATGGCCGCCGGCCCCAGGACGGAGACTGGCGTCGTGATCACGCCGGCGAGCACGTTGGCGTCTCCCAGAGCGGTGGCGAGGGTTTCTTCGTTGCCCACGCCATTCTGCAGGCTGAGCATCGGCGGCGGCGCGCTGCCCGCGGCTTGCACGAACTCGTCGAGAGCCGCGGCAGTGTCATAACTCTTGACGGTCAGCACTGCCAAGTCGTAGGCTCCCGCGTTCAGAGCGGCGGCGATAGAGCCAGCGGCGACGGCGGGAATGTGATGCAGGCCGCGGCTATCGTGCAGTTCAATTCCCTGTTGGCGGATGACTGCTGCCGTGCCGGGGCGCGCAGCCAGCGTGACCTCGTGCCCGGCCTGGGCCAGCTTACCGCCGATCAAACAGCCGATGGCGCCCGCGCCAATGATCAGTGCTTTCAAACGCGCTCCTTGTCGAATGCCCGCATGGCTAGGTTAGGGAGGCGAGACGAGCGATCGCCGCTCCAGGTCATAGAGGCCATAGGCCGCGGCGAGGAACTCGACGGGGTGGCGGCTGGGGATGCCGGTTCCGTGCTCCATCTGCCAGCGGCATGTCTCGGAATCGCAGGCGGAAAAAGCGATATGCGGGCCTTGGGCGTGCACGAAGTCGAACAACTCTGCGCCGACGTCCATGGCGATGCGGTATTTCTCCGTCTTGTAGCCATAGGTGCCGGCGATGCCGCAGCAGGCCGCGTGGCTCTCGCGCACGTCGATGCCGGGGATGAGGTTGAGCAGTGCAAGTGCAGGCTTGCCCACGCGGTGGGCGCGCTGCTGGCAGGGTGCATGGTAGGGAACGGTCAACTCGATGGGCCGGAAGTCGGTGCGCAATTCACCCTGATCGTGCTGTTCTTGCAGCCACTCGAACAAGTCCCAGACGCCCATGCGCAATGTATGGACGGCGTCGTCATGCAGGTCGAGCAGTTCCGGCGCCTCTTCCTTGAGGGTGAGCGTGCAGCTTGTGCTTGTGCCGACGATGGGGATGCCGGCGCGGGCGTAGCTGCTGAGGCGGGCCGTGTTGCGCCGGTGATAGGCTTCGGCCGCGGGAAATTCGCCGTTGCTCAACATAGGCAGACCGCAGCAATTCTGCGGCGGGACAATCACCTCATAGCCGTTGTGTTCAAGGACGGCTACGGCAGCCTGCCCGACGAACGGTTCGTAGTACATGGTGGCGCAGCCGTGATAATAGACGACCTTTTTATTCGATTTGAGGCGGGCGCGGCGCGTAGAGCGCATCCAGTCGCCGAACGTGCCGTCGACGCTCCAGCGGGGCAAGGGGGCTTCACGGGCGATGCCCATGACCTTTTCCGCCAGCAGACGGCTCACCGGGTTGTGCAGGCCGAAGTTGGCAAGGCGTGGGGCGAAGCTGCCGGCCATGCCAAGCAGCTCGTTGCGGCCGAGCAGCCGGTTGCGCAGGGGAATGCCTTCGGTCGCGGCGATCTGGGCGCGGGCGCGGGCGTTCATTTCGGCGATGCGCACGCCGGTGGGGCAGACCTCGTTGCAGACGCGGCAGCCGGAGCAGTAGTCTACGGCATGGTCGGGCGAGATGGGCTGCCCGTTTTCGCGGAAGCGTTGCGCCTGAGGGCCGGCGTACTTAGGGCCTGGAAAGAGGTCCGTCACCGCGGCCACAGGGCAGTAGGTCGTGCAGATATTACATTTGATGCAGGCGTCGAGCGTGTGATCGACTGATTGCCAAGAGATTCCGTGCATGATGCTCCATCGGCGGCGTGCGGATGCGCCTAGGTGTGAGCCGGCTGGCGTGCGGCGCTGCGGGTCAAGGCGAGAGCCGCGCCGCGACCGGCGGCAATAGACAATCCTTCCAAGCTGCGTTCGCGCAGGGGGTCGGCGTGAGCAAGCAGGCCGCCGGCTGCCCACAGATTGTCATAGACGGGCTGCCCGGTTGCGTCGACAGGCCGGTAGCCGGAGTCGACTTCGACGCCCGCTTGGAAGATGGGCTGGCCGCGCGGGTCGAGAAATTCGCTGCGGAACCACTGATTGCGATCCGGCGGCGCGCTGAGCGGCAGGTCGAACACGACCTCCCACAAACGGCCTGCGGCATCGCTGGAGAAGCCGCCGCCGAGGATGCCGCCTGTCGCCAGCAGGTAGGCGGCGGCGTGGTGGCGCAGAGGGCGGGCGCTGGTTTCAGTCTCTACCCAGCGGATGAGACGTCCGTCGGCGGCGAAGTTGATAGCCTCCATGCCCGCCTCGATGCGGACGCCGTACCGGCGCAAGCGGCTGCGCAACGCCCGATAGAGGCGCGCACCAGGCACGCTGGGCGGCAAGGTCGGTATCTCGAAGACGGGCGCGCCGGCGACGGATTGCAGCTCGGACAGAACAGCGGCATGGTCGTCCAGGCCGAGGATGGCGGGCAGGCCGATACGCTCGCCGGGGCGAACGAGGCGGGCCAGCGCTTCGGCAAAACGGCGGCGACGATGCGGCTGCTCGAACGCTTGGGCGAGGTGAATGGTGTTGGCATCGCGGCGGTCGGTGATCTCGCTGACGGAGATGAACTGCGCCCTGGCGGAAACGCCCTGCTTACCCAGGTTTTCGGCGATCAGCGCCGGGTAGAAGTCGCGCATGCCTAGCAGCCCGACAATCAACATCGGGTCCGGACGATCTAGTGCGCCGGCGAACTGGGCGGCGGGGACGAGGTAGGCGGGTCGCCTGGCGCCGGCGGGCGACGGCAACCAGGCGTTGGCTTCGCCCGCAGCGGCGATATAGGAGAGGCCTTCTTCGGCGATGAGAGACTGGAACCAAGCCAGGGCGGCGCGCACGTTCTCTGCGCCGCAGAGGGCGTAGGGGTGCGCCTGGCCGAGTTCGGTAATCTGCTCAAGGGGCTGTTCCGCGGGCGCGTCGGACGGCGGCAGGTATCCCAGCACGTCGATGGTCCCGGCGGACCAATGCAGGGCGCCCAGGCCTTTGGCAATGACGCGCACGTTCAGCCCCGCTTCCGCAGCGGTCAGCGCGGCGCTAAGACCGGCCAGACCGGCGCCGATCACCAGCAGGTCAAGCATCAGATTCAGTTCCTTTGCAGGCGATTGTGGTCATCGTTGAATGAGCCGTCATGGCGCAGTCTATGCCGCGTCCGGATCTTCGCCGTCCTGCACCGAGGTGAAGCGGTAGAACTCGGTGAGCGGGCTGCTCAGATCGTTGTCGGGCAGGTGGTTGGCGTTCATTAGGCTCAGGTAGATCAACTGATCCAGCCGCTCTTGTTTGAGCTGTGATCCCCACAGGATGGGGGTGACGCCTTTCCAGCGTTCTTGCAAGAAATCGCGCAGGAGCAGGTTTGGCTCGAATGCAGGCGTCTGCGCAGCGGTCTTGCGGTTTGCAGTCATGGGGTGGGCGGGCGACTGCATAGCGGCGATGTTCCACAGTCTGTGGTCGTCCTGCCGGGGATTCTGTTCCTGGGCTGCGGCGTTTTCGTGGAGGATGCCGACGGCGCGATAGGTGCAGAAGCCGCCCTGGCATGGGCCCATGCCCAGGCGTACATCGCGGCGCAGGTCGTCCAGCGTCACCGTCGGGTTGTGTGCGGCGGCGTGTTCCAGCATGGCGCGGGTAACCAACTCGCATTCGCAGATCAGGTCACCCTGTAGGCGGTGTTCCTCGACCTCATGCAGGCGGTGTCCCAGCCAGTAATGGCCTTGTTCGACGCCGGGGACCTCAGTTTGCGACGTGGTGCAGGGGCGTTGGACGCCAAGCTGGCGGCAGGCGGCGTCCACGGTCTGTTCCGCCATGAGGCGGAAGGTGGTCCACTTCCCGCCGGTGATGGTGAGGAGGCCCGTTACGCCGTCGCGGCTCTGATGGTCGAGCAGGGCCAGGGCGCGAGTGGCGTTGCGGGTGTCGCCGCTGAAGCCCTCCTGGTAGAGGGGCCGGACGCCCGCCCAGGCGCGTAGAACCCGCGCCCGGTTGATGCCCGGAACCATCTTCTCCCCTTCTTGCAGCATTAACTGCACTTCCCACGGCTCGATGCGCAGGTGTTCCGGGTCTGTGACCTTCTCGTCGGTGGTGCCGATGACGGCCACAGTATGAGCAGGGACGATGATATCGCCATCTGAGGGCATCTTGCAACGGTTGACTACGGTGTTGACCAGGCGGTGGTTCATGGCGATCATGGTCCCTTTGCCGGGGATCACGCGTACATCAATGCCGGCCATGCGGGCGATGTGACCGGCCCAGGCGCCAGCGGCGTTGATAACCAGGTCGGCGTAGACGGCTATATCATCCCCCGCCGTCATATGGCGGAGTATAGCCCCGGTCACGCGGCGTTCACCGTCTACGCTGTCGGTGAGAAGGTCGACGACCTCGTGATAAGTTAGGATCTGCGCGCCTGCCAACTGGGCGGCCTGGGCCGTGACGTGCGTAGCGAGGAAACTGTCGGCTGCACCGTCGTTCACCTCGAAGACGCGGCTGATGCGCGGGTTGAGGAGCGGTTCGCGGCGCAGCGCCGTGGCGGGCGAGATCTCGCTGCAAGGCAGGCCCAGTTCGACGCAGGCGGCTTTGAAGCGATCCGGGTAGTCGCCCTCGTCTTCTGGGGTCACGACGAAGAATCCGCCGGTTTCCTCGATGCAATGGGCGTGGGTGCGGCGCAGGATGCGGTTTTCGTGGATGCACTCGGCAGCGCTTTGCGGGTCCTTGACGACGTAGCGACCGCCGCTGTGCAGCAGGCCATGATAGCGGCCTGTGGTGCCGTGGGTGAGGTCGCGTTTTTCGACCAAGACGACTTTGAAGCCGCGCAGTGCGGCATCCCAGGCTACGCCGGTTCCCGTAGAACCGCCGCCAATGACCAGAATCTCGGCGTCGATGCGTTTCGTAGGGCGTTTCATAGGCAAGATTGTACCATGTCCTGTGCGGTTTTGACGGATTGGGCGGGCGGCTCACGCCGGCTAGGGCTGCGCCAGCAGGTCGCGCACACGCTCGCCGGAAGGGCAGGCAAGGGCTTGGCGCGCCAGACGCCGGCAGTCGTCCAGGTCGAGGGTGCGGATGGTTTCTTTGATGAGCGGCACCGCGGGGAGCGGTGCGCTCAATTCGGTGACTCCGAGGCCAAGCAGCAGCGGTACGGCAATCGGATCGCCGGAGATTTCGCCGCAGAGGGAGACGGGCTTGTTGCCGGCGCGCCCGGCGTCGCAGGTCATTTGGATGAGGCGCAGAACTGCGGGATGCAGCGGGTCGGCCATACGCGCTACGGTGCTGTTGGTGCGGTCGCTTGCCAATGCGTACTGGGACAGGTCGTTGGTGCCGATGCTGAAAAAGTCGACCAGGGGCGCAATCGTCTGTGCGATCAGCGCGGCGGACGGCACTTCGATCATAGCGCCGAGCCGGAGCGGGGGCAAGTCGGACGGCAACTCGGAGAGGAGACGCTGTACCGTGGCGATCTCTTCGGCGGTGCTGACCATAGGCAGCATGAAGCGCGCTTCGACATTGCTAGAGCCGCCGGCGGCAGCGACTTGCAGAGCACGGTATTGCGTCAGCAGAATTTCCGGTTCTTCGATGAGCAGACGGATGCCGCGCAACCCCAGAAAAGGATTGTCTTCGGCTTGATGCGTCAGGTAATGGACCGGCTTGTCGCCGCCGGCGTCCAGGGCGCGCACTGTCAGTTGGGCGGAGACCTGCGCCAAGAAGCCGGCATAGGTCTGCACTTGTTCCTCGAAGGGGGGCGGCGCGGCGCGCGAGCGGAACAGGTACTCGGTGCGCAAGAGACCTACGCCGTCCGCGCCGACCGCGATGCTTTGGGCCACCTCTTTGGGGCTGTTGGCGTTGGCGCGGACGGGTACGGCGACGCCGTCACGTGTTACTGCGGGGGCGCGGGCATGATCGATCGCCGTCGCTTGCGAAGCCAGGAACTGCTCGCGACGGCGTTGGAAGATCCGTAATTCGGCGGCATCTACGCCGGCATGCAACTGGCCGCGGAAGCCGTCGAGTACGGCTGTGCCGCCGGGCAGGAGGTAGAGGATTTCGTGACCTAGCGCGCAGGCCAAGGGGATGCCGAGGCTGCGGGCGAGAATGGCCGAGTGGGCGGTGGGCGTGCTCTTGGCCAAGGCGATGCCGGCGACGCGGTCGGGGGATAGCCGGGTTAGTTCGCTGGGGTTTAGGTCCTCGGCGACGAGGATCGTTCCTTCAGGCAGGTTCGCCAGCTCGAACCGGTTAACCTGCGCGCCTAGGCGCGCCAGCAGGCGGCGGCCCAGGTCGAGGATATCCGAAGCGCGGCCGGCGAAGTATTCGTCGTCGAACGACGTAAAAAGCTTGCTGAGGTCGGCGATGGCGTCGAAAGTCGCTGCGACTGCGTTCTCGCCGTGTTCGTTGATGTTGGCGCGGACGGCGTCGAGCAGCGTCTTGTCGTGGAGCATGACGCGATGGGCTGCGAAGATCTCTGCGACAAGGGAGTTGGGGTTGGCGCAGAGCTGCTCCAGTTCGGCGTCGACCTCGGCTTGGGCGGCGAGAAAGCGGCGCCATTCCGCATCCGGATCAACGCTGCCGGCCGCAGCGGGGTGCGGCGGGATGGCTTGAGCGGGGCGGTAGACCGCGATGACGCCGATGCCGATGCCAGGGGCTGCAATGAGGCCGGAAAAGGTCTGCATAGGCGTTTAGGCCGGCGATCCTGCCGGCGCGAGCAGCTCGCGCAGGGCGTTGAGCGCGGCGTGAGCGTCGGGGCCATCGGCGGAAATGCGAATTGTATGACCGGTGCGGGCTTGCAACTGCATGATCTGGAGGATGCTCTTGACATCCACGACCGGCGAAGGGCGCGTCAAGTTTTCGGCCGTGATCCGGGCTTGGAAGCGGTTGGCTATGTACACCATCTCTTTACCCACGCGCAGGTGAAGCCCGTTGGGGTTGGCGATCGTGACGGTGATAGTCGCAGGGTTGGCATCATCCACTAGCGCAATACCTTGTCCAGGTTTCGCACCGCTTCGGCGGCGCGGTTGACTTCTTCGAGGCTGTGGCCCAGGCTAGCTTCCAGGGCGGCGACGATCGCGCCCTCGACAAGAGGCGCGTTGCTGATCAGGCAGCGTTCGCGTTGTTCGTCGGGCAGCAGGTCGAGCGCGGTCTCGGCGCTGAGAATGGCGCTGCCTAGATCGACCAGGATCAGCACTCCCGCGGGACGCCAGAAGTTTTCGATGGCTGCCAAGACAGCCGCGGCGTCCGTGCCGATCTGGCTCTGCCCGTTCTCATCGACAATGCCGCCGACGCCGGCGATGGGCACGGGCGTTTGGGTCATCTCAATGGCGAGACGACAGACGCCTTCGGCAATATCGTGGCAGTGCGAGACGACGAGCAAGGCGATCACGGTGAATTACTCGTCTTCGATCCAGTCGAAAGTTCTTTCTACGGCGCGTTTCCAGCCGGCGTAGCCCACAGCGCGTGCGCTCTCGTCCGATTGCGGCTGCCAGGTGCGGTCTACTTGCCAGTTGCCGCGCAGGCTGTCCAGGTCTTGCCAGAAGCCTACAGCCAACCCAGCGGCGTAGGCGGCGCCGAGGCTGGTCGTCTCCGCGATCTTGGGGCGGATGACCTCGACGCCGAGAATATCGGCCTGTAGCTGCATCAGGAAGTTGTTGACGGTGGCGCCGCCGTCTACCTTGAGGCTGCGCAGGGGCACGCCGCTGTCGGCTTCCATCGCGTCCAGCACTTCGCGCGTCTGGTAGCAGATGGACTCTAGGGCGGCGCGCACGATGTGGTTGCGGTTGATGTAGCGGGTGAGGCCGACGATGACGCCGCGCGCGTCGCTGCGCCAGTACGGGGCGAAGAGTCCGCTGAAGGCGGGTACGAGATAGCAACCGCCGCTGTCGTCCACGCTCTGCGCAAGGTTTTCGGTTTCAGCCGCGCTTTCGATCAGTTTCAGGTTGTCGCGTAGCCATTGCACGGTGGCCCCGGCCATAGCGATGGAGCCTTCCAGCGCATAGACGGGCGGCTGGTCGCCGAACTGATAGGCAACGGTGGTGAGGAGACCGTTGCGGCTGTGCACAATCTCCTCGCCGGTGTTGAGCAGCATGAAGCAGCCGGTGCCATAGGTGTTCTTGGCCTCGCCCACGGCGAAGCAGGTCTGGCCGACGGTGGCGGCCTGTTGGTCGCCCAGGTTGCCGCAGACGGGGACTGCGCCGCGCAGCGGGCCGCTGTTGAGCGTCCGGCCGTAGAAGTTCGGGTCGCTGCTGGGGCGGATCTCCGGCAGGATCTGGCGCGGGATGCCGAGGATTTCGAGCATTTCGTCGTCCCAGTCCAGCGTCGCCAGGTCCATCAACATAGTGCGGCTGGCGTTGGTGGGGTCGGTGACGTGTTTGCCGCCGGTCAGGTTCCAGATCAGCCAGGTGTCGACCGTGCCGAAGAGGAGGTCGCCCGCCTCGGCTAGCCGGCGCACGCCCGGCACGTTGTCGAGCATCCAACGAATTTTGGGGCCGGCGAAATAGGTGGCGAGGGGCAGGCCCGTCTTGCGGGCGATGGCTTCGGCGTGGCCGGCTTCGGCGAGCTGGCGGCAGATGCGGTCGGTGCGCGTATCCTGCCAGACGATGGCGTTATACACAGGGCGGCCGCTGCGCCGGTCCCAGAGCAGGGTTGTTTCGCGCTGATTGGTGATGCCGATGGCCGCGATATCGGAGGCGACGACCTGCGCTTTGGCGAGCGTAGCCCCGATCACCTGGCGGGTTCGCTCCCAGATTTCGAGCGGGTCATGCTCGACCCACCCGCTTTGTGGGAAGATCTGAGCATGTTCGCGCTGGTCGTAGGCGATGATGTTGCCGTCTTGGTCAAAGAGGATGAAGCGCGTGCTGGTTGTGCCGGAATCGATCGCGCCGATGTATTTCGCCATGGATCGTGATCTCTTTCATCTCGCTAGACGATTTGGACGCCCGCCCGCCGGCAGGAAATGCGAAGCGGAACGATAGACTAGAGATTGGCGTCGCCTGCTAGGCGTCGATTTGCGTCTGCCGGCCGAGCGCGGCGGCGGCTGATTTGATCAGATAGAAGGCGCTGGTAGCGCCAGGGTCCTGGTGTCCAATCGAACGAGGGCCTAGATAGCTGGCCCGGCCCTTGCTTGCCTGGAGTTCGGCGGTATGGAGCATGCCGCGGCGTGCGGCTTCGAGCGCGCGGTCGAGGGCGGCGGCCGCGTCCAGCCCTTCCGCCACTGCGGCCTCGAGGGCTTCCACCGCGGGCTGGAGGGCGTCGATCATGGTCTTCTCTTCGATCTGCGCCTTGCCGCGCTGTTGGACGCCTTCCAGCCCGCTGCGGAACATGGCGGCCAGTTGCTCAAGCGATACTGCGTCGTTTCCATCGACGTCTTTGGCTGCACGCAAGAAGAAAGCCCCGAAGAGGGGACCGGCGGCCCCGCCTACCGTGCTGATCAACGTCATGGCGATGGTGCGGAACAGGCTGCCGATGTCATCGCCGGATGCGGACGGGTCTTGCAAGCGCTCTTGCACTTTGCGCATGCCGCGTTGCATGTTGGCGCCGTGGTCTGCATCGCCGATGGCGGCGTCGAGTTCGGTCAGTAGATCAACCTGTTCCTGGACTTGTTCGGCGAAGAGCGAGAGCCAACGCCGGAACTGCGCCAGTGTAATGTCCTGGCTCATTGCCTGATATCCTCTACCAATGCAGGGCCGGGGTGTGTACCGGCGCGTCCCACAGAGCGGTCAACTCCGGGTCGAGACGCAGCAGCGTCACCATGCAGCCGGCCATGTCTAGACTGGTGATGTAGTTGCCAACCAGTTGGCGTTCAACGACGATCGAGCGCTGCTGTAACAGGTCGTAGATGTGCCGGAACACGATGAAAAGCTCCTGGCGGGGAGTGCCGCCCAGGCCGCTGACCAGGACCAGGACGCGATCGCCTGCGTGCAGAGCTAGGTCGTCCACAATCGGTTCCATTAGTATGTCGACGATCTGTTTGGCCGAGACGAGCGCCGTGCGATAACGTCCCGCTTCGCCGTGGATGCCGACGCCCACTTCCATCTGATCCGGAGGCAAGTTGAAGGTGGGATGGCCGACATAGGGCGACGTGCAGCTGCTGAGGGCGACGGCCATGCTGCGCGCTTGGGTGCTGGTGCGCTGCGCCAGCGTTATCACCTGATCCAGCGGGCGGCCGGCTTCGGCGGCGGCTCCTGCGATTTTCTCGACCAGGATGGCGGCGCCCATGCCGCGCCGGTTGTCTGACTGATCGATGGAAACATCGTCGTTGATCAGCACCGAAGCGACATCGTAGCCTTCTTCGCGGGCGAGTTCCAGCGCCACCTCGGTGTTGAGCACGCCGCCGCCGAAGTTCTTGACGACAAAAAGCGCGCCGGCTCCGCCATAGACTGCTTGGATAGCGGCGAGGTACTGGTCGGGCGTAGGGCTGGTGAAGACGGCGCCAGGGCAGGCGGCATCCAACATGCCCGGCCCCACGTAGCCGATATTGAGCGGTTCGTGGCCGCTGCCGCTGCCGCTGATGACGGAGACCTTGCCGGAGGTGGGCGCATCGCGCCGCCAGACGAAGTTGGGATGATAGGAAACACGCAAAAGATGTCGAAAGGCAAGTTCAAACCCTTGCAGGCTTTCCAAGGCGGCGTCTGCTGGGTTGTTGATGATCTTCTGCATGGCGGCGGCCGGCGGATTGAATCGCCACTCCGGTCAGGACGCGAATGTGGCGCGGGATACGGAGAACCGCTCTCCGTTCGAGTGCGCAAGGAAAAAACCTTGTGCGTGTCATTCTAGTCCGAATTGGGAGATAGATCAATCTTGTTCGCACCGCGGCATTTGGCCGAGGATCTGTGCGATGAGTTGCTTGGCCGCGTGTGCGGCTTTGCCGCGGTGGCTGATACGGTTTTTGACTGAAGGCGGCAACTCGGCCATAGTGAGGTTGCGGTCGGGCAGCAAGAAGACCGGGTCGTAGCCGAAACCGTTGGCGCCGCGCGGCGCTGGGGCAATGAGACCTTCGACCGCGTCTTCGACGGTGTGGAGTGAGCCGTTGGGCAGGGCAATGGCGACGGCGCAACGAAAGCGCGCCGTGCGTTGCGGCGCGGGCAGACCGTCCAACTCATGCAGCAAGAGGCGCACGCGATCCGGGTCGGACAGGCCTGCGCCGCCGTAGCGCGCGGAGTAGACGCCGGGTCGCCCGCCGAGCGCATCCACCTCTAGGCCGCTGTCGTCCGCCCAAGTTGCCAGGCCGGTCATCTCGGCGTAGGCCTGCGCCTTCAATTGGGCATTCTCCGCGAAAGTGCGACCGGTTTCGGGCGCGTCGACCGTAATGCCCAGGTCATCGAGCGAGATGACCTCCAGCGGCAAATCGTCCAGGAGTTGGCGGTATTCAAGCAGTTTGCCTTGGTTGTGTGTGGCGATGACGAGTTTGTGCATGGCGAAGCCTAACGGTGTGATGCCCAACGATCTTTTTGGCGCATGTGTTAATATGCTACCATATGCGTATCCGGCGACGGAAGGGGCGGCGTCCCGAGTGGCGTCATTTGGCGATAGAATGCGGCACTGGCCGGAGGCCGGCACTAGATGATGGAAGAAAGCAATGGCTGAATCATATCATCGTCTGCGGATATTCGCCGGTTCGGCGCATCCCGAACTGGCCGAGGGCATTGCTTCGATCTTGGGCGTGCCATTGGGCCGCGCTACCACGAGGCATCTGCCGGACAGCGAGATTCATGTGCAGGTGGATGAGGTTGTCCGCGATCAGGATATTTTCATTATTCAGCCCTGCTCTGTGCCGGTGAACGACAACCTGATGGAGTTGCTGCTCTATCTGGATGCGTTCCGGCGGGCGAGCGCTCACAGCGTGAGCGTGGTCGTGCCCTATTTCCCCTATGCGCGGCAGGAGCGCATGGCGCAGGGCAGAGAGGCGATCAGCGCGCGGGTGGTGGCGAATATGTTGGAGATGCAGGGCGCGCGGCGGGTCATCTTTGTGGACATTCACAGCCGCGCCATCCAGGGCTTTTTCAACATTCCGGTCGATCCGCTGAGCGCGTTGCCGTTGCTGGCGGACTATTTCCGGCAGCCGAAGTTCGCCAACGCCGCCATCGTTAGCCCGGATTTGGGCCGCGCCGGTCTTGCCGGCAAGTATGCCGAGTTGCTCAATCTGCCGCTGGTCATTATGCAGAAGCGGCGGACCAGTTTCGAAGCCGCGGAGACGACGCGCGTGGTCGGCGACATGGCGGGGCGACGCCCGATTATCATCGACGATATCATGGCGGGCGGCAGCGTGCTCAAACAGGTGGACGCGCTGTATGAGAACGGCGCCGAAGGGCGCGCCTATTTTGCCATTACGCATCCGGTTCTGCTTCCGACGGCGCTAGAGCGGTTGGCGGCGGATGACCGGATCGAGAAATTGGTTGTGACGAATACGTTGCCGGTCCCCCCGGAAAAGCGCACCTCGAAGCTTGAGGTGCTTTCGATTGCGCCTCTGCTGGCGGACATCATCCAGCGCATCTATCGCGGCGCGAGCATTTCTGAGCAGCTCATTCTGGCGTAGCGGCGAGCGGCTTGCGCGGGCTCGTTCGAAGCCGCGTGGGCTGCTGTTGGTCGCTGCCGTGAAGCGGATCTTCCGCCAGACGGTCCGGCATTCATCGGGAAAGGTGCGCAGCCTCGATGAGAATGCCGCTAAGGGGGGAGAGGAGGAATCTATGTTTAGCCGAATTCGTAAGCCGGAACCGGACGCCATCGAGGTCATTATCGGGCCGCGCGCTTCGTTTAGCGGCAACCTGAGCAGCGACACGAGCATTCGCATCGACGGCGCGGTGGACGGCGGGCGCATCCAAACCCCCGCCAATGTGATCTTGACCGAGACGGCGCGCGTGCGTTGCGATATTGTCGCCAAGACGGTGAGCATACGCGGGGCGTTTTGGGGCGATATTCGCGCCGACCGGGTGGAATTGTTGCAGGGCAGCCAGGTGAGCGGCGCGCTCCATGTCAACAGTTTCTTCATGGACGAAGGCGTGGCGTTGCATGCAGAGGTTGACATCCAGGGGGCTGCGCCTGTGGAAGCGCAGGTTCCCGCGCCGCGCGAGGCGGACGCGCCGATCCCGGTGATCACGCCGTACGAGAAGCCCGCTCCACCAGAGCGCATGGCGCCTACTGACCGCATAGCGCCGTCCGAGGGGACGACAGGCTGAGGCCGGCGCGAAGAAAATGAGGGCAGTCGCATGATCTGGATTATGGCGCCTGTGGCGGCGTTGCTCGGCTATTTCTTGGGGGCGATCCCTGTGGGGGTGTTGGCCTGCCGGCTCTATGGGGTGGACATTCGCCAGGTGGGGAGCGGCCGCACTGGTGCAACCAACGCATGGCGCGCTGCCGGCCTCAAGGCGGCAATTCCCACAGTGATCGGGGATGCCGTCAAGGGCGCGGTGGCGATCTGGCTGGTGACTGCGCTAACGCGTGGGCTGTTTCCGGAGCCTGCGTCCATGAGCGTGAGCGAGGCGGTGAGCCGTGAGGCTGCGTTTCACTTGGTGCAGTCCCTGGCAGGCGGTTTCGCCATCATCGGGCATATCTGGTCAGTTTTTCTGGGCTTCAAGGGCGGAGCGGGCGGCATTACCGGCGCGGCCACGACGATGGCGCTCTATCCGCCGGTGGGCGGCATGGTGTGGTTGATTGGCGGCATCATGTTTTGGTGGAGCCGGATTGCGTCGATTGCGACGGTTAGCGTCGGCGTGAGCACGTTCGCCATTTTCGCCATGCTAGCCGTCGACGACTGGTCTACTTTCTGGCCGTATGTGGTTTACGGCGTCATAGCGTTCGGCTCGGTGTTCTTGGCGCTGCGCACCAACCGCACACAGCTCAAGGAAGGCCGGGAGCGGGTGGTAACGTTGTGGTAGGGCCGGGCTCAGTCGATGCCGAGGTAGACCTTCTGCACCATTGGGTTCTTGCGCAGTCCCGCAGCCGTATCGCTTAGGACAATTTTCCCCGTCTGTAACACATAGCCGCGGTGCGCCAGGTCGAGGGCGGCGTGCGCGTTCTGCTCGACGAGCAGGATGGTCGTGCCTTGCTGGTTGATGTTGTAGATGATCTCGAAGATAATCTGCACCAGGATGGGGGCCAGCCCCATCGAGGGTTCGTCGAGCAGCAAGATACGCGGCCGGCTCATGAGGGCGCGGCCGATGGCAAGCATCTGTTGTTCGCCGCCGGAGAGCGTGCCGCCCGGTTGCCTGAGCCGTTCCTTTAGCCGCGGGAAAAGCTCCAGCACGCGTTCATAATCGGCCTTGATCTCGGCGCTGTCGGTGCGGTAGAACGCGCCCATTTCCAAGTTTTCCTGGACGGTGAGGCGAGCGAAGATCTTGCGGCCTTCGGGCGCTTGCGACACGCCGAGTTTCGCCACCTCGTGTGCGCGCGTATGCGCGATCGTATTGCCCTCCAGCGTGATGGTCCCGGTTTGCGGGGCGAGCAGGCCGCTGATGGTGTTGAGCGTTGTCGTCTTGCCGGCGCCGTTGGAGCCGATGAGCGTGACGATTTCGCCCTGCTCAACGCGCAAGGAAACGCCTTTGAGCGCATGGATGTGGCCGTAGTAGGTGTGAACGTTCTCTAGGACGAGCATGGATTGGCTGCTCCGCATCCGATAAGGAGTTGATGACAGACGTCAGGCGGCAGAGACGGGCGGGGTGACGGGTTTTCTCCTGGGCAGGCGGCCATCTCCGCTTTCCTCGTGCACGCCCGGGCCAAGGTAAGCCTCGACGACACGCGGATTGGCCCGCACTTCATCAGGCGTACCTTCCGCAATCTTCTCGCCGTAATCCAGCACCGACACTTGGTCGGAGACGTTCATAACGACGCGCATGTCGTGCTCGATAAGCAGGATGGTGATGCCGAGTTTGTCGCGCAGGCGGCGCACCAGGGCCATCATCTCTTCCGTCTCGCTGGGGTTCATGCCGGCGGCGGGTTCGTCGAGCAGCAAGAGTTTGGGGCTGCTGCCCAGGGCGCGTGCGATCTCCAGCAAACGCTGGTCGCCGTAGGCCAGGTTGCGGGCGACGGTGTCTTCTTCACCGCCGAGGCCGACGAATTCGAGCAATTCGTGGGCGCGCTCGATGGCGCGCCGTTCTTCCTCGCGCGTGGCGTGTGTGCGCAGGAGCGCGCCCAGCGTGGTCGAGTGCATCTCTACATGCTGGCCGACCATGACGTTTTCGAGAGCCGTCATCGTGCCAAATAGACGGATGTTTTGATAGGTGCGAGCGATGCCCAGCGCGGTGATCTGGTCGGGGCGTCTGCCGATCAGCGGTTGGCCGTCGAAGAGAATCTCACCGCCTTCGGGCTTGTATAGGCCCGTCAGGCAGTTGAAGAAAGTGGTCTTTCCGGCGCCGTTCGGCCCAATCAGGCTGGCAATGGTCTTCTTTTCGATCTCGAGGTCGACGCGGTTGACTGCGGTCAGGCCGCCGAAGACTTTGGTTACATGACTCGCGGCAAGCAGGGGCATGGTCAGCTACTCCGTTCTTCGAGGGACGCAGCGGCGCCGCTGTCGGGATTCGGGCCTGGGGATTCTTCGACGGGGATGTCGTCGCGGCGCAACTGGCGTTTGCGGCGCGCTGCCGGCATGATGCCTTCGGGCTTGACGATCATCATGATGACAAGCAGGGCGGCGAAGGCGACGATGCGGTATTCGTCGATGCCGCGCAGCACTTCGGGCAGACCCTTCAGCGCCAGAGCGCCTAGCACCACGCCCGGTATGCTGCCGAGGCCGCCGACGATGATGATCGACAGGGCGTCGATGGAGACGAAGAGCGTGAAATTTTCAGGGAAGATGTTTACCTGGCGGGCGGCGTAGAGTTGGCCGGCGAGCCCGGCGAAGGTTGCGCCGGTGGCAAAGGCAAGCAGTTTTGTGCGCACAAGGTTGATGCCCGTGGCCTGGGCGACATCTTCGTCGTCGCGCATGGCGGTCCAGGCGCGGCCCAGGCGCGAGTCATTCAGCCGGTAGGCGGCGAAGGCGATCAGCCCGGCGCCGAGCAGCGCAAGCAGGAAGATGTAGCGCGGGCTGCCCAGCGCGAAGGAGCCGAAGGCAGGCGGGGCAATGCGCAACAGGCCGCGCGGGCCGTTCGTCAACGGAGCCATGTTGAGCATGAAGAGGCGAATGATTTCGCCAAAGCCAAGGGTGACAATGGCGAGATAGTCGCCGCGCATGCGCAGCACCGGAATGCCGAGCAGCGCGCCGCTGACGCAGGCTATCGCCATCGTCACGGGCATGGCGAGCCAGAAACCGAGCAGCGGCGTATTGGGATCGATGCCCAAATTGATCAACTGCTGGGTGATGAAGGGCGACGAGAACGGTGCGGAGATGAAGGCGTAGACGTAGGCGCCGATGGCGAAGAAGGCCACATAGCCCAGGTCGAGCAGACCGGCATAGCCGACGACGATATTGAGACCGAGGCCCATCATGGCAAAGATAAAGACGAGGCCCATTACCGAGTTTTGGAACTGGTCGAGAGTAAAGGGCATGTAGAGCGCGCCGGCGGTGAGCAGGACGCCGACGATGATGCGTTCTCGGGGCTGGCTGGCTTGGCGCAGGGAGAAAAGGCCGCTGCCGAAGGTGATCATCGCCAGAAGCAGGCGAACAGTGCCCTTATGGGCGCCGCCGAAGGTGGCGGCCGGCTGCCCTAGCCAGATAACGAACAGCATCAGCACGAAGGGCAGGACGATGACGATCCATTTGGCGCCCGGAATGCGTCGGGCGCGCAGAGAATCCGCCCCCTGGCTGCGGTTGAGCAAGACCAGACCGGCGCCTGCCAGACCGGCTAGGGCCATCATGCCGATCTGGAGAAGCGGACTCGTCCAGGAGACTTCTCCGTTGGCGATGGCGCCGGGGCTTACGTTATGCAGTGCGGCGATATTTTGCGGCACAACCTTGTCGAAGATCGGCTGGAGGCGGACGCCATCCGCCATGAGCGACGTAAAGAGCCAGATCAGGGCGGCAACAAGCGCGCCTGCAATCAGACCGGCCGTGACCGCCTGCCGGATGATCGATATGGCCGGGCGATCGGCGGGGTAGCCCTTCATAGGCCGGCGCAACATGGCAAAGATGAACAGGGCGACGAGCGCAGACAGGACCGGGAAGGCCGCTGCACCCAACCGGATCGGTATGCCGATGAGAATGGCGTAGGTGAGGATGGCGAAAGCGATCAGCCCGATTTGGATGCCGCGGCGCAGAGGTTCTTGGTCGGCCATGGCTATGCCTTCTTCTCGCTCAGAATTTCGCCGAAGAGGCCGGTGGGCCTGAAGACCAGGATCAACACCAGCATGCTGAAGGCGATTATGTCCTTATATTCGGTGGGAATGCCCAGGGCGCTGGGGCCGATGGATTCGATCAGCCCTAGGATCATGGCGCCGAACATGGCGCCGGGAATGTTGCCGATGCCGCCCAAGACGGCGGCGGTAAAGGCTTTGATGCCCGGAATGAAGCCGCTGTTAAACTTTACGACTGTGTTATGGAAGCCGAGCATGACGCCCGCTGCGCCGGCCAGCGCAGACCCTAGGATGAAGGTGAAGACGATTACTTGGTCGACATTGACGCCCATCAGCGCTGAGGTGTCCTTGTCCTCGGCTACGGAGCGCATAGCGCGGCCCAGTTTGGTGCGCTGGATGATCTGGTAGAGCGCCAGCATCAACAAGATAGAGGTGATAAAGATGATAAGACCGGTGTAGGAAACGAACACTTGGCCAACACGAAAGCCGCCTTCGAGCAAAGCGGGCTTGCGGTAGACGTGCGGGCTGACGCCAAAAATGAGCAGTACGGAGTACTGGATAAAGAGCGAGGCCCCGATGGCGCTGATGAGGGGCACGAGCCTGGGCGCTTTGCGCAGCGGCCGGTAGGCGAGTCGCTCTAGCGTCACGCCGGTGACGACAGAGGTCGCCATGCCAATCGTCATGATCAGCAGCAGGCCCAAAATGACCAGCGCAGCAGACCCCTCCATCCAGCCGATAGCGGTGAAGACCTGGAGGGCAAAATAACCGGCGATCCCGCCCAACATCATGATCTCGCCGTGGGCGAAGTTGATCATGAAGAGGATGCCGTAGACGAGCGTATAGCCGAGGGCGACCAGGGCGTAGACGCCGCCGAGAACAAGGCCGTTCAGTGCCTGGGAAACCCAGAATGACGCTGGGTAGCCTTCGGCTACGCCGACGGTGATCACGCGCCAACTGAGCAGCGCTAAGATCACGATTCCTAATCCCCATTTGATGAGGCTCGGCGAACGGACCCTACGAGAGGCTGCACTGTCAAGACGGGCTGTTGTGGATGTCATGGGCCGCTTGTCCGGATGGTAGTCCCCTTGTGGCTCAGTGATGGCGGCAGGGGAGACGTATGGCGTTGATGATAGACCCGAGGATGGGGGGAATGGAGCAAGAGTCGAACTCTTGCTCCATTCGGTTCAGGTTGTGTTGCGTCCCGCTATTCTTCCATGCCGAAGCCGGAGACCTGTTGGAAGGCCCCGTCGATGACCTGGTAGATCTGGATGCCGCCGGCGCCGCAGTCGCCGACTTCATTGCAGGTGATGGTGCCGGTCAGACCTTCAAGCCCCTCGGTCTCGCGGATGGCCGTAATGAGCGCCTCGCGATCGATGACCAGGTTGCCGGCATCGTCGACCTCGGCCACCTTCTTCAGCGCTTCGGTGATGACCAAGACCGTGTCGTATGACTGGTAGTGGAACGGGCCGAGATCGCTGGGATGCATGCCGAACTTCTCGACATACTTGTCGACGAACTCGATGTTGCGTCCAGACTCGGCGGTGCCTGCGAAGGAGGAGGCGAAGGTGCCTTCGGCGGCGGCGCCGCCGGCGTCGAGATATTGCTGCATGTAGGTGCCGTCGTCGCTCATGAAGTAAGCTTCCTCAAGGCCGGCGGTTTCCTTCATCTGAGTGACGATCAGGCCCGCTTCGGTAGCATAGCCGCCGAAGAAGATGAGCTCGGGGCCGCCTGCGCCGATCTTCGCCAAGGCTGCGCGGAAGTCGGTATCGCCGACCTGCACGCCTTCAAAGGCTGTGACTTCGCCGCCGCCTTCTGCGAAAGCCGCCTGGAATGTTTCGGCTACGCCCTTGCCGTAGTCGCTGTTGTCGTGCATGACCGCGGCCTTGGTCACGCCGAGCGTCTCAAGCGCATAGAGGGCGTCGGTCTCGCCCTGCAAAGCGTCGCTCAACGCCACGCGATTGCAGATGTCGCAGTCCGGCGAGGTCACGTCGGGATTGGTGGCGCTCGGCGACACAAACGGAATACGCGCTTCTTTAAGGATCGGAATCATGCCAAAGGTTTCGCCGGAGCACATGCCGCCGGACACGGCGACAATCGTGCCGTCCGCTGCGAATTTGTTGGCGACGACCGTACCCTGATCGCCGGAGCAGGCGCCGTCTTCTGCCACCAGTTCGAGCATGAAGCCATGGACGCCGCCGGCGGCATTCATGTCTTCAACAGCGATCTGAACGGCCTGGTGTTCATCTTTGCCCGGATCGGGAATAGGACCGGTCAATCCGAACGAGCCGCCAATGCGGATCGGCTGACCGGCAGGGACGATAACTTTGCCTTCACCGCTATCTGCCGCTGCCGGGGCGGCCGCTTCCCCTGCTGCGGGGGCGGCTGCTTCAGGTTGTGCGGAGGGGGCCGGCGCGCCGCCGCCGCAGGCGGCCATAACCAACGCCACGGCAATCAACAATGTAAAAATCACCGAATACTTGCGCATCTGCTTCTCCCGTCTGTTCAATATCTAGACAAGTTGAAAGAGTGATGTGTGAGAATGACGACTCAACTCTCACGGGCCAAAAGGATGGAGTAGGAACAGAAACTGTGGCCGCCGTTATGGGTTGGGCCTTGGCGGGTTCGTTCTGTGGCCGCTGTGTCGCCACAACCAATCTCACCTTGTCGCATGTGAGTAATGGCGAAGCCAAGACCCGCGTCCGATGGCGCATAATTATAGTCGGAAATACTTATCCACACAACTGCGCGCGAAACGTAAAACCGCGTTGTATATTGTGTCGTTTGGAGGCGGACGGATGTTTTCGAGGCGATGGAAGGCTATGGTATGATCTAGCGCGTGCTGGGCGCTCTCTGGCGCGCAGCAGAAATGTCTTCGTGTGGCGCAGTACGCATAGGGTAGGAAGCGCATGTCGACGAATTCGGTGGTGATCGGTCTCACCGGCAATATAGCAACAGGCAAGAGCACGGTCGCTGAATATCTGAAGCGGCACGGCGCGTGCGCTATCGATGCGGATCGAGTGACTCATCAGGTAATGGAGGCCGGCGGTGCGGCCTATGAGGGCATCGTGGCCGAGTTCGGTGCGGCTATTTTGGACGAACAGGGCGCCGTCGACCGCCGCAAGCTGGGCGAGATCGTCTTTGGCGACGCCGAGCGTCTGGGCCGCTTGGAACAGATCGTACATCCTGCGGTCTTTGCTTGGGTGTATAACAAGATCAAGGCGTCGACGGCCAAGATCGTCGTGTTGGAGGCGATCAAACTGCTGGAAGCCGGTACGATGGCCGGTCTGTGCGATGAAATTTGGGTGGTGGCCGCCAGCCCGGCGACGCAAGTAAGGCGTTCGCTGGAGAGTCGGGGCATGCCCGAAGAGGAGACACGGCGGCGCATGGGCATGCAGTCGCCCCAAGCCGCAAAAGTAAACCAGGCCGACCGGGTGATCGACAATAACGGCACGTTGGCGGAACTCTATGCACAACTGGATCGCATCTGGGCGGATTTGCAGCGCAAGTTTGCGGCCCGATTGGAGACGGCTGAGGCATAAACATGGACTCCATCAAACGTTTTTGGAATGTGCATCCCGTCTTGTCCAATTGGCTGGTATTGGCCGTGGGCATGGTGGTCATTCTTTTTTTTAGTGCGCGGCATGTCGGTTTCTTGCCGGGCCAGTGGGCCGCGCTGATTGCGGCGACGATTGTGCTGGCCGGGTTGTGTGCGTGGATTATCAGTTGGGAGTAGAGCAGGCCAGGTGTGTTAACGGCTGTAGGTATATGAGACGATGAGCAAGCCAGATTATTATGAGGTATTGGGCGTTGACCGCGATGCGAATAAGGATACGCTGAAGAAGGCCTTTCGCAAGCTGGCGCAGCAATACCATCCGGATGTGAACTCTGCGCCTGAAGCGGAGTTGCGCTTCAAGGAGATCAACGAAGCCTATCAGGTGCTGAGCGATGATCAGAAGCGCGCCGCCTATGACCGCTTTGGGCATGACGGGCTGCGCAGCGCCGGGTTTGACGATTTCTCGGCCGGCTTTGGCGATCTCAGCAGCATTTTCGAGGAATTCTTCGGCGGCTTTGGGGGCGTAGGCGCGCGCGGGCGACGGCAGCCGCGCAGCGGGTCTGACCTGCGCGCGGACCTGACGTTGACGTTCGAGGAAGCCGTTTTCGGAACTGAGCGCGAACTGGAGATCCCGCGTCTGGAGACCTGCGAACGCTGTCAGGGTACGGGTGCAGAGCCGCCCACGTCGCCCGTGACTTGCTCCACTTGCAACGGTACGGGCGAGGTGCGCCGCCGCCAGCAGAGCGCACTGTTCGGGGCCGTGATCTCGTCTACGCCTTGCCCGGCGTGCGGCGGCAGCGGAGAGGTGATTCCCTCTCCTTGCGGCAAATGCAAGGGCGGCAAGCGCGTGCGCGTGACGCGCAAGATCAACGTCAAGATTCCCGCGGGCGTGGATGACGGTACGCGGATTCGTTTGGCCGGCGAAGGCGAAGCGGGCCGGTTGGGCGGGCCGCCGGGGAACCTGTATGTGGTCGTCTCGGTCGAGCCGCATCCGATCTTCGTGCGCGACCAGTTCGATGTGCATCTCGAATACCCGATCAACTTTGCACAGGCGGCGCTGGGCGCAACGGTAAAAGTGCCCACCCTCGAAGGGGATCAAGAGGAGATGGAAATTCCTGCCGGCGTCCAGACGGGGCGAACGTTCCGGCTGCGCGGCAAGGGCGTGCCGCGGCTGCAGCGCAGCGGGCGCGGAGACATGATCGTGACGGTACGGGTGGAGACGCCCACCAACCTCACCGGCGAACAGAAGGAACTGCTGCGCGAATTGGCGCGCACCTTCGACGATGCGCCGCTGGAGGAGCATAAGGGCTTTTTTGACCGCATCTTTGGCGGCGGCTGAATGGCCGCGCAGCGGTGCGGCATCCTGTATATAGACGGAGAACGGAGACCGGTGAAGCGTGAACAGGTCTCCGTTCTTTGTGCCGGCGAAGCGCGGCACGCGGCGTCGAGCAAAGGATAGGGCGATGAGCAACGGCGAGGTTTTGGAGATCGCAGTCGAGTGCGATGGCGAAGCGGCGGAGGCGGTGAGCGAGCTGTTCAACCGGTTTAACGGCGGCGGCTATCTGGAAGACAGCGAAGCCGGCGAGGCGAGCGGCGGCGGCGCGGTGATCGAGGCGACGGGTTTTGACGATTTCGGCGAGCCGATCGAGGGCGAATATCGCGTGGTTGTACGGACATACATCAAGCCCGGCGCACGCGGCAAGGAAATTCGCCGCAAGATCGAAGACGGGCTGTGGCATCTCTCGCAGATCTATCCGATTCCGGACGCCAAGCTGCGCACGGTGCGCGAGGAAGACTGGGCTAACGTCTGGAAGCAGTTCTATAAACCCATGCGCATCGGCCGGCGCGTTGTGCTGAAGCCGACCTGGGAGGAGTACGCCGCGCAGCCGGATGATATCGTGGTGGAATTGGACCCGGGCATGGCTTTCGGTACGGGCCTGCACCCCAGCACACGACTGTGCATCGGGGCGTTGGAAGAACTGGTGCGGCCCGGCGATGCAGTGCTGGATGTGGGCACGGGCAGCGGCGTGTTGTCGATTGTGGCCGCCATGTTGGGCGCTGCTCATATCGTCGCCACCGACATTGACCCGACCGCGGTGCAGGTCGCGGCGGAGAATGCGCAGGTCAATGGGCTGGCCGGGGCGGATGCGCCGGCGCGCATCGAGATCCGCGCGGGGAGCATCCCGGCAGGCATGGACGGGCGCTTTCAGGTGGTGGTCGCCAACATCTTGGCCGAGGTGCTGGCGAATCTGTTGGATGGGACTTATGGCAATGTGCCGCTGGCGAACCCGCTGGCGAAGGGCGGGCGGCTGATCATGGCCGGCATCATCGATGAAAAGGCCGATCTGGTGATCGATGCCGGGCGACGGCACGGGCTGGCGCTGCTCGACCGCAAGCAGGAAGAGGACTGGGTTGCGCTGGTGATGGGCCGGACGGCGGACGCATAACCAGGACGGGGCGGGCGAGGGATGCATCGATTCTTCTTGACGAATGCGCAGCCGGCGATAGGCGAGGCGATTGATTTGTCGCCGCTGCGCCATCAGTTGCAGCGGGTGCTGCGCGCTAAGCCCGGCGACCGTGTCCTGCTATTGGACGGACGCGGATTCGAGTATGTGACCGAACTCGAAGCCGCTAATGGCCGCGAGACGACCGGGCGGGTGCTGGAGCGGCATTGCGCGCATGGGGAGCCTCGCGCTCATGTGACGCTCTGGCAATGCGCACTGAAGGCCGACAAGATGGAGTGGGTGCTGCAAAAGGGGACTGAACTCGGTGTGAGCCGCTTCGTGCCGGTCATCAGCGAACGCACGATCGTGCGGCCTGCGGCTGCTCTGCTAGGCAAGTATGAGCGCTGGCGCACCATCGTGCGCGAGGCCGCGGAACAGAGCGGACGCGGCCGTGTGCCGGAGTTGGCGGAGCCGCTGTCGTATGCTGAGGCTGTGCGCCAGGCGGACGGTATACGTCTCTTGCCCTGGGAGGACGCGGGCGGCGCGCCCAGCTTGGCTGGACGCTTCGGGCCGGCTGCCGGCCACGCGGCTGACGCGCGCGTCAGCCTGCTTATCGGGCCGGAGGGGGGTCTTTCCGTCGCAGAGGCGCAGGTTGCGACTGAGACGGGTTGGAAACTGGCGACGCTTGGCCCGCGCACATTGCGGGCGGAGACCGCGGCGCTGGCTGCGGTCGCGCTGGTGATGGCGCTGGCCGGCGAGATGGGGCCGAGTGCGCCAGAGGTTGTAGGCGGACCTACAGCGCGCGAAGTATGACAGGCGTATACTGCCATGCATATCGTTCTCTACGAAAAGCATGGCGACGGCTTCTTTGCCAACGTGTGAGCAAGTCGTCGCCGCAGGAAAGAATAAGCAACGAGGAGACAGTTTATGTCCGACGGCATGACAGCGACGAACGGCAGCGGCAAGGACGCACAGCCGCAGGTGGAGAACGTGATCGTCGTGGGCAGCGGCCCGTCCGGCTTCACGGCGGGGCTGTATACGGCGCGGGCCAATCTCAGCCCGTTGTTGATTACGGGAAACGACTACGGCGGTCAGGTCAGCGTCACCTATGAAGTGGAGAATTACCCTGGCTTTCCGGAAGGGTTGAGCGGGCCGGAGCTGGTCGAGAAGATGAAGGAACAGGCCGAAAAGTTCGGCACGCGCATCGAGTTCGACTACGTGACCGAGATTGTTACGGACCGGCGCCCGTTTGTCGTGCGCACAATGAACGGCCGGGAGTACCAGACCAATTCTGTGATTCTGTGCACAGGCGCCAGCCCGCGCTATCTGAACGTGCCGGGCGAGAAGGAGTACACCGGCAAGGGCGTCAGCTATTGCGGTACATGCGACGGCTTCTTCTTCCGCGGTAAAGATGTAGTGGTGGTCGGCGGGGGCGACAGCGCGGTGGAGGAGGGGCTGTTCCTCACTAAGTTCGCCACGCGCGTACGCATCATTCACCGCCGCGACGAGTTGCGCGCCAGCAAGATTTTGCAGCATCGCGCCTTCGCCAACGACAAGATCGAATTCGTATGGAATACGGTGGTCACGGAAATTACGGGCGACGCCGAGGGTAAGGTTTCCGGCGTCAAAACGAAGGACACGGTGACGGGCGAAGAGGGCTTCCTCGAAACCGACGGCGCCTTCATCTTCATCGGTCACCTGCCCAACAACGAACTGTTACAGGGCAAGTTCCACCTGGACGAAGACGGGCATCTGATCACGGACGGCAAGATGCGCACCAACGTGCCCGGCATCTTTGCCGCCGGCGAAATCATGGACAAGGTGTTCAAGCAGGTGGCGACGAGCGTGGGTCAGGGGTGCGCGGCGGCGATGCAGGCCGAGAAGTTCCTGGCCAACTTGGAGGACGAAGGCTTCCCCGGCTTCGAGGACCCGCGCGAGTTTGTGCGCGTGGAGGGCATGGCCGTCTAGCGGCAGTGTAGAAATACGGTAAAAGCATCGGGCGCGGCAATAGACGCCGCGCCCGTTTGATTGGCGGGATACAACGCTGACTGTGCTACAATGCCAGCCATGCAGCCCGCCGCCCCTGAGTCTGAGGAACCCTCACAAGAAATGCAGAACGGCCCCGGGCTGGCGCGCAGCGCCGGGCTGTTGTCGTTGGGCAGCGCGGCCAGCCGCGTGTTGGGGCTGGTGCGCGAGATGTTGATTGCGGCGTTGTTTGGCGCTACCGGCATGGTGAGCGCGTTCCGCGTTGCCAGCCAGTTGATGGTGCTTCTCTACGATTTCTTAGTGGGCGGCATGTTGAGCGCGGCGCTGGTGCCGGTGTTGAGCGACGCCCTGCGCCGCCAGTCGCGCGAGGAGTATGCGCGGCTGGTGAGCGCGCTGTTCGGCATCTTCTCGCTGGTGTTGACGCTGTTGGTCGTGGCGCTCGAAGTATTTGCGCCGCAGGCTGCCTGGCTGCTTGCCGGCGGTTTCGTCAAGAGCGATCCGGCGCTGCTGGACCTGACGGTGCGCTTGATCCGGGTGCTGGCGCCGACGGTGTGGCTGTTCAGTATGGCGGGCGCGTTGATGGCCGTGCTCTACTCGCTGCAGCGCTTCACCTTTCCCGCATTGGCGCCCGCCGTCTATAACCTGGGCATCGTGCTGGCCGCGCCGCTGTTGGCCGAGCGTTTCGGCATCTACGCGCTGGCGGCAGGCATGTTGGCCGGCAACGCGGCGCAGATCGCGCTGCTCGGCTATGACCTGTGGCGCTGCGGCCTGCGTTTGCGTCTGCGCATCGACTGGCGGCATCCGGCGCTGGCGCGCATCGTGAAGCTCTATGCGCCGATCGCCGCCGGTTTGGTGGTGAGCGCCTTTCAGATTGGTCTGGACCGCCGGCTGGCGAGCGGCACGGGCGAGCAAAGCATCGCCTGGATGAGCAATGCGACGACGCTGCAGCAGTTGCCGCTCGGCCTGGTGAGCGTGGCGATTGCGCTGGCGGCCTTGCCGCGGCTGAGCCAGTACTTTGCGCTGGGCCAAGAGGATGCCTACCGGTCTACGCTGGCGGACGGGCTGCGCCTGGTGATGCTGCTAATTGTGCCCGCAGCGGTGGGGCTGTGGCTGCTGGGCGAGCCGGCGGTGCGCCTGTTATTCGAGCGCAACCGTTTCCTGCCGGCAGATACGGTGCAGGTGGCGGCTGCGCTCAACGTCTATGTGATCGGCATGTTGTTCGCCGCGGTCGACTTCCCGTTGAACTACGCGTTCTATGCGCGCCAGAATACGCTTCTGCCCGCGCTGGTCGGCGTGTTGAGCGTGGGCGTCTACGTGGCGGTGGCGATGAGTCTGCTAGGCCGGATGGGTTATCTGGGCTTGGTGTGGGCGGATACGGCCAAGCAGGCCGGCCATGCGGCGGTGATGCTTGGCCTCCTGCACTGGAAGGCGGGCGGGCTGGAGGGTCGCTTTGTCCGGTCGCTCTATCCGATTGGGCTGGCGGCAGCGGCAATGGCCGCGGCGATCGTCGTCGTACAATGGGCCGTCGCGCCGGCGCTGGCTGGAATGGGGCGTTGGGCTGATGTGGTTCTGTTGGCAGCCGGCGGCGGCGCCGGCGCCGCCGCCTATCTGGGGCTGCTGCTGCGCATGGGGTTGCCGGAGGCCGGACAGTTGCTGAGCTATGTGCGGCAGCGGGTCAAGTGAGGGGGCGTTGCAGATGCGCGCCGCTTTTCGCTTTCGGATTTGTCCGGATTGCTTGGCCGGTCAATGTGTGAGGACGCCGCCCATGCGTTAAGGATAGGGCGCCACAGTCCGGCGCGGCGAGCGCGCGAAGAATTCGGGACGCTCCTCCGCGCCCGCGATGGTTTGATGCGGGCAGGGCGGGACGGTATAATGAACGAAGTCATATGCAGTTGAACCCTATGAGTGAGCGGAGATAGAGAGCAGAATGGCTTCAAAGAAGAGACGCTCGACCAGACAGGCCGCCAGTTCGGCGGCGCCGCGCAGCTATAGCGAGATGTACAAGGGCCAATCGGTCCTGTCCGAAGGCCGCGGCGAGGCGCGGGTTGTCGCCGAAGAGCCTGTCGTGACGGCGGATAAGAAACTCAACTGGACGCAAGAGTACGGCTATGTCTTTCGAGACCTGCGCCAACTGGGCGTCGTGTCTGCGGTTCTCTTGGTTGTCATGTTGGTGATCGGCTTCTTCTTGTAGGCGCAACGGCCCGGGCGTTTGGGACGTTAACGGGGAAAGCTGCTTGCGCTGCCGGACGAAAGCGGTCGAGCCTGGCTGTAGGACGCAAGGATGAGGTCGGTGGCGCTGTGCAGAATCCAGCACAGCCAAAAGTTGTGCGTGTAGAAGAACAAGATGCTCGTGGTCACGAGGGTGGCGAGCAGCAAAAGCCATTGCAACACCGTGGGCCGGCGCAGCGCCGCCGTGAGGATTACGATGAGCGCGGCGATCCATACGGCCCAATAGGCGGGCAACTCCGGCGGTTCGGGCAGGGCCAAGAGAATTTCCCAGAGGCTTCCGCGCAGGAACGTCCAATGAAATTGTTCAACCCCGCCGGCTGCAATCAGCATGAGGACGGCTTGCCAGGCGGGGCGATGTGCGTCGAGGGGATGTTCGGCTCCTGAGGATTTGATGGGAGCCGATTCTTCTGTTCGGCTTTGGTGCGGGCTGGGCAGATCGACCGTCATGCGGACGATGACGAGGAGCGCCAGGACGGCGAAGATCAGCCCGATGCCCAGGCTCAGGCTTACGGACCAGTCGAAATAGGCCAGCCCCATCAGTCGAGGGGATAGGCCTCCAAAGAGCAAGCCGAAATACGGGATTAGCAACCAGTGCCCAAGCCACAGCCATTGCACCCAGGGGCGGCGCCTGCGGTTCAGCGGCACGCTGAGCGCCGCCGTCGTAAGCAGGCTGAGAAGCAGCCAGAATCCCGGCGCATGGGGGCTAAATTGGGCGATTTGCCAGTCGATCATCGTGCGGTCGGCGCGTTTGTGAACAATCCGCGGAATTTCCGGCTCCGGCTCCGGCGCAATACAGCCGGGTGTCGCGGTTTGATGGCCCTGATTGTAGCAGAAGTCGGCGCAACGGCAATATGCCGCATTCCAAGAGTATCGCCTCCAGGAGGAGCGGCCCTGTGAAACTCCGGTATGCACTGATCCTCATTGTGATCATGCTCTTCCTGATCGCGCTCAGACCTCGGGGCATGTGGACGGAGATCAAGCGCTCTTGGGCGCAGCGCGAACGGATTGTGCGCGTGTTGTTTTTCATTGTCGTCGTCTACTTCCTCTATGGGCTATATACCATGTACCGGCAAGACATGCTGCCCTGGTAGCTTGTCGACTGTCTGTTTGCGCCGCTCAGCGCAGAAAGAATTGAGCATGGATATCCCGACAATTGCAGAAGTGCGCAGCTTGCGTGAGCGCCTTGCGGGCTACGTGGTCGAGACGCCGGTCTGGCACTGGCGCAATCGCGATGCCGTCGAGGCGTTCGGCGCGGAGACCGCAGTTTTTCTCAAGCTGGAGTTGTTCCAGCACACCGGCACGTTTAAGCCGCGGGGCGCGCTGTCGGTGATGTTTGATCTGGAACGGCAGGCGCTGGCGCGCGGCGTCACCGCGGTCAGCGCGGGCAACCATGCTATCGCCGTCGCATACGCCGCGCAGTTGTTGGGCGCAGAGGCGAAAGTGGTGATGCCGAAGAGCGCCAGCCCAATCCGGGTGGCGCGCGCCCGTTCGTATGGGGCGGAGGTCGTATTGGCGGATGACGTGGGCCAGGCCTTCGCTAAGGTCGAAGAGATTCAGAAGGAGGAGGGGCGCACCTTCGTTCACCCGTATGAGGGCCCGCTGACCGCGCGGGGCACGGCAACTGTCGGCCTCGAATTATGCACGCAAGTTCCCGATCTGGACGTGGTGATTATCCCAATCGGCGGGGGCGGGTTGGCCGCGGGCATGGCAGCCGCGGTCAAGGCGCTGCAGCCGGCGTGCAAGGTGTTTGGCGTGGAGCCGGTCGGGGCGGACACCATGCACCGCAGTTTCCAGGCCGGATCGCCGCAGGCCATTGAGCGGGTGCGGACTTTTGCCGACAGCCTCGGCGCGCCCTATGCGCTGCCGTATAGCTTTGCCTTGTGCCGGCAGTTTGTAGACGAGATCGTGCTGATCGAGGACGACGCCATGCGCGGCGCGATGGGACTGCTCTTTCACTCCATGAAGCTGGCGGTGGAGCCTGCCGGCGCGGCGGCTACGGCTGCGCTGGCCGGGCCGCTGCTCGAACGGCTGCGCGGCAAGCGGGTAGGCGTGATCGTGTGCGGTACGAATATCGACATCGACTCGTATGCCCGCGCGGTGGCCGCGGCGGAGCCGGTGATCGCGTAGCAGCTTATGCCCTGTGAAGAGAAGACGGAAAGACAGACGCCTTCCCGAGCGGGAAGGCGTCTGTTGATGGAGCCGTTGATCGGACTCGAACCGATGACCTGCGCATTACGAGGGCGCTGCTCTACCGACTGAGCTACAACGGCGCTTGTCTGAGGACAGTATAGCAATTTTGTCCCAGATCGCAAGTCTAGGCGCTTGCGGGGAGACCTGCCGGCTTCCGCCGCAGACAAGGCAGCGGGCGCACCGAGGAACCGCTCTCACTCTGCGGCGAAGCGGCATGACGCCGCCGCGCGCTCCGCTCGTGCTATTTCTGCACGCGGGTGACGTAGCTGCCGTCGCGGGTGTCGACGCGGATGATGTCGCCTTCGTTGACGAACATCGGCACCTGCATGCGCAGACCGGTCTGCAACTCGACCTGTTTGGTGGGCGCGTTGGCGGTGTCGCCGGCGATCGCGGCTTCAGCCCATACGACCTGCAGGTCGACGGTGGTGGGCAGGCTCACGTTGAGCGGCTCGCCTTCGTAGGATTCGAGCACTACGACCTGATTGTCGACGAGATAGTCTACGACGCTTTCCAGCACATCGGGGCCGAGTGCGATCTGCTCGAAGGTCTCGGTGTCCATGAAATGGTAGAAGTCGCCGTCGTGGTAGAGGTACTCGACCTCGCGGTTGTCGAGGCGCACATCTTTGACGCGTGCGCCGTTGTTGTAGGTGCGCTCCACGGTGGCGCCGGTGCGGATGTTGCGCACCTTAAGGCGGATGGTGGCGCCGCCGCGCGCGACCTTGATGTGCTGGTATTCCAGCACCCGCCACAATTGGTCGTCTTCCTCGTAGATATTGCTTTTGCGGAGTGTTTGAACCTCTGCCATAGTTGTTCCCCTAACGGGTATCGCGCATGGTTGTTATGCGTCAAGAAATCGGCGCTTGCCGGCGTGTGCGTTCGCAAGCTTACAAATTATATGTGCGCACAGGGGCCGTGTCAAAGATTTTGGGCGGCGTCTAGGGGTTGAACTGGCTGAGAGCCAGACGCAAGCGCTCTTCAACGCCCTCGACGTCTTTGGGAATGCGCTGGACGGCGCGCTGCGCTTCGACGACGCTGTAGCCGAGGACGAGCAGCGCGTCGATCACTTCCCCGTCGGCGTCGGTCGCGGCGACGAGGCCGGCAAGATCACCTACAGATTCCACCTTGTCCTTCAGTTCGAGGACGATTTTTTCGGCGGTTCGCTTGCCGATGCCTGGTACGCGGGCGATGAGGGCCGGCTCTTGGTTGGCGAGGGCAAGCCGGAAGGCGTCCGGGCTGAGGGTGCTGAGCGCGGAGAGGGCCAGCTTGGCGCCGACGCCGCTAACGCCGAGCAACAATTCAAAGAGCGAGAGCTCGTCTTCGCTGGGAAAGCCGAAGAGGTTGAGCGCGTCCTCGCGCACTTGCAGATAGGTGTGAAGCGTGATCGGCGCGTTAATATGGGCGGCGAGGGCGGCCGGTTCGGGGACGGCAACCTTGAGGCCGACGCCGCCGGCGGCGCCGCCTACGTCGATGACCAGACTGCCTTTGCCGCGGGCGATGATCGTGCCGCGGATCATCCGGATCATGGTTTATCCTCCCCTAGCGCTTTGGCAACTCTGTTTCTGTCATTCTGACGACCGCAGGGAGGAAGAATCTGTTCGCCCGCTACATAGGGATTCTTCGCCTTCGGCTCAGAATGACAACGGCACAAAGCATGTTAACGTACCGCTAGTGGCCGCGCTAAACAGCGCTCAGCCGAAGCAAGGCGCATCAACCGGCCTGGTCGACGAGCTGCCGGTAGCGCTGCGTCTGCAAATGGCAGAGAGCAATGGCAATGCCGTCAGCCGCATCGTCCGGCCGAGGAATCGCCGGCAAGTCCAACAGACGGCGCACCATTTCCTGAATCTGCTGTTTGTCGGCGTTGCCATAGCCGGCGATGGCTTGTTTGACCTCCGCCGGCGTATATTCGGCTAGCTCCAGGTCATGCAGCGCAGCGGCAAGGAGCGCGGCACCGCGCGCCTGACCGACGGAGATGGCGTTGGTGACGTTGCGTCCGAAGAAAAGCTTTTCCACGGCCATCGCGTCCGGCTGGAACTCGCGGATCAGGCCGCGCAGGTCTTCGAATAGCTCGCGTAGGCGCTGGTGCATGGCAGTGTGCGGCTCGGTGCGGATAACGCCGCAGGCGAGCAACTCAAAATCGCCGCCGGCAGTTTGGGCGACGACGCCATAGCCGGTGGTTGCGGTGCCCGGATCAATGCCCAACGCGATCTTCTCGTACGATGGCATCGGCGGCATCGGTCTTGGTTGCGCGCTCACGCGAATTGGGCGACGACTTCGTCCGTGAGTTCGAGATTGTGATAGACGTCGTTGACGTCGTCCAACTCCTCCAGCGCTTCGATCAAGCCCAACACGCTAGCCGCCTCATCTGCTGCCAGGGAAAGCGTCGTGTTCGGCTTGCGGATCAGGCTTGATTCGTCCGCCTCGAAACCGGCCTCGGCAAGGGCTTGGCTGACCTGGGCCAAATCGTTGCGCTCGGTGTAGACCTCTACGGCGTCTTCGCTGGTCATCACGTCGATGGCGCCGGCGTCGAGCGCGGCCATGAAGAGTTCGTCCGGGTCGGTCCCGCGCGGCTCTCCTTGGTCGTCGTTGAGATTGAACAGGATATAGCCGGTTTCGGTGAACTGCCAGGCGACCGAGTTGGGTTCGCCCAGGTTACCGTTGCCGCGGTTAAAGCAGCGGCGCACGTCGGCGATGGTGCGGTTGCGGTTGTCGGTGAGGCATTGCACGATGATGGCGACGCCATGAGGGCCGTAGCCTTCGTAGGTGACCTCTTCGATCTCGGCTGCATCTTTGTCGGCGCCGGAGCCGCGGGCGATGGCCTTCTCGATGTTCTCCTTGGGCATGTTCTCGGCGCGGGCGCGGTCGATGGCAAGGCGCAGGGTGAAGTTGGAGTTCGGGTCGGCGCCGCTGCGGGCTGCGATCTGGATTTCGCGCGCGAGGCGCGTGAATATCTTGCCGCGTGCGGCGTCGTTAGCGCCCTTTTTGCGCTTGATGGTTGACCATTTAGAGTGTCCTGACATTGGCAGATTCTCCGTTTCTTGTGCTGCGCGGGCGGGGTCATCATCTCATTATGGCACAGAAGGCGCGCCTGTGTCACATGGGCCGCCGCGGCAACGCTCAGTCCGTGGCGAGTAGTTCGCCGGTCTCTTCCTCCTGCAGCGTTTGGTCCGCCGCGCTGTGTTCGAGGCGGCGGGCTTTGGCGGCTTGGATCAGGCCCAAAAAGAGGGGATGCGGTTTGTTGGGCCGGCTCTTGAACTCAGGGTGAAACTGGCTGCCGAGCATGTACGGGTGGTCGGCCAATTCCGCGATCTCCACCAAGCGGCCATCCGGCGAAATGCCGCTGAAGACCATGCCGTGGGCGGCGAGATCGTCGCGGAAGTGGTTGTTGAACTCGAAGCGGTGGCGATGGCGTTCGTAGATGACCGAGCCGAAGCCCAGGTTCTGATAGGCCTGTGCGGCTTTGGCGCCGGGTTGCAACTGGCACGGATACACGCCGAGCCGCATGGTGCCGCCCATGTCAGCGATGTCGCGCTGGTCGGGCATCAGGTCGATGATGGGATATTCGGTGCTGATGTCGAATTCGGTGCTGTTCGGCTCGTCGCTGTCGAAGATATCGCGCGCCAGTTCGATGCACATGACTTGCATGCCGAGACAGAGGCCGAGATAGGGGACATTGTGCAGGCGGGCGTAGCGGGCCGCCGCGATCTTGCCCTCGATGCCGCGATAGCCGAAGCCGCCCGGCACGACGATGCCGTCAACTTCGTCGAGTCTGTCCAGGCCGCGGCCGCGTTCTAGTTCCTCGGAACTGATCCACTCAATGTGTACATCCCAGCCTGCGGCCAGCCCGGCGTGGATGAGCGCTTCTTTGACGCTGAAGTAGGCGTCTTCCAACTCAACGTATTTGCCGACCAGCCCAATGCGCAGGGCGGGCTTTTGACGCCGGATATCATTGACGAAGGTGCGCCAGTTGGCAAGCCCTTCTGCCGGGTCGCGCGTGACGGCGAGTTGCATTTCGTTGACGATCCAGTCGCCGAGGCCTGATTCTTCCAGGCTGATGGGCACGGCATAGATGGTGTCGGCGGTGATGAGCGGGATAACTGCTTCCTTTTCAACGTCGCAGAAGAGGGCAGTCTTGGCGAGCACGTCTTCGTCGACCGGGTGGTCGCTGCGCAGGGCGATCACGTCGGGCTGAATGCCGATGCTGCGCAGTTCGCGCACGCTGTGTTGGGTCGGCTTGGTTTTGAGTTCTTTGCTAGCGGCAAGATAGGGCAGCCATGTGACGTGAACGAACAGGGTGTTCTTGCGGCCCACGTCCTTGCGCATCTGGCGAATGGCTTCGAGGAAGGGCAAGCCTTCGATGTCGCCCACAGTGCCGCCGATCTCGACGAGCACGACGTCTGCCGTTGATTGGCGGGCGACGAGGCCGATGCGCCGTTTGATTTCGTTTGTGACGTGGGGGATGACCTGAATCGTGCCGCCGAGGTAGTCGCCGCGGCGCTCTTGGCTTAGCACGTAGTTGTAGATCTGGCCGCTGGTGACGTTGCTCAATTTGCTCAGGTTTTCGTCGACGAAGCGTTCGTAATGGCCCAGGTCGAGATCGGTTTCGGCGCCGTCTTCGGTGACAAAAACTTCGCCGTGTTGGTAGGGGGACATTGTGCCCGGATCCACGTTGAGATACGGATCCAACTTCATGGTGGCGACTTTTACGCCGCGCGCTTTGAGAATGCGACCGATGGACGCTACGGTCACACCTTTGCCTAAGCCGGAGAGAACGCCTCCTGTGACGAAGATATATTTGCTCATGCTGTCCCCTGTCTGGAACCCAACTGGCCTGATTTTCGGCTACAGTATATCACGGGGTCGGGCGATTTCCAGGATGAACGCGCGCTTTTCGCGTCGCTGTCGCGCTGTTTTTTCCCACGAATTGCACGAATTAGGGGGGACTGTCATTCTGCAGCGATCGATGTGAGTCGTGTTTGCCTTGCTTCGGCAAATCGTCTCTGTTCGGGTATGATGCCAAGCGGCGCCCAGGTATGATTGGGGCCAGTATTGTCTTCGAGCGCGCTTCGACGCCGCGTTGAATGGAAACGGAACGGGAACGGATGGAGATAGAGCCGAGCCGGCCCGCCTGGATCGAGATAGACGAGGGCGCGCTGGCGAACAATGTGCGACAAATCCGGCGGCTGATCGGCCCGCAGCGGTTGCTCGCCGGCGTGGTTAAGGCGAACGCCTACGGCCACGGCGCAATACCCGTCGCCAGGCAGATATTGGCTGCGGGCGCGGATCGCCTGGCAGTGGCGACCCTTTCGGAGGCGCTGGAACTGCGGACGGCGGGCATCGACGCGCCGATCCTCGTGCTGGGCTACACGCCGCCGCGCCAGGCGGCGGAGGTGGTGCGCGCCGGCGTCACCGCCACGGTGTACGACGTGGAGACGGCGCAAGCCCTGGCGGAAGCCGCCGCGCAGCAGGGCGTGCGCGCCGCGGTGCATGTCAAGGTCAACACCGGCATGAACCGTCTGGGACTTGATCCTGAAGATGCGCCCGCCTTCATGGAGGCGCTGCGTGCGATGGCGACGCTGGAGGCGGAGGGCGTCTTTACGCATTTTGCCACGTCGGACACGGACCGCGCCTTTGCGTTGGTGCAGGCGGCGCGCTTTGGCGCGATGATCGCCGCGCTGGAAGCCGCGGGGCTGCGCCCGCCACTGGTGCATGCCGCCAACTCAGCGGCGACGCTGACTCTGCCCGAAACGCATTTCGACATGGTGCGCTGCGGCATTGCTCTGTATGGGTTGGACCCCGACGAGGAAATGACGCCGTTGCCGGCAGGTTTCCGCCCGGTGTTGTCGTGGAAGGCCGAGGTGGCGCAGGTGCGGACGCTTCCGCCCGGCGCCGGCGTGAGCTACGGGCTGGAGTTTGTGACGCGCCGGTCCTCCACGCTGGCGGTGATCCCGGTGGGCTATGCCGACGGCTTCCCGCGGCGACCGCTGACCTGGGGCGGCGTCCTGATTCATGGGAAAGAGGCCCCGATCGTGGGGCGCGTGTGCATGGACCAGAGCCTTGTGGATGTGACGGACATTGCGGCGGCGGGCGAGCCGGTTCGCCAGGGCGACTTGGTCGTGTTGATCGGGCGGCAGGGGGAAGCGGCCATCTCCGCTGAGGAGGCGGCGCGGCGAATCGGCACAATCAATTACGATGTAGTGAGCCGCATTCTGGCGCGCGTGCCGCGCATTATGGTCGGAGGGGAAGCGTGAGCGAAGAAGGAAAACTGCTGCGCAAGAAAGCCGCGGATGTTTATGCCCGACTGTTGGATGCCTATGGCGAACCGCAATGGCAGCCAGGGCAGAATGCGCTCGACACGTTGATCGGGACGATCCTGAGCGCCAACACCAATGATGTGAACAGCGGGCGTGCGTTTCGCCGGCTGAGGGAGCGTTTCGACGACGGCTGGGATGCCGTGCGCGTGGCGCCGCTGGAAGACATCAAGGAAGCCATCCGTCCGGCAGGGATGTATAACCAGAAAGCGCCACACATAGTGCAGGCTCTGGAGCGCGTCCGGCAGGACTGGGGCGGCTATTCGCTGGAGCATCTGGCGGAGATGCCGGACGACGAGGCGCTGGACTATCTGACCAGCCTGCCCGGTGTAGGTCACAAGACAGCTAGTATTGTGCTGCTCTTCTGTTTCAACAAGGGGGCGTTCCCGGTGGATACGCATGTGCAGCGTATTACGCAGCGGCTAGGGTTGAGCCGTCGCAACGCCAGCCCGGAGCAGATCAAGCGCATTTGGGAAGAGCTGATGCCGGCGGATACGTACTACGCGCTGCACCTGGACTTGATCCGGCATGGCCGCGAGACGTGCCTGGCGAGAGGGCCGCGCTGTGAAACATGCCCGCTGCAAGACCTGTGCGACTATTATGGGCAGCGGGGCGAGTGGGGCTAAGCCGATCGTCTAGTCTGCCGGAAGCCGCCGCTTGGTGCGCGCCTCTCCGCCGGAAAAAACGAACAGCAAAAACCACGGCGAAACGTTTCGCCGTGGTTTTACGATCGCTTGTTGGTCCAGCGCGCGGACTTAGGCGGCTGTCTGCGCCCGGTTCAGGGCTTGATACAGACGGCTCTTGCGCCGGCTGGCGTTGTTGGCGTGAATCACACCCTTGCTCGCCGCTCTATCCAGAGCGCGTTCGGCGACCATTACTGCCTGCAGCGCATTCGGATCGCCGCTATCGATTGCCAGGCGCGCCTTCTTGACCGCGGTGCGGGCGCTGCCGCGTACGACGCGGTTGCGCGCAGCACGCTTGATGCTCTGGCGGTTCTTCTTCTCAGCGGACTTAATATTCGCCATCCTCAATTACTCCCGGTATATCCGTCTTCACAAGCGGAATCGCTCGGCGGTTGCTCATCCAGTCTGTGACGGCGTTAGGCCATCAGCATGTCGCCGTCCATTGTCGCCGGAAAAAGCCGGCTGTGGGCAGGCGCGCCGTCACTCAACACAGCGGTTAAGTATATCGCATCCGGCGTTCTCTGTCGAATTTGCTGCGCCACGATTTTGCGTTGATGCCGCGCCTGTCGCCAGGGGCGCGCCTATTGCGACAAGTCCCAGATTTCCACGTTGTCGAAGGCGACTTCCAGGCCCGGCTCGGCGTAGACGCCGGCAGCCAGCCCGACCTGCCCTTCCGTCATGTCCTCATCTGTGGCTTGGGCGACGACCTCATCATTGACGAGCACGGCCAGTTGCGATCCTTCGGCCAGGACGCTGAGCCGGTTGACCGCGCCCTCGGACGTGTCGATGGCGTCCGACGCGGTCCAGTTGGTGAGGATCGTCCATTCGCCATCCACCTTTTTCATCAGGCTGAAGGTGCCGCGCGGGCTGATGCGAAAGACGTAGAAGTTGTCGGCGTCTAGCGTGCGGAAGATGATGCCGTAGTTGCCGTCGAGCGGGCTAGTTACGACCTGAACATCCGCCTCCATCAGAAAGTCCGACATGTCAGTCGAGAAGAGGCTCCAGGTGATCCAGTCGGCGGAATCGACGCTGATGTGCAGGCGGCGACGCATCAATTCGATGGTCACGTCGTCTGTTGAACTGGTGGACCAATCCCCGGCGTCGATGCGGAAGTCGAAGCTGAAGGCCGGCTCAGATTCAAGGATGCTGAAAAAGCGAGCCTCGACATCAGCTACAGAGGGCTGGCCTTCGGCTGTGGGCGGGGCGGGGCCGTCATCCTCCGGCGTGCTGATGTCCCAGACCTCGACGTTGTCGAAGGCGATTTCGACGTCCTCTTCATTGTAGGTTCTGACGAAGACGCCGAGGGCGCCGGCCGCGATGGAGTCGTCTTCCACTTCCGCCAGCACAACGTCGTTGGCGAGCAGCGTCAGTTGCGTCCCTTCCGCCAGCACGCCGAGGCGATTGTACGCCCCAGGGCCTGTCTCCAGGGCATCGGAGGGAGTCCAGTCGAGGATCTCCAGCCATTCGCCGTTTAGGCGTTTCCAGAGGTTGAACTGGCCGTTAGCCGAGATGCCGAAGTAATAGTAGTTGTTGCCGTCCACGTTGCGGAAGTAGAGGCCGTATTCGACGGCGACCGGTCCGAAGCTGTGGTAGGTATCGGCTTCCGCCAAGAAATCCGAATAAACGTAGTCGGTCTGGCTGTAGCTGACCCAATCGACGGGCAGTACATTGATGTAGAAGACGCCGTCGGCGAAGTCATAGAACGTCTCGGTGGTGCTTGCGCTGTCCCATTCGCCGCTGTCGGTGCTGAAATCTTCGTAGAAGGCCGGCTCGCTGTTGCGAATGGCGTCGATGCGCTCTTCCACGGTCAGCGGCTGATCGTCTTGCGACCGTTGCGCGGGCAGGTCGGGCGTGCGCCGGCCGGGGACGACGAGGATGGAGTCGGCGCCGGCTTCGACAGGCCAGAGGGTGAAGTTGTCGAAGGCGATGTCGACCTCGTAGTCGTCAAGAGTGCCGGCGACCAGGGCGATGGCCCCTTCTGAATAGCTGTCATCTTCCAGTTCCGCCACCAATTCGTCGTTGATGAAGAAGGCGAACTGGTCGCCTTCCGCCAGGATCATAAGGCGATTGGTGGAGCGGGAGCCGGTATCGGCTGCGTCGGTCTCAGTCCACTCGATCAGGTTATTCCATTCGCCGTCTGCGAGCTTCTTCACGACGTAATAGCCGTCCGAACTAACGGAGAAGAGGTAGAAGTTTTGGCTGTCGACGTAGCGGAAAAGCAGCCCGCCCTCATTGATGAGTGGTCCGTCGTAATGCGAGACGTCCACTTCGGCCAAGAAATCGCCGGCTGCGATGTCGCCCGTCTCCCAGGCGACGAGGTTGTCCGTGTTGATGCTGATGTGGAAGGCGCCGGCCTTGTAGTAGCCGGCGGTTGTGCCGTCGTAAGAGGTAGTCCAGAATTCGGTGTCTGCGGTGAAGTCGTCGCTGATTTCCGGCTCGCCGGCACGAATTTGATCGGCCCGTTCGATAAGAGACAACTGAACATTGGGACTGTCGAGGGGAGCGGCGTGTGCAACAGAGAAGGGATAGGCTCCCGCAATCAGGACTGCGACGACTAGGATACAGGTTAGCAATAGGCGAACAGACGCACGAGCAGACATAAAGACCTCCCCTCCCATCATGAAGCGCCGCGTGGAAACGATAGACCGAGTTGTTGACTGGCACTCAATCCTAAGGCAAAGCGGCGAAATGCGCAATGTGGTTTTCAGGGGGCGAAAAGAAGCCTTCTGCGAAACGGTCTATTGCTTGGGAATCTATGTGAGCGGGGCGATGTCTATGGCCGGTCTGGCGGCGGGGCAGCTTTGCGTCGCTCCTCGACGGCAATGACGTCGCGCATAGCGTCGTCGACGTATGGGTAGGCCAGCCACACCGATGCTGCGCCGAACAGCCCGCCTGTGAGCGAGCGCAGGAACCAGTCGCTTTCGCGCAGGCCGAACATCTGCGTGATCCCGTCGACGGCCATCGGGACTAGGAGCAGAAGGTAGAGTTTGATGCTGGGCGGTCGGAGGCGATCGCGCACGAGGGCGAAGATCAGCCCCGCCGCCAGGACCGAGCCGTAGATGGCAAGATCGCGCTGGCACAGCGCCACTTTGAAGCCCGCCAGCTCGTTGCCGACGTAGCGGCGCTGGCTCAGGATGTCAAGCCCGGCGGGCATGCCCGTCGCCTCCAGTTCGTGAAGATGAGGCGCACCCAGAGTTCCGAAGAGGAAATAGCTGTGGTCGGGCAGTTGGTGGCACAGGAAGGAGTAGACGCCGTAGACGAGGCGGGCCGGCGTTGTCAAGCCGAGTTGCATGAAGACCGGTGCGAGCAGGGGCAGCAGGATGTAGAGTCCCCAGGCCGTGTTGAAGAGGGCAAGCCAATGGCGCGCGATGCCTATGACCAGCCGGTTGGCGAAGTCCGTAAGCCGCTCCTCGAAGGCGCTGCGCTGCGCCGGCTCGGCGCGGGTCGGCTCGGATTGATAAGTCTCACGCGTCATAGGCGGCATATCCTCTATGCAGCCACAAGGCTGCGAACCGATCGTCATGCAGCCACAAGGCTGCGAATGAACGCCCGTGCAGCCACGAGGCTGCATGTTCTATACGGCGATTGCCGTGTTATGGTTTCATTC
>CAYXRG010000003.1:0-9988 GCA_964467575.1 uncultured Caldilineaceae bacterium | reverse complement strand
TGCAGCCACGAGGCTGCATGTTCTATACGGCGATTGCCGTGTTATGGTTTCATTCGGTCGCCTTGCCGGCGGCGAGCAAGGCCCGCCGTATGCTGACGGCATCGTGGGGCGGGTAGAGCAGCAATTTGCCCGCAATGTCGAGGGCCGGGATCGAGTAGCGGAAACGGGTGAAGTCGTCGGGGTCGTCCTCGATGTTGCGTTCGACGAGCGCGAAGTCGAACTCGCTGCGCAGATCGTCCAGTATGGTGCGCAGGTCGTCGCATAGATGGCAGCCGGGCTTGCCGTAGAGCGTTATGGCGAGGGGTGACGGTGCGTTCATGTCGAGCGCTTGCCGACGACTGCTGCGCCGCTGAGGAAGCCGATATAGGCCGGCACCAGCGGCAAGACGCAGGGGCTGAGAAAGCTGATCAGCCCGGCCATGAAGGCCAGAGGCGCGGCAGCGAGCAGGCTGACGTTGATGATATTGCCGCCCGTGGCGGAACTGAGCGCCAGCGATTCTTCCAACGCAAAGACCCATTCGTTTAGGAAGATGAAGCGGGTGGTGAGGCTGGCGAGGCTGTCCGTCCACAGCAGATAGGCCACGTAGAATAGGAATACGCCGCTGATGAAGCTGACAACGCCGGCATGGCGGTTGAGGCGGCGCAGCGCACGCGTCGCCGTGCTGAACATGGCGCCTGTGAGCAGAAAGGGGATGCCCAGACCGAGGCTGTAGATGCCGAGCAGCAGCGCTCCTTGCCCGGCTGTGGCGCTATCGCTCGCCAGGAAGAAGATGCTTGCTAGGATCGGGCCGACACATGGCACCCAGCCCGCACTGAAGCTGACGCCGAGCAGCGCGCTGCTCAGGTAGCCCCACTTGCGGTTGACGTTGTGCATCTCGCTGACGCGCTTTTCGGTATAGAGCAGGGTGGTGAAGAAGTCGAGAATGCTGACCAGCGCCGCGGCAGCCGGGTTGCGCGCCAGATCGGCGCGCTTGCTGATGAAGGCGGAAAGCCAGCCGAAAACGCCGATGGTGATCAAGCCGAAAACGACCAATAGGAGGGCGCCAAGACGCTGGATCACGGGCAAGAACTCGTTAAGGCTGCGACCCAACAGGCCCGCGGCGGAGCCGAGCAGCGTGAAGACGGCGCCGAAGCCGATCACGAAGGCGACGGCGTGCAGAAAGACTTGCAGGCGGCCCGCCGGCTCGGTCGTCGCCGGTGGGCGCTGGGTTGCCGGTTGATTGGCGCGGATCGGCTGCGGTGCAACCTGTGTCATGGCTCGCTCGCTTTCTCGTCTATCCGCTATTCACGCCGCGCGGGCGATGCGGCGGCTGTCTCTTGGAGCGACTTCAACTCGTCTTCCAACTCGCGTTGGCGGCGGCTCAGGTAGATGACGTATAGGGTGACCGTCAGCCAAACGGCGATAAACGCGGCAGCCAGGTAGAACATGCTATTCAATCTCCTCTCGTAATTCGGCGGCCCGGTCTTCCAGGCGAAGAATCCGCCAGCGCAAAATCATGAGGCTGCTGAAGAGCAGCGAGAAGGCGATGGCGGCGATGAAGAGCGTCTGCGTCATGGTAGCGCCCAGAGCGAAGCCTCCCTGCGCTTCCGGGTTGTCGCCGGAAAAGACGACGGGATGGATGGAGCGGAACCAGCGCGCGCTATAGTAGGTGAGCGGCAGGCTGAGAAAGGCAAAGAGCGCATAGATGCTGCCGAAGCGCGCCCGCGTGCGTCGGTTATCGATGCCGTTGCGGAAGAGCAGGTAGGCGATGTAGAGCAGGACGGTGATGGTGGCGGTGGTCAACCGCGGGTCCCACGTCCAGTAGGTGTTCCAGGTGGGTTTGGCCCAGAAGATGCCGGTGACGATGGTGCCGAGGCCGCAGATGGTCCCAACTTCGATGCTGGCTTGCGTGGCCCGGTCCCAGTCGAGGTTGCGCGTGAGCAGATAGATGATGCTGCCCGTGAGCGAGACGATGAAGCCGGCGAGAGCGCCGATATTGCAGCCCATGTGTAGATAGAAGATGCGTTGCGCGGTCTGTTCGTCGCCGCTGAGGTTGATGGCGGGTCTGGCGTAGAGCAAAGAGGCCCACACCAGCGCGGCCATGGCGATCACCGTAGCGACGTTTAGCGCTAGTAAGGCGACTTCCCAGCCGCCCGTGGCGGTGCGGCGGCGGGTCATTGCGGCGGTAGTCATGCTCAGGCATCCTCCCAAATCAGATCGAAGATCAGGAACGCAATGGTGATAAAGACCAGGTCATAGACGGCTAGGATCAGAAACCAGCGACCGAACTCGGCGACCTCGCGCCCGTCAAGAATGTTGGCGGTTAGGCCAACTCCCGCAACAAAAATTGGAACCATCACGGGCAGCAGCAAAATCGGCAGCATCGTCTCGCGGGCGCGCGTGCTGGCGGTGAGCGCGGCGAAGAGCGTGCCGACGCTGACATAGCCCAGCGTGCCCAGAAACAGCCCGGCCAAGATCCAGGGGCTGAACAGGTTCACGTCGAAGATGACCAGAACGATGGGCACGACGAAGGCTTCCATAGTCAGCATGAAGGCCATCTGTGCGATCACCTTGCCGAAGTAGATGGCGCTGCGGTCGATCGGGGCCAGCAGTAACGCCGACAGGCTGCCGCGGTCGACTTCGGCTCCGAAGACGCGATTAAGGCCAAGCACACCGGCAAAGAGAACGACAACCCAGAGCACGCCGGGCGCAACCATGTCGGCGCGGGGCACGCGCAGGTCGAAGGCAAGGCCAAAGACGACCACGGCCAAGACGCTGAAGGCGATCATGGCGCTGAGGTTCTCTTTGGCGCGGGCCTCGGCGCGCAGGTCTTTGGCAGCGATGGCGACTACTTTGCGCAGGTAGGCGCGCAACCCGCCCTCTGTGCGCATCGACACAGGCTGGAGGTCTGTCTGCGGCCCGGAAAGGGGCGGATTGTGTGACGGTGCGGTGAGCGTCATGGCGTGCCGTCGGCTTCTGCGTAGATCTGGCGCAAGCGGTCTCCGTTCAATTGGCCGGTCGGTTCCCGGCGCACAATTTTACCATTGCCGAGCAAGCAGACCGAATCGGCCCATTCGACAGCCCGATCCAGGTTGTGGGTGGAGAGCAGGATGGCACGGTTGGATGCGCCCAGGCGGCGGATCAGGTCGTGCAGCATCTGCGAGCTGCTCTGGTCCAGCCCGGTGTCGGGCTCGTCGAGCAGGAGGACGGGCGGGCTGTGCAGCACAGCGCGGGCGATGGCGAGGCGCTGGATCATGCCGCGGCTGTAGGTGCGCACGGGGTCGCGGCGGCGCGCCCACAGTTCGACCGCGCGCAGCACGCTTTCGATGCGATCTTCGGGCTGATCCAGATCGTAGAGCGCGGCGAAGAAGTGCAGGTTCTCTTGGGCGGACAGGCTGTCGTAAAGTAGGGGCGCATGGGTGACCAAGCCGATGTAGCGGCGCAGCTCGCGGCCGGCGCGGCGCAGTGACACGCCGCCGAGAGTGATTTCGCCGCGGTCCGGCTTGGCGAGGCCGCAGATCATGCGCATCAGCGTGGTTTTGCCAGCGCCGTTGGCGCCGAGCAGCGCAACGACCTCGCCTTGCGCCACATCCAGGTCGATGCCGCGCAGCACGGGCTTGCGGCCAAAGCGTTTGTGCAAGTTGTGAACGGAGATTAACGCTGTGTCGGTCATGGCAGACGCCGGCCCAGAGCGTAGCGGGCAGCCGGGCGTTCACGGCGCAAGTTGGCAAAGGCGCGGCTAGCTGTCTTGTGCGTCATCGCCGCGTTCCTCAATATCCTGCGCCTCGTCCCAGTCGCTCCAGTCTACCGCGGTTTCCAGGATTTGCCTGGCCTTATCGGCCAGGGGCGCGGGCGCCAGCACCACGGTCCGCGCCAAGTTGCCGGTGGTCAGACCGTAGATCGTGCCGACGGCTTCGCCCTGGATAATGGCCGGGATGCCTTCGCTCTCCAGGCGGCCGCGCACGATCTGGGCTTCCATGCGGTTGGCGGCTTCCCATACGACGACCGGCTCGGTCTCGATGCCGCCTCCGGTCGTGGTCCCGCTCGCCTCCTGGGGCGACTGGCCTGACTGCTTGTCAGCCTGTTCTGCGTCCTTTTCTTCCTCTTGTCGTTTGCGAAACCAGCCGGGTACTGCGTCTGAGTGAGTGGTCATATGCCTGTGGACGTGAAGGTAAAGGCTTTGTCGAAAGTCAGGAGCCGGCGGCGTGTTCACCGACGAACGGGTTGGAGATACGCTCTTCGCCGATGGAAGTGCTGGGGCCGTGGCCGGGATGGACGGCGTAGTCGTCGGGCAAGGTGAAGATCTGCCGGCGGATGCTGGCGAGCAGGGTCGGGCCGTCTGCGCCGGGCAGGTCGAAGCGGCCGATGCTGCCCTGGAAGAGCGTGTCGCCGCCAAAGACCTGGCGGCCGCGGTGGTGGACGAAGATGACGTGACCGGGCGCATGGCCGGGCGTGAAGCGCACCTCAAGTTCCTCGTCGCCGAAGCGGATGATCTGGCCGTGCGTCAGGTATTCGTCGGGGTCATCGATGGGGTCGACTTCGGAATCGAGCCAGAGCCGGGCGCGTAGCGGCACGTCGTGCAGGGTGGGCAGATCGTCTTCGTGCAGACAGAAGGGCGCGCCGGTGACGCGACGGATGGCGTCCACGGCGAGCACGTGGTCGAGATGGGCGTGCGTGTTGATGATGCGCTCGACGCTCAGCCCTTCTTCGTGGACGGCGCGCAAGATGGCGCGCGGGTTGTCGCCCGGGTCAATGATCACCCCGCGGCGCGTGGTCTCGCAGCCGAGGATGTAGCAGTTCTCTTGCAGCAGGCCGACGGTCAGGCCGGTGACGATCATGGCTGTCTCTTCATTGGGCGGCCTGGCGTTATTCGCCTGCCGAGGCGGTTTGGCTGCGAGGCAGGCGATAACCGGCGGCGCTGGACTGATGCGCGCAGAGCCATGCATTGCTCCAGTGCGTAATCTCCGAGATGACGCTACGCAACTCGCAGCCCATTTCGGTCAGACTGTATTCTACGTGCGGAGGAATGGCGCTGATCTGGATGCGGCGCACGATGCCGGCCTCTTCGAGCATCTTGAGCCGGCTGCTCAGGGTGCTGGGGTTGACGCCGCCCAAAGCTTCTTGCAGTTCGCAGAAGCGGCGCGACTCGCAGTCGAGCAGGTTGTAGACGATCTGCAGCGTCCACTTCTGGCCGATGATCTGCGCCGCTTCGTCGACCGGACAGAGGAAGGGCGACTGGGCGGCAGTCAAATGCGAGTGTTGGCAGTGGCTCATGGCGCTCCTTACCCTTGTAACGCGACGACGATCAGGATAATGCTATATCAAGCATAGTACTATGTCAAACTAAGGGGCATGTCAGGCTGGCATTCATCCGGCAAGCCGCCGGCTTTCGGAAAGACGAAACAGCGAGTCACTCCGTGGGCAGGGGGGCGAGCCGGTAGGCGTCGCCGGTTACGCGCACAATGGGAACCGTATCGGATCCGTCGAAGGGGATGTCGAACTCGGCGCGTACCAACTCGCCGGCCTGCCAGAGACCGGTCGGGTAGCCGCGCCCGGCGAGCGGCGCTTCGACGGCGAAACCGCCCAGATGCAGCGAAAAGGCGAGGTCTTCCGGCCAGTTCGGAGGCAGCGGGTCCGGCGCTTGCCAATAGAGGGTGACGTGGGCGAGGTCACCGGGCTTGAGCGGGGTTTCGGGTGCGTGGCTGTGGTCTTTGGCGTGGGCCGCGTAGCCGGCGAGCGTGACCGGCCCCAGGCGCCTGCCGGCGCGGCGCTGCATGGGAACCACTTCGACCGGGACGGCGCGCTGCGGGCGCACGACGTTGACCGCGCCTAGCGCCAGATGATCGGCTTCCTGCACGGGGAGGCGGACGCCGGTTTCTGCGTCGTAGAGGGCGACGATGAGACGGTAGTCGCCGGGGGGCGCGCCCGCAGGGATAGGCAGCCCGTGGTTATCGACGACGGTTTCGCCGGCCTGCCAGCCGTCCGTCGGGCGAGAGCCGCCCGCGGGCAGCCCGTCGTGCTGGGCGACGACCTGGTTGTTCTCGTTGAGCAACTGCACGCTGACTTTGAAGGAGGCGGAGGGCTGGGTCGCGGCGCGCCAGTGCAGCGCCACGGTGGCCGCTTCGCCCGGCGACGCCTGTTGGGGCGTTTCCGGCTGGCACACCTGGTCGAGGGCGATGTCCGGCCCGAAGGCGGGCGGCGGCTCCAGCTTGCGGCAGGCGAGTTGCGCGGGCAGCGTGTAGACGACGAAGCGCAGGTTGCCTTGCCAGCTTTCCGCTCCCTTGAAGGCGTTGCGGTCGAGCCAGCTTTCGACGATGCGCTCCGGATCGGATTCGTCCGTAGCCCAAAAAAGGCCATAGACCTGGCGGCGATCTTGTGCGGCCTCGGCAAGCCTGGCGATGGTCCGGTCCGGGTCCGGCGGGCGTTGTTCCGGGATGGGCAGAACGGGCAGGCCGGGGTCGTAATAGGCCCAGACATCCTGTTGGCCGGGGGCGTTGAGGATGACCAGATCAGCCGTGGGATCGCCGAGGACGCTGAGGTAACGGGCGACGCCGGCATAGTTGTCGCGGGCCGCGGGGTCGACGTAGTAGCCGGGCAGGATGAGAGCGGCGCTGAGCGCGGCGAGCAGGGCTACGGCGGCGGCAAGGACGCGCTGCACGACCGTTCGCGAGGCACAGAGCGGCGCGGCCGCGATCAACAGCCGCCAGGCTGGGGCCGCGGCCAGCAGGAACTTGAGAAAGGCTTCGGAGAAGAGCCCCAGGCCAAACATGAGCGCGACCGGGGCCGCCAGCCACAGGCCGAGGACCGGCGCGGCGCGATAGGTGCGCAATGCCCACAGCCCAGCCAGCGACAGCGCTGCGCCGAGTGCAAGCCAGGGCCATGCCATGTCGGGCGCGCTGCGGATCGGCCCGGCTATAAACATGTGCAGGGTGAGGCGCAGCCCGGCGAGCAGCGCCGTCTCTTCGCCGCCTTTGGGCCAAGATAGCACACGCATGATGGCCGTAGGCAGCCAGGGCAGAAAGAGCAGTACGATCACGAGGTTGGCGGCGGCGAAGCGTACAAAGCGTCGCGCCGGAGGGGGCGCACTCGGCGTGACGCTGCGGTCCGCCAGGAGATTCCAGACATAGGCCGCGCCTGCTGCGGCGAGCAGGATGGGAAAGCTGTAGTGCGTCCACAGGCCGGCCGCGCCGGCGAGGACGTAGCCGAGGAGGGGCGGGAGGTCGCTGCGCCCGCTGCGCTGCCGTGCGTCGAGCGCGAAGAGCGCCCAGAAGAGCGCCGCGCCCTCCAGCGCGAGCAGCATGTACATGCGCGCTTCCTGCCCGTAATAGACCTGGAACGGGTCCAGCGCAGCGAGCAGGGCGGCGAGCAGCGCGGCGGCGTGCAGGCGGCCGCGACGCGGGAGGTGGAGGCCGATGCGGTAGACGACCAGCACGAGCAGCACGCCGAGCAGGGCGGAGAGGCTGCGCATGGCCCAGGCGTCGCGGCCTGCGATATCCGTCCACATCTTGAGCAGCCAGTAATATCCGGGCGGGTGGATGTCGGCTGCGGCGTCGCGCGCGATCTGGGCGTAGCTGCGGCTGATCAGCGCCCAGGTTGTGCCCTCGTCGTTCCAGAGGCTGGAGGCGTCGAGCGCGTAGAAGCGCAGGAACGCGGCGAGCAGAAGGATGGCGGCAAGCGCTAGGCGCTCGGCACGCGGGCGGGAGGAGACGCCTGCGGCGGGTGAGGCTGTGACCAGTGCGGCTGCGTGGGTCATGGCGAGACGGGTAGGTCGCGGGTATAGCGCTGGAGGCTGGTATAGACGGGCTGCGGCGTGAAGTCGGGGGCGAGCAGACGGAAATAGGCTTCGGGCTGGCTGTTCAGCTCCCAGGCGTCGGTGGCGCGCTTGAGATACCAGGTGTTGGCGACGCCGACCCACGGCCAGTGGTGGCGCACGCGTTCGTAGGCCAGCGGCAGATATTCGGCTTGCTGCTCCAGCGTCACACGGCCATAGCGCGGCTCCACGCCGTCCGGCGCGGCGTTCCAGTTCATCTCGGAGATCCAGATGGGTTTGCGGGCGTCGCCGTTTTCGACCATCAGGTCGCGCAGAAAGAGGTGATGGCTGATGTTGAGCACGCGCGGGTGCATGCGGCGGTCGGTCGGGCCGCTCCACAGGCCGTAGCCCTGGACGGCGGCGATGTCGAAATAGGGGGCGCCGCCGGCGTCGTACATACGCTGCATGAAGACCAGGTCGCTGAGGCTATTGGCGGGTGGCGGCGCGTCGGGCTGAAGGTTGATGGTGGCGGCGAGCGCGCCGGCGATGATGCGCACATCCGGGTCGGCGGCGCGGGCGGCGGTCGCCCCGGCTTTGAGCAGCTCGACATAATCTTCCGGGCTGATGGGATAGACGCCCCATTCCGGGTAGATGTTGGGTTCGTTCCACAACTGGTAGTAGCGTACGCGCCCGCGGTAGCGGCTGACGACGGCCTCGACGAAGCGGGCGAAGTCGTCGTAGTCGTCGGGCGGGGCGTATTCGCCGGCGTCGTCGCCTGCGGCGCGCGTCCAGGCTGGCGGGTTACTGAGGCGGACAATCAGTTCCATGTCGTACTGCTCTGCCAGGGCCACGATGTGGTCGTACTTGTCCCAGGAGGAGCGGGCAGGCTCATGGCGGCGATCCTCGAAGTCGCCGCGCCCGTGGATTTCGATGTCCTCCCAGGGAAACTCCTGGCGCAGCCAGTGAAAGCCGGCGTCGGCGGCCATCTGCACGGCGAGTTCACGCTTGGCGGGGTCCGCCTCCTGTTCGAGGAAGACGTTGACGCCGAAGGGGTTGACGCCGGCTGGTTCGACCGGAATGTCCGGCGCGAGGTTGAGCGGCGGGCGCAGCCGGTCCGACAGGAGGTCGCTCAGTCCCTTGATCTGGGCGAGGAAGTCCTCTTCGCCAGTGTTCTGCCATAGCCAAACGCGAGCGGGCGGGGTGCGCAGCGCGAAAAGAGCCAGCCCGCCCAGGATGAGCAGGCTGGTCCAGAGGATGGCTGTATCTTTCAGGGCGCGAGACATGGCTGCGCTTGGCTAGGTCCGGCTGCTTTAGGAGTCGAAGTCGATCACGGCTTGCTGGCATCTGCCGTCGCCTGCCGTGCCGTCGGTATGCACATGAGCCGCCGCAGAGATGCGCTGACCGTTGCCGTCGACGATCCAGAAGAACCAGTCGCCCTCGCGCGGGCCGTCGTGCTGGATGATGTGCGAGTAGAAGCCTGTGCTCCAGCCTTCATAGCCCTGGTGCGGGCCGGACTGCACAGTGGCGACGATCGGCCCGTCTACGGCATAGCTAAAGGCAACAAGCAGGCCATTGGTCGGCTGCCCGTTGCGATAGGTTGTGCCTTGCACATAGGTGACGCCTGCGTTCGGGTCGCAGCGCTGCAAAAGCGCCCTATTGAACTCGTAGGCGGGTTCGGGCGGCGGCGGGGCCTGTTCCTCTTGAGGCGGAGGCTCCTGCGGCTGCGGTTGGGGTTGCGGCTGCGGCGCAGGCGCAACCGGCGGCGGGGCGGGGATGTTGACGGCGACGGCAACAGAGCCGGTGTTTTGGGCCGTGACGAGATCGTTGAAGACCCAGCCGCTCTGTCCCCGGTAATCGATCTGCCACCAGTTGCCGGCGTCGTTTCGTCCGGTGACGGGGTAGCGTTCGCCCGCAGTGGCCGCGCCGATGATGTTGTAGTTGGTGCCGGGGCCGCCGCGCACGTTCATGTTGGTGTTGATGATGACCTCGGCCGCGGGCGTAGGGGTGGGCGGCGGCGGTGGCGGCGGGGTGTCGGTGGGCGTTGGTTCGGCCGCGGCTTGTTCTTCCACGACTTGCTCGGCGGGCGGCTGGACTTCAGCCGGTTCAGCCGGTAACGGCGGGCCCTCCGGCGTCGGCGTAAAGGTGGGCGCGGGGGCGCGCGTCGGAACCGGCGGGGCCGCGGACGGTCCGCATGCGGCCAGCGTCAGGGCCAAAAGCAGACCCAGTGCGAGCAACGGGCCAATGGTTCTTTTCTTGCGC
>CAYXRG010000002.1:170126-182430 GCA_964467575.1 uncultured Caldilineaceae bacterium | reverse complement strand
CGGGTCTGGTGGGCGAGGAGGGACTTGAACCCCCGACCTCACGGATGTGAACCGTGCGCTCTAACCAGCTGAGCTACTCACCCACGGTTTGGCTTTGTATACGGTCAAAGTATATCATATCTGCATTGTCGTGCAAATTGCGCACAGGAGCGGACGCCCGGAATATGGTACGCAACAATCGTCAACTGACCCGGCTATTCTTCGTGCTCGTGATCGCCATGGGCCTGTTCGGCGCACAATTTGCCATGCGCAACTGGCAACCGAACTTAGCCGAATTCGACGCGGTCGGCACGGATGAGAGCACGGACTGGATCGACCTGTTCGCCAGCCTAGGGGAGGAGGCCATCCAGTTGTTCCTCGGCTTCACCAGCGGAAACTGACAGGCCGGCGCATTATCTGTCATGATTTATGCGCCGGCCTGTGGCGGTCAATTACCGGTTCGGATCGTACTTGCACACCTTGCCGTCTACGCCGTTGAAGTAGATGCAGAGAACCACGAAGGCCGGGCGCAGTTTCAGCTCGTCGATCTGGCTCGGCTCCAAGATCGCCCACCAATACTGCTCCTCGTCCTGCGGGTTGCCATCGTCCATCCAATCTAGATTGGGCATGGTCAACAGGCTCATCAGCCCGATCCACGGCTGCCAGTTGGCCGCGGCGAATTCGTAGGCGCGGCGGAGATAATCGGCCTGCACCATATCGGTGATGCCGGCGTCGGCGCCATGCCACCTGTAGCTCGGATTCACCGGGTCGTAAGTCCAGCCGAACTCCAGCAGCACGATCTTCTTGCCGCCGTCGCCGTACTGCTCCATGATGCGGCGGATATCCTCTACGTGGCGGAAGGCGAAGAAGCGATAACCGCCATAGCGCTGATCTGAGGCGGCGACGGCGGGGTCGAGTTCGGGGGGCGCGGCGAAGCCTGCACCGTGCACGCCGAGCATGTCGAAATAGCCGTTGCTGTTGCCGCCCATAGCCTGGTACATGCCGTCGTAAAAGAGGTCATCGGGCATGGCGTTCTCGTTGTTATCGCCTGTGGGGGCCATGCCGGCATTGATCACGATGGCGTTGGGGTTGCCGCGCTTGATGGCGGCGTAGGCTTTGCGCAGGAACTCGGCGTACTGTGCGGGGTTAGGCCGGTTGTTGCCCCACTCGCGCGCCAGGTTCGGCTCGTTCCACACCTGATACGCCTGGATGCAGCCCACAGCTTGGGGCGTGCAATTGTAGCGTTCGGCGACGGCGTAGGCAAAGTCCGCGAAGTTATCTGCGTTTTGCGGCGGATGGCCGGCCCAGAAATTGGTCAGCTCGGGATCGCTGCTCAGCCGGGCAAGGAGCTTGAGGTTGGCGCCGTTGACATGGGTCACGACGCGGTCCGCCACGGACCAGTCATACTGGCCTTTGCCTGCGCCTTCGATGGTTTCCCAGGCGAAGGCTTGTTTTACCCAGTGGAAACCGGCTTCTTGCATCAGGTTCAGATCGCGGTCGGCGATTTCAGGCCGCCACCATAGAAAGGCCTGCGCGCCAAAGTCCGGGCTGGTCATGGTGGCGGGCAGATAGCTGCCGCCGGTCTGGGGCGCGGCGGGCTGCTGCGCCGCTTCTTGCGGGGCGGGTTCGGCGGGCTGCGCGGCGATGTCCACGGTTTGCAGCGTAACGAACTCCGCCGCTACCCAGCCCAGCTCGCGGCCGCTCTCGCCGATCTGTAGCCAGTCACCGGCCTCGGTGCGGCCGATCACGTCGAACTGCTGGCCTTGATCGACGGTCTGCACGAGTTGCGCGTTGGGGTCAGGTTGGCTGCGCACGTTAAGCGCCGTCGCCGCGATGACGGCCACAGTTTTTTGCGTATTCTGCGGCGCAGGTGCGCTTTCTTGACTCTGCGCCGGGGGGGCGGCGGGTTCGGTATTGCTGGCCGGCGGCAGCGGCGTAGCGTCCGGCTGGGCCGCGGCTTCATGACCGATGGGCGTCTTGGTCGGCGTCGGGGTCGGTTCGGCCCGCTCCCGGCCACAGGCGGCGAGCGCCAGAATCGCCAGCAGCAGGGCGCTCGTGACGAGTAAGCGCCGCAGGTGTGTCGTATTCATCATTGTCCCGTCCATGTCTCGTCTAGCCAGTTACTCGGCTTCTATTTCGGCATCGCCTTTAGTGCATGGTAAACGGGCAGCGGCTGGTAGTCGTTGCCGACAATGCCCCACTGCGCCTTCTCGGTGCCGTCCGCCACAACGCGGAAATTGAGATTCCAAAGGAAAGCCGGGCCGACCCAGCCCCAGTCGCGCATCATTGTGTACGCTTCGACCGTCCAGGCGGCTTGTTCGTCGAAGCCGTTGTCGTTGGCGTAGGCGTAGCGCGGGTCGAAGGCGCCGCCTGCGGCCCAGCCGAACTCGGTCGGCCAGATGCGCTTATTGGCGTCGCCATAGACGACCATGATGTTGCGATAACCCTCCATAGTGCTGCGGAACGACCACGAATGGTGCGGCGTATCGCAGGCCCCATTAAAGGTGTTGCCCGTCTGCTGGATCACGCTGCACGCTTCTTCCCAACGCACGCTGGGGGGCACGTTATAGCCGCTGGGGTGGGCGCCGATGCCGTCGGAATAGGCGGCCAGGCCATTTTGGTACATGCCCTCCAGATAGGCGAAGTCGTCCACTGCGAAGGGCGGGTTCGACCCGGCGGGCGTCAGCGCGCCGCTGATGACGAGCATCTCCGGGCAGGCGGCCTTGATGCTGGCGTAGGCGGGTTTGAGCAGGTTCATATACTCGGCCGGGTCGAGCGGCTTGTTGCCCCATTCGTAGTGCAAGTTCTGCTCGTTCCAGATTTCGATGGCCTTGAGTGAAGTTCCGCAGAACTGGCCGGCCATGGCGCCCACGAAGGCGGCGTAGGACTGCGGGTCGGCGGGCGGGCCGCCTACGCTGCCGTCGAAGCCCGGTTCGCGCGCCCATTCCGGCGCGTTGACGACGCTGAAAAGTACGTTGATGCCGCGGTTGTTGGCCTCGCTGACGATGCCGCCTAGCTCACCGAAACCGATGGCGCCGGGCTGGGGCTGGAACAGCCGCCACTCCACCTGCTGCTTGATCCAGTTGAAGCCCAGGTCGTTGACGGCGTTGAGCGCGGCGCCGGCGCCGCCGCCCAGCAGATGCGCCTGGACGCCGTAGCCGAAGAAGCCCGCCCCGGAAGGCGGCGGCGCAACCGGGTCGGCTGCGGCTGCGGCCTGGACCGCCGGCTGCTCCGCGGCGGGTGCAGGAGTAGGCGCCGGCGGCAGTTCGTCTTCTGTCAATACGGCCAGCCCATCGGTCGGGCCGGTAAGGCTGACCAGGCTGCCGAAGAGCCAGGCCGGCTCCTCCGCCTCACTCACGCGGACCTGGAGCCAATCCCGTCCTGGGGCGAAAGCCAGAACCTCGAAGGCGGAGCCGGCGGGCGCGCTGCCCGCCACCGCGTAGACCGTGCCCGGCCCGGCGCGCAGGTTCATTCGTTCCGGCTGGGTGATAGCCATGGGGACGGTTGGCGTCGCTTGCGGCGTCGGCGACGGTCGCGCAGCGACGGATTCTTCTTCCGGCACTTGCGCCGGGGCGTCAGCGGCTTGGGCGGCGGCCGGCGCGGCGCCCATCACCGTCGCGGTCGGCGTAGGCAAGAGCAACGGCGGCAACGCCGGCCCATCAAGAGCGGCCGGCGCGATGTCTGTTGGCGTGGCGGCCGGCGTCGCCGGCAGGGTTACGGTTGCGACCGCGCTGGACCTGACGAGCGGCGTTGGCGTAGGCGTTGGCAGCAGCACGAAACTATCGTCGGTTCGTTCGGCCGGAGGCTCGTCCGCCTCCTGCTCGACGCTTGTCAGGCGGATGAACTCCGCAGCGACCCAGCCCGACGCGTCTCCGTCTATCTCGCGCACCTGCATCCAGGCGCCGTCGTCGCTGGCGCCTAGAACTTGTACGAAGTCATCCGGATCGAGTTTGGTCACGATGTCGAAATCAGCGCCGGGGCCGCTACGCATATTGAGACGCGTATCCTCGGTGATTACGACGCCTGTCTGACTGACGCGGGCTGCTGAACGCGCCGCATTGCGCACGGCTTGCGGGATGGATTGGGCCGAGAGCGGGGATAACGCGACGGCGAAAAGTCCGATTACCGCCAGCAGCACGCCGGCGAAATAGCGAAGGCGAAGAGATGGTCTGGGTGCGAAAAACCTCATGATCGGCCATTCTCCTGATAAGTATCAGATAAATATCAACGGGATCGTTGCATGTCGGGGAGATCGCCCACATAAACGCCAGGGCGACCACGCCGTCGCCCTGGCGAAACTCGGTGTAATTGCTAGAATATACGGCTCCGTCCGAGCCAAGGATGCGGCGTGCGCATGATTGTCGTCCGCCGGCCAGCGGCCTATGCTACTTGGGCATGGCAGCCAGGGCGTTGTAGGCGGGCAATGGGTTCCACGAGTTGTCGACGATGCCCCACTGCGCTTTTTCCGTGCCGTCCGCCACAACGCGGAAGTTCAGGTTCCACAGGAAGGCGGGACCGACCCAGCCCCAGTTTTTCATCATCTGGTAGGCTTCCACGGTCCACTGGGCCTGCTCTTCGTAGCTGTTATCGTTGGCGTATTGATAGGCGGAGTGGAAGGCGCCGCCGGCGGCCCAACCGAATTCGGTCGGCCAGATCTTTTTGTCGCCGGCGCCGTACACGTTCATGATGTTGCGATAGCCTTCCATCGTGCTGCGGAAGCTCCACGAATGGTGCGGCGAATCGCAGGCGCCGTTGAAGCTGTTGCCGTGAATCTGAATTGCCTCGCACGCGCCTTCCCATGTGACGCTGGGCGGCACGTTGTAGCCGCTGGGGTGCGCGCCGACGCCGTCGATGTAGTTGTTGAGGCCGGCCTGGAACATCTGCTCCAGATAGGTGAAGTCGTCCATAGCATAGGGCGGGTTGTTGCCGGCAGGGGTGAGCGCGCCGCTGATGACATACATAGACGGGCACGCGCCTTTGATGGCGGCATAGGACGGGGCCAGCAGGGCCACATATTCGCCCGGGTTGAGCGGCTTGTTGCCCCATTCGTAGTGCAGGTTCTGCTCGTTCCACACTTCAATGGCCTTGAGAGGACCGCCGCAGTATTTGCCGGCCAAGGCGCCCAGGAAGTTGGCGAACTTCTGCGGGTCGGCGGGCGGGCCGCCGACGCTGCCGTCGAAGCCCGGCTCGCGCGCCCAACCCGGCGCGTTGACCACGCTGAACAGCACGTTGATGCCCGAGGCATTGGCCGCGTTGATGATGCCGTCGAGCGAACCGAAGTCGATGGCGCCTTCGCTGCCTTCAAACACCTTCCATTCGACCTGCTGCTTGACCCAGTTGAAACCCATGCCCTGGATCATCGCCATAACCTGTCCGGCCTGGTCGTTATGCACCATGTGGGCCTGGATGCCATAGCCGAACGAACCGCCGCCGCTGGGCGGGGGGGCGGCTACGGCGACCGGCGCAGCCGCCGGGGCTTCGGCAGCTGGGGCTTCGGCAGCCGCGGGCGCAGCTGCGGCCATCGCCGGCACGTCCGGCAGATCGGTTACTACAGCCAGCGCATTCGTATCGCCGTTAATGCTGACCAGTTGGCCGATGACCCAGCCGGCTGCCCCGCTCACGTCGATCTGCCACCAATCGCCTGTTTCGTTTTTGCCGGTGATGGGGTAGATGACGCCCGGCGCAACCTGCCCAAGCACCGGATAGGCTGTGCCAGGTCCCTGCCGTACGTTGACGACCTGGCCGCTGCTGAGGGTGACAGGCTCGGCTTCTGTCGCTGCTGTTTCCGTCTCGTTCACTTCAGGCGCAGCCTGCGCCGCGCCGACAGACAAAACCGCGGCCGGCGCAGCGGCCAACGGCCTGCCGCTTGCGTTGAGAATCTCGGTTTGGACGCGCAACTCGCCGGAAGCGGGCGCGGCCATGACGACGCGCGGGTTGTTGATGGGCCGAACTTCCTGCGCCACGACGTTACCGCCCTGATCGTAGAGCGTGTAGGCTACATGCAGTTGGTTGAGCACGCCGCTCAGATCGCCGCCCTGTTGGAACTGCAACAACACCTCCCAGATGTTCGGGTCGATGTCGCTCGAGGTGGACGTCTGAATGGAGACGTTGCGCACGTTGTATTTGCTCAGGCTTGTTAGCTTGTGACCGACGCTGCCTGCGGTCTCGATGTAGACTGTGCGCTCAAAGCCCTGGTCGTCGACGTAGGTGTAATAGTACATGCCGATGACTTCGTCCCAGATCACTTGGCTGAGCAAACGCGGGTTGTCCAGCGAGAGTGCGATCTCCTGATCGCCGCCCTCGCTGATGACCTGGGCGAGCAGCGGTTGAAGCGCTTCGGCGTACCCCTTCGGGAGCAGATAATTGCCGGCGCGTTCAACCGACTGCGCGGGCAATTCGATCTGCAATTTGCGCCGTTCGACCTGGCTTGTGGCAAACCTGAGCAGGGCGTCCATCTCGCCGCCGGGCGCGTAGGCCATCGGGTCAACCGGAGCCGGCACGATCAGCCGGTCCACAACGGCGCCCAGGCCCGACCAGTCGAAGCCGAGCGTGTCCCATGTGTCCGCAGAGATCTGCGAAGGGGCTTCGACGCGCACGGCGATGGTCTTGTTGCTGGCGTGAAGGCGGCTAGCCAGCTTGGAGACCAGATGCACATAGTCGGCGCGCGCGCTGGGCACGGCATCGATGCCGCGATAATCGAGCACGACGCCGATATAGCCGTTCTTGTCAACGGTCTGTTCGACCGCCATCAACTGGTTTTCTTGAAGGCCGGGATCGATCAACAGATTGTTGATGAGGTCGGTGCGGACCACCTCTCCGTCCCAGTTGCGGATCACCGGCATGGTGTTGCCGCTGTTAACGGGGGCTGTTCCCTCCAAGGCGCCGTCGCCGCGCAGATACAAGCCCGCCTTCGCTTCGCTTGCCACATAGGCATTTTCCGGCACGGAGCCGTCCAGCCCCAGATCCAACGTGACGGCAGGCACAGCGGGCGCAGTCTGCATGACCATAAAAGAGGCCGGCATATAGGACAGGTTCGCCTCGATGATTTCCTGATCGGCGAGGACGAGACTAGGCAGATGAATCCATTCCGCGCCAGTCCATGTATAGAGGCCGAGCGTCTCGTAGGGGAGGCTGTCGTTGGGGATGGGGATGCTTAACACGACGCCGTCCGGTTCGGTTCCCAGGATTTCAATGTCGTAGTACGGGCTTTTGGGAATCAGGAAGTCGGGGATATTGCTGGCTGCTTCGTAAAGCTCGCGCCCGGCCTGCCCTTCGATGAACTCGGGGCGCGGCGTGCTTTCCAGCGAGATCATGAAGCGCGAACGCACGGCTTCGGCCGGAAAGCTGACCAGCGTGCCGTCGGCGTCCTGGACGGCGCCTCCTGCGGCGCTGATGCGCGTATAGGTGAACGCCTGCAGCCGGTCCAATAGACGGACAGGCGGCAGCAGCAGGGCGACAATCACCAGGGCGGGCAGCGCCACGAAGGTGATCAGCCAGGCGGCCGGCCCCTCCAGAAACCGCCCTAATCCGCCCATTGCCGGAGGCTGCATCTCATAACGGGTATTCTGCATTGGAGGCCAACTCCTTCACAAGTCACAATCTCAACGCCGCCGAATCGTCTTAGCGTCTTGATACCGACGAATCTTAACATATTGCAAGATCGGCGCAAAATCGGCGCGCAAAAAGCGGCGCCGTCCAAATAAATGCTGCAAACCACAACGAACCCAGTCAATTGTGAGTTCCCGCAGGGCGTCTTTTCCCGCCTGTTCAATTTTAGGCCCGGCTGCGGACTCGTTTCCTGATCAGCCCATTCGCCGGGCGCGCGCCCGCCATGCTATACTGCGCCTATGGAGCTAGACCTGTCGAACGACCGGATTGCACACAAGCGCCGTCCCTGGATGGAAGTGACCTTGGCGACCGGCTTCCTGTTTTGCCTTGCGCTTGGGTTGGCTGCGCTGGGCGCGCTCTATGTCGTGCGAAATGACGGGCAAATCACGCTCGCTTCTCCTCCTCTCCAAACGATCCTCCCCGACCGAATCGTTCCCCAACTCGCGTTGGCAGAACTGGCCGGCGATCCGGCTGAAGCCTTGGCCTACCAGGCCGCCGCCGCCGGCGAACTGGACACGGCGCGCGCGATCGCATTGTTTACCACGGATTTGTCCGGCACGCAGCGTCTGGGTCTTCTGCTTCATCTAGGGCGTCGTTATCTGGATGAAGACAGGCCAAGCGAGGCGGCGACATTCTTTAGCCTGGCGCGCGCGGTCAGCGCACTTGATCCTGCGCTCAGCGCGTCGGAACGCAGCCAGGGGTTGGTGCAGGCCGCCACTGGCTTGTTGGAGGCGGGCGAAGAGGCCGCAGCGCTGGATGCGGCGGGCCAGGCAATACGCGTGGCTGAACAGATTCCGGGCCTTTTGCCCGCGCAACGCAGCCAGATACTGGAGAGCCTCAGACCATTGGCGCGCCAAACGGACGACTCAGCCTTTAGCCGAGAGTTGACCGAACTGGCGCGCAACCCGTACATCGAGGCTGCCGGCGTCGTCATCGACAGCCGGTGGCCGGCGCTTGCGGCGCCCTTTCCTGTCGACGCGGAGATGCAGGCCGCGTTCGAGCAGCGGCAATTGGCCGCGCGCCTGCTGGCGGACCGCATCATTCTCACCGGCGGCGTGGACATAGAACCGGAGATAGCGGCTCTGGCAAACGCTCTGGCTGCCGAAGACCAGGTGCGCGGCGAGTTCTATCGCCGTACGCTTGCGTCGGGGCTATCGCTTGAGCAGCAGTTCGCCCTGTTACAGGATCGTCGCGCTTGGGCGGCGCTCAAACTGCGCATCGCGCTGCGCGGGTTCGGCGCAACGTTGATCCCTGAATGGGAAGAATCCGCCGCGCAGATCGAGCAGGAACTCGCTGTCGCCACGGCTAATCTCAACCTGGTCGTGGAGGCGCAGATCAACGCTCTGCCTAATGCGGTTGACCAAGCCGCCCTGCGCATGGAGGGTCTGCTCTGGCTGGCGCAGCAAGTGGAGCTGGGCCTTTATCATGGCGCGTCTACAGCGGAGTTGGACGCCCAGTTGCGCAACGCCCAGGTCGAACTCACGCGCTTGGGAAGCCCGCCGGCGCTGCCCGTCACCTATGATCTCGACGCCGTTCCGCGCGGTTTTCGCATTCAATCCGCGCGCTGATATCGGTGCGGAATTTACCCCCGAAAAGCGTAGGCCAATCGTATAGATCCACCGTCGAAATCTGCGAAAAATCGTTTGACATCGGTTTCGATTGGCTCTATACTGCCACTAACAATGAATTGACTCCATTGACGACGGCAGCTAGATTCCCTCGGAACCAGAACCTCGACGCAGTCGTTTCGTTGAACAGATACAGTACGCACTCAAGGCGTCCGTTCACCGATTTTGGTGTGACAGAGGCAAAACAGGTGACACTGAAAATCCCTGTACTGGTTACAACCTATCGTTCTTATCGTGACGCTCAGGACTTGGTACGTGCCTGAGTGTCTTTGTTTTTTCGGATGGCGAGGCGTCAGAGGCCATCCGCTTTTTGCAAGGCGACCTGTTGTTCGTCCCCATTTGTGAGCTTTCAGAAAGGACACAATCATGGACTCAGTCGCAAGCCGGATCATCAAGGCCCGCCAGTATGCTCAGGAGCGTGACAAGCGCATTCGCACCCACCGCTTCGAAGCCGAGCTGCACGGCGAACATGCTAATCACGTCGTCACGTATGATAAAGGTCGTTGGAACTGTGACTGCGAAGAATACCAGTTGCGCGGCGTATGCGCCCATATCATGGCGATGGAGGAGATCCTTGGCGATTCGGTCGAACCGGCTATGTTGCACGGAGCGTCTCCGGCGGCTTAGCAACGCCCGACACATCACGACCGGCGACTCTGCTCAGCCGGTCTGTTCATAGATGCCTGCGTGCAGGGGCGACCACCGGTCGCCCCTGTATCTTTGTCCGAACCCGATATCCGCCCCGTCTGAGTCAAGCCCCTCCTTTTCGCATCGTCTCGGTTCTGTGATATTCTGATGCCGCCTATGCGGCGGAGGGCTGCACGCGTCTGCGTAAAGAGCCGCTACAGAGCATGGATGTGCGGTATCGACGAATTCTGCCCCTGAGGACAGATCTGAAGACAGATCTGAGGACGGATATTGAAGCGGTATACCCGGCTGTTGTTCACAAAGTGGGCGCAGGGCGCCATCGGCATAGCAATCAGCGCGGTCTTCATCTACATCACGCTGCCCAACCTGCACCTGCCCGAAGTCGCACAGGCGATGCGGTCGGCCAACTATTGGTGGATTTTGCCGGGCGTCGCGGTCTATTTTGTGGGGCTGTGGGTGCGCTCCTGGCGCTGGCACTACACGCTGCGTCGCATCAAGCCTGTGCCGTCACTGCGCCTTTTTCCGCTAGTCTGTATCGGCTATTTCGGCAACAACGTCTTTCCATTTCGTGCCGGCGAGGTGCTGCGTTCGGTTGTTCTCAAGAAGACGGAAGACATCGCCATTTCGTCCAGCCTGGCGACAGTGTTCATCGAGCGCGTGTTCGACGGCCTGGTCATGTTGCTGTTCGTCTTTATCGCCTTGCCTTTTGCGCCCATGCCGGCCGAATACCGGCGTCTGGTCGTCCTGCTTACACTGCTCATGGTGGGTGCAACGGCTGTGTTTATGTGGATGGCGATGCGCCCGCAGCGCATCACCGCATTCTATGCGTGGTGCGCCAATCGTCTTCTGCCCGTCGCGCTGCGCCGGCGTGCGGATGATCTCTTTCATCGCTTCATGGACGGGCTGGGCAGCCTCAGCGATCGTGCGGACGTGCTCATGATCTTTGCGACCAGCGTTCTCATCTGGCTGTTGGAGACGGTGAAGTATTGGTTCGTCATGCACGCCTTTCCCTTCGAGGTCAGCTTTATCGTACTAATGCTCATGAACGGGCTGGTGAATCTGGCGACCACGCTGCCTTCTGCGCCCGGCTATATCGGCACCTTCGATACGCCGGGCATCGAGACATTGGCCGCGTTTGGCGTGAACCGCGAGCTTGCTGCAAGCTATACGTTCACGCTTCACGCTGCGCTATGGCTGCCGGTCACGTTGGTCGGGGCCTACTACTTCTGGCGCCGCCAGTTACGCTGGGGCGACATTGACAAGGCGCGCAGGCAGATCGACGCCCAACCCGATAGCGGCAGAGCGGCTGCGGCGAAGGCCGGCGAAAGCGGTTAAAAACAGGGGAGTTTGGCGGGAACCGTGTGTTTGGGACATTGCCCAATAGGAGGGTGAATGAAAACGATCGCAGTTGCAGGAACCGGCTACGTGGGCCTGACGACAGGGGCTTGTTTTGCCGATCTGGGCAACAAGGTCACCTGCATCGACATCATCCAGGAAAAGATCGACATGCTGCGCGCCGGCAAGGTTCCGATCTACGAACCCGGCCTGGCTGAGATGATCGAGCGCAATGTCAGCGCCGGTCGGCTGTGCTTTACCACCGACTATGCCGAAGCCCTTGCCGACGCCGACATCGTATTCATCTGTGTAGGCACGCCTAGCGGCGTCGACGGCGAAGCCGATTTACGCTATGTGCGCATGGCTGCGGAATCCATCGCCCAGACGATGACGCACCCGCTCATCGTCGTTAACAAGAGCACCGTGCCGGTCGGCACCGGCGACTGGGTGGCGGACATCATCTCGCGCAGCCAGCCTGCGCCCGTTAATTTTTCCGTCGTGAGCTGCCCCGAATTTATGCGCGAGGGATCGGCGCTCTATGACTTTATGAACCCGGACCGGGTGGTGCTGGGCAGCAAGGACGAGGAAGCGGCGGAGAAGGTGGCACAGTTGCACTTGCCCCTGCGCACGCGCATCGTCCTGACCGATCTGCGCACCGCCGAGATGATTAAGTACGCCAGCAACGCCTTCTTAGCGACTAAGATCAGCTTCATCAACGAGATCGCCGCCATCTGCGAGCGACTGGGTGCAGACGTGCAGGACGTCGCCATCGGCATGAGCTATGACAAGCGCATCGGGCCGCATTTCCTCAACGCCGGCTTGGGCTATGGGGGCAGTTGCTTCCCCAAGGACGTCAAGGCGCTGGAGCACATGGCGCTGGTGCAAGGATCGCACCCCTCGCTCTTGCGAGCGGTGATGGACATCAACCGGGATGCGCGACGCTGGCCTATCTTTACCCTGCGCGAGATGCTCGGCCATTCCCTCACCGACAAGCGCGTTGGCCTATTGGGCTTGGCCTTTAAGCCCAACACGGACGATACGCGCGAAGCGCCCGCACTAGAGATCGCGCGCATGTTGCAGTATGAGGGCGCGGTCGTCAGCGCCTA
>CAYXRG010000002.1:158390-170026 GCA_964467575.1 uncultured Caldilineaceae bacterium | reverse complement strand
CGGGGCCGGAAGTCCCGCCCGTGCGCCTTGTCGAGCCGGAACAGAAAGCGCAGCGCCGCATACTCCTGCGCGGCGAGGATTCAACCGGCTATGCAATGCTCGTCTTCCATGCGCCGCAGGCTACCCACGAGGACTTCTTCCCGCTCGTGGTGATGGACTCGATCCTCGGCGGCGCCAAGGGTATGGGTCTGTTTGGCGACAGCGGCAACAACCGCAGCAACCGGCTATACCGGGCATTGGTGGATAGCGAGCTAGCCGTCGCCGTCGCCAGCAGCTTCCAGCCCACCCTGGACCCGTCGTTGTTCTCGTTCTATATAACGCTGGCCCCGGGCAGTGTACACCAGGCTGCGGAGGATGCTGTCTGGCAGGAAATCCGCAAGATCCAAGAGGACGGTGTGAGACCGCAGGAGTTGGAGAAGGCCATCAAGCAGACCAAGGCCCAGTTTGTCTATAGCAGCGAGAGCGTAACCTTCCAGGCCTATTGGCTGGGCTTTAGCGAGGTCGTGGCGAGCATCGAATGGTTCGATAATTGGCTGGAGCGCCTCACGGCCGTAACGTCGGCGGATGTGCAGCGCGTCGCTCGCCGCTATTTTCAACCGAACTTGCAGACCGCGGGCTGGTATGCGCCGCAAGGACCGCAGACAGAATGACATCCGCACCGACAAAACGGTCCGTACCGGGGCCGGAAAACATTACGCGCGTGGTTCTGGATAACGGCATGGTCGTCCTCGTGCGCGAGAATCATGCCGCGCCGGTCGTCGTGGCCGAGGGTTTGCTGCCTACGGGATCGATCCACGACCCTGACGGCAAGACCGGCCTCGCCGGCTTTGTCGCCAGCATGTTGATGCGCGGCAGTGAACGCTATGCGTTTGATGAATTTAACGAGATCATCGAGGGCGTCGGGGCCAACCTCTCCGTCAACGCCTCGGACCACACGACGGACTTCGGCTCAACCAGCCTTGCCGAGGACTTTCCTACGATGGTCGAAGTTCTGGCCGATACCTTGCGCCGCCCGCAGTTTCCGCCGGAACACATGGCGCGCGTGCGCAGCCAGAAACTCGTTCGCATCCAGGAGCGCGACCAAGACACGCAGCAAGTTGCGAATCTGCGCTTCTTCGAGACGATCTACGGCGAGCATCCCTACGGGCGTCCTACATCCGGCTATGCAGAGACCGTCAGCGCCATTCAGCGCGAGGATCTACTCGCCTTTCATGCCGGTCACTATGCCCCTCAGAGCGCGGTGATTGTCGTGACCGGCGATGTGAGGACGGAGACGGCCATCGACCTGATACGCGCGCAGTTTGAGGACTGGCGCGGTGACGCTGCCGGCACGGCCGAAGCCCAGCTCGTCGCGCCGGTTCAGTCCACGAACGGCGTCAATCGCCTTTTCTATCCGCTGCCGGGCAAGTACCAGTCGGATATTGTGATCGGCTGTCCGGCGGTGGCGCGCAGCCACCCGGACTATGACGCGATACGCGTGGCTAACACCGTGTTGGGTCGATTCGGCATGATGGGGCGTTTGGGCGAAACGATCCGCGAGGAGCAGGGCTTGGCCTACTACGTCTATAGCGCCCAGGACGCCAACCTCGCCGCGGGGGTCTGGCTCGCTGCAGCCGGCGTCAACCCCGAAAACGTCGACGTTGCGGTCGAGAGCATCCTGTCAGAGTTTGCCCGGCTGGGAGAAGAGCCGCCAAGCGAGGAGGAGTTGGCCGATAGCCAAGCCTTTATGACCGGCGTGCTGCCGCTGACGCTGGAGACCAACGAAGGCGTGGCGAACACGTTGCTCAACATGGAGTGGTACGGGCTGGGGCTGGACTATATCGAGCGCTACAATGATCTCATCTACGGCGTCAGCCCTGCCGATGTCCAGCGCGTGGCCGCGACTTATCTGCGGTCGGACCGCTATACGGTTGTGGTCGCCGGCCCGCCGAGCGCGGGGTGAAACCAGAGGTGGGGCGCAACCGGCTTTCGCTGTTGAACCGCTCGCAAGGAGTCGTCGCACATGGTTCGCACCGGCGTAGACTTGATCGAAATCGAACGGGTCGCCGCGGCCATTGACCGCTTCGGGCTGCGCTTCCTAGAGCGCATCTTTACGCCTGCGGAGCTTGTCGTGTGCGCCAACAAGGCGGACTCGTTGGCTGTGCGCTTTGCCGCCAAGGAAGCGGTCGCCAAAGCGCTGGGCGCGGGCATCTGGCGCACGGGCATCGACTGGACCGATATCGAGGTGCTGCGCGACACGGAGTCGGGCGAACCGCGGCTGATCCTGCACGGGGAAGCGGCGGAGCAGTCCCGTCGCCTGAACATCAGCCAGTGGTCGATCAGCCTCAGCCATGCCCGCCGTGACGCCATCGCCTTCGTCATCGCCGTGAGCGAGTGATAGACGCGCGTTGCGGAGGACAGCGGAGAGCAGCCAGGCAATAGCCGGCTTCGGTTATGGATGCATCCCTAGCAGCAATGTGGACGGCGGGAAGCGAGAGGAGGAGGGCTTTGTCGGAATATGTGCAGGTCATCACGACGATAGACAGCCAGGAAGCCGCCGCTTCGATCGCTGAAGCGGTTGTCTCGGCACGGCTGGCAGCCTGCGCGCAGGTAGCCGGCCCGATCACCAGTTCCTTCTGGTGGGAAGACGAAGTCACCACAGCGACGGAGTGGATATGCATCATGAAGACCCAGCAGAGCCGCTACGACGCGCTCGCAGAGTTGTTGCAGCGCATCCACCCGTATGACGTGCCCGAAATCCTCGCCGTGCCTGTCACGGCAGGTCACAGCGCCTATCTGGCGTGGATCGTCCGTGAAACCACGCCGTCCTCGGCCTGAACTGGATACCGGCTGCGCCTTGGGTTAGCCCGGTGCGAGGCCGCGTTCCGCGGACGTAAGCGCCTCTAGCGCCTGGCATGCCAGTTCGTAGCGGCCAAAGCTCGGCATCAGATAGACGCCCTGCACGTGAGGCAGCCCCTTCAGTTCGAGCAGCAGTTCCTGCGCCATCTTCACGCCTTCCTGGCGGCCATTGGCCCCGGCCAACCGCATTCGCTCCAACGCGGCTTCGCTCAGGGTGATGCCGGGGACTTCATGATGCAGAAAACTGGCGTGCCGGTGGCTCTGCAAGGGAAGCACGCCGATCAGCACAGGCACGGGGAAGGGCCCGTGTCGTTCTTCATAGAGCGCCAGAAAGTTCGTCCATAGTGTGGGGTCGTAGATCGGCTGTGTCATGGTGAAGTGTGCGCCGCCGCTCACCTTCTGGTGGAAGCGGTCTACCTCTTGCGCCAGGTCCGGCCGTGTCGGGTCGCAGGCGACGGCGATCGTGAAGTTGGCGCGCCGGCCCATCTCGCGGCCGGCGATGTCCAGCCCGCGGTTGAATGTCTCGATGATGCGCACTAGGCCGATGCTGTCCACATCGTAAACGGGCGTGCTTTCTTGCGTATCGCCCAGCCCTGGCGGATCGCCGGTCAGCGCCAGGATGTTGCGCACGCCGAGCGCATGTGCGCCGATTAAATCCGCCTGCAAGCCCATGAGCGAGCGGTCGCGCGTTGTGAAGTGAACGATGGTCTCGATCTCGACCTGTTGCTGGATCTGCGTGCAAAGCGCCAGCGCGCTCATGCGTACGCGGGCCATTGGGCTGTCCGCCACGTTGATCGCGTCTGCGCCTGCGGACTTCGCGATGCGTGCGCCTTCGATCTGTTTCTCCGCCGTGAAGGCGCGCGGCGGGTCGACTTCTACGCTGATCACGAATTCGCCGGCGCGCAGTTTCTGCAGCACGCCGGTGGGGCGCTCGCCGCTCTCGGCGCTCACCTCCGCCGACATGCCGACATGCAACTCCGGCAGCGCATCGCGCTCCGGCGCCAGGACCGCCGGAGACTTGCCGGGATGCCGGGCGAGATAGTCGTCGAGCGCAGTGCGCATGGCGCGGATGTGGATGGGCGTCGTACCGCAGCAGCCGCCGACTAGACGGGCGCCGCGGTCGAGCAACAAGGGTGTGTGCTCGGCAAAATACTCTGGACTGGAAGGATAGATCAACCTGCCTTCGACGCGCCGCGGGTAGCCCGCATTGGGCATGGCGCTGAACAAGCCGCCGGGCAGCGCCTGCGCCATCGCCTCCACCGTATCCAGCATTTGGGCAGGGCCTACCGAGCAGTTGACGCCGATCACGTCGGCGCCGGCCTGCGTCAGTTGCGCAGCCACTTGGTCGGCGCTCTGTCCCGCCGGCGTCAGCCCGTCCTCAGCGTAAGTCATCGAGGCTACGATCGGCAGGTCGCACAGGCTGCGCGCCACGCGCACGCCGGTCAGCAATTCCTCCAGATCGCTGAATGTTTCGAAAAGCAGCAGGTCTGCGCCCGCTTCCCACAGCACGCCGATCTGCTCGCGAAAGGCATCTTCGGCTTCAGCGCGCTGAGCGGCGTCGTCCTCCTCCCACCGTTTGCCCAACGGACCGACGTTGCCGGCGATGAAGAGGGCGTGACCCGACACCTCGCGCACGTCGCGCAGCAGGCGGACAGCGCGAAAATTGAACTCGCGCACTTTGTCCTCCAGGCCGTGTTTCGCCAGGCGCGTGCGGTTGGCGCCAAAGGTATGCGTCGTGATCACATCTGCGCCCGCGGCTGCGTATGCCTGGTGGATGCCGCTCACCCACTCTGGCCGGTCGACAACTAACTGCTCCAGGCACTGCGCGCTGCTCGCGCCGCGGGCGTAGAGCATTGTGCCCATCGCCCCGTCGCAAAGCAGGGGTTGTTCACGCAGCCGTTGGAGAAACGGATTCATAGAGCACAAGTCCTTCCGTCGTCATTTGCCCATAGCGAATACAATGCGAACGCGCCGCGGCGCGCTTTTCCTGGAAAAAGGCGATGCTGCGACCAGGTTTATACATTATAGGCCAAGTTGGGGTAAAATTCTGTGCCGCGCCTCCCTGCAAGGCGTGTCTCAGGTTTTCCGGCTGACAGGATGGCCGGAAAGACGTCTCGCGTTGTGCGGCAGGTTGTGGTCGTGCACCGCCGCGCATGTGGAGAAGCACTGAATTAGGCAGATGGCTCTGGACCGCGGAGTCATCCAGTCATACTGAGCGTAGCGAAGCGTCCCGTAGCGAAGCGTCCCGTAGTGAAGCATCTCGTCGGCGCCTCGTCCGAGATTCCTCGCTAGCGCTCGGAACGACAGTTTTCAGGCATGCATTTATTTAGGCTCGCTATAGGGAAACGTTCATTGCGGAATGCCGAACGCAAACGAGTTGCTCTTTAACCGTCTGTCCCCGACCGAGACCGATCCGGGCGCCATTACTCGACAAGCGCGTGCGATAGTGGAAGGCGACATGGAGATCGCGTCGATCGAGGTTCCGCTCGAACCGAGGCGCGAGGGGGTTGTGGTCTTCAAGGGCCGTCTGATCCGTCCCAGCGACGAGGCGTATACGCGCTGGCTAGCCGCTTTCCGGCAGATCGGCTACACGCCCGTACTGCGCGACGATACAGAAGTCGACGCTCCGGAAGCCGGGAAGGCGGACGGATACGGGGGTGCGGTCATTCTGCATATCATGGCCGGCGTGCCGCATAGATCGATGCCGCGCGTGTGGCTCAACATCGCGCTCTTTGTGATCACCTTCATCAGCACCCTGTTTGCCGGCTCGATGTATGCTGGGCCGGTCACACCTGTCAACACGCTGGGCGATCTGTTTCGTCCCGCCAATCTGCTGACGGGCTGGCCATTCGCTATGACTCTGCTCGGCATCTTGGCGGCGCACGAATTCGGACACTACTTTGCCGCCCGCTATCACAAGGTCGCGGTGTCGCTGCCCTTTTTCATCCCGATGCCGCTCGGCTTCGGCACATTGGGCGCCGTCATCCAGATGAAAGAGCCTGTACCCGACCGGCGCAAGTTGTTCGACATCGGCGTCGCCGGCCCGCTAACTGGTCTGGTCTTAGCGATTCCGCTGCTGCTCGTCGGACTGTCGACCAGCCCGGTGGTGACGCCTACGCCGTCGCCTGGCATGATGCTCGAGGGCAACAGCATCCTCTACTACTTTGCCAAGATCGCGGTCTTCGGCAAGGTGCTGCCTAACCCCATCACCGGCGAAGACGTGCTGATGAACCAGGTGACTTTCGCCGCCTGGATTGGACTGCTCGTCACGGCGATCAATTTGCTGCCCGTGGGCCAGCTCGACGGCGGGCATGCGGTCTATGCGCTCTTCGGCCGGCAGGCGCGCTACGTCAACGTGGCGGCGCTCGTCGCGATGGCGTTTCTAGCTGTTGCCGGCTTGGAACCGCTGCAACGGTTGTTCCCCGTACTCATGAACATCGGCTACTCCGGCTGGTTTCTGTGGCTGGGCCTGCTGTTTGTGGTGGTGGGGCCGTTTCACCCGCCGGCATTGAACGATGTGACGCGCTTGGATGCCGCTCGCCGGCGTATCGGCTATCTTGTGATCGTTCTCTTCATCTTGATCTTCGTACCGGCGCCATTCCGGCCGTTATTCTAGAAAACCGGACTCCACCGGCGGCATGCCGTCCTGTCGCCCGCCAATCTTCGAGGTTGCAACCATGACAGATGTGTTGACCATGCAAGATGTGATCCTGCGTCTCCACAAATATTGGGCGCAGCACGGCTGTCTCATCTGGCAGCCCTACAGCGAAAAAGTCGGCGCGGGCACCATGAACCCCGCCACCGTGCTGCGCGTACTTGGGCCGGAACCGTGGAACGTCGCCTACGTGGAGCCGTCCTTCCGCGCCGACGACGGGCGCTATGCCGAGAACCCCAACCGCATGCAAATGCATCACCAGTACCAGGTGATCCTCAAGCCGGACCCCGGCAATCCCCAAGAGCTTTACCTGGGCAGCTTGGAGGCTGTGGGCCTGGACCTGACCAAGCACGATATTCGTTTCGTCGAAGACAACTGGGAATCGCCCGCGCTCGGCGCTTGGGGGCTCGGCTGGGAGGTATGGCTCGACGGCCAAGAGATCACGCAGTACACCTATTTCCAGCAGTCCGGCAGCATGGCGCTGGACCCCATCAGCGTCGAGATCACCTACGGCCTCGACCGCATCGTTATGTATTTGCAGAACAAGAGCGACGTCTGGTCGATTGACGTGGATGGCGCGCACACTTTCGCCGACGTCTACCGTATGCCGGAGATCGAGCATTGCGTCTACAACTTCGAGTTGGCCGATGTGGAGCGGCTGAAGCAGATCTTCGAGATCTATCAGGCCGAGGCGCAGGCCTGCATCGCCCGCGGACTTGTCATCCCCGCCCATGACTTCATCCTGCGCCAGAGCCACACCTTCAACCTGCTCGACGCGCGCGGGGCCATCGGCGTAACCGAGCGGGCCAAGTTTTTCGCGGCCATGCGCAGCCAGTCGCGCGCCGTCGCCGAACTCTATATCCGGCAGCGCGAACAAGAGGAATTTCCCTGGCTGGATAACGGCGAACGCACCATCGCGCAGGCCACGTCTTCTGCCTTGGTCCCGTCGCCCGCCAGCCTGCAGGAGCCGCCGACCGAGGCCCAAGACTTCATCCTCGAACTCGGCTCCGAGGAGTTGCCCGCTGGCGATGTCGTGGACGGCATCGAGCAGATTCGCCGGCTGCTGCCCGACCTGTTGGCCGATGCGCGGCTGGTCTACACAGACCTGCACGTCACCGGTACGCCCCGCCGCCTGGTCGCCTATGTGACCGGGCTCGCCCCGCGGCAGACCGACGAGACGCTGGAGAAGCGCGGGCCGGCGCTGGATCGCGCGTATGACGCCGATGGCCGGCCCACGCGTGCCGCGGAGGGCTTCGCCGCAAGTCAGGGCGTAGCTGTCGGGGAACTGGTCGCCCGCGACAACTACGTGTACGCCGTGAAGCGCGTGGCCGGCCGCGCCGCCCCCGATGTGCTGCCGGAAGTGTGCATCGCGCTGCTAGACGGGCTGCGCTGGAACAAGGCTATGCGCTGGAACAGCTCCGGCATCGCCTACCCGCGGCCGCTGCGCTGGATCGTGGCGCTGTATGGCGAGCTTGTAATTCCCTTTGCCTTTGCAGGCGTCGTCAGCGGTCGCACGAGTCGCGGCCCGCGTTTTGCCGACGCCGCCGCCGAACTGGAGGCCGGCGAATTCACGACATTCGACATCGCCAGCGGCGCAGACTACTTTGACGCAGTGGCAGCGCAGGGCGTCGTCGCCGACCGCGATGAACGCCGCCGCCTGATTCTCCACCTTGTGCAGGAGGCTGCAGCCCAGGTCGGCGGCTATACGCCAGAAGACGCCGGTCTTCTCGACGAGGTGACGGATCTGGTGGAAGCGCCGCAGGCGCTGTTGGGCCGGTTCGAGGACAAATATCTCGAACTTCCCATGCCGGTGTTGATTGGCGTGATGAAGAAGCACCAGCGTTACTTCCCGGCGCTGCGCGACGGCCGGATGTTGCCCTACTTTATTACCGTCGCCAACGCACGCGCCCTGGCCCAGCCCGATGTCGTGGTCGCGGGCAACGAGGGCGTGATCCGCGCTCGCTATGCGGACGCAGCCTATTTCTACCGGCAGGACACAGCTCGCAGCCTGGATTCTTTCACCCCGCGTTTGGGCACGCTCACCTTCCACGAGCGGCTTGGCTCCATGCTCGACAAGGTGGAGCGTCTGAAGAAGTTGGCCCCGCGCATCGCCTCGATGCTCGACGCCGGGCAGGAGGATATCGACGTCGTGACGCGCGCCGCTGCGTTGTGCAAGTCCGACCTGGTTACGTCGATGGTGGTTGAGATGACGAGCTTACAGGGCGTGATGGGCGAGATATACGCCCGCCATAGCGGCGAGCCGCAAGCAGTCGCCCAGGCGGTCCGTGAGCACTACTTGCCGCGCACAGCCGGCGACGCCGCACCCGCCTCGACCGCGGGGCTGGCCCTGAGCCTGGCCGACAAGCTCGACAGCTTGGCGGGCCTCTTCGCGGTCGGCGCCATGCCCACCGGCAGCGCCGATCCCTTCGGGCTGCGCCGGGCTGCGCTCGGCATCGTCAATGCGCTGCTTGCCACACAGACCGATTTCAGCGTAGCCGAAGGGCTGGCCGAAGCCGCTGGGCTCCAGCCTGCGCCGGTGAGCGAGGAGAGCTTGGCCGAGACCGCCCAGTTCGTAGCGCGGCGTCTGCAAGGCGTCCTCGCCGAAGCCGGCTACGCTTTCGACGTAGTGGAAGCGGTTTTGGCCGCGCGCGGCGACAATCCCCATGCCGCGCAGCGGGCCTGTCGCGCCTTGGCCGAGCTGATCAGCGAACCGTGGTGGACAGACGCATTCACGGCCTATGCGCGCTGCGCCCGCATCACGCGCGGGTTGGATCGCATGCTCGAACTCAACCCCGCAGCCTACCAGGAAGATGTAGAGCGCCGCCTCCACGCCGCCTATGCGTCCGCGGCAAGCGCGGTGCAGGGCGCCGACGAACCGGCCGATGTGTTAGGCGAGGCGCTGCGCAGCCTGCAAGGGCCGATCAACGCCTTTTTCGACGCCGTGCTGGTCAACGCCGAAGATGAGACGTTGCGCGCGGCGCGGCTGGCGCTGGCCCAGCACATCGCTGCGCTGGCCTGGTCCGTGGCTGACTTGAGCAAGCTCCAAGGGTTCTAGCTTGTCTTGGATCGGTAACAACATCTCGGTAACAACAGCGGGCGGCCTACAAAAGGCCGCCCGCCGTAATCGTGGTTGGTATGCGGTTTGCGGTTGTGCCGCCTAGCGGTGACGGAAAAACGTTGCGGCCTGACCGGCGAAGAACGCCATTTCTTCACTGGCGTGTTGGGTGATAGCCATCTCCGCGACTGCGGCTTTAGCCTCGTTGGTCTGGCCGAATGTGTCCGCCAGAAGCGCTCCCTCGACCGTCAGCGTATAGGCGACCGGCGCTGTGGAGTCATTGAAGACGATGAGGGTGTACGGACCCTCGCCGCCGATGCGCAGCGTCGCTTGCATCTCGCCTGGTCGCCCGTCCTCAACGGGCTGGCCCGCGGCTAGGTTCAACTCCTTCGGAAACGCCCCCTGTATCACCTGTTGCAGCCCGCTCTTAGTCAGCACCCAGAAATTGACTTTGCCGTATGTCTCCTGTTGGAAGCCCGAATTGTAGGTGAGGCGGACGGTGATCTCGGCGTCGGCCTTGGCGGGGATTAGGTCCAGGAAATGGCGGTCATAGAGTTGGAAGAGAGAGCCGCTAATGCGGTAGGCCGTCACGGTGTCCGTACTGACGGTGAAGGGCGTGCCGTCGAGGATGTGTGGCGCCGCTTGGATGACGCGCTCTTCGGTCAGCGTCGCCGTCTGCGCAAAAGCACTGATAAGCGGATAGGCGTCAGCAGGGTGGGCAGGTGCAGGCTCCTGCACGGTCTGCCCGGAGCCGTCGATCAGTACGCCGTTGCGTGCGGTCAGCGAGTAGCTTACTGGTGCGGTCGATTCGTTCCAAACGACGACTGTATAACCGGCGGTATTGCCTGCGGGTACAATCGCTTGGGCGATGACGCCATCTTCTGTGACACGAAGCAGTTTGCCCGCGGCCACGGCCGCTTCTTGCGGGGCGGCGCCTGTCAGCACGGCGTGCAGCCCCTCTTCGGTGAGGACGGCGAACTGCAGCCGCTCGGCGACGGGCAGCCCTTCCGGCGTCCACGATTTCAGCGTCAGCACGATCATCTTGGCCGCGCCGGCGGATTCCAGACCTAGATAGTGCGTGTCGCCCTGGTTCGGCAAAAACCCCTGCAACTCCTCAGCCTGGATTGCAGCAGGGTCAGCCGGTTCCGGCGCCGCGTACACTGCTCGCGTCGCCGCTATTGTCAGCGCCGCCAGCAGAGCGAAGACCATTAGCAGCCAGGCAGCCGCCCGGCCGATCTCGCGCAGAAACATAGAATACGCATCCTTTTTTGTTGTGTAGACTCGTTCGGTTGCCGGCTCTATCTGCGCCCCTCTGCCCACCCCGAACAGAGGCCAACGCGCCGGCTATGCTGTTGCAGTAGTGATGACGTCGGCGGAGCCGGATCGATACTGCCAACCGTCGAAATTCAGCAAAAAAGGCATATAAAAAAGGGGCGCCCGGTTCGATCCGGACGCCCCCATGACGGCGTTGGCCGTCGCGTAATGCTTGCGCTTCTAGTTACAGCGATACGCTGCGCACTTCGGCTCCCAATAGACGGTGATCAGCGCATCTTCCGCCTCTTCATAATATTCGACTACGACCTTATGTTTGCCCGGTCGTAGCGAGATGTCGCCGTGGTATTCGGTCGCAGGCTGAATCTTCCAGCCGTCGATCACCAGCGTGTCGTCTACGTAAACGCGCACGCCGTCATCCGCCGTGGCGTGGAAGCGGTAGTCGCCGCCGTCGAAGTGAAGGACGCGCTCCCAACGGATGCTGAAGCGGTCTTCCGGCATGTTGGGACCGGGGCTCCCTTTGTACCAGTTGAAGCGAATCTCGCTGTCCTGGCGCTCCTCGACGAACTCGCTGAAATATTTGTCCTTGAAATACGACCCGCGCCAGTAGCCTAGGTCAGGCTCCTGAGAAGGTCCGCCCGGTCGCGGCTGGTCTGCACAGTCGGGCGGCCAGTAACCGCCTGGGCCCGGCTGGTCGCCGCACTGCGGCGGCATGATCGGATGCTGCGGACCCGGTTGCACCGGCTGCGGCTGCACGGGCTGCCACGGTTGCGGCTGCGGTTGGACAGGCTGCGGTTGTATGGGCTTAGGCTGCAC
>CAYXRG010000002.1:129935-158290 GCA_964467575.1 uncultured Caldilineaceae bacterium | reverse complement strand
GCCACGGTTGCGGCTGCGGTTGGACAGGCTGCGGTTGTATGGGCTTAGGCTGCACAGGCTGTACCGGCTGCGGCTGCACGGGCTGCACCGGCATGCCGCCCCCTCCGGGAATGCAGAGCGTTTGCCCCGCATAGATGCGGTTCAGGTTGAGCATGTCATTGGCGCGGGCTAGGTCATAGAGGTCTATGCCATAGCGCTGCGCGATCTGCGAGGCTGTTTCACCGTAGCGCACGACGTGCGTCCTGCCGCACTGAGGTCCGCCGGTCCCTCCTCCTCCGCCGCCGGGAATGGTGAGGGCTTGGCCGACGTAGATGTGGTTCGGATTGCGCAAGCCGTTGACGCGCATCAACTGATCGACAGTGACGCCGAAGCGCAATGCGATCATGCTGAGCGTGTCGCCCGGTTTGACATAGTAAGTCGAGTCGCCGTAACCGCCCTGGTGCGCAGCCGGCCCATACGGTCCGCCTTGCGAGGCGATGGCCGTTCCGGGCGCGACGATGCTTAAGGCCATCACCAGCACCAACGCGTACGCCAAGGTAGCACGTCCCAGCGGCCGTACACCTAGACGAGTGCTGTTCATCTTCCGTGACTCCTTTCCGTGCCTGTCACCCTCTCGTGCGTCGGAACTCGCCCCATCCGCGCATGTATCTGCACATGTTCCGCAAATGAATTCCGGTGAATTCCGGTTGAAAAAACAATCGATCCTTGCTAATCAAACATGACGGACAGCCGGCCAAAAAGGTATGGCGATCTTGGCTCTTTACGGTCCGGACGCACTAGAACTCGAATGACTGGTTGCGCACCGGCACTTCGACCGCGCCTCTGACGTGTCCGTCTAGCAGGCCGGCCAGTGTGCGTGCGGGGTCTGGCTCGCCATGCACGATGAACAGAGATTGCAGGCGGTCTCGGTCGAAGTGTTGCGCCCATCGCACTAGGCCTGCCTGGTCGGCGTGTGCGCTGTAGCCGTCGATGGATTCGACCTGGGCGCGGACGTCGTATTCCTCTCCGAAGATGCGTACGCGGTCTGCGCCGTCTTTGAGGCGTCGGCCCAACGTATGCTCGGCCATAAAACTCACCAGCAGGACGGTGTTTTCTTTGGCCTCGATGTTGTGCTTGAGATGATGCAGAATGCGGCCGTTCTCCGCCATGCCGCTAGCGCTGATGATGATGGCGGAGCCGGGCATGGAGTTCAATTGCTTGCTGCGCCGCACCTCGCGCACGTATTCCATGTTGTCGAAGTCGAACGGGCTCTTGCGTTGATCCTCGGTCAGGAAGTTCTGCACTTCCTGGTTCCATGCCTCCGGGTGCATGCGAAAAACGTCTGTGGCGTTGACGGCCAGCGGGCTGTCGACGAAGATGGGCAGTTCGGGGATGTCGCCGCCTGCGTCTAGTTGGTTGAGCGCATAGACGATCTCCTGGGTTCTGCCGACGGCGAAGGCGGGGATGATGACTTTGCCGCGGCGTTTGGCCGTTTTGTTCACCACGTCGCGCAGCTTGCGCCGCGCCCCTTCGTAGGTGTCGTGGAGACGGTCGCCGTAGGTGCTCTCCATGATCACGATGTCGGCCGACGCGATAGTTTCGGGCGGATTAAGAATGGCGATCTCATCGCGGCCGATGTCGCCGCTGAACACGAGCCGCCAGTGCTTGCCCGAAGCCTGTTCGTGGATGTCCAGTGCGACCTGGGTTGCGCCGAGGATGTGTCCTGCATTGTAGAATGTCAATTCCACGCCGTCTGCGACGAGCACGGGGCGGTGCAGCCCGACGCTGACAAACTGGTCGAGCGTAGCCTGGGCATCTGCGCGCGTGTAGATCGGCTCGATCTCCGGTTCGCCGCGCTCGCGTTTGCGTTTGTTCAGATAGAAGGCGTCCTGCTCCTGAATATGGCCGCTGTCCATGAGCATGTAGGTGCAGAGGTTGCGCGTGGCTGCGGTGCACCAGATGTTGCCGGTGAATCCCTGCTTGACTAGGTTGGGCAGGTTGCCGGAGTGGTCGATGTGTGCGTGGCTCAAGACTACGACGTCGATGCTTGCCGGATCGAAAGGAAAATTCAGGTTGCGCTCATAGGTATCGGCGCGATGCCCCTGGTACATGCCGCAGTCCAGTAGAATGCGCCGGTCGTTGACCTCCAGTAGGTGCATCGACCCTGTGACTTCTAGGGCAGCGCCGCAAAATGTCAATCGCATGGTGTCTCCTTGTCGGGCACGAAAGATGATGCATTCATCCACATTGTAGAGCGCGAATCCGTAGAGTGCGAATTCGTTTTCGTCATACAGCGCGCAAGCGCGGCAGGCTTGGGGCTGCGCGGCGTAATATGCCTGCCATTGTCCTGCGGCTGCCGGAGGGGGCGCACATTTGCCGGGCGCGACAAGCGATGGCAAGATCGGACGAGACCGGCCGAGCCGGAGCTATCCACCAGAGCAGGGAGAGCGGACGATGGCGGAGATCCGTCTGGAACATGTGACGCGCGTATTTCGGGGCGAACGCGGCCTATTGGCGACGCGGCGCGACGAGGGGGCGGCGGTCGCAGACGGCCTTGTGGCCGCGCTGGACGATCTGTCGTTTACGACGCCGGAGGGGAAAACGGTGGCGGTGATCGGGCCGTCGGGCTGCGGCAAGAGCACGCTGTTGCGCGTCATCGCCGGGTTGGACCAGGGATACGAAGGGACAGTCTATTATGACGGTCGCGACATGCGCGACACGCCGCCGCGCGACCGCTATATCGGCATGGTCTTTCAGAACTACGCGCTCTATCCGCATTTTTTAGGGCATGGCAACCTTAGTTTCTTCTTCCGGATGCACAAAGCGCCTGACGCAGAGGCGGAAGCGCGCATCCGCGAGACGGCGGAGATGATGGGCTTCGGATTTCGCCAGTTGTTGGGGCGCAAGCCGGGAACGCTGTCCGGCGGCGAGCAGCAGCGTCTTGCCATTGCGCGGGCGATGGTGCGCAAGCCTGCGCTGTTTCTGCTCGACGAGCCGCTTTCCAGCCTAGATGCCAAGCTGCGCGCCCAGACGCGCGTTGAGATCAAGCGGCTGTTGAATCGGTTCGCCATCACATCGATTTACGTGACTCACGACCAGGTTGAGGCGATGGCAATCGCGGACACCATCGCCGTGATGCGGGCGGGAAAGATTGAGCAGATGGGCGCGTATGCGGAGTTGAGGGCCAAGCCGGCCAACACGTTCATTGCCGGCTTTTTGGGACCGTACCCGATGAACTTGTTGCGCGGAGAGGTCACCGAACGAGGCACGGTCGCGGCAGGGACGATGGAGATATCATTGCCCGCCCCGATCGGAGAACAATGCCGCAGCGGCAAGGGCGTGATCGTGGGCATCACGCCAGAGGAGATGCGCCTTGACTATACGGAGCGCCATGCCGAGGCGCGCAATGCGCTGCAGGGCGAGGTGGCGTCGATCGAGCCGGATTTCGCGCGTCGCAACCAGTATGTGCGCGTGCAAACGGCGTGCGGCGTGGTGACGGCGGCGGAACCGAGCAACGAGCCATTGGCCCTGACGCAGCCGGTGGCAGTGAGCGTCTCGGGGCAAAATGTCCACTTCTTCGACGAGAAGACGGGGCGGAATCTGGCGACCTAGCGCAGGCAGATGCGGCACGCGGCAAGGTTGCTCAGGGCCGCGCCGGCGCGGGCTTGAAGTTCTCCTGAGCGGTGGGGCGCCAGGCAGGCTGCCGATCGCCGGGTGAAACGGCGGACGTTTTTCGCACGCGCATCGCTTGCTTTCGAGCCGAGTCTGGTGCGCGTTTTCCTTGCTGCTGACTATCACTTCCAGTATCGCGCCGATAGACGATTCGTTATGACCGTATGCGTCGCCGCAGAGCGGTGCAAATTGCCGACTACCGGCGGCCTGTGCTACACTACCGCTCTGTGCTATCCGACCCGGCCGGGAATCGTGGGAGGTATTGATGAAGGCTATCGCGCAGACGCTTCGCGTCCTGATGATGACCTCGGTCTTCGTTTTACTACTGGCTGTTGTGGGGTGTGCGCCGAATCCGGAGAGCGAGATCATTTCCCCTGAACTAGGCGCGCAACTGGCTGCCAGGGAGGCCGCGGCGGTCGTCGAGGCTGTTCCCACACCCGAACCGCTGCGTTTGGTCAACATGACCCAGGAAGAGATCACAGCCGGTCTGCCGGCGGAGATTGCGGCCGCGCTGGAGGCAGCGAACCCGGCCAATGGCGAGACGGCGGCGCTGACCAATGCCTGCATCGGTTGCCATTCTCTTGACCCTGCCCAGCAAATGACCGGACCTACCTGGCACAATATGGGTGACACTGCGGCCAATCGCGTGCCGGGTGAAAGCCCCGCACTCTATTTGTATAACAGCATCGTCAACCCAAACGGCTTTATCAACACGGGTTATCCTTCTAACGTGATGCCGCAGAACTACGGCGATATCCTCGATGACCAGACGTTAGCAGACCTCATCAGCTATTTGCTTGCCCAACATGAGCAGTAGTGTGCGTTGGGCGCGGGCAAGTCATGCCGGCCCGCCCAGTTAAGGGTTGCCGCTGAAGACTGGCGGACGGGACCTGGCGCCTGTCCGCCAGTTTGTTTCTAGCCAGGCTTGGGCCGGCGAGAACGCCGTAGCGGTCCATGCGTTCGTGAACAGCGTTCCGGCGTTTTGAGACGCACTCTAGAATAGACTTGTTTCGCTTCGGCGGAATATAGGTGCTATAATTCCGACAATGGCTCAAGAGCAAATGTCGACGGTTGTAGCCGAGCGACGGTGTCCCAATTGCGGCGCTCGCGTGGCACGCGATGCTGAAAGCTGCTTCATGTGCGGCCACGACCTGCGCACGCCTCAACGGCGCAGGCAGCGGGTGTCCTGGATCGATGCGCTGCTGGTGTTGGCAGTGCTGGCGGTGCTTGCCTTCTGGTGGCGCATCGCCAGCCAACCGCGCCAGGAAACCGAAGCCGCGCAGGCCGGCGCGCAGCTTCTCCCCACAAATATCCCCGTGTTGACCGCGACGTTGGCCACCACGATGACGGTAGAGGCGACCGTAGAGCCGACGCCGACAGATGTGCCGACGCCCGTCGTACGTTCGGACGGAGTGGTGCGGCACACGGTACGCGCCGGGGAGACGTTGCTCGGTATTGCGGGGCTGTATGGCGTGACCGTATCCGAAATTCAGGCGGCGAACAACCTGCAGAATGAGCTGATCCGCGCGGGCGATGAGTTGTTCATTCCGATCACGCGCACAGATGATGAAGAAGGGGAGGCGATAGCCGTCGCTTCCCAGTTTGAGTACACCGTCGAGGCGGGCGATACCATCGTGTCGATCGCCAGCCGTTTCGGCAGCACAGTGGAGGACATTCAGCGCGCCAATAGTCTGTCGAACAATGCGGTGATCAGGCCCGGCCAGGTGCTGGCGGTGCCTGTCCGGCAGGTTCCGTCCGAGGTCTTAGCCTCTTCGGCGGAGGCGACGCCGACGCCCCCCGCGAGCAGCAGCCCGCAGCCGTTTGTGACGCCGGGGGAGACAATTTACATCGAGCCGCGTCTGATTGGGCCGCCGGACGACGCGGTGCTGAACCGCGAGGAAGCCGCACTGCTGCGCTGGATCAGCGTTGATGTGCTCGACCCCAACGAGTGGTACGTGTTGCTGGTCTACCCGGTCAGCGGTTCCGCCCAGACTCTGCCAAGCATCTGGACCAAAGCGACCAGTTACCGGCTGGACGTGGATTTGGCGCCGGCGGAGGGCGAAGCCGCCGAATACGCCTGGCAAGTGTCCGTAGTGCGCGTGAAGCCGGGCGTCAGCAGCCAGTTCGCGCTGGAGGCGGCCAGCCCGCCCAGCGAGCTGCGGTCTTTTACTTGGCGATAGACGACTGGCGGTCGCCGGCTGTGCGGTCTGCAAGCCGCCTTCCTGCGCATCCGTAGAGGATTCGCCCCTGGCTGCCAGGGGCGTTTTTGTTCGTAACCCAATCCCAACAGACTAACCGGAAAGGAGCAGGCTCTATGAGCCTGGATGCATTGACTCACGTATGGCGCGAGGTCCCGTTCTTCTCCGACGCATTGGCGCGCAGGCCCAGCCATGTGACATTGATCGAGGCGGCAGCGCCGCCGGATGCGCCGTGGGCGAACGCCTTGCCCGCACAGGTGATGTTCGCACACTCGGCTGTGCAGTATAACGCCGCGCTCTTTGAGCAATTGCCCAACCTGCGCATGGTGCAGCGCACCGGCATTGGCGTGGACAATGTGCATTTGGATGACGCCACGCGCTGCGGCATTGTGGTCTGCAATACGCCCGACGGACCGACCGAATCGACAGCGGAGCATACGGTCGCCATGCTGCTCAACCTGGCGAAACGCGTGAAGCAGGGCAATGACGCGCTGGCGGCGGGACGCTTCGGCCCGCGCAGCGGCGTCCTCATCGGCGTAGAGGTTACGGGCAAGACGCTCGGCCTGGTCGGCTTGGGGCGCATCGGGCGGCGCGTCGCCCAGATCTGCCGCCGCGGGTTCGACATGCAAGTGCTAGCCTATGATCCCTTCGTGACGCCCAAGCAGGCGGCTGAACTTGCGGTGACGCCGGCGAGCCTGGACGAGGTGTTGCAGCGCGCAGACTTCGTCAGCCTGCACGCGCCGGTGACGCCGGACACCTACCGGCTGATCAACCGGGAACGCATCGCCCTGATGAAGCAAGGCGCGTTTCTGCTCAACCTGGCGCGCGGGCCGCTGGTCGATGCGGAGGCGCTGCTCGAGGCTGTGGACGCGGGCAAGCTGGCGGGCGCAGGCGTCGACGTGTTCGACCCCGAACCGCCGGAACTCGACTCTCGGCTGCGCAACCATCCGCTGATCGTGGCGACGCCGCACAGCGCCACGCTGACCGTGGAGGGGCGCGTGCGCATCGAGGAACTGGCCGTCGAGCGCGTGCTGGCCTTCTTCGGCGGCGAACGTCCGCCCGACATCGTCAACTCGGACGTGTGGGATAGCCCGGCGCGCCGCAGGTAGCTGCAATTGGGCCGCCGAATTCGCAATCCTCGTGGCTAATCACTCGCCCGTCTGCAAGATTCGTAGTATCCATTCGCGCTGTCTTATCGTCAATATTAACAAGAAATGTGGCAATGGCGCCGGCAAGTAGTCTGGCAGATTGCCAATCCTTGTTGATTGTAGGCCTTGTCCGGCCGGGCGATGCTCCTTCCCACGGAGGCGGCCCGGTTGCGATGGGCCGGCGAAGGAGACGCATAAATGGAGATGACGGCGCGCCTGCGCGCAGTGCCGACGGAGCAAGCCAACGCCTTCCAGTTTCAGTTGCTTTTCCCCGCGCCGCGTGATGACCGGGCGGACGTCTGCGGGCCGGCCGCGCTGCAAACCGGGGACGGTCGTACGCTTGATCTGGGCCTGATCTGTGCGCCGACGGCGGATACATGGGCCGCGGAAAATACTCTGGTACTAGGCGAGCATGTCTATGCCGGAGCCGGACCGTATGTCGCCACACTGACCTGGGGCGATCTGACGACCTCTGCCATCGTAGAGGAGCGCGATCCAGACCTGTCTGTCGTAGACGACTATCCTGCGTTGACGGCGTTCAAGGTGTGGACCAAGACCGATAAGCCGCTGGAAATCGCAGTCGAGATCGAGCTTGAGGACGTGCACACGTGGCATCGCGTTCGCATCGACGGCGGCGCGGGCAACGTCCGCTGGTGGACGCTCCTGGACGGTGAGGCCGGCGCGACCGTTTCACGCGGCGTGTGGCAGTTCACTTATCGCAAGCCCGGACCGTACCGGGTGCACGTCGATCTGGTCGACGCCGAGGATTACCGCATTGTCCCGCTCGGCGTCTTTCCGTTGGATATTCCCTCGCCGCTGGAGGACCCCGATAGCGCCGAGACGCCGCAGCCGCCGGTTGGCGGTGCGATTGCCGGCGCCATTTCTGCGCCGATAGAGACGGGCGCGCTCGATGCCAGCCTGCCTGAGTGGCTGCCGTTTGCCTACGTGCGGCCGATGTGGGCATGGGCGCGCACGTACACGCAGCCCGGCGGCATCGTGGTATCGCGCTATCTTGCCTTGGGCACGTATCTGGCGGTGCGCCAGGAAGTCGAAGTCGGCGGACAACTCTGGTACCAGACTGGCAGCTACGACTGGATACCCGCCAGCTCTACTGCCGCCATCACGACCTCGGAACTGCGCGGCGTTGAGCTTGGCGAGCCTGCCCCGCCGCCGCCCCCTCCACCACCGCCGCCTCCTCCGGACGAGGGGCGGCGCGGGGTGGTGGTGGCGTCCGTGCTCAATGTACGCAGCGGGCCGGGTACGCAATATGCGGTCGTCGGGCAACTGCGCTACAACAGCGAGGTGCTGATCTACGAAGAGACGCCGGTCGCAGGCGTTCCCTGGTATCGCATCGGCACGGGACGTTGGGTGCACAGCGGATGGGTGCGCCTGATCGACGCGCCGCCGTCTCCGCCGCCCGGAACGACGCGGCAGGGCGTGGTGACGGCCAACGTGCTCAACGTGCGCGCCCGCCCGGGTGTGTCCGTCGACAATCCGCCGGTGGACCGGCTGCGCTACGGTGCAATGGTGACGATCTACGAGGAGACGCTGCACAGCGGCGCGACCTGGTATCGTATCGGCGTGGAGCGCTGGGTGCATGGCGGCTGGATCAGGCTGTTGCCTGCAGGGCAAGGCCACGCCGCAAGCGAGCCCAGCGTGTGGAGCCTGCCGGTCGGCTGGGTTGTCTCGTCCTCGCTGAACGTGCGGGCTGCGCCCGGCGTCAGCGCGGACAACCCCGTGATCGACGTGGTGCAGCACAACCAGCCTCTGGCCGTGTTGGAGACGGCGACGGTGAGCGGCGCGCCCTGGTACCGCATCGGCGAAGGCCGGTGGGTGTACGGCGCCTCGGTCGGCGTGGCCCGTCTGCGGCCGCGACCGTCAGCCATCCGCCCGGATGAACTGTGGGTGGGCGTTAACTTGCGCCAGCAGACGGCTGTGGCCTACGAGGGGGATCGCCCTGTGTACGCCGCGCTGGTGGCGACCGGCATGGCGGCGACGCCGACGGTGCAGGGCATTTTCCGCACGTGGTGGCGGCTGCGCTCGCGCAAGATGGCGGGCGGCTCGGCCGCGACCGGCGGCTATTACTACCTCGAAGAAGTGCCGTGGACCTGCTACTTCTACAGCGGCTATGCGCTACACGCAGCCTATTGGCACGACGCTTTTGGGCGCCCGCGCAGCCACGGCTGCATCAACCTCAGCCCCTATGACGCCTGGCGCATCTTCCAGTGGAGCGAGAAGGGCGGGCCAAACAGCCCGGCGGTTTACGTCTACTGGGAATAGGGGGCCGGCAGCGCGCCAAGCTGTAACGGCTGTCAACACAGCATATCTCCGTCAAGCTCACAGCTTCTTGGTGGAGAGTAACAAAACAGCCGCAGAGGCGGATTCCGCCTCTGCGGCTGTTTTGTTATCGGCGTCTACTCTATCCTCGTTTTACTCAGCCCAGGTATAGGCGGTGCGCGTTTCCGCCGAGGATGTCCTCGGCGGCGCGCCAAGCTTCCTGCTCCCCCAGGAAGCCGTCTGCGATCAGTCCATCGAGCGCCCGGCTGAGACCCCAGCGTCCCCAACGTGCGGCCAGCCAGTAGATCTCCGGCATGGTATAGGCGTCGGTGGCGAACATGAGCTTGCTCAGCGGCGCCATGCCCAACATGTCGAGCAGCATGGTCGGGATGCCGGCGGTGGCGAAGGGGATCGCCAGTGACAGATCAGCCCAGACGTTGGGATAGATTGCGGCGAGATGCGCCGTCTCGCGATAGAAGGGCCAGCCGGCATGCAATAGGACTAGCGGCAGCTTAGAATAGCCTTCGATTACGGCGCGTAGTTGGAGCGGGTTGGCCCCGCGCAGGTCCGCATCGGAGTCGCCGAAGCCGGTATGGAACTGGACGGGCATATCCTGCCGGTCCGCAATGTCCAGCGCCAGTTTGACCAAATAGTCGCACAGGGGTTTCTGCGCTAGGCGGATGGCGCCGCGGCGCCGGGCTTCTTCTTTCAGCACGGTAAAGGCGATTGCGGCGTCGGCTCGCGAGACTTGTTCGATGCGCAGTCCGGTGCGGTAGGCGATGATGCTTTTGAGCGCAACATAGCCGTCGCTGCGCGCTTGTTCCACTGCGACGACGTAGGCCTCGACGGTCTGCTCGAAAGTGTCGTGACGCTGGATTAGCCCTTCTGCCATGCGTTCCAGGCGTAGGATGGGCTCGACGCGACAGGGGACCAACTTCTGCATGCGGGCGTGGTCATAGGCGTCGCCGCCGCCATAGCCGTAGTCGCAGAGCAGGATGCCGATGTTGGCGTCGGTGAAGAGGCGACGAATCCAGGCGGCTTCGTCCTGGGCGCGGCGCGCGGCTATGACCGCTTCTTCGTCCGGCTCGCAGTCGAGCAGTCCTGCCAGCCAGCGGATGGCGTTGCGGTAGAAGAGCGTCGTGGGAACGTGCTGCGCGTGGATCTCCGGCGAGGTCGATTCGGAGAACCAGGAGCGGAAGTTCTCCAGGTTCTCCGTGACGCTCTTGCGTAAGAAGGGGTGCGCGTGGTGGTCGACAATAGGAATTGAGGTCAGGTCCATGACGTTTGCCTGTTCTGCACTTGGCTGCACATCAGAATTTGTAAAGATGGTGTTTGATCTCGAAGTCGACGTCCTCGGCGGCAAAAGCGTGGTATTCAGAGCGCTTGACCGCGATGTAGGGCGTCGACAACTCGGAGCCGAGCGCGGCAAGCAGTACGTTGTCCGCTTCCAGAGCGGCGACGGCGTCGATCAGAGACGTTGGATAGCGGTGGATGCCGCGCGCTTGGCGTTCTTCCTCGGTGAGGTTGCCGGGGTCGATCAGCGACGCGTCGCCGGGGTCGAGCTTGCGTTCGATGCCGTCCAGGCCGGCGGCGATGAGACCGCCCAAGGCCAGATAGGGGTTGTTGCTCGGATCGCTCGCTTTGAGTTCCATGTTGACGGTGGCGGCTTCGCGTCCCCACTTGCCGGACGCCACGCGCACCGAGGCTTCGCGGTTGTCGGGCCCCCAAGCGGTATACGCGCTGCTCCAGAAATGCGGCTGTAGACGGCGATAGGAGTTGTAGCTGGGCGCGGTCAGGGCGAGCAGGCCGGGCAGGTGCGCAAGGACGCCGGCGATGAACTGGCGGCCCAGTTCGCTCACACCGTAGGGGTCCTGCGGATCATACAATAGATTCCGCTCCCCGGTCGGGTCCCACAGGCTCCAATGGATGTGACAGCCGTTGCCGGCCTGATCGGGGAGAGGCTTCGGCGCAAGCGAAGCCAGCAGTCCATGCTGGTAGGCCACATTGCGCACGGTTTCTCGGAACCAGATCTGGTTATCGGCCGCGGCCAGGGCGTGGGTGTGGCGGATGGGCAGTTCGTATTGACCGTGGCCCAACTCCGGATAATAGGCGTCAATCGGGATGCCCTGCTCTTGAAAGGCTGTCACCATGTCGTCGATCACCTCGGCGGCCATGGTCATGGCGATAGAACTGAAGCAGAGCGCGTTGTCGAGCGGCGCATACTGGCCGTCGCCTTCATCTTTGAAGAGGCTAAATTCGTTCTCGAAGGTGGCTTGCATGACGATGTTGTGTTCTGCCGCGCGCGCGATCATGCGTTTGAGGAAGGTGCGCGGGCACGCGCCCCACGGCTCCTGGTCGAGGGTGAGCATGTCGCACATCATCGCTGCGTTGTGCGGCGCATAGGGCAGGATCACAAGGCTGTTGGGGTCTGGCACGAGCCGGATCTCGCCGACCGGCCCCATGCCTTCTACCGGCTGGAGTTGGTCGAGCATGTTCATGGCTTGCATGGCGACGGTCAGCCCTTGGCCTGCGTCGATGCGCCCGGCGAGGCGGTCGATGGGCACGAGCTTGCCGCGGATCGTGCAGCCGTTGTCGCAATAGAGAAAACGGATCAGGCGGACGTTCGCCGCTTGGCAGGCAGCGATGGCTTGTTCTTTATTCAAGGGCCGGCTCCTTTTTAGTGTAGGCGCAGTTAACGGAACAGGTTGGGCGGCTCGACCGAGGCGGGAAGCCGGTCGAGCCGCTCATGGCGACGGTTGGGTGCGGTCCGGCCTATTACGGCGTTGCTTCGCCCGCAAAGGAATAGACGCCGTCTTGCACTTGGATAATGGTCACGGTCTTGACCGGTTTGCGCTGTCCTTCGGGATAGCTGACCGTGCCGGTGACGCCGACATAGCCCTGAGTGGCTGCCAGAGCGTCACGAATGGCCGCAGGCTCGGCGGAACCGGCCGTTTCAATGGCGGAGGCGATCAGGCCCATCATGTCGTAGCCGAGGGCGGCGAAGGCGTTTTCGGGCGCGCGGCCGTATTCCGCTTCGTAAGCGCTCACGAAGTCTTGCACGACCGGATCCGGATTATCGAGCGCAGCGTGCGTCGAGAAGTAGACATCGTCGGCCAGATCGCCGGCTACCTCGGCGATGAGCGGCGTGTCGAAGCCGTCGCCGGAGATGATGGGCTGGGTGAAGCCCGCCTCGCGAATCTGGCGCGTGGTGATGCCGGCTTCATTGGGGATGGCCGAGACAAAGAGCACGTCGGGCTGCGGGTCCAATTCCTTGAGGCGAGCGATCTGGGCCGAGAAGTCGGTATCGCCGGACTGATAAATGTCCTCAAGCACGATTGTGCCGCCGCTGGCCTCCCAGCGCTCCTTGAAGAAGGCGGCAAGCGCGGTCGTGAAGTCGTAGGCCTGGTCGACCAGCATCCACGCGCTCTGGGCGCCGAGTTCGGACAAGGCGTAGTCGGCGATAGCATAGGCTTGGGCGTCGTCGCCGAAGGGCTCCATGAAGAAGTAATCGCCGATCTGTTCGGGCAGGGTGGGCAGGGTGGCGCCTGCGGTTACAAACGGGATGCCGGCGTTCTGTGCAACCGGGCCGGCAGCGAGGGCGTAGGTGGAGTCGTTGAGGCCGCCGATGGCGACGACGCCGTGAACCTCGATCATCTCGGACACGGCGTTGGTGACCGCGGTCTGGTCGGTCTTGCCGTCGATGGCGATGATCTCGATTGGGCGACCCAGCACGCCGCCGGCCTCGTTGATCTCCTTGGCCTTGAGCCTCATGCCGTTGAGGCCTGGGTCATCGATGGACGACATGCCGCCGGTGACGTTGTACATGCCGCCGATCTTGATGGGTTCGGCGGCTGCGCCTTCTGGGGGGGCGGCTTCCTCAGCAGGCGCCGCGGTTCCTTCTGCGGCGGTCGGGGCAGCCGGCGCGGCGCAGGCCGCGGCGACGAGCGACAAAATGAGAAGCAGGGTGAGAAAACTGAACTTACGCATTGTGGACTCTCCTTTCAAGGGCGGAACACAAGATTCTGTCGGCACGCATATACTGTCTACACTGCACGCATTGGGAACAGCTTCTCCAGTTTGTGGGGCGTTGAGCCTCCTCCGCTAACCGCGTTGTGGGATTCTCCGGCTTGTCGCAGACCTCCTTCCGGCGCGCCTAACCGTCCGCCGAAGACGGTTCGTCGAGTGGCGTAAACAGGCGAGGCAGGCGGATTTCATGCCCGCCCATCAGGCCCTGGCGCCGGAAGATCATGATCAAGATGGCGAGGATGGCGACGGTGATCTGGCTGAGGCCATAGAGCGGGACGCCGCCTACGGCGAGCATGGTTTCGGCGCGACTCAGGGCTTGCTGCAGCAGTGTGAGGAGAACGGGGCCGATGATGGAGCCGCTGATGGAACCCATGCCGCCCACCACGAGCATGACGATGATGTTGAAGGTGATGGCGAAGGAGAATGAGTTCGGCGTGAAAGCCGTGATCAGGTGCGCCCAGAGCGCGCCGGCTGCTCCGGCGAAGAAGGCGCCGATGGTGAACGCCAACAGGCGCGTCGCAAAGACGCTGACGCCGCGCGCCGCCGCGGCCATTTCGTCCTCGCGGATGGCAATCATGGCGCGGCCATAGGGAGAATTGACCAGACGCCATACCACGTAGACGGTGAGGATGGCCCAGGCATAGGTCCACCAGATGTTGGTGTGGGGCGGCAGACCGTTGATGCCCCTGGCCCCGCGCGTGACCGACTGCCAGTTGTTGGCGAAGACGCGCACAATGACCATCAGACCGAGCGTAGCAACGGCGAGGTAGTGTCCGCGCAGACGTAACACGGGTACGCCTACGATGACGGCTAGCGCCGCGGCCAGCAGCCCGCCCGCGACCGTGGCGACGAGAAAGGGCAGCGTCAGTTCTTGCAGCCATACCGGCAGCCCGGCGTTCATCGCCGCTTTGGTGGCGGGCGGCAAGGTGAGGATGGCGGAGGCATAGGCGCCGACAGACATGAAAGCCGCGTGCCCGAGCGAGAAGTCGCCGGTCAGCCCATTGGTCAGATTCAGGCTAGCGGAGAGGATGACATAAATGCCGATGGTGGAGAGGACGCGCAGATAGAAGTTGTTGAGGCCGCCCTGCGCCAGCGCCAGCAAGGCGACGATCACGGCCAGGTATACCAAGATGTTGAGGAGGTGTGCGTAGCGGACGCGCATTGCTTAGGCCCGATCTTCGTTGGACGCGCCCAGAATGCCGTTCGGGCGGATCAGCAGGACGATGAGCAGCAGAGCAAAAACAAAAGCATCGCGGTAGCCCGACAATTCCGGAGGTAAGAAGCCGACGAATAGAATCTCGGCGAACCCGAGCAGGTAGCCGCCCAGAACTGCGCCGGGAATCACGCCGATGCCGCCGATGACCGCGGCGACGAAAGCCTTTAGGCCGGGCAGGAAGCCCATGAACGGCTCGACTGTGCCATATTTGCCGGCCCATAGCACGCCCGCCACCGCCGCCAGCGCCGAGCCGATCAGGAAGGCGACGGCTATGACCTGGTTAATGTGGATGCCCATCAGATGCGCAGCGCGCAGGTTTTCCGACGCGGCGCGCATGGCGATGCCGATGCGGGTGTAGCGGACGAAGAGCGTAAGCAGCGCCATCAGCCCAACGGCGAGCGCTAGGCTGAGGATGTCGATGGTGCTGAAGGAGACGCCGCCCATTTGGTGAAGCTGGTTGACGCCGGGGGGCAGACGGAATGAGCGCGGCTGCGCCGTGACGCTCATGATCATACCGTTCTGTATGATCCAACTCACGGCCAGCGAGGTCATGAGCATGGCGACTTCGGGCGCGCCGCGCAGAGGCCGGTAGGCGATGCGCTCGACGAGGACGCCGACTAGGCCAATGGCGAGCATGGGCAACACCACGGCCGCGCCCAATGGCAGAAAGGCGTTGGTCACGATGAACAGGCCGATGTAGGCGCCGAGCATCATCAGGTCGCCGTGGGCGAAGTTGATCAGGCGCAGTAACCCGTAGACCATGGTCAAGCCGATGGCGATCAGGGCATAGATGCTGCCCAGATTGAGGCCGTTGACGAACTGCTGGGCAATGTATGAGCCGGAGTACATGATCCCTTTCTGTTCCCGCTATCCGCCGAGATAGGCCGTCTGAATCTCCGGGTTGTCGATCAACTCTGCCGCCGGGCCGGAAAGGCGGACGCGGCCCGTCTCCAGCACGTACGCGCGGTCGGCCACGCGCAGGGCTTGGTAGGCGTTCTGTTCGACAAGCAAGATGGTGACGCCCTGGCGATGGAGCTCGTCAATCACCTCGAAGATGCGTTCCACCAATAGGGGGGCAAGCCCCAGCGAAGGCTCGTCCAGCATGAGCAGGCGCGGTTTGCTCATGAGGGCGCGGCCGATGGCGAGCATCTGTTGCTCGCCGCCGCTGAGCGTGCCCGCCATTTGTTTACGGCGCTCCAGCAGCCGGGGGAATAGCTCGTACACCCGTTCGGCATCGGCGCGGATTTGCCGGCCGTCGCGGCGGTTGTAGGAGCCGAGCGTGAGGTTTTCGGCCACGCTTAGCCGCCCGAAGATTAGCCGGCCTTCCGGACAGTGGGCGATACCGCGCGCGACCAGCTTGTGCGGGGCGAGCCGCGTCACATCTTCGCCGTCGACCAGAACCCGCCCCTGTTTCGGCCAAACCACGCCGGAGATGGTCATGAGCGTTGTCGTCTTGCCCGCGCCGTTGCTGCCCACGATGGCGGCAAGCTCGCCTTCTTCGACGCACAGACTCACGCCGTCCAGCGCCTGAATATTGCCGTAATATACGTGGAGATCGTCCAATTGCAGCATCTTGGGCGTGGCGCCTTTGGCTAGACGGCGGCTTGCCGCGTGGGCAAGACCTGCCTCTGTTGGGACTGGCCGAGATATGCCTCGATGACGAGCGGGTTGCGGCGGATTTCGTCCGGCGCGCCTTCGCCGATGATCTTGCCGTAGTTGAGCGCTTGGATATGGCGGCAGGTGTTCATGATGACCTGCATATTGTGCTCGATCAGCACGATTGCAAGACGATGTTCCTGTTGCAGCTCCTGCATCAGATCGATCATCGCCGCTGTTTCGGTGGGATTCATGCCTGCGGTCGGTTCGTCGAGAAGGAGGAACTTAGGCGAAAGGCCAAGGGCGCAAGCGAGTTCGAGGCGTCGTTGTTGATTGTAGGAGAGGCGGTTGACCGTTTCGCCGGCGACGTCGCCGATGCCGACGCGTTCCAAGAGGGCGCGTGAACGCTCGGTCAGCGCGCGCTCGCGAAGCGTGAAGTCTGGCGAGGAAAGCAGCGTCCGCCACAGCGCGGCCTCTTCGTGAATCTGGACGGAGACGCGGACGTTTTCCAGCGCGCTGAGCGACTGGAATAAGCGAATCTTCTGGAAGGTGCGGGCGATGCCGCGGCGGGCGACGGCTTCGGGGCGCATGCCGGTGATGTCGGCGTCGCCAAGCGTGATGCGGCCTTTGGTAGGTTTGACGAGGCCGGTGAGCAGGTTGAAGAGGGTGGTCTTGCCCGCGCCGTTTGGGCCGATCACGCCGAGAAGATCGCCCTGGCGGAGTTCAAGCCGATAGCCGTGCAGCGCGTGGACGCCGCGAAAGGACTTGTGGAGATCGGTGACAGTCAGGTAAAGGTGCGCTGAGTCGTCCGCCATACGCGCTGTCTGCTGGAGTGAAGCGGTTATATCACTCGGATGAGACGCGCCGGCAAGCCCATCTCGCGTTAGGATCGGTGGGCGTCTTCGCCACCCAACACGTTGCTTGCGTCTTTGGCATCTGCGCGCACACAGCATTGTGGGCTGGAAGCGGTATGCGGGATATCCCAAGTAGGGAGCGCCGGCGACAAGTCCGCCTCTGGAAATCGGGCGTCCTTGGCGATTTCCATCGTCGAATTATAGCGTTTCATCTGAACCTGTCAAAAGGCAAAAAAACGGCCTGGAAGCGGGCCGGCATGTATTTGAAGCCGGCCTTTCCAGGCCTTGGGGCGAAATGGGTTGATACTTAGCGCGCTTTGGGCTTGCGCTTGGCTGCGGCGGGTTGCGCGGGCGGGCGTCGCCGGCGATCAATCCACACCAGAACCAGGGCGACAACCAGAGCTGCGGCCAGCAGGCTAACAGAAAGCCCGACCTGACCGAGCGCTTCCGGCGCCGCCACCAGCATAACGCCCAACAGGAGCATCATCAGGCCGGAGACCAGTTTGAGCACGCGCCCTTCCTCTTCGGACAGCCTGCGCGAGCCGAACTTTACGCTGAAGACGACGACAATCGCCAGCAGCGGCACGATGTAGATTAAGTTGTAGACGGCGAGGTAGGCGTAATACGTGAGGGTGGGCAACTCCTCCATAGTGAGGATGCGCGTATAGACCATGGGGAAGCCGGCGGTGCAGAGCAACTCGTAGCTGTTGGCGGCGATGGCAAGGAGAATGGTGCTCACGATCATGGCTCCGAGCGATCCGGCTTGCACCAAGTTGCGCATGCGGGCGTAAAGACCCGGCTTTGCGCTTTCGGGAATGGTCAAGGAGACGCCCTGTTTGTACCAGTAGAAGTCCTTGATGTTGATCAGTGCGATTACAACGGCCACGATGCCGGCCAGCGTCGTGATCAACCTCAGTTCGCCGATCCAGAGGAAGACGTTAAGCCAGGCCGCCATAAAGACGAAGTAGATCAGGCCGGAGAACAGCACGAAGATGCCGCCGATCAAGAGCATGCGGCTCCGGCTCTGGGCGTGGACCATGAGGCTGAGCAGGAACATGAGCACGAAGAAGGCGCATGGGTTAAATGCATCCAGCCCGGCGATGACCGCGGTTAGGACGGGCAGAGACAAGCCGGCTGCGTTGATTTCGCCGACGAAGGGGATTGCCACCATTGCTTCAGGAGCGGCGACCGGAGCGCTCTCTTCTTCTGCGGGTTCCGCGCTTGCCTCTGCAGAGGCGGGCGGCGCTGCGGCTACAGCTTCGGCTTGGGAAGCTGCCTGGCATTCGATCAACTGCCGTTTGATCTCGGCGCCGGTGGTTTCCGCCGAACCGTAGCCGGTAATCATGGTTTCGCAGAAGAAGAACGCCGGCACATACATGGCCTCTTGGCCCAATGAAGCGGCCATGTCGACATATTTGTAGGCGTTTTCCTGGAACTGAGTCAGTTCCAAGTCGTGTACAACTAGCCACGGCAGTTCGTCGCGCAGGGCTTCGATGAAGGGGTGCGCTTCGCGGCAGTGCGGGCAGGTAAGAGACCAGAAGAAGTAGAGATGGACCTGCACGTTGCCGTCGTCGCCAACGCTGTACCAGGTATGTAAATCGGCGCTAGGCGTCGACTGGGCTGCCGATTGCTGCAACGTGGCTTGGCCGATGCCGGCGACGATTAAGCCGGCGAGAAGTAGGATCGCTAATAACCGAACGGCGAGCTTCATTATGGTGGTTCTCCAGAGGGAACGGATCACGCGCGTCAGTGGTGCACGCAGCACGCCTCGAACGCCGGCGATGCGCGGCGCAAACCGGGAAACGGTCTGCGAGCCGTGGGGCAAGGCGCCAAGTCGTTGCCGGCGCAACACGCTTGGCTGCAGCCGCACATTCAAGTCTATTGTATTAGCCAATTGTAAAAAAATCTGCGTCCCGACGCGCTAGGCGCGCGGGCAGTCTTGCGTCTAGACGGTGGATTGGTCTTTTACCTGGTCAGATGACCAGGTGATACTATCGCACTTCGAGCAGTTCTACTTCGAAGACCACGGTGACGTTAGGCGGGATGACGTCGTCCATGCCTTCTTCTCCGTAGGCCAATGCGGGCGGGATGACCAACTGCCGCTTTCCGCCCGCCTTCATGCCGATCAGTCCCAGGTCCCAGCCGCCGATGACCTGGCCCATACCCAGATTGAAGGCATATGGTTCGCCATATTCCAGCGAACTGACGAACTGCTCGCCGCCCAATAGCCAGCCTGTGTAGTGAACCACGATTACCTGGCCTGGCATGGGTGCAGGTCCGTCGCCCACGACAAGATCGTAGGTCTTGAGGCCGTTGTCGAAAACGGCATAGCCGGCTTCGTCTACGGCGCTTGGCGCGGCGGGCGCGGTCGGGGCCGTCTCCGCGTGCGGCAAGCCCGCCGGGGCGACCTCGGCACTCTCGGTGTCCTGAGGCGTTGGTGTCGGCTCGGGATCGGCAGGTTCATTCGGCGCGACGGCGGACGCCTCAGTTGGGGTTACAGCGCTTGCCGCAGGAACTTGCTCTACGGCGCGGTCGCGTCCGCAGGAAGCAGTGATGAGCAGGACGATGAGCAGCCCGGTCATGGCCCAGGCGCGGAACGACCGCGTCATGAATCAACCCTCCTCGTTTGCGGGACTAGGTGGCGAATCGCCGTTGTTGGGTCGCGGGTTGGGCCATACGTCCGGCAGTGTTTCGGGGAGCGCGATGACATGTTCCTCGTGACGGAAGATGCGGAAACCGCGCGCCAGGTAGTTGCGCAGGGCGTAGGGATGATCGAGCGTGCAGGTGTGCAGCCATACGCGCGACGTGTGGCGCACCCATGCGCGCCTGACCGCTTCGGTCAGCAGAAGGCCGCCCAGCCCCTGACCAATGAATTCGGGAAGCAGCCCGAAGTAGACGATCTCGACATCTCCCTCGTCTTGGCGCTCCAGCTCAAAGTAGCCGGCGGGCGTGCCATGCCGATAGCCGACCCAGGTCTCTAGTTCGGGGCGATCCAAGTAGGCGAGCCACTGGTCGTAGCGCCAGTTCAGCCGTTCGTACCAGTTCCAGCCTGCGCCGACGCCGGCGTAGAGAAAACGGCTAAAGGCCGGGCTAGGAATGGCGGCGCGGCGCAGCTCGAAACCGGAGACCGCGCTCGTGGAAGGCCGCAGGTGATCCGGGCTGCGCATTTCGAGATGGTAGACGGTGATCCGCGTCCCAGGCTTGTCGCACATAGGAGGAAATGTAGCATCCTTCAGGGCGGATGCCAAGTTTTGGGCAAGAAAAGGCGGCACGCCCGCCGCCGGTGGGCTAGTGAACCCAGGCGATGGCCGGTCGTCTAGTCGGCGGATGTGGGCGCGCCCGCACGCAGGAAAGCCAAAATGGCGAGCATGTCGTCGTCGCTGAGGTCAGGGCGCCCGCCGGATGGCGGCATGACCAACCCGCTGGTGTTGCGCGGGTCTGCCAAGTCCACGCCTTGGCGAATGAAGGCGAGGACTTCGGCGTCGGGCAACTCGAGGACTATTTCGGACGCAACTAGCGAATTGCCGAGGTTGGCCACGCCCGCGGCGTCAGGGCCGTGACAGGCGGCGCAGGCTTCGCGGTAGAGACGTTCGCCGTTCGCGCCCTCGGGAGCGGCTTCCGGAAGAGCGGCTCCGCTGCGTTGGATGGTCGCACCGCTGAGTGTGGCGATGGGCGTAGGCGCTTGCGCCTGGGTCATGGCGGGAAGCTCGGCTAGGGCGAGTGAAGGTTGCGACGCGCCATGCATGAGGCGCATGACGCCGAAGACAAGCATCACGGCGGCGACTATGCCCGCCACAGGCAGCCAGGCGAAACGCAGTTCGACGTCGGGGTCAGGCTCCCCGGCTGTCAGAGCCACGAGCGAGAAGACCGTGATCAGGAAGAAGGCGGTCAGGGCCAAGAACGGGATCGTGACGAAGCCAAACCAGTTGATCCAGGCCATGCTGCACGGTACGCCGGTCTGGCAGACAGTAGAGGAACCGAAGATGTCGGTCTTCTGCAACAGGTAATGGTAGGTGGAGACGCACATCCCAATCAGCGAGAAGGGCAGTACAAGATAGGGCAGATGAGGGTCCCGGCGCAGCAGGCCGATGGCGAGCACGCCGGCCAGCGGATACATAAAGATGCGTTGCACCCAGCAGAGCTGGCAGGGGATGTACCCCAGGACTTCGCTGAAATAGAGGCTGCCGAGCATGGCGACCCAGGCGACGAGCAGGGCAATGTAGAGGGCCGCGCGGTTGAGCAACTGGTTGACTTGTTCGGTGTTCATACGCCTTCCCGTTGAGCGAGCGACGGCGCGCCCGCAGACGCGCCCAGAGAGCGAAATGTTGTGAAGACCCGCCAAGATCAGTCTTCGGCGGAGCGATGCTCTTCGTTGAGAGTGTCCAGCAGGTCAAGGATGACGGCGTTGTCCGGTATATCCTGCATGCTGTCGCCGTGATGCGTGTAGCGGACGAGGCCGTTGACATCAACCACGGCCAACGCGGGCAGGCGTCCTAATTTGAGCAGCCGCACTTCTTGGCCGTAGCTGTCCGCAATCCGGTGGTCCGGGTCGGGAATGCCGACGAACGGATACCCTTCCTTTTCCCAGTGGCTGCGGAACGACGCTTCGTCTTCCGGCCCGATGATGATAATCGCAGCGTTGCGATTGCGAAAATCGTTAAAATCTTGGCGCAACTGCGCCATATGCCGGCGGCAGTGCGGTCAGGCAAAGCCGCGGTTGAAGACGAGGACGACATGGCTTTGGCCGCGATAATCGGACAGGGAGACGGTCTGCCCGTCGACGGCGGTCGCGCTGAACTCGGGGGCGGGGAGTGCGTCGGGCATGGTGCTGTTCGCTTTCTCGTGCCGGCTAATGGGGCGGCGGAGGGAACCGGGCTACTCGGCTGCGGGCGCGCCGGATGAATACTGCGTCGTGTCCGCGGGGCCGGTCAAGAGCGCGCCTGGTTCTCCGACGAAGCCGTAGGCGCGCGAGACGATGTAGAGCGGGCGATTCTTCACCTCGTCGTAGATGCGCCCCAGGTATTCGCCCAGAATGCCCAGGAAGATGAGCTGGACGCCGCCGAGCAGGAGGACGCTGACAAGGGTGGTGGCTTGGCCCAGAAAGAAGTTGTTGCCCGACAGGCGAAGGATGACCGTGAGGAGGATGCCGAGGAGGCTGAGAAAGGCTAGGCCGAAGCCGACATAGGTCGCCAGGTGAAGGGGCAGGTAGCTGAAACTGGTGATGGCGATGATGGCGAGGCGCAGCATCTTGCGCAGCGGGTACTTGGTCTCGCCGGCAAAGCGCACGGCGCGCACATACTCGACGCCGGTCTGGCGAAAGCCCACCCAACTGCTCAGACCGCGCATGAAGCGGTGCTTTTCGCGCAGGCGGCGCATTGCCAGGACGACACGACGATCCATGAGGCGGAAGTCGCCGGTGTCGAGCGGGATGTTGACATCGGTGATGCGCTGCAAGAGCCGGTAGAAGAGGCTGGCAGTCCACAGCTTGAACTTGGTTTCGCCCTGGCGCTCGGTGCGCACGGCGTAGACGACCTCGTAGCCTTCGCGCCATTTCTCGATCATGTCGAGAATGGTTTCGGGCGGGTCCTGGAGATCGGCGTCCATCACGATCACGGCGTCGCCCTCGGCGAAGTCGGCGCCGGCGGTGATGGCGATCTGGTGGCCGAAGTTGCGTGCGAAGTCCAGCACGCGCACGCGCGGGTCTTTTTCGTGCAGGGCCAGCAGCAGTTCGAGGGAGTTGTCGACGCTGCCGTCGTTGACGCAGATCAGCTCCCACGTCTCGCCGGTGCTGTCCATGATCTGGACGACGCGGCGATACAGCTCGGGGATAACGCTTGTTTCGTTCCAGATGGGAACGACGACCGAAAAGACGGGGCGCACATAGTCCGAAACTTGGTCCATAGCGATATCGTATACGAAGTGCGATGCGCGGTCAAAAGTTCTGAGTACTCGACTAAGCGTACTGCGCACGCGGGCGATTTGGCGGGCAAATTGACGCGGGTAGGGGGAAATGCTAGACTGCGACACAGCCAAAGTGGCGGCGCGCCGGACCGTAGGCTTGTGCCCCGGCGCCTATGCTAGAACGGACGGTTGCGTGAGCAAAGCTGTACAGTCGGGAGTCGGCCAGGACTGGGCGGGAAGCCTGCCCCTTTTTGCGCATAACGTGGGCGGCGAGCTGACCCAGAGCTATGAGATCGACGACTTCCGCGCCAAACGGCTGCTCTTCAGCCGGCTGGACCGGCCCGGCGCGGTGCATGTGTACAGCGCCCCCTGCCGGGCGGGCGAGCGGTTGCGCGTCCAGATGCTGATCCCATCGCTGCCTCTGGGCGGCGGCCTTGCCCCTGCGTTTGCGGTGGCGGCGCAGAGCCTGCCCTACAGCGCAGATGTGCACAAGCTGCCCTTCGAGCTTCCGGCCGGATATAGCGCCGTGGTCGCGCCGCCGCCCGGCGACCTGGCGGCGCCTCTCCAGGATCGCCTAACAGGGGCGCACTACTACCCTGGGCCGGTGATCGACACGCGGACGTTGGTAAGCGGCCGCTGCTATATCGTGGTGTGGAGCCCGCGCAACCAGATGGGCAAGTATGCGTTGCAGGTTGGGCATCACTGGCCGCTGAGTTCGCTGTACTGGCTGAAAACGCCGGTTTTTTGGTGGCGGATTCGCGGCTGGTACGGCCTTAGCCGGACGGCTGCGTATATGGCGGCGACCAGTGCGCTGGCTGGGCTTGCCGTCGCCTGGGCGCTGTTCAAACGGCGTGGTTGAGGAGAGAGGCGGGTCATCCGTGCGCATCATCCTGTATTTGGGCAAGGGCGGGGTCGGCAAGACGACCATCGCCGCGGCATCGGCGCTGCGCTGCGCCCGGCTTGGCTACCGCACGCTGGCGGTGAGCACCGACATCGCTCACAGCCTGGCGGACAGCCTCGACGTCGCGCTGTCGGGGGAGCCAACAGAGGTCGCGCCCAATCTATTCGCCCAGGAGATCAACGTGCTGGACGAGATTCGCCAGCACTGGGGCAAGATGCAGGATTACGTTGGCCATGCGCTGCGCCAGCAGGGGATGAGCAAGGCTGTGGCCGAGGAGATGGCCGTCCTGCCCGGCATGGAAGAAGTAGTCAGCCTCTTGCACATCTACCGGCAGGCGCGCGAGGGCAACTTTGACCGCGTGATCGTGGACGCCGCGCCCACTGGCGAAACCATCCGCCTGTTGAGCGTGCCTGAATCGTTCCAGTGGTATGCAGGGCGCGTGGCAGGCTGGGGCGATACGACGCTGCGCCTGACGTCGATGCTGCTGCGCCGTTTTGTGCCGGACCGGGATGCAATCGCCGGTCTGAACAACTTGGTGGACGGTGTGCGCGAGCTGCAAGGCGTGCTCAGCGACCCGCAGATCACCAGTTATCGCGTGGTGCTCAACCCGGAGAAGATGGTGCTGAAAGAGGGGGCGCGTGCCGTCACCTACTTGTCGCTCTTCGGCTACCCGGTCGACGCGGTGATGGTCAACCGAATTCTGCCCGGTCTGGTCAGCTGCGAGACAGGCGAAGTGCGCGTCGAGCAGCCGAGCGAAGACCCGTATATGCGTCGATTGCAGGAGATACAGGCGCGCTATTTGGCCGACATCGAGCGCGAGTTTTACCCGCTGCCGATCTTCCGCTCGCCGTGGTACGATACGGAGATGGTGGGCATTGAGCGGCTCGACGAACTCGCCGTCAGCCTGTTCGGTGAGCGCGACCCCGGCGAGATCTTCTTTGTCGGGCAGGCGCAGGCCATTGAGGAGGACGGCGAGGATTTCGTGCTGAAGTTGCCGCTGCCGCAGGTCGAGTTGCACAAGGTGAAGCTCATCAAGCGTGGCGACGAGCTGTTCGTGACGATCGGCAATTTCAAGCGCGAGCTGCTGTTGCCCAGCGTACTGGCGCAGCGTGAGGCCAGCGGCGCGGTATTCGCCAACGGCGCGTTGAAGATCCGGTTTCCTCCGCCCGTCGAACAGCGGGCCTAGACCACACGTGAGCGGCACATGATCGGCGCACTCAGAATACTGACCAACTTGATTGCGGGCGGGGCCGGCTTTGCGACCGGTTTCCAGATCGGCGTACGCGCCGGCTGGCTGCGACAGCCGCGGCCGATGCCTCACCAACTGGCGGCGACGCTGGAGAACCCGCTGCGCCTAGCTTATCGCAACCCCGGCGAGACGTTGGGGCTGTACGGCTTTCGCGCCGGCACGACTGTTTTGGACCTTTGCTGCGGCAGCGGCCTGTTCACGGCGGAGATGGCGCGCATGGTAGGCCCGGAGGGCGTGGTGCATGCCGTTGATATTCAGCGCCCTTTGCTCGATCTTGCCGAGAAGCGGCTGTTCGAGGCGGGGCTGGCGGACCGGGTGCGGCTGCATCACCGCTCCGCGACTAATTTGCCGCTGGAAGACGGTTCGGTCGACCTGGCTGTGATCATATCGGCCCTGGGCGAACTGCCGGACAAGGTGCAGGCCCTTGCCGAGGTGAAGCGCGTGTTGAAGCCGGACGGCCGTCTGGCGATCAGCGATGAACGGCTCAGCCCGTCCTATTTGTCCCCTGGCGCCGTGCGCCGCGTAGCGGAGGCCGCCGGTTTTCGTTTCGGCGGCAAGAGCGGCGGCGGGCTTTCCTACCATATGATCTTTCTGAACAGCGCGAATCATAGCGAAATCGTATAGGCGCCGTTTCGTATAGCCTGCTTTGGAGCAGGTGCGCCCAGCGTTGCGCCGCGGTTTTGGAACCCGCCTTCCTTCCCTGAAAAGACAATCATGCTAGACTTTTCTATTGAAATGGCGCTGCCATACGCGACAGACGATCTGCCCGGAATCGGCGGCAAGCTGCGCGCTAAGTCGGAGCATTTCGTGGTCGAGGAGATTCCGCTCTATGAGCCGCAAGGGTCGGGGCAGCATCTCTACATTAACATTACGCGTACAGGCCTGACGACCAAAGAGGTAGAGGCGGCCTGTGCTAGGCTTTTCGGTCTGAAACGGTCGCAGATCGGGTGCGCGGGGCTGAAGGATAAGAACGCACGCACGACGCAGACCTTCAGCCTGGACTTGGGCGTCCAGCCGGGGATAGCGGATGATGCGGTCGCCGCCAGGCTAAGCGATGCAGTCGGCGTGCAAGTCAACTGGGTGCGGCGTCATCGCAACAAGCTGAAGACCGGTCATCTGCTGGGCAACCGCTTTGAGATCGTGGTGAGCGAACCCGACTGCTCGGCAGAGGAATGCTTGGCTCGCTGTCACCGCATCGCCGAGCGGCTGATCGCCCAGGGGCTGCCGAACTATTTCGGGCCGCAGCGCATGGGCCGAGAAGGCGCGAACGTAGCCCAGGGTTTGGCGATTCTGCAAGGATCGCTGAAGAAGCGGGACAAGTGGCTGCGCCAATTTCTCGTGTCCAGCGTGCAGAGCTATCTGTGCAATCGCTATTTGGCCGAGCGCGTTGGAATGGGGGCGTTCGACCGGCTGTTGGCCGGGGATGTCGCCAAGAAATACGCCACCGGCGGCCTGTTCGATGTCGTCGATCTCGACCAGGAGCAGCCGCGCTACCAGGCTCAGGAGATCAGCTTCACGGCGCCGCTCTTTGGGCCGGCAATGTGGGCGGCGCAGGCGGAGGCGGGCGCGCTGGAGGATAAGGTTCTGGCGCAGTCCGGGCTGACGGTGGAGGATTTTGGACGGGTGCGCGTCAACGGGACACGACGGCTGGGACGCCTTCTCGTGACCGACCTAGAGGTGCACAGCCATGCCGAGGGCGTGCTGGTGCGTTTCAGTCTGACCAAGGGCGCCTACGCTACGACCGTCCTGCGCGAGTTGATGAAGGCGGACGCGGCGCTGGATGGGGTGGAGGAGAGCGCAGAGGATCTGTAAGGAGCGGCGTTGCACGGTTTTGGCGCACGCCTGTTGAGATGGGTTAGGTGAGTTTGTGGAAACAGGACATCGCAATTTGCATAGGCGGTACATTCAGGATGAACAGGCTGAGGATCAAGGGACAGTGACGATGGAGATGCCCCTCTTCCCGCTCAACGTGGTGCTGTTCCCCGGAATGGTCCTGCCCCTGCACATTTTTGAGCCGCGTTACCGCGAGATGATCAACCGCTGTATCGAGGAGGAAAAGCCCTTCGGCGTGGTGCTGATCGACGAGGGGCAGGAAGTGGGCGGGCCGGCGACGCCGCGCCTGGTCGGGACGGCGGCGCGTATCACGCGCGTCGACCGGCTGGACGGCGGGCGGATGAACATTACGACTGTGGGCACGAAGCGTTTTCGCATTTTGGAGCTCGACCGCAGCCGCGCTTATCTGACGGCTAAGGTGCGGCAATACCCGGTCGCCAATGGCGGCACGCGTTTGGCGGAGCGACTGGCGCGCGAGTTGCGTCCCAAGGTGCTTGAGTACGTCGAACTGCTCAGCGAGGCGAGCAAGACCGAACTGCGTCTGGACCGGCTGCCCGAAGATGCGACGACGCTTGCCTTGCTCGTCGCTATCGCCTTGCAGGTCGACAATGAGGAGAAGCAGGCGTTGCTGGAAATGTCGCATGTGCCGGAGATGTTGGCGCGTGAGCGCTACTTGCTCTCACTAGAAACGGCGCTGCTGCGACACATGGTGCGGACGCAGGCCGACGTCCAGGAGATGGGCGGGGGGCCGACAGGGTACGTTTTCCCGAATTAGGGATTTGCCACAGCGGCGAGTTTTGTGATAGGATAGTTGATGCTTTGGGGGATTAGCTCAGTTGGCTAGAGCGCTACGTTGACATCGTAGAGGTCACTGGTTCAAGTCCAGTATCTCCCACCTGGTATCTGAATCGATTAACGCGTTGACCAGGACAAGTACGGGGTCAGGCGTCTTGGCAGAGAGCGGCGATCACCGGCTGAGAGTTGCCGCAGGACGTACCCGGAACACCGCCTGGGAGCGGACAGCGGAACGCTGCAAGCCAGTATGCTGTCCCGGCCGGCTCCGTTATCAGCCCCACGAGTGGCCGCTGCGGCGGCAACATGGGTGGAACCGCGAAGAATTGCTTCGTCCCATGAGGGACGGGGCTTTTTTGTTTTTGGGTTTATACGCGTGAGCGAATGAAATCGTAGCGGAAGTTGCGTGCTTCCAGCGTGGCATCAACCAGACGGGAACGGTGAAATGATCGAGCAATTTGGCGCCTATCCAGAAGTGCTGACCGCCGCTGCGTCTTGCCTGGAGCGCGTCGAGCAACTGGCCGAGTTGAGCATCGAGGTGCAGCAGATACCCGCGCCGACGGGGGCTGAGGCTGTGCGCGCCAATTGGGTGCAGAAGCAGTTCGTCCAGTTGAAACTGGCCGATGTTAGCCAGGACGGGCTGTATAACGTGTTCGCGCGTATTCCCGGCCGTCGCGAAGCGCCTGCGCTGCTCGTCAGCGCGCACACCGACA
>CAYXRG010000002.1:84399-129835 GCA_964467575.1 uncultured Caldilineaceae bacterium | reverse complement strand
CGTATTCCCGGCCGTCGCGAAGCGCCTGCGCTGCTCGTCAGCGCGCACACCGACACGGTATTCCCGGCCAATACCGATCTGAGCGTGCGCATCGACGAGGCGAGCGGTCGCATCTATGGGCCTGGCATTGGCGACAACTCGGCGGGCGTGGCCGCGCTGTTGATGCTGGCGGAGCTTTTAGCGCAATTGCCCGCGCCGCCTGTCGACATCTGGCTGGTCGCAAACAGCGGCGAAGAGGGACTGGGCGATCTGCGCGGCATGCGCGGCGCGGTAGACCGGCTGGGGTCGCGCATCGGCGCGTCGGTGGTGATCGAGGGCATGGGCTTGGGCCGGGTTGTGCATCGTGCGCTTGGTTCGCGGCGCTATCGCATCGCGGCCCGCGCACCGGGCGGACATAGCTGGAGCGATTTCGGCACGGCTAGCGCTGTCCATGCGTTGGTGCAACTGGCGGCGGACCTGTCGCGGCTGCGCGTGCCGGAGACGCCGCGGACGACCTTCAATATTGGCCGCATCAGCGGCGGTCGCTCGGTCAACACGATTGCGCAGGAGGCGATGCTGGAACTGGACCTGCGCAGCGAAGAGCCGGAGGCGCTGGCTCAGGCGATCGACGACGTGCTGGCAATCGTTCAGGCGTATCAGACGCCCGACTGGGCGCGGCGAGATGTGCGGATAGAGGCCAGCGTGATTGGAGACCGCCCGCCGGGCGGCATCGATGCGGCGCATCCGCTGGTCCGGGCGGCGCTGTCTGCGCTGCACGATGTGGGTTGGCAGGGCGCGCCCGATCTGCGCATCAGCAGCACAGACGCCAACATCCCGCTTTCCCGGGGCATCCCGGCTGTCTGTGTGGGCGTTACCGAAGGGGGCAGCGCTCACCGGCTGGAGGAGTGGATGCTCAAGGCGCCGCTGGGGCCGGGTATGCGCCACCTGACGCTATTGACGTGGTGGGCCGCGGCATGGCTGGGCGGTGAGTTGGGGATAGGAAGTCAAGCATGAGGCGAGTATGGGTTTGGGGCTTGCCGTTTTGATCAATCTAGATGGAGGCGGTAAATGAGCGACAAAGAACGGGCGGAGTCCGAGCAGTTGTACAAGATTCGGCATAGCGCCGCGCATGTCATGGCGGAGGCTGTGCTCGAACTGTATCCGGAGGCCAAGATCGCGATTGGCCCGCCGATCGACACCGGCTTTTACTATGATTTTGACCTGGGCAAGACCGAGGACGGCAAGCCGCGCACGTTTACGCCGGAAGACCTGGAGCAGATCGAGAAGCGCATGCGCCAGATCATTGCCGGCAAGCACCCCTTCATCTATCGCCAGGTCAGCGCAGACGAGGCGCGGGCGGTCTTCCGCGATCAGCCCTACAAGCTGGAATTGATCGACGGGCTGGCCCAAGGGCAGATCGACGAATACGGCAACGAGGTCGAGGGCGGCCAGGTGATCAGCACCTACAAACACGACACCTTCGAGGACCTGTGCCGTGGGCCGCATGTGGAGCATACCGGCCAGATTCCGCCCGATGGGTTCAAGCTGATGAGCGTGGCCGGGGCGTATTGGCGCGGCGACGAGGCTAACCCCATGTTGCAGCGCATCTATGGCACGGCGTGGCGCAATCGCAAAGAGCTGAACGCCCATCTGGAGATGCTGGAGGAAGCCAAGAAGCGCGACCATCGCAAGCTGGGCCGCGACCTGGAGATATTCGTCTTCGACGACGAGGTGGGGCCAGGTCTGCCGCTTTGGCTGCCCAACGGCGCGGTGATGATCGACGAGCTTGAAGCGCTTGCCAAGGAGGTGGAGACGGAGGCGGGCTATCAGCGCGTGCGCACGCCGCATCTGAGCAAGGCGGACCTGTTCGTGCGCAGCGGGCACTTGCCTTACTACACCGAGAGCATGTACCCGCCGATGGAGCTGGAGGGCGTGCGCTACTATGTGAAGCCGATGAACTGCCCCATGCACCACAAGCTGTTCGGGAGCAGGCCGCGCAGCTACAGGGAACTGCCGGTGCGCCTCTCCGAGTACGGCACGTGCTACCGCTACGAGAAGAGCGGCGAGCTGTTCGGCCTGATGCGCGTGCGCTCGATGCAGATGAACGATGCCCACATCTACTGTTCCGAAGAGCAGTTCGAGCAGGAGTTTATGGGCGTGATACGGCTGTATGAGCGCTATTTCGAGCTGTTCAACGTCGAGCGCTATGTGATGCGGCTAAGCACCCATCACCCCCGCGGGCTGGGCAAAAAGTACGTGGACAACGAGCGGCTCTGGCTCAAGACCGAGGAGATGGTGCGCCAAGCCATGCGCAACGGCAACATCCCGTTCGTAGAGGTCCCGGACGAAGCGGCGTTCTATGGGCCGAAGATCGACGTGCAGATCTGGAGCGCAATCGGCCGCGAGTTTACATTGGCGACCAACCAGGTGGACTTTGCGCAGCCGGGGCGTTTCGATCTCACCTTTACCAATCGCGATGGGGTGGAGGAGACGCCGCTGTGCATTCATCGTGCGCCGTTGAGCACGCATGAACGCATGATCGGCTTCCTGATCGAGCACTACGCCGGCAACTTCCCGGTGTGGCTGGCCCCGCGGCAGGCGGTGATCATTCCCATCACCGACGCGCACCACGAGTATGCCGCCCGGCTGGAGGCGCAATTGAGGGCCGCCGGTATACGGGCGGAGGCGGACCTGAGCTCAGACCGCATGAACGCCAAGATTCGGGCGGCGCAGTTGATGAAGGCGCCGTATATGCTGGTGGTGGGCGACCAGGAGATCGCGAACGAGACCGTATCGCTGCGTCGCCGCGACGGGGAGCGTCGTAACGACATGCCGGCGGGAGAGTTCATCGCACACGTGCAGTCGCGCATCGCCGCGCGTTCGAGCGAACTGTAGGCGACGACGGGGCTTGCACAGGACATTGCGAGATTTGGCAACCGGTTGCCAGAGGGAATCGGCAGGGCGCGGCTCCGTTAGGCGGTCGCGCCCTGAACGTCGCCAGAATATCTTGCACTGATTTGACGGCTGTGAAGCGGGATGATATACTATTCGGGCTGATTTTGCCGATATGGGCGTCATAAACGGCCGGCAGTCAGCTTGGGTCAACTCATCTAAGGAGAAATGGATAATCTGGAGAACAAGTTTGAGACCGCCTGCGCAAGATAACACCCGTGTCAACCGGGGCATTCGGGCAAGGGAAGTTCGCGTGATCGGCGCTGATGGGCAGCAATTGGGTATCATGTCTACCCGTGACGCGCTGGCAGTAGCCGAAGAGAACGAATTGGATCTTGTGGAAGTCGCTCCGAATGCGAATCCGCCGGTTTGCCGGCTGATGGATTACGGCAAGTATCTGTACGAGAAGCAGAAGCGAGAGCGGGAATCGCGCAAGGCGCAAAAGCAGATTGAGATCAAAGAGGTGCGGCTGCGCCCGAAGACCGATGAGCATGACATTCAGGTGGTGCTGACCAAGATTCGCAAGTTCGCCAAAGAAGGGGCGAAAGTGCGGGTGCGCATCCGCTTCCGCGGCCGCGAGATCTACCATCCTGAAGTGGCCCAGGAGTTGATGGAGCGAGTCGCCAACGAGATGTCGGAAATCGTCACAGTAGAGTCGCGACCCATGTTGGATGGTCGCAGCATGGTGATGTTGTTGAGTCCGGTCTAGAGACCGGGGGTTCGCCGTTCGGAACCGAAGCAGTGTTTTGCGACGGGCGACAGCCCGTTTTTCTATGTCTGCCGGACACAGACGAGTTAGGGATAAACTAGAGGAGGCAACGCAATGCCGAAGATGAAGACGCATAAAGGGGCAGCAAAGCGTTTCCGCCTGACCAAGCAGGGTAAGCTGATGCGCATGAAGGCTGGCGGCAGCCACTTGCGGCGCAAGAAGAACAGCAGCGTCATCAGCGACTTCCGCCACGCTGTGCCAAGCGAGGTCAAGGCGAATATCAAGATGGTGAAGGCCATTGCCGGGAAGGCCGTGAAGCAATAGCGTCCGCACCGCATGGTCTGGGTTCCGGCTGTCGCCGGCGCCCTTGTCGAGTTAGCGAAAACCAAAGTACGTGACCGGCTCCCAAAGCGACCTGGTTCTTGCCGGGTCCGCCATCACGGAAGGAGACTGAAATGCCGAGATCGAGACCTAAGGCATATGCCCACAACCGGCATAAGAAGGTTCTCAAGTTCACCAAAGGCCAGTATGGCACGCGTTCCAAGCTGTTTCGGCGCGCCAATGAGGCCATGCTCAAGTCCCTGTTTTACGCCTATCGGGACCGCCGCAACCGCAAGCGGGATTTCCGCCGCCTGTGGATCACGCGCATCAACGCGGCGACGCGTCTCGGCGGCCTGAGCTACAGCCGGTTTATCCACGGCTTGAAGAAGGCGAATGTTCAAGTAGACCGCAAAGTTCTCGCCGACATTGCCGTGCGCGATGCCGCCGCCTTCAATAAATTGGTGGAATTGGCGAAGACGAACTTGGACTAGCCGCGTCATCTGCTCCGTGTCCGGGAGATGGCGCAGTTGTACCGGCAGACAGCGACGGCAGGGGCCTGAGGGCTCCTGCCGTTTCATTTGGAGCCGTCATGATGAGCGTGATTACGAGTGTGAGCAACGCCCGCGTCAAGGAGGCGCGCAGCTTGCAGCGCAAGCGCCGCCGCCATGCCGCAGGCCGCATCCTGATCGAAGGCGTGCGATTGGTGCGCGATGCCCTCTCCGGCGGGCTGACGCCGGAGAGCGTATTCTATGTGCCGGAGCAGGCTGAGTCCGGTCTGCAAGCCGCAGCCCTGTTGCGCGACCTGGAGGCGGCACACGTGGAATGCGTTGCGGTATCTGCGGCGGTCTTTGCCTCGCTGGCGGAGACGCTCACACCGCAAGGGATCGCGGCGGTGGTTGCTATGCCGCACTTGCCTCTGCCGGAATGGCCGACTTTGACGCTCATCTTGGACGGCGTGGCTGACCCCGGCAACGCGGGTACTCTGTTGCGCAGCGCAGAGGCCGCCGGCGCCGACCTGGCGCTGTTCGCGCCCGGCGCGGTGGACGCATATAACGACAAGACGCTGCGCGCCGGGATGGGCGCGCATTTTCGGCTGCCGTTGCGTATGTGCGTCGTCTGGGACGAGGTGTGGGCGACGCTGTCTCCGGCGCAGCGCATCTTTGTGGCGGAGGCCGGGGCTGATCTGACTTATGATGCGGCGGATTGGCGGCAGCCGGTCGCCCTGATCGTCGGCAACGAGGCGGCGGGGCCAAGCGCCGAAGCGCGGCGGGCAGCCGTGCCTGTCGCCATCCCCATGCGCGGCGCATCGGAATCGCTCAACGCGGCGATGGCCGGGACAGTGATCCTTTTCGAAGCGGCGAGACAGCGACGTTTGGGCTGACGACTGAATGGCGCCCCCCGCGCCTAAGGAGGCCGCGGGATTTATGTTCAGCGCTTGCGTTGACACCAGCGAATCCTCCGGTGTATGATAGCACCCATCAGAGAGCTTGCTACGCCTGCTTGATAGGAGGCGAGTCCAGCGGACTTGGCGCAGCACCCGCGGACACGCCTGCGGCCACTGGGGCGAGGCATGCTGCGCCCCAGTGGAGTGCCGCCGCCAATCGTCCCGCTGCGAGTTCGGGACAGACCCTAGACATAGCCACACACTTTGGGCGAAAACCGGAGGAGACTTGCTCATGACGATGAGACTGCTGTGGTTTGTCCTGGCCGGTTTTCTGCTCGGGTTTGCCGCTTCTACGCTGTGGGAGTGGCTGCACTTCCGCCGCGAGCGCATGAAACTGCGCGATGAGCGCGTGCGCGAACTGGAGGGGCAACTGCGCGAGCAGAAGCGACTGATGGATGAGATGCGGCCCGTCTCCGTGCGGATGCCGGCCTGGGAACAGTCGGAATACCACAGTCCCGGCGTCTTTTTGGATAGCGAAGAACCAGACGAGGAAGAAGTTGCTGCGGCGCACAAGCCGAACGAGGTCTCAGCGTCCGGCGGTCTTGGCGGTATCACGCCTGCCCGTGATGCTATCCCGAAACCGGTTGCCGCAAGTGTTTCGGCGCGGGCGGAAGCGACGGATGCGGCGGACGTAGCCCCGATCGAGACGCCTAAGCGCGCTTCCGAGTCGCTTGAACAGCTTGCCGCCAGCCTGTCGAGCCGTTATGCGCCCGCCGAAGTCGATCCTGGCCGCGACTACCGCTCCGACTACCTCGAACGCTCCTCCAATTACCCGGATGACTTAACCAAGATCAAGGGCATCGGCGGCGTCTACCGATGGCGGCTGTACCGCGCCGGCATCTACACCTGGCATCAGATCGCGGAGAGCGGTGAGGAGACGCTGCGCGCCGCTACAAACGCCTATCCTGGCTCCAACATAGAGGATTGGCAGGAGCAGGCGCGGCAGTTGGCGCAGAAGAACGGCCGGCAGGGCGCCGTCTATGATGGACCGCCGCCGGACGACCTGACCAAGATCATCGGCATCGGGCCGGTTGGGGCGCGCACGCTCTTTCGGGCGGGCATCTGCACCTATGAGCAGTTGGCCGGCGCCACGCCCGCCGAATTACACGATCTGTTCCCGATTGCTGTGGCCGGGGATGAGCCGAATTTCCCGCATTGGATCGTCCAGGCGGCTGATCTCGCCGGCCGCAAAGCCGCCAAATAGGAGAGGCGATCTATGTCTCGCAGCCTCTTTGATAAGCCGCCCTATTTCGACTGGCGCATCGACCGGTGGAAGGTCGGCCTGATCGTCCTGCTTTTCTTAGCGCTGCTGCTGGCGACGTTGGTGGACCCGCAACGCGATCGGAGCCCCGGGTGGACTGCAGCGGGGCCGTTGATGCCCGATGAGGGAGGAGCGGTCGTAACCGAGGCCGCTGAAGAGCCGCCGGCCCAGGAAAGCGATCCAACCGCCGCGCTGTTTGATCACGCGGACGATTTGCCTTTAACGCTGGCGTCGATCGGCCCCAATAGCGTGGCCCCGCCGGAGGCTGTCGCCGTATTGAGCGGCACGGCTCGCCCAGGGAATCGGGTCGAGGTGCGCGCCCAACACATTCCCGCGCCCGCCGCCGGCGACGGCTCATTCGGTGACGGAACCGAAATGCTCCTGGGCGTGGCGACGGCGGACACGCGGGGGCTGTGGACGCTTGCCCTGGAGGAGAGTTTGGCGGCAGGGCAGCAGGCGCTTTCGCTGCGCGAGCTGGACGACCAGGGCGACATCGTGTCGGTTGCATCGCCTGTTGTGATAACTGTTCTGGCCGCGGGCGAGGAGGGCCCGGTGTCGCTGGCGACGCCATCCATCCGTTTCCCTGCAGCGGCTGCGCGGCTGCGCGGCGGTCGCATTACCTTCGTCGGGAGCGGCTTGCCGGGCATGCGCGTGCGCCTCTATTTGAACAATCGCCAGATCGCGGAGGGCGCGGCGGATATGCGCGAAGAGTGGCGCATCACGCCGGAAGCTGAGATACCGCCCGGCGTGTACGTTGCGCGTGCGGCGGCGCTGGACCCCCAAGGCGAGATCGTCGCCGAATCGCCGCCTGTGGCGTTCGTCGTCCTAGAGGCGGTGGAAGGAGCAATCCCCAAGCTGCCTGACGCAGACCCGACCATTCCGTTAGCGCTGACCGGTGCGGCGATGTGGGGACGGAACGGCTTGCTCGTTCTGACGGGGCGCGCCACGCCGCACAGTACGGTTTCGGCTTGGCGCGATGAGGCCGCGTTGCGCTATGTGAACGCTCGCCTCGACGGCGGCTGGCAGATGTGGTTGATCTCCGCCGCGCCGTCGCACTCGACCTACGCAACGGAGCCCGAGTTGACGTTACGCACCAATTTGGGCGAGTCAATCCGCCGCCAGGAAAGCGCGTTGGGTGCAACAGCCGCCGCGCCGTATCAGCCGATACTGCTCTCGCCTAAGGAAGGGGAGGTGCTGGCGAACGGGCAGCCGGTGCTGCATGGGTTGGCCCACCCTGCAAGCGGGGTCAACGTCAAGGTGAACAGCTTGACGGTGGCGCGTCTGGTGGCCGACGCCCGCGGCCAGTGGGCGTACCAGCCGCCGGAGCCGTTGCCTGCGGGCGAGGTGGCGATTGCGGCTTGCGCCGAGACGGCGGCGCAGGGCGATGCGGAGTCGCCGCCCATATACGTAACCGCGCCGCCCCAGTCATAAGCCTGCTGCAGGGTTGATTCGTCGCCGGTTTTTTGCTCTACCCTGCCGCGGTGTGCTATAGTGATCGCCAGCATCATGCGGGTCCCTAGCTCAATTGGCAGAGCAGCGGCCTTTTAAGCCGCGGGTTCTGGGTTCGAGTCCCAGGGGGCTCATTTGGCAACCGCCTTGAACGCAGGTTGAAGGCGGTTTTTTGTGGAGTCGGTTAGGATGCCGGGTGCTTTGCGGCGTGTGGCGATGAAAAAGCAGGTCATGCACTACTTGTGGCTTATTCTCCTATCGGTATCGGCCGGCGTGGCAGGGCAAACAGCGCTTAAGCTGGGCGTCAGCCAGCCCGGCGCAGAAAACGCGGCCGCCAACTTGGTCTCGCTGCTGACGATGATCGTCCGCTCTCCGCTTGTGCTGCTCGGTCTGGTGTTGTATGCCGTGGGCGCCCTAGCCTGGATTGCGGTGCTGACGAAGTTGGACTTAAGCGTCGCCTATCCGTTCCTGGCTCTCAATTTTGTCCTCGTAGCGCTTACGTCCAAATTGGTGCTTGGCGAGAGCGTCCCGCTGCTGCGATGGGTGGGCATTGCAGTCATCTGCGCCGGCATTCTGGTGGTTTCGCGCAGCAACCCATAGCGCTCGTCAGGCGCACCTTCTCCTGTTGTTAACGCATCCCTAACACATCCGGGGTATACTGGCGCACAAGGCGCTAGGCCGACGCCGCGATTTGTGCGCGGCCCGCATCGCGTGGATACTCAGAGACAAGCGCATTCCCTGCCCGCTCTGGTTAGCGATTGGCTGCTGTTCGATATGCAATGCGCTCTTGTGTGATCGGGACAGAAACGGATGAGCCAGAAGGTGCTGGTGGTAGAGGATGAGCCGGCGTTGGTCGATACGCTGGAATATAACCTGATGAAGCAGGGCTATGAGGTGGTCGTTGCCATGGACGGGGCGAAGGCGTTGGACATGGCCCGCCGCGAACGCCCTGATCTGGTAGTGCTCGACATCATGCTCCCCGTCATAGACGGCTTCGAGGTGTGCCGCATTTTGCGGCAGGAGACCAATGTTCCGATCCTTATGTTGACGGCGCGCGCCGACGAGGTGGACAAGGTGGTGGGGCTGGAGGTGGGGGCCGACGATTACCTCAGCAAGCCCTTTAGCCTGCGCGAACTGATGGCGCGCGTCAAGGCGCTGTTGCGCCGCGTGCGCTTGGCGCGCGAGGAGGCGAGCTTGCAGGCCGCCGAAGAGCGGGATGCGGCGGCTCTCCAGCCGGAGAAGCTTGAGTTCGACGACTTGACCATCGACCTGAGCCGCCGCGAGGTGTTCTGCAAGGGGCAGGCGCAGCACCTGAAGCCAAAGGAGTTCGATCTGCTGGTCTTTTTGGCCCGCAACCGCGGCATCGTATTGAGCCGCGATCTGGTGTTGGAGCGCGTGTGGGGTTGGGACTATGACGGCGGCAGCCGGACGGTGGACGTACATGTGCGCTGGCTGCGCGAGAAGATCGAGCAGGACCCCTCACGGCCGGTCCGCATTGTCACGGTGCGCGGGGTCGGCTACCGTTTTGAGGGATGACCACGGTCGCGGTAAGACGTTCTGGGCAAGGGCAAACGCCATGGCAGCGCAGTCTGCGCTGTCTGCGGAGGCGATGAGATGACTGAGCAAATGACAGACGATAGGCGCTCTGCGTCTGTGCAGCCAGCGTTGGGCAGGCTATGGCAGAGGCTGCCGGCGCGGCTATCCTTGTGGCCGGCTCTGGCCGTCCTGGCTATTATGGCGATTACGACGGTCTTGCTTTGGGTGCGTCTTGGCCTATTCTATCGCGATCGGATCGACGTACACTATGTCGGGCAAGTTGAACGCATCGCGGGGCTGGAAGCGCTCGTTGGCGCTTGGTCGCAGGCCGGCGGCGAGTTGAATGAGACGCTGCGTCAATTGGCCGTCGTTACCGACGCACAACTGACGGCTTTCGACAGCCAGGGGGCTGTGTTGGCGGATTCTCTCGGCGGCAACGCGCCAGCCGAAGGGGAGGGTATGCCGGACGAAGTGCGCGCCGCGTTGGCGGGCAATATTGAGACGCGTCGCCGCGACACTGTCGGAGGCGAACCGATGGTATTTGTGGCGGCTCCCGTAGCGGTCGACGGCGAGACGGCTGGCGCTGTGCGGTTGGCAATATCCAACCGGGAATTGGAGGCGACGCTGGCGCAGGCGCGCAACCGTCTGCTCGTCATCTGCACGGCGGCAAGTATTCTCGTGATCCTGATCCTGTCCGTGCAAGCTGGACGAACGAGCCGTTCATTGCGCAGACTGGCGGAGATGGTCGAACGCATCACCGGCGGCGATCTGAACGCGCGGGTCATCATGCTGCGTCGTGATGAGCTTGGCCGTCTGGGTACTGCGCTGAATGAGATGGCGGACAAACTGCAGCGCCAGATGAAGAAGCGCGCCAGAGAGAAGGATCGTCTCAACACGGTGATGCATGTGATGACGGACGGGGTGATGATCCTGGATCAGATGGGCGATGTGCGGCTGGTGAACCCGGCAGCGGCGCGCCTGCTCAGGACGTCCAGCGCCAGGGCGTTGCGGCGTTCGTTTGTCCAGGTCACGCGTGACCATCGCATAGCGGAGGTGTGGGCGCGCTGCCGTGAATCGGGCGCGGAGCAGTCGGCGACTGTCGAGTTGGCGAATGACCAGTTTGTCCGCGTGATTGTCACGCCCTTGCTCAAGCGCTCGCGGCGCGGCTATCTGGTGCTGTTGCAGGACCTGACCCAACTGCGGCGGCTGCAGACCGTTCGCCAAGATTTTGTGAGCAATGTGTCGCACGAATTGCGCACGCCGCTGGCTTCGTTGCACGCCCTGGTTGAAACTCTGCGCGACGGCGCTATCGACGATCCGCCGGCTGCGGCGCGTTTTTTGGACCGCATGGAAGTGGAAGTGGATGCGCTCACGCAGATGGTTGAGGAACTCTTGGAACTATCACGCATCGAATCGGGCCAGGCGCCTCTCATCCTCGGGCCGCTGGCATTGAGCGATGTCATCCTGCCTGCGGTCGAACGCCTGCACCCTCAAGCCGAACGCGCGCATGTCACGTTCAACGTGCAGATCGATGACGACTTGCCGCCGGTCCTGGCGGACCGCCAGCGCATGCAGCAGGTGGTCACCAACCTCTTGCACAACGCCATCAAGTTCTCTCCCGGCGGCGGAGACGTCGCCATTCGAGCGGAGGCCGCGCTGCCCTACGTTGAAGTGACGGTGAGCGATGCGGGCATCGGCATCCCGCGCGACGAATTGACGCGCGTGTTCGAACGCTTCTACAAGACCGACCGCTCGCGCGCATTCGGCGGGACAGGGCTTGGGCTGGCAATCGCCAAGCACATAGTCCAAGCCCACGGCGGCGAAATCTGGGCTGACAGCGTGGAGGGAGAGTGGAGCGAGTTTCACTTTACTCTGTTGGTTGCAGAAAATGCGGAACAACCTGCGAACGGTTTGCGTTCCGGCTCGGAAGGCGAGTTGCACGCCTCGTAATTCGCATAGCCGTCTGCGCTTGGGCTGATCGCCGCAGCGCACCACCCTGAGCCACCCCCTAGATAGGCGTTGACAGAACGTTAACCGGCGCTTAACGCTCTGTTTTGCGTTTCCACCCTCATTTGTTAATCACAAGTTCGTACACTCAAGCCGTGGCCGGCTGCTAGATGCGTTGGCGCCGGCCGGCTTGTGTGCAGGTCATCTGCACCCATGAACGATTGCGAACTACACAAGGAGCGTAACTTTATGCGTCGATTGAGTTGGATGATAGCGGTTGTGCTGGCGATTTCGGTTCTGGCTGCCTGCGGCGGTTCTGCTCCGGCGGCTGCGCCGCAGCAAGCGTCCGCGCCTGCGCCTGCAACCGAAGCGGCAGTGGCTGAAACTGCGGCCCAGGCTGATGGCGCGCTGCCGATGGTGGATCCGCTGACGGTGACCGGCGACATCGTGACCGCAGGCAGTTCGACGGTGTACCCGCTGAGCGAGGCAATGGCCGAGCGTTTTATCAACGAAGGCTATAGCGGAAATATTACGATCGACAGCATCGGCTCCGGCGCCGGCTTCGAGCGCTTCTGTGCGTCCGGCGAGACGGACATTTCCAACGCCAGCCGCCCGATCAAGGATTCCGAGATCGAAGATTGCGCGGCGATTGGTCGCACGCCTATCGATATCCGCGTAGGGACCGACGCTTTAGCCGTCGTGGTCAACCCGGAGAATGATTGGTTGGCGGGCGGCGTGACGATGGAGCAGCTTGCGCAGATCTTCAGCGCCGATGTGGTCAACTGGTCGGACGTGGATGCGGCTTGGCCGAATGAGCCGATCCAACGTTTTTCACCCGGAACGGATAGCGGCACGTATGACTATTTCATCGAGGCCGTCATGGATCCGGCCTTCGGCGATGAGGCGGAGGCGAAATTCTTGGACGCGGCCAACCTCCAGTTGAGCGAGGACGACAACGTCTTGGTACAGGGCGTCGCCGGCAGCAAGCACGGCATCGGCTACTTCGGCTACGCCTACTACGCCGAGAATGAAGGCGTCATCGACATTCTCTCGATTGACGGCGTGGACGCAACGCCGGAGGCTGTAGACGCCAATAGCTATCCGCTGGCGCGTCCACTCTTCATCTATACCGATGCGGGCATCATGCAGAGCAAGCCGCAGGTCGCCGCTTTCATCAATTTCTACTTGACGTATGTCAATGAGGAAGTGCAGCGGGTCGGCTATTTCCCGGCTAGCGGCGAGGCGCTGGACGAGGCTCGGGCGGCATGGCTGACCGCTATGGGTCAGTAAGAGACTGTCGCGACGAGGGAATCGCCGCGCCGGACGGGAGACGTAGACGCGGATGGAGAGCAGGCCGCAGCCTGTCTCCATCCGCCGGGTCTTGCCGGCAATGATGAGGAGTGAGGCAATGCACAGTGAGCTATCCGCTCGTTCGCCGCAACTCGGCGCGCCCGGACGAACAGCGGGCGTACGCATCGATTTGACCAAGCAGCGGCGGCCCGGAGAGATGCTCGTCCAGGGTTTTTTGTATCTCTGCGCGGCTGTTTCGATCTTTACGACGATCGGCATCGTCGTGGTACTGGTGAACACAGCCGTACATTTCTTTGCACGCCCCGAGGTAACATTCTTAAATTTCTTCACGGGCATCTCGTGGCAGCCGCGCATCAACGCCTTCGGCATATGGCCGCTGTTGTTGATGACGCTGGCGATCAGCTTCATCGGCATGGTGGTCGCTCTGCCGGTGGGGTTGATGATCGCGATCTACCTGAGCGAGTATGCGCCGCCGAAGGTGCGCAGCACTCTCAAGCCGCTGTTGGAGATTCTGGCCGGCGTGCCGACCGTCGTCTATGGCTACTTTGCACTGACGTTCATGACGCCGCTTCTGCGCAGTCTGTTCGGCGCCGACGTGGTGCAGATCTATAACATCGCTTCGGCAGGTCTGGTCGTAGGCATTCTGATTCTGCCGCTGGTTACGTCCATGAGCGAGGACGCGCTGCGCGCCGTGCCGATGTCATTGCGCGAGGCGGCATATGGCGTGGGCGCGACCAAACTGGAGACGTCGGTCGGCATCGTGTTGCCTGCGGCGCTTTCCGGGCTGGCCGCTGCGGTGATCGTGGCGATCTCGCGGGCCATCGGCGAGACGATGGTCGTCGCCATCGCGGCAGGCGCCGGCCCCCGCAACTTCTCAAGCTGGAGAGATGCGCTGAACAACCTGGCGCTGGTCGACCCCTTCAAGGCCGGCGAAACCATGACGGGGTATATGGTGCGCATCAGCGGCGGCGATATTAGCTATAACTCGGTCGACTATGACAGCCTTTTCGCCGTCGGCCTTGTTCTCTTTGCGATGACGCTCGGGCTGAATATCATTAGCCGCCGCATCGTGCGCCGTTTCCGCGAGGTGTACGAATAGAGAGGTGCATGGATCATGACGCTCAAGCGAATTGAAAGCGCGGGTAATGGCAGATTTCCCGCCGGCGATGCGCTGCGAAGGTTTGACGGATGGCGGCGCCGGCGCGGGACGTTGTTCGGCGTGCTCTTCATGGCGTCGACGCTGGTCGGCATCGTGGCCCTAACAGCGTTGATCGTGTCGATAGTCAATGACTCGTTCGGTTATGTGGCGGTGCAGAACGAGCGGGACCCGCAAGCTCTGGCGGCGCTGGCTATGGGACAAGATGCACCCGGTTCTCCCGATGTGACCCTGGCGGATCTGGACAAGGACGCCTTGGTGCGAATACTTGCGTCCGGCGTCTCTGTAGGTCGTATGCGCGCGCTGGAAGCTTGGCAGCCGATGAAAGAACGCACGCGTGAGGACGTGCTGGACTTGGTCGTAGCCGAAGTCGTACGACCGACGATCGTGCGTTCGTGGCCGTTGTTGCACTCGCTGCTCAACAAGGCGGATATCGAGGCGACTGCGGCAGGCATCCCTGACGCCAATCTGGAGTGGCGCAACTGGATTTCGTGGGATTTCGTCGCTTCGCCCCAAAGCTCCAACCCGGCCATAGCCGGAGTGCGCACGGCCATCTTCGGATCGCTGTGGGTCGTGGCTATCAGTATGTTCTTTGCCGTGCCGCTGGGCATCGGCGCCGCGGTGTACCTGGAGGAGTATTCGGACCGGAATTGGTTCAGCAACTTGGTGGACACCAACATCAACAACCTGGCCGGCGTCCCGTCAATCATCTACGGCTTGTTGGGGCTGGCGATCTTCGTGCGGGCGTTGGAGCCGCTGACCAGCGGGGCGATGTTCGGCGCATCTGACCCGACGACGGCGAACGGGCGCACTGCGCTCGCCGCCGGGCTGACGCTGGGTCTGTTGACCTTGCCGCTAATCATCATCAACGCGCGCGAGGCGATACGCGCCGTGCCGTCGTCGTTGCGGGAGGCAAGCTATGGCCTAGGCGCCACGCGCTGGCAAACGGTGTGGAGCCATGTGCTGCCCAATGCTATCGGCGGCATTCTAACAGGCTCCATTCTGGCGGTTTCGCGCGCGATCGGCGAGACGGCTCCGCTGGTTGTGGTGGGTGCATCGACCTTTATTACGATGGATCCAAGCGGGCCTTTCTCGAAGTTCACAGTGTTGCCGGCGCAAATTTACCAGTGGACCGCGCGCCCGCAGGCGGAATTTCGCAACTTAGCCGCCGCGGCCAGCCTGACGCTTCTGCTCATGCTGATCGTCATGAACTCGGTCGCGGTGTATCTGCGCAATCGCTATAGCAGCCAGAGGATGTGAAAATGCTAAAACTGGACACGACGGTGATTGATGCGGTTCGCCCTGCGAATGGGTTGCCGCATGAGGGCGAGACGTCGATCGTCGCCCGGAACTTGAATGTCTACTATGGGAACTTCCGAGCGGTGAAAGACGTCAATCTGACGATCCCTCGCAACAAGATCACGGCGATGATCGGCCCTTCCGGCTGCGGCAAGAGCACTGTCTTGCGCTCCTTCAACCGCATGAACGACCTCATTCCCGGCGCACGCGTCGAAGGCGAGGTGATTTTCGACGAACAGAACATCTATGCGCCGGAGATCGATCCGGTGGAGTTGCGACGGCGCGTGGGCATGGTCTTTCAGAAGCCGAACCCGTTTCCCAAGAGCATCTACGACAACATCGCCTGGGGCGCAAAAATCAACGGGCGTCGCGGCGGCATGGACGACTTGGTGGAAGAATCGCTGCACAGTGCGGCTTTGTGGGACGAGGTGAAGGATAAGCTCGATCAAAGCGCATTGGGGCTGTCGGGCGGTCAGCAGCAGCGACTGTGCATTGCGCGGGCGATTGCGGTGAGGCCGGACATCATCTTGATGGATGAGCCGTGTTCGGCGTTGGATCCAATTGCCACCCTGCGCATAGAGGATTTGATGCGCGAACTGGCGAAAACGTATACGATCATTATCGTGACGCATAATATGCAGCAGGCGGCACGCGTGTCGGATTACACGGCGTTCTACATGGTGGACGACAGCCGCACCGGCAGCTTGGCCGAATTCGGACAGACTGAGCAGATCTTCACGCGACCCAAGAACAAGGCCACAGAGGACTATATTACGGGCCGGTTCGGGTAAGGAGGCGCCTGGTTGTGCGCGCCGTCAAGAGCGGCGATTGCGCTCAGCCCCGGCTCAGGCTACAATAGCGTGAACTCCGCACAATAAGCGCTGTGTTAGGCGTCGAACTGGAAGGGACGGCTGTTCAATGGTGACACGCATTCACTTCACGCGTGAACTGCAACGGTTGCAGGACGAAATGATCATGTTGGGCAGCATGGTCGCCGAGGCGATTCAAGACGCGGTGCGCTCCCTGCGCGAGCGCGACCTGGAGACTGCGAAGCGTTTGATCAAATATGACCGCACGCTCAACGCGCGCCGCTTCGAGATCGAACGGGATACGCTTGTGTTGCTCGCTACGCAACAGCCGATGGCGGGTGATCTGCGCTTGCTTGCTGCGATCCTGGAAATATCCACGGAACTGGAGCGCATGGGCGACTATGCCAAGGGCATCGCGCGCATTACCCTCATGCTTGGGCTGGAGCCCGTGGTAAAGCCAACGCCCGAAATCCAGATTATGGCCGATCGCGGCACCGACATGATGCGCCGTGCACTGGATGCATTTGTAAACCGCGACCTGGAGGCGGCGAAGGCGATCCCGCTTGAGGATGATGAGATCGACGCCATGTACAACAAGGTCAATCGGGAATTGGTCACGACGATGATGGCGCACCCCGACCGCAGCGACCAGGCCAACTATATGTCCTGGGCGGCGCATAACCTTGAGCGTTTTGCCGACCGGGTAACCAACATCTGCGAGCGCATCATGTATACGATCACAGGTGAATTTATGGAGTTCGACGCAGAGGAACCGGGGATGAGCGGCATCCACTGATACATCCTCGCCGGTCGAATCGACGGCGTGACGGGGGCGCGACCCTCGTCACGCTTTTTTATTGGTTCGTTTTCTGTAGCAATCGACAGCAATCGACGCAAAATGCCCCTCGATTGGCCCGCGGCGCCGATAGGCGCGTCGCGGCCATTCCTCGCGCCGCCCGCAGGTCAAAGATACTTGATATTAGTCGTACCTAAATGAGCGGATAATCGTCAACTATTAGTGAGAAGCGTGTGAAAATTATCAATTCAAAATTAGGGAACTGCGTTTGGAAGAAGGACAGAATCTGGTCGGCAACCCGTATATCGTCGGTCGCTGGGTGCGAGGTGCGGATCATTACGACCGGAAAAGCCTCATCGAATACTTGCTCAACGCCCAGGACACCGCTTTTTGGTTAGTCGGCACGCGGCGCATGGGCAAGACATCGCTCCTGCGCCAGCTTGAACACCTGACCGACAACGACAAATCCCCTTACGTGCCGCTGTTCTGGGACTTGCAGGGATGCAGTACGCCGCAAGACCTCTCCGGTGAGCTTTACCTGGCGATTGAGGATGTAGCGGAGCGTTTCGCGCGCCTGGATGTTGACACGACGTGTCTCCAGGGCGACGACGCTGCGGGCATTCTGCGCCGGCTAGGGCGCGAGACCATGCGCCACGGTCGCGAGTTGCTCTTGCTCGTGGACGAAGCCGAGGTGCTGGTTGAGATCGGGCAGGCGGAATCCGCTTGGCTGGCGCGTCTGCGCAAGGCGATGCAGGAGGGCAACCTGCGCGCCGTCATCGCCTCCACGCGGCTGCTGACGCAACTCACCGACCAAAGCGGAAACTGGATGACCAGCCCGTTCTTGTTCGGCTTCCACATGGTCAATTTGTGGACGTTGCACCGCGAGGGGGCAAAAGCCCTGGTGCGCCAGACCCAATCCCCGCATCCGGTGGGGGCCGACGATCCGTTGGTCGAGGAGATCTTGGACTACACCAACAGCCATCCCTATTTGGTGCAGTTTCTGTGCCAGCGGCTGTTTGTGCCGGACGCGAACGGCGGGCGTCTGCGAGCTGTCCAAGACGATGACCTGGATGTAGACCAGATGTTGGCGAGCTTTTTCCGGCTGGACTTCCACCGGTTGAGCGTAACCGAACGCCGCATTTTGTTGGCGGTCGCCGAGGCAGGCGCGCTGGATGAAGATGGCCTCCGCGCCCGGTTGGAGGACTGCGCAGAGGTGCGGTTGATCTCGCTGCTCCACGCGCTGGAGGAACTAGGCCATTTGCGCCGCTGCGCTGAGGGATGGGCTGCGGGCAGCGAATTCCTGCAGCGTTGGCTGCGAGACAACAGCCGTCAGCTAGCCGAGGAACTGCGCAACGAGGACGCGATGACGGACAGCGGAGACGGCGCTGCGGACATGGAGGCGCTGGCGCGCACGCTGGGCATCTCTCCGGAGCGCATCCAGGCGCTGGCCGGGCAGCGCATCACCTCTGACCGCGGGTTTTTCGAGGCGATCAAGCGCTTCTTCTACGAGATCCGCTACCTGGTCGAGCAGGACGACGGCCATAAGCTGCTGGTCACGACGACAGCCGACGGCGCGCCCGTCCTGCGCAGCGAGGAGGATGTACAGATCGCGCTAAAGCATTGGCTGCGGCCGATGTGCCGTGCGTTGAATATACACATGGACCGCGAGGCGTTGACCGGTCGCGGCTTTCTTGACTTCAAGTTTTCCATCGGGCATGACTTTCGCTGTCTGGCGGAGGTGAAGCTGTTCCACAGCGCGCGGCTCGAGGACGGCATCGGCATTCAGTTGCCGACTTATATGATTGCGGATCGCGCCAGGTACGGCATCTACGTGCCGATCTTCCTGGATCCGTCCGGCTATCTCGAAGCGGTCGCCAAGCTGGAGCAATTGGCTGGTGAGCGGGCGCAAAGTCACGGCGTCGAGATCGGCGTAGTCGATATCCGCGCCTGGAAACCGGCGCCTGCATCCAAGGCCGATGAGATCGAGGAGCGCAACCGCTATTATCCGGATGGCTTGGCTGTGCGCCGGCGCTTACAGGCCGCAGCGGACGATCCGGAGAATGAGAAGGAGGCCTAAGGCATGACAACCCCACGGCTGACCAAGACTAAGTATCTCAGCGGGCGACAGTGCCTCAAACGCCTGTGGTACGAGATATGGCGACCGCACCAGGTGTCGCCGCCTACCCTGAGCCAACGCAGGATCATGGATCAGGGCACGGACGTGGGCGAGCTGGCGCGGCAGCGCTTCCCCGGCGGCGTGCTGATCAGTTCGTTCGGGCGCAGGTCGCTGGACGAGACCCACGAGGCGCTGCGAGACGGCGCAACCTGCCTGTTCGAGCCGGCATTTATCTATGACAACGTACTCGTGCGCAGTGATATTCTGCACAAGCGCGAGGACGGCGCCTGGGACATCATCGAGGTGAAATCTTCGACGCAGGTCAAGCCCTATCATGTCGAAGACCTGTCCATCCAGCGCTACGTACTGGAGGGCTGCGGGCTGCGCATCGGCGCGGTCAAACTGATGCACATCAACAGCCGCGAATGCGTCTATCCGGACCTGAGCAATCTCTTCGCTATTGCAGATGTAACGGACGAGGTCGATGCAGCCGCCGCGCAGTTGGGCGACAACCTCAAGGCCATGCGCGAGGCGTTGGGCCGCAAGCAGCAGCCGGCGATCTTCATCGGGGCGCGCTGCGACAAGCCCTTCACCTGCCCGCTCAAGCGGCTGTGCTGGCGGCATGTGCCGCGTGAGTCAATCTTCACCATCCCGCGGCTGAGCGATGACAAGATCGATGAACTGGCGGCGCGCAACATTGTCCATGTCTGCGATGTGCCCCCGGACTTCCCTCTTACGCAGGCGCAGCGGGCCTATGTGGAGATGCAGCGCAGCGGACGGCCGGCGATCTGCGTCGAAAGCATTCGCGCTTTGCTGGCGCAGTTGGAGCGGCCGATCCACTTCCTCGACTTCGAGACGATAGCTTATGCTGTGCCGCGTTTCGACGGCATGCGCCCGTACCAGGCGACGCCGTTCCAGTTTAGCTGTCATGTGTTGCATCGCAATGGGCGGTTGGGGCACCGCGAATATCTGCACGAGGACGAGAGCGACCCGCGATCCGCGGTGGCGCGGGCGCTGGTCAAGCACATAGGGCCGGCGGGTTCGGTCGTGGCCTACAACGCAGGCTTCGAGCGCAGGGTGCTGACCGATCTGGCCGAAGCCGTGCCGGCGCATGCCGCTGAACTGCGCTCGATTGCGGCGCGGCTGTGGGATCAGCGCGACGTGTTTCGCCTCTACTATGACCACCCTGCCTTCCTCGGCTCCACGTCCATCAAGAACGTGCTGCCTGTAGTCGTGCCCGGCTTGTCCTATGCGGACTTGGCAATCCAACACGGCGACGATGCTCAGTCGGTCTGGACAGAGATGATCGTCTGCAAAGATGAGACGGCCAAAGCCAAGCTTGCCGCGGACCTGCGCGATTACTGCCAGTTGGACACCTACGCCATGGTCGAGATCCAGCGCGCGCTGGAGAAACTGACTGCCAGTTGAGCCATGCGCAATCCCCTCTTCTCCCTTCACCGTGATTGTTCGTTTCCATTTGTGACGAAAGATCGCTATGCGTATACGAGAAGTGCGTATTTCCGGTTTTCGTTCCATCCCATTCTGTGCGGAGATCGAGTCGCCCGATGGCGCCGGCTTGCGCTCGGCCAAGGCAATCCGCATCCAGTGGCGCCGTGACGCGTTTCGCTTTCAACTGCCCACGGGACGCAGCGGCGGGCGTTCGATGTTAAGCGCCATCATTGGGGCTAACAGCGCCGGCAAGTCCACCATTTTGCTGGCGCTGGACATGGCCTTCGGCAACACGGTCAAACTGGACGAGGCGATGTTCAACGGCAAACAGACCGACGAGCCGGTGATCGTGGAGGTGACGGTGCAGGGCGAGATCGAGCGGCCCGGTCAGTGGCACGGCGAGAACTGCACGCTCAACGGCAAGACCTACGCGTTAACCGTCGCTTCCGTATGGACCGCGGGCGGACGCACGCGCTTCATTCGTCGCGGTGACGGCCTCTATGCCAAGCAGACGGCGCGTGACCGCGAACAGTGCGCCGTATTGCTGCCTGAATTCCGCATTATTTGGGCGGACAGCCGCCTCAACGACGAGGCGAACCTTGAGAAGAAGAATCTGATCAGCGACCTGATCGACGCCCTGCTGGAGCGCGGCGAGACGCAAGAATTGTCTATTGTCCATCGCATCGACGGGCTGATGCGCGAACTACAAATGCTGGTGGGCCGCGACAACCCGGCGGAGCCGCTGTTGTGGAAGCCGGTCGAGGAGTTGGAGGCAAGCCTGTCGCGCGGCCTGGTGTCGATCACGCCGCAGCGCAGCCGCGTCCGTCTCAATTTAGACCAGAATATCCCGTCGCTGCGCAGCATCTTCACCAAGGGCGTCATGTCGATCGATAACGGGGTCGAGTTGGCCTTTGACCAGCACGGCCTAGGCTTGCAGCGCTCGTTCGTGGTGTCGACGCTGCGCACATGGTGCGAACTGATCCGCGACGCACAGAAGGATTACGTCTTCGCCATTGAGGAGCCGGAGATCTATTTGCACCCCCACGCCACGCGCGTGCTGCTGAACACGCTGGAGGAGTTGGGGCGGCATGACCAGGTGATCTTCACGACGCACTCCAGCGAGTTCGTCAACCGGGCGCCGCTGGGCAACGTGCTGACCGTGCAGCGCTGCGACCGCGACGGCCGCGTCGCCAGCCGCGTCACGCGGCCGAGCTTGGGCGGCCTGCGTGCCGACGACCTCGCCAAGGTGCAGCGCTATTTGCAGGAGGACCGCAGCGATATGCTCTTTGCGCGGGCGGCGCTGCTCGTGGAGGGGCAAGCTGAGTTGTTCGCCCTGCCCAACTTCGCACGCACGCTGGGGCTGGACCTAGACGGCAATGGGGTGTCCGTGGTATTTGTGAATGGGCTGGGCAATTTCTACACGTATCACCACATCCTGCGCGCCTTCAACATCCCCCACGTGATCTTGGTCGACGGCGACGGCAAGCCGCGTGAGCGTCTGCAGGAATACCGCGGGGCGGCTGACGCGGTTCATGTGTTGCCGCAGGACTTTGAGCAGACCCTGGCGGATGCGCTTTCGCGCGAGCGGCTGCTCGAACTGATGAATGAATGCCTGCGGCGCAGGGGCAAGCCTGAGCGAGCGACCGCGCCGTCGGGTAAGCGAGCCGCGGTCGAACTGGCCGCGCTGGGCAAGCCGCTGGTCGGCCGCGTGGCGGGCGACATGCTAACACGCGCCGAGATTGAACAGATGGCCGAGATCGTGGGCGTGCTGACCGCAGCCGCCGCCGCAGCGCGCGAGCCGGCTGCGGACCCGGATCGTTAATTGAATCCTAACAAGGTCAACACGGTCTATTAACGCGCCTGTCCTACGATAGGATCAAGCGAATCAGGAAGGACGCAACACAAGGCTGCGGGTCGCAAGTTGTGCCCGCACAGGTTGTAACTCAGAGAGGCCGCACAGCATGAGAAGATTGCTGCGCAGCCTCTCTGTTTTCTTGTTTGGCGACCAGGCCTAGATATGCGCCAGCGCTTCACCTAGCAGGCGTCGGTTGTCGTGCGCCACGAACGCCCGGTACGCTGCGGGGAATTCGGCTTGGAGGCGCGCGGCGGTGTCGGAGAGGTCCTGCAGGCGGGCGCGGATGAGCTTCTCGTCCAGCCCGTCCTTCTGCCAGGCGAGCAGGCGGCCGCGTTCGACGAAGGTGTCGTTGAACGCGCCGAGGTGATCTTGCATGCGCTTAAGTTGGTCGATCAGCGCCTCTCCCTCTTTGCCTAGCAGATGGCGGCTGAACTCCAGGCTGTAGCGCAGGTACTTGCACTCGATGCGCAGGGCGTGCATCTGCTCCGCCGGCGCCTCGACCTCCGTCTCGACGAGCGGTTCGTAGGCGCGCACACGGGCAAAGCGCGCCATGATCACGCCCGGCATGACGTGGCGCACTTGCAAAGGCTCCGGCGATGCCAGCTTCGCAACGGATTGTTTGACGCCCTTGCCGGGCGAGCGCGTGAACTTGATGAAGGCGGTAAGGGTTGCCGCGTGCTGCGGCCCGTCCAGCCATTCCAACAGCGCCAGGCGTGCGGCGGCGCGGCGCGCCTGCACGAATTCCTCCAGTTTGGCTACGTCGCCCTGTTCGGCGTCGGGCAGGCCGGCGCGGAATTCGCCCAGGTTTTCCAGCGCCACATCCAGATCGCGCACGGCGCCGAGCCTCCGGCCCAGACGTCGCAGGTCGGTGAAGACCGGCTCGATGGCGGAACGCCGGAAATAGTGGCCAAATAGCTCTTGAGCGGTGCGCGCCCGGCGGATGGCGACGCGCATCTCGTGGACATATTCCGGGTCATCGCCGATGCGGGCGCCATATTCTTGCAGAACGACCTGCATGACTTGCCGCCGCCAGATCAGGCGACAGGCTTCGGCCATGTGCATGGCGGGCTGGATGTCCGGTTTCGCAACGTCCGCGCCGGGCGCCATCTCTGAGATCGCTTCCAGGGCGGCTTCCAGCTTGCTGGCGGAGCGACGTCGCAGGCCGGCGCGTTTGTCAAGGCGTCCTGCGAGCATCTCCAATTTGGAGAGATCGCCCGATGGCAGCAATTCGAGTTCCAATTCGCGGAACCGCGCAGCGGGAGGAGAGCCGTCCGGCTTGGCGCCGCGGTCATAAACGCTCACGTCGTCCACGCTCAATTCGGCCAGCGGCGGGTTCCGCTTGGCGGCTTTGCGTTTGCCCGCGGCCTGTTGTACGAGCCGTTGGAGCCGTGTTTGGCGTAAGGTGACCACAGGGCGCAGTTGCCGTCCGTCGGGGTTATGCGCGGCGACAAGGCTGCCGAGTTCTGCGGAGCACTGCGCCAGATAGGGGGGCTTGCCCGCTGCGGCGTCTATTGTCTCCTCGCGCTCAGTGCGGTTATAGAGCGGGGAATGCCGGCGCACTTCGAGGCTCTTCGCCGTCACTAAGAGGACGTTCTCGGATTGGCGCGTGCGCAAGGCCAGCCCGCGTCGGATCAGATCGAAAGCGGGCGTGTCGTAGTAGACGTCGACAGTCTCGGCTGTGTGCGGCGGCAAGAGCTGATAACCGGGGGCGAGCGTGTCGCCGGCGACGAAGCGGTCTACTGTCTTCTGGTTCAGGATGCCGAATTTCGCTTCGGTTTCTTGCGGTTCTGCTGTGGTCATGGCGATTGGCCTCGGCGCTGCGTTCGGTAAACGAACTGCTGCGATATGAACTGCTACGAATTGCGCGGCGGGGCGGGAGAGCGGTTCAGGGCGAGCGAATAGATGTCATCGTCATCCGGCGCTTTCGGCAGCAAGACATCGAAACGCGTGCCTCTATCGACCTCGCTGTGGACGGTGATCTTGCCGCCGTGGATATCGACGATCTCTTTGACAATCGCCAAGCCGAGACCGGTGCCGGGGATGTCATCCGGCTGGCGATGGTTGCCGCGGTAGAAACGCTCGAAAAGGTGGGGCAAGTCTTCGGGCAAGATGCCGATGCCGCTGTCTTCCACGGTGAAGCAAACCATATCTGCGGCGTCGGTCAGCGCCGTACTAACGCGCACATAGCCGGTGCGCGTGTAGTGCAAGGCATTGGCGACGAGGTTGGTGACGAGTTGCGAAATCTGGTTGATGTCGCCGTTGACTAGGGGAAGATGCAGGTCGGGCGTAAATGCCAGTTGCAGGCCGGCGGACTCGGCCTGCGGCTGGTGCAAGGCGACAATCTGGCCGGCGACGGCGTTGAGATCGGTGGGTTCGACCATCAACGCCTGGCGCTGCGCGATTTCGATGCGCGAGAGATTGAGGATATCGTCGACCAGTTGGCCGAGACGCTCGACACTGATCTGCAGCATGGATTCGTATTGGGCGCGCTTGTCGGCTTTGCCGCGCTGCAGCAGGTGCATGTAGAGCTTCAGATTGCTGATGGGTGTGCGCAGTTCGTGCGAGACGTTCGAGACGAACTTCGACTTGAGCCGGTCCAACTCCAGCAGACGTTCATTGGCTTCGGCCAACTCGCGGGTGCGCTCAGCCACGCGCAGTTCGAGGTCTGCGGCATAGCGTTGGATCTCGGCATAGAGGTCGGCCCGATGGATGGCATTGGCGGCCATGTCGGCGATGGCGAGCAGTGTGCCGAGCGCCCGGTCGGTGATTGGTTCGGCCCGGCCGATCCACAGCACGCCGACGCAGCGGTGCTGGGCCATAAGAGGGACGGCGGCGACTGCGGTCGCATCGCCTAAGAAGCGCGTCAGATATTGGCGGTTGTCCTCGCGAGCGAGGTTGTTGACATAGGTCGAGCCGCTTTCGATAACAGAGGCGGCGGCTTGTTCGAGAGTCAGGCGCCTGCCGGTCATGTAGGCGTGTTCGCCTGCCGCCAGTTCGACGGTGACCTCACCGGCGTCTGCGTCGGACGTCAGGAAGAGAGCGCCTGTCAGGTTGAGCACGGCCATGATCTGGTCGAGGATGATGGGCAGCATCTCGGCGCGCGTGCCGGCCTTGCGCAGGGATGCGGCCACGCTGAGGATCGCCTCGCGCTCGTTTTCAACCCGGCGGCGTTGGGTGATATCGCGCTGCATGACTGCGTAATTGATGACGGCGCCAGTGCGTTCGCGGATGGGGAAGACGCTGACCTCGATCTCGCATTGCATCCCGGATCGGCAGCGGCAACGCGTGAGGCCCGCCCAGGGAACGCCCCCGGCGAGCAGCGAGCGGTAATGATTGCAGAAGTCGTCTGGATAGATCGTGCGCAGGTCGGGAAGCGACTGTCCGAGCATGTCCGCCGCGCGGCAGCCGGTCATCGCTTCAAACGCGGCATTGGCGTAGACGATGCGGCCCTGCGTATCGGTAATGAGGACGGTCTCTACGGCCTGTTCGACGACGGTGGCAAGCCGGGCGATCTCTTGTTCGGCGCGCACATGATCGGTGAAATCACGCGATACGGCGAGGATGGAGCGAATTGCGCCGTCAGCATCATATTCGGGCACGAGATGGGCGTCGAAGCTGCGCGTTTCCCCGTCGATGGGCAGGTCATACTCGATGCGGACAGCCTCGCCCTGTGTGAAGACTTGGGCCAAAGAACGACGCCAGAAGTCCATCAACTCAGGCGGCAGCGGCGCCTCGTCGATGGGCGCGCCCAGGTATGCTTCGGGCGTTCCGCCGGTGATGCGCTGGACGGAGCGGTTGGTATAGATGTAGCGCAGGTCGCGATCGAAGCGGCTGATCATGTCCGGCGAGTTCTCTGCCAGCGTGCGGAACATGACTTCACTCGCCTGCAAGGCGCGCTGGGTGCGGCGCAGGCGGGCGGCCACCTGGATGCGGGCGAGGAGCTCGCGGCGGCCTACCGGCTTGACGATGTAGTCGTCGGCGCCGGCTTCTAGCCCGCTGACGCGGTCGTCTTCGCTCGTCTTCAGGGCCGAGAGCATGACCACATACGATGTGACAAACTCCGGCTGCTCTTTGATTTTACGGCAGATGTCGCCGCCGTCCATGTCCGGGAGCACGCGGTCGAGCAGCACGATGTCGGGCCGTTGGTCCCAGAGGATCTGCAAGGCGGCGCGTCCTGTCGCGGCCTCTAGAATCCGGTAGCCTGCTTGACTCAGGATATGGCTATAGAGGCGCAGCAAGCTGGGGGAGTCCTCGACGATCAAAATGGAGATGGGCGCGTCATCTGCGCCGGATGGTGAGTTCATAGGACGATAATCTATTCCAAGTGCGAAGACGTACGAAAATCCATACCGGTTCAGTATGTCGGGCCGTCGATATACGGCCGAAACAAGGATGGGCGCACTAGTGTGGCTGATCTGCAACGTTGCTGCGCTGTCCCGCGTGGCGGGGGAAACCTGTGCACGCGATGCCCTATAGCTGCGGCAGCGCAAGTGCATCAAACAGCCTTAACATATCATCGAAAAGCCTTTGCTGCAACACGTCCAGCGACAGGGCGAAATGAAGCGCAATCAAGCGGCCGAGTGCGACCCGGTAGGTTGGCGAGCGTCCGCCCCGGCATGATATGATTGGGCCGCGACCCCGCCGGCGAAGGCTTCGTTCGGGTCTGAGAGGCAGGCGGTACGGGAGCGCATGGAAGCGGGTGGAAGATGAGCCAAACCGAGAGACTGCGCATCGCGTACTTCTTGGAAGGGATGCCGGCCAGCGGCGTAGAGACAAGCACGAACCTGACGGCGCACGCCTTGGCGAAAGCCGGACACGCGGTCACCGTGTTTACGCCGTGGGTGCGCAGCGACCGAGCAGATCGTTCGGATGACGAAGATGGCCGCGTCGAGTTCTTTCGCCTGCCCAGGTTTCGCTTGCCCAGCGACCAGGAAGTCTATTGGAGTATGCCCGTTAGCGTGAGCGTGACGACGAAATTCCGGCGCGCGCACTATGACGTCATCCATATACATGCTTCGACGGTGGTCTGCGCATTGGCTTGGCAGCTTTCGCGGCTGTTCAGCGTGCCGGCGGTCTATACCTACCATACTATGTCGAAGGAATACACCCACTACTATCGCCGCTTTTTTGGGCCGGCTGATCTGTGGCTGGAATCGGTTGTGGAGCACTATGACCGCCTGATCTGCAACCGGGCGCGGGCGGTGGTGGCGCCGTCTCACAAAGCCGCCGCGTACCTGGAGCGCCTAGGGATCGAACCGCCGGTATTTGTCATTCCGAACGGCGTCGACGAGCGGAGGTTCTATCCGGGGCAATCCGATTACTTGCGTGAACGGTTCTCTCTTCCGAAAGCGGTGCGCATCCTGCTCTTTGTGGGCCGGATCAACCAAGAGAAGCGGCCGGATGTCGCCTACGCAGTCTTCAGGCGTCTCGCCGGTGGGCGTCCTGACCTTCACCTTGTGATGGCCGGCGCGGGGCCGATGGAGGCCGCTCTGCGCGCGCAAGCGGCCCGCGAAGGGCTGGCGCCGCGAGTACACTTTACCGGCGTTGTTCCCTACGCGATGATGCCGGAGGTCTACCGGTCGGCCGATCTGTGGCTGTCCGCGTCGACAAGCGAGGTGCACCCGATGGCAGCGCTGGAAGCCGTGGCGTCGGGGCTGCCTGTGGCGGCGCTGGCGGATGACGCGCTGCGCGGCGTGGTGGAGCATGGCGTCAACGGCTTTGCCGTACAGGATATCGACGCTCTGGTTCAGGCCGCGGGCGTATTGCTCGACGACGCGCAACTGCGCGCGGGGATGGCCGCAGCGTCGGCGGAACTAGGCCGCCGGTATCGCGTCGACGCGACCGCCGCACGTCTGGCGGAACTATATGGCGACGTGCGACGATGGGCCAAACTGAGGCCAGAACTCGCCGCGTAGCAGCGATCTGCGTGGGTACGTTGCCGCACACAACAGGAGCATTACTCATGATCGAAACGCCTGTCGCCCCGAGTCTCTCCGGCGTGATGCCGTCCCAGATTCGCGAACTGGCCGATGTCGCCTTCGGCATGGAAGGCGTGCTGAAGCTGCATTTCGGCGAGTCCAACATGCCGACGCCCGACTATATCAAGCAGGCGGCGAGCCAGGCGCTGGCCGACGGCTATACCTACTACTCCGAGAACGGCGGCATACCGCCGCTGCGCGCCAAGATCGCGCAGAAGACCACGACGCTGCACGGCGTGCAGCTCGACCCGAACGCCGAGATTGTGGTGACGGCGTCGGGCACGCAGGCGCTGAATGTGGGCATCCGCTGCGCCATCGACCCAGGGGCCGAGGCGATTGTGCTGACGCCCAACTGGCCGAACGGGGCGGAGATCGTGCGTATGTTCGGGGCGACGCCCGTCGAAGTCCCGTTTGCGTACGACGGTAAGCGCTTCAACGTCGACATGGACGCGGTGGCGGCTGCGCTCACCGACAAGACGCGGCTGCTTCTCTACACGTCGCCTTCCAACCCGCTAGGGTGGGTGGCGACGCAGGCGGAGCAGCAGGCGCTGCTGGACTTCTGCCGGCGGCATGGCTTGTGGCTGTTGGCCGACGAGGTGTACGAGCGGCTCTATTACCAGGGCGAAGTCGCTCCGTCGATCTTGCGTCTGTGCATGCGCGACGACGCGGTGATCGTCGTACAGTCGTTCTCCAAAACTTATTGCATGACCGGCTGGCGGCTGGGCTGGCTGGTCTCGCGGCGCGACCTTGTGCGCAAGGCGACGCAGTTGAACGAGTTCATCGTCTCACATGCGCCCACGATGATCCAACGGGCGGGCATCGTCGCGCTGGAACGGGGCGAGGACGACGTGAACGCCATGACGGAGTTGTTGGCGGAACGGATGGAGTTCTGTTACGACGCGCTCACGTCGTCGAGTCGCGTGTCGCTGCCCAAACCGGCCGGCGCATTCTACCTCTTCCCGCGTATCGAGGGGGTGAGTCGCTCGTTCGACTTTTCCGTACAACTCCTAAAGGAGACGAAAGTGGCGGTAGCGCCCGGCGCGGCATTTGGGTATGGCGGCGAAGGCGCGCTGCGCGTCTGCTTTGCCTCGGATATGTCCATCCTAGAGCCGGCCATGGAGCGCATGGTCCGGTTCATCGACCGATATTGATCACGCCGAGAAAGGTTCTGAGATGACCCAAGAGTCCTCCTCTCCCGACCGCGTGCTGCGGCACGTCGTCCTCTTTTCCTTCAAGCCCGACGCCACGTCCGAACAGATCCGCCAAGTCGAAGAGGCGTTCAGCGCGCTGCCAGGCCAGATCGACGCCATCTATGACTTTGAGTGGGGGACGGATGTCAGCGTCGAGAGCATTGCGCATGGTTTCACCCATTGCTTCCTGGTGACGTTTCTCTCGGAGGCGGACCGAGCGGTCTATCTGCCGCATCCGGCGCACAAGGCGTTCGGCGCGCTGCTGGCCCCCATCAAGGAGAACGTGCTTGTGATCGACTACTGGACGGAGAGATAGCTATGCCCAAGGTGGTGATGTTGACGACGCTCGCCCCGACCACGGCGCAGCGGCTCGTGGAAGTCGCTCCGCCCGGCTATGAGGTCGAGGTTCATTCGGCAAAGCTGCCGGTCGAGGCGCAGCAGGATGCGGTCGCGAACGCCGATTTTCTGATTTTGTTTCCGCCTAGCCTGGACAACGCTGTACTGTCCGGCGCCAAGCGACTGAAGCTGATCCAGTTGGTCAGCGCGGGCTTCGACCAGATCGACATCGACCTGTGCCGCCGCATGGGGATTCCAGTCGCCAACAACGGCGGGGCCAACGCGCTGGATGTGGCGGAACACACGTTGACGTTGCTCCTCGCTATGTACCGGCGGCTGCGCGAGATGGACGCCAACGTGCGCCTAGGCCGCTGGGACGCCATCGATTCGGGCGCGACTACGTATACGATCCAGGGCAAAACGGTTGGCATCATCGGCCTGGGCAACATCGGCCGGCATGTAGCGCGGCTGCTGCGGGCCTTCGGTGCGACGCTGCTCTATGCCGATGCCGAATCGGCCCCGATTGGCGTGGAGCAGGAACTCGGCATCGTGCGCGTCGAACTCGATGACTTGCTGCAGCGCGCCGACGCGGTGACCCTGCATGTGCCCCTGAACGCGTCGACGCGCGGGCTGATCGGTGCGCGCGAACTGGCGTTGATGAAGCCGTCAGCCGTGCTGATCAATACGTGCCGCGGGCCGGTCATCGACGAGCAGGCGCTAGCCGCGGCCCTGCGCGACGGCGTCATCGCCGGCGCCGCCTTGGACGTGCTGACGCAGGAGCCGCCGGATCCGGCGAATCCGCTCTTCGAGTTGGACAACGTGTTGCTCACGCCGCACAGCGCAGGCGTGACGGTCGATACCTGGGCGCGACGCGGCAGGTTCGTGTTCGAGAACCTGCAACGCGTGTGGAACGGCGAGCCGCCGCTGGCGGTCGTGTCGTGAGGAAGCCGCCGCGGCCCGTGCGAGAATGAGACGATTACGCAGCGAAAGCGAAAGGCGCAGGCCATGCAGATGAGTTGCCTGCCGGTGTCGCTGTATGCGGCATTGAGCGCGGGCGAGATGACGTTGGGCGGGTGGTTTCGGCTGGCCGCAGAGCTGGGCTTGGACGGGGCGGATGTCAGCGTGATGCATCTGGCAGGTCACACGCCCGCGATGTTGGCAACGGTGCGTCGCCAGGCGGAGGAGTGTGGGCTGCGCATCGCCATGCTAGTGGCGTATTCGGACTTCACGCAGCCGGATGCGGTGCAGCGTGTGCGGCAGCGCCAAATGCTGGAGCGGCACATCGAGACGGCTGCCGCGCTCGGCGCGCCCTTTTTGCGCGTTACCGCAGGGCAGGCGCACCCCGGCGTGAGCAGGGAGGACGGGATCGCCTGGGCTGCCGAGGGGCTGGCCGCGTGCCTGGATGCGGCGCAGGCAGCAGGCGTCACGCTCGTGTACGAGAACCACACGCGCGGCTACGGCTGGGCGCACAATGACTTCTCGCAACCTGCCGAGGTGTTTGTGGAGATCGTGCGGCGCACGCAGGATACCGGCCTGCGCGTGCTGTTCGACACGGCCAACACGCTGGCGCACGGCGATGACCCGCTGGCGGTCGTGCGCAGCGTGCTGCCGCGCGTGGCCGCGGTGCACGTCAACGACATACGCCGGGCCGGTCACTTCGAGCCGGTGATCGCGGGCACGGGCGTTGCGCCGATAGCCGAGCTTCTGCGCGAATTGGTCCGATCGGGCTTCGACGGCTGGGTTAGCGTGGAAGAGGCGAGCAATCAGGGCGAGGCCGGTTTCCGCCAGGCGATTCCCTACGTGGAACGGACCTGGGCGGAGGCGGGCGGAGCGCCGAGGGTGCGGCGATAGGATCGCCGGTATCTGAACGAAACAAAAGGAGCCGGCCCCGCAATGGGGCCGGCTCCTTTTGTGCGGTTGGCGGCTAGGGCAGAGGCGCGGTATAGAAAAGGCGGTCCATGCCCATGCCGACGAAGAGCAGGGCCAGGTAGAGCAGACTGTACTTGTAGAGCCGCCAGATGTTGGCGTTGGTCGGGCGGCGGTAGATGTCGAGCGCTTGTTGCAAAAAGACGCCGTTCAGCGCCAGCGAAATGATCAGATAGACCGGCCCGAAATAGCCGAGAAAGACTGGGATCGTGCTGATGAGCGTGAGCAGGACGCTGTAGATCAGGATCTGCCGGTGTGTTTCGCGCTGGCCGGCAATCACGGGCAGCATGGGCACGCCGGCCGCGCCGTACTCCTTCTGGCGCAGCAGGGCCAGCGCCCAGAAGTGAGGCGGCGTCCAGAAGAAGACGATCATAAAGAGAAAGACGGCCAGCAATGACATTTCGCCGGCGACCGCGGCCCAGCCCACCAGCGGGGGCACGGCGCCGGCAGCGCCGCCGATCACGATGTTCTGCGTGCTGCTGCGCTTGAGGTGCGCAGTGTAGACGAAGACATAGAAGAGGATGCCGATCAGCGCCAGGACCGCGGATAGCAGGTTGACCGTCCACCACAATTGGAAGAAGCTGGCCGCGCTGAGCAGGATGCCGAAGATCAGCACCTGGTTGGGCGTCATGCGACCGGCGGGCAGAGGGCGCAAGCGGGTGCGCACCATGACGTGATCGATGTCCCGGTCGACGTACTGGTTGATGGTGTTGGCGCCGCCGGCGGCGAGGAAGCCGCCGAGCAACGTCCACAAAATCAGAGCGGCGCTAGGGGCGCTGGGCCCGGCCAGGAACATGGGGACCAGCGTCACGACCAGCAGCAGCGAGATAATGCGCGGCTTGGTCAGGGCTACGTAATCGCTGATGGCGAGACGCACCAGGGCTTGTTCTTTGGATAGCGGCTGGCCGCTCGTGTCGGCGCTGCGCACGTTGTCCAGCGTGCTTGATTGAAGCTGCATGGCTGCCAAGTTGCTCCTCTGCTGAAGGCGCCTGACGGCGTCCAGGCTGTTAGCGGTCACGCGTGGCCGGAATGGCGGGAAAGCTCCGCCAGAGCTGCGTCGGCTTCTTGAACATCCGGCTGCTCGCCGGCATCCGGCGGCTGTGCGGCTAAGCGCGCCAGCCGTTTCTCCTGCTGCTGGATGAGAAGGAGATAACCGATCCCCAGGATGGCTGCGAACATGAACCACTGGATGGCATAGCTGAAATGGCTGCCCTCATCCAGGCGTAACGGCTCCTCGCGATAGGGCAGGTCGGTATAGGCCCGGCCTTCTTCGGGTAGTTGCAGGATGAAGACCGGCAGCAATTCGTAAGGCATCTGCGGTTGAACGGCGTCGACGTTGAGCGAGAACCACTCGACCTGCGGCTGGTCCGGGATGGGCGGCGCCTTGCCGGATGGCAGCAGTTGCGACTCCTGGAGCAGGCCGATGACAGGTGCGCCGGCAGGCTCTTCGAACTGGGGCCAGTGCTCCGGCGTCGATTGGTTGTAGGGAACCCAGCCGCGCGCCACGAGGATGGCGCGCTCGTCTTCCAGGACAAGCGGCGTCACCAGGACCACGCCGGGCACGTCGCCGCGCGGGCGTTCCTTGAGGAGGATCTGGTTGGCGTAGTCGAACTCGCCGCGCGCCTCGACGCGCCGGAATTCCAGTTCGGCCAGGTCGGCGGGCAGCCCCTCGACGACGAGGTCAAACGGGGCTTCTTGCCAGCGCGCGGCCACGGTGGCGTTGTAGGCGCGGCGTTGTTCGAGCCGGTCCAGTTGCCAGAAGCCAAGCCGGATGAGCAGGGCTACGCCGGCGATGATGAGCAGCGTGGCCCACCACCAGCGCCGATTGAAAAGCTTCGTCAGGACCACCGGATGCCACCCCCGCTTTCCAGGCTTGCACTGAGTTGTTGAGACGGGCGGGCGGCGCGTTGCGAGCGGCGCGGCCGCGTCGTCTTGGGCGTCTGTTTAGACGCGCGTGCAGCGATCAGCCCCAACACCCCCAGAAGCAGTATGCCGCCGATTCCTATCAGCGTCCAGTTGAGTTGGCGAGCCGCTTCCACAGCCACAGCAAAATCGCCCTGCCCGCCGCCGTCTGGGCCTTCGACGGCAATCGCGATGCGCCAGTCGCCTTCGCTGGGCAGCACGGTGTCGGTTTCGTAGTAGACGTCGCCCAACGCCTGTTGTGTGACGGCGAACGCTTCAATCGCCGGCCCGGATCCGTCCAGCGGCGTGAAGGTGACCAGCACTCTTGCGCCGCTCACGGGCGTTTCGATCTGGCCGGGCTGGGCATCGGCGCCGGCAGGCTGCGTGACGGCGATGGTGACGTGCGCTTCGCCCACGCGCAGCGGCTCCGGTTCCGTCCATGCGTATAGCCGGTAGGGACCTACAGCCTGGTTGGTGAGGCGGGGCGTGCCGCCGCCATGCGCCTGCGCCGTTTGAGCGGGCAGAGCGAGCGGCAAAAGCAGTCCCAGCATCAGCAAGCCCAGCGTTCGGAAGGTCGAAGCGGGCGCGAGGCGAACCATGCGCATACTCATGACGCGTCCGCGCCGTGCGAATTGGCCGCTTTGAGTTGCTTCCAGCGGTTCTGCACCACGCGATGCTCCAGGCCCGGTGCGATGAACTTGTCGTCCGCGTCCCAGCCGTCCGGCTTGACGGGCAACGGCTCCTTGGATGTGAACATGCGGGCCAGGATGATCAGCGCGGCCAAGAGGAACATCATGCTGCCGGGGATCCACATGATGGCGCCGCTGATCATCTGGTCTTCGAGCGCAGTGAAGCCCCAGATGCGCGGGGCGGACAGGTAATAGGTGTAGATGACGTTGGACGCGAAGGCGATGGTGACGGCTACGGCCATGTTAGGCGGGATGACGCCTATCAGGTAAGCCATGCTCGCCCAGCCGGAGCGCTTGCCGTGAATGTGGGGAGCCGCGCCGATGACGTGCCACCAGAAGAGCATGGCGGCGCCGAAAAAGGTGATGTGCTGGATGTCGTGGATCCAATCGTTGCGCAAGGCCAGGTTATAAAGAGACGCGTCGTGCCAACCCAGATAGATGGTCAGGAAGACGAGCCAGGCGATAAAAGGCCGGGTGACCGCGGCCAAGGCGCGGCGGAAGGCGGAAGGCCGCGCGAATAGGCCGGCCACGCGCAGCCGCCAGGTTGCGGGCAGAGCCCACACCATGAACGGGAAGGGGTTCGCCAGCAGCAACAGCGGCGCGGCCAACATGATCGAGAGCATGTGCTGCAGCATGTGCATGAAGAAGAGCTGCCCGCCCAGCCGGTCAATGGGCGAGAGCAGCGAGACGGCCAATATCGCCAGCCCGGCGTGATAGGAGAGCAGCCGCAGCCAGGACGCAAGCTGTCGGCGTTTGCTTTGCCTGCGCAGCCTAAGCCAGCCGAGCGTATAGAGTGCGCCGAGCGTCAGCAGGACGGCGACTATTTCGAGGCGCCACTCCCACTGAGAGAGCAGCGCCTTTACGAGCGGATGCATGACCGAACCTTCCTCTGCGTCAGAACCTCATTGCCTTAGCCGCCCAACGATGCCTTCGCCATGCCTATCGAGAAGTTCGCGACTTCCCCAAGGTGTAATCACGCAATATGTAGCGCTTAGAGTGAGTTCGCCCAATGTCTGTCATTCTGAAGCGTGTAGATTCTAGAAGTTCCAGAGTCCGAGATGCTTCGCTTGACTCTGCATGACATGGCGAACTCACCACTCAGTGCGCTACAGTTCCAATCAGATACAGCGCCGGGTAGAAGAAGATCCACACGACGTCGACATAATGCCAGTAGATGGCGCACGACTCGACGCCCCAATGCCGTTCGGACGAGAAGCCGCCTTTGCGGCCCAGGTTCCACACGATGGCGATGAAGATGATGCCGCTGATGACGTGCAGGGCGTGCATGCCGGTCATGGCGAAGACGACGGCCCCATAGACGTCGCCGCCCGGCGTGAGGTGGCCTTCGTAGATGGCGGGGAACAGGCCCCACTCAAACACCATCACGCCGATCAGGAAGACCAGGCCCAGGACGGCGGTCACGACCAGGCCGCCCAGGAACGTGCGGCGGTCGCCGTGTTCGATGGCCGTCTCCGCCATGTTCATCGAAAAGCTGCTCAGCAACAGCACGGCGGTGACGATCAGGCCGATGGTCTGGTCGAGTTCAGGCCGGGTGTTGCCCCACAGGTAAAAACGCGTGACGAGCAGTCCGCCGAACAGAAACGCCTCCGAGATGAAGAAGAGCCAGAGGCCCATGCGGTTGTTGCGAAGCTGCTGGGTATAGCCTTCCAGCGCAGCGGTTACGGTTGTCATGGGTTAGTGTTCTCCCTCCGGCGACCACAGCCGCGAGACGTGCATGTATGCCTGGACCACGATGACGGCCTTGAACAGGGCGATCAACATCAAGAAGATGGCGCTATCCAGGCTAATGGCGACATAGAACTCGATGATCGTGAGTACGGCGAGCGTCAGCGCAATCATGGCTGAACGGCCGTAGGCCTTTGTGCGGGCAGAGTTATTCACGTGCGATTCCCTTTCTCCGTGTTGAGTCGAGCATCAAGCTGGGCTGTGCCGGTTAGTCGTCCGCTGCCGTAAGCGGGGCCATGCGCACATAGGTCGAATTGGGAATGCCATAGTCGTACGGCTCACCGACGACCGTGATCGGGCTGGCGTAGCTGTGCTCGGGCACGGGCGACGGGATCTGCCATTCGGGCGAGCGCGAGCGCCACGGGTTGTTGCCGGCGACGCGTCCGGTTTCGGCGCTGTGCAACAGGTTGTAGATCATCAGCAGCACGGAGAAAGCGATGGTGAAGCCGGCGATGGTGACGAGCAGGTGGCCGAACTCGACGCCGAGCGCCGGGTCGTAGTCGGCGATGCGACGTCGCATGCCCATGACGCCGACGGACATTTGCCCGATACTCATCACCCAGAAGGCCGGCGTCATCAGCCAGAAGTGGATTTTACCCAGGGTCTCATCGTACATGCGGCCTGTGATCTTCGGGTACCAGAAGTAGATGGCCGCGAAGAACGGGAAGACGAAACCGCCGAAGATGGTGGCGTGGAAGTGGCCCACCACAAAGTAGGTGTCGTGCAGGAAGAGATCGGTTGCGGTCGTCGCCAAGATGGGCCCGCTCAGGCCGCCGATGAGGAAGACCGAAATCGCCCCCAACACAAAGAGCATCGGCGTGGGGAAGCTCAACTTGCCGCCCCACATCGTGCCCAGCCAACTAAAGAACTTGACGCCGGTCGGGACCGCTACCAACAGGGTGGAGATCATGAACGGCACGCGCAGGTATTCGCCGTAACCGGAGGTGAACATGTGATGGCCCCAGACCAAGAAGCCGACCAGCGCGATGGCGATGCTCGACAGCGCGATCCAGCGGTAGCCGAAGAGCGGCTTGCGCGCAAAGACGGGCAGAATCTCGCTGATGATGCCCAGGCCGGGCAGCACGAAGATGTAGACCGCGGGATGCGAATAGAACCAGAAGAGATGCTGGAACAGGATGGGCGCGCCGCCCTTGTTCGGGTCGAAGAAGCCCATGCCCAGCAGACGCTCAAAGGAGAGCATCAGGAAAGCTTGGCCGATGAACTGCGTAGCCGTAAGCTGGATCAGGCTGGTGGCGAATACCGCCCATACAAAGATCGGCATGCGGAATAGGCTCATGCCCGGCGGGCGCATGCGCAGGATGGTAACGATAAGGTTGAGCGACCCCAGGATCGACGAGAGGCCGACCAGGAAGACGGCCCAGAAGGTGAACTGGTAGCCGACGGGGCCAAGCACGCTCAGCGGCGGGTAGACCGTCCAGCCGCCGTCCCAGCCGTAACCGAGACTCATGAGCAATGTGAAGAGGCCGGGGACGTTGATCCAGTAGGCAAAGGCGTTGAGGCGGGGGAAGGCCATGTCCTCCGCTCCGATCATGAGCGGGACCAGGTAGTTCGCCATGCCGCCAATGCCCAACAAGATCGCCACTAGGGCGGCCCAGCCGTGCATGCTAAGGTAAGTGTTGTAGTTGGCCGGGTCGAGAAATTGGAAGCCGCTGGCTGCTAGTTCTGTGCGGAAGACGACGGCAAACATGCCGCCGATGCCGAGCATGATAATGCCGGTGACGCCATACTGAATGCCGATGACCTTGTGGTTGTAGTCAACGCCGAAATAGCGGGTCCAAGCAGGCCGGCCGTGCGGCGGGCCGTGGTGCAGCGGCGTCTCGATGCCGCGCATCCACTGGAACCAGTCGGTCAGTGCGCCCACGCCGATCAGAAAGCCGATAGAGCCGATGATGATGCCGCCCACCAGCGCCGGCTCCTCGTTCCAGACCGGATCAAGACCGAACAGCAGCCGGGAGACGATCACCAGCAACATGCCCGCGGCAAAGCCCACGATTTGCCCGACGACCCCGCGCACGAGGCCCAATGACCAGAGCGTCATGTATAGTATCCCTTCCCCTTTGATCCGATGCCGTCTAGTTAGTTGGACTGGGCGTCTGTCTCCGCGCCGGCATCGGTATTGGCGAGGGCCGGCGCAGCGCTCGCCGAACGCTCGGCGAGCCATTGTTCATATTCCGCTTGTTCGACGATACGCACGGGCGCGACCATGCTGTAATGGCTGAGTCCGCAAAGCTCGGCGCAATCCACCGAATATTCGCCCGTTACGACCGGCGTAAAACGCAGCGTCGTGGTCATGCCGGGCACCAAGTCCTGCTTAACCCGCATTTCAGGGATCCAGAACGAATGGATCACGTCGCGGGCCGTCATGTCCATGCGCGCTGGCCGGTCGACCGGCAGCACCAACTCGCTGGATACGATGCCGCTGTCGGGGTATTCAAAGAGCCAAGACCACTGGAAACCGGTGACATTGACGGCAATCTCGTCCGGAGCGGCGCGTGTCACGTCCGATAGCGCCCGGATGCCAAAGAAACCGAAGACAAAGACGACGATGAGCGGTATGACCGTCCAGGCGATTTCTAGCGTGGTGTTGCCTTCGAAGTGGGCGCCTTCGCTTTCGTCATCTGCGCTCTTGCGAAAAACAAACAGGCTGTAGAGCATGATCACGACGACCAGGGAGAAGAGGAAGGCGATCAGGGTGAGATGCCAACTGGTCAACTGGTCGATGATCTGCGCCTGGCGGCTGCCCTGAACCGGCATGGGCAGCAAGGCTTTGAGCAACAGATCCATCAGCACCGTGGCAATCGCCACAAGCACGCCGGCGATGATAAAATGGCGAATGTCGGTTGCGGACTTTGGCATAGCGGTACCCTTCTCCTGCTTATTGTTTCTGGTCAAACGCGATCCGAATTCGATGCCAACCGGCTAGACCGGCATCCGCCGATCAGTGCGCCAGTGTACACCCGTCGCAGCCGGTGCGGACATGAGCTATGTTCCAATCTCGTCTGCGATTTCGCAAGGCGACGTTGTTGCGCGCTAGGCAAAGGACGCAACGGCTAACAGGATCACAAACGCAATGGGCAGGGCGGTCAGGATAACCTCACGGCCCAGGCTGATGGAAAACGGGCTATTCGGCGCAGCGCCGTCTGCGTGGCTGCGATAGCGACGGACCGACGCGGCGGTAGATTGGACGAGCCAGATTTGGAGTCCCACGAATAGGATAAGGCCGGCCACGGCCAGGGCGGGGAACGCCTGCCCAGACCAGGAATGCGGAAAGCGCAGTTGGGGCAGCGCGACCGCGGGCAGGTAGCTGAGCGTCACCCATGCGACGACGCCAGCCAAGATGAGGATGGAGCCGATTCTGCGAATTTGTTTGCCCATTTCAGTCCCTCTCTCTCCTGTAGCGACGGGCGAGGATTGTACCAGCCTTGATCGGGCGTGTCAAACGAGATCGGGTCTTCCGGACATTTTCGGCGTAGGCGGGGACAGGATAACGGCGGAAACGTATGGAGCGCAGGTCGCAGCGCAGCGAACGCACAGGCCATGCGGGAGCGAAAAATGGGATTGGCCGAGCTGTTTGCATCCCGGCGGCGGGGCCAGTATCTGCGTTCGTGTGCTCATAGCGGAAACGCGACAGGGCGCGTTTTGACAGCGGCGCGCCTAAGCGCTACAATACACGATGTTGTTTAGAATCGTTCCAGATTGCGCCGTGTGCGGGGAGCGATTCATAGAAGGACGGAGCGAATCAAGTGGCAAAGACCGATATTTTTCTCAGCGCTTTAAAGCTTTCGGGCCGACGCATCACCGAGCAGCGGCGCATCATCTGCGACTACCTGGCGAACTGCCGCACGCATCCGACTGCCTCACGCATCTATACCGAATTGGCCGCGGTGCATCCGGAGATCAGCCGCGCCACGGTGTATAACACGCTGAACACGCTGCAGGAGTTGGGCGCGTTGGTCGAGATCAGTTTTGGTGATGGGCATACGCATTATGAGACCAACCCCGCGCCGCATGTCAACCTTGTCTGCTTGCGCTGCCACCGCATCATCGATGTGCCGGTCGACTCGCCGCTTGAGGGCGTAGAGGCGGAACGGTGGCACGAGGCCGGATTCTGGCCTATTGCGGTGAAGATGGAGGTCTATGGCTTTTGTTCCGAATGTCGTGAGCGCAAGAAAGAAGAAATACGGGACCAATGGCGACAGAGCCATGAGGGGTCGCCGGAAAGCAAGCCTGCTAAAGCGGAGGAAGACTAGATGACGATGCAGACCGTGGAGTCCGCGGTGCGATCTGGGGGGAAGCCGGCCGGCGGCGCGCCGAGCCTGTCCGTGTTTGCGCTGTGGCGTGAGAATGTCGAACTGACGTTGGCCGCGATCACGCTGGTTGCGCTCTTGATCGGCTGGATCGGCGGGGCGTTGACAGGCGCGCTGCCGCAATGGGCGGTGACCGTGTTTGCGGTGATTGCTTTCGGCGCGGGGGGCTATTCCGGTTTGAAGGGCGCTATCGAGGAGGCCAAGGAAGGCCGCCTCGACATCGACTTTTTGATGATCGCGGCGGCTCTGGGCGCGGCCTTGATCGGCGAGTGGGAAGAAGGCGCGCTGCTGCTCTTCCTCTTCACGCTGAGCGGCGCGCTCGAGGAGTTCGCCATGGACCGTACGCGCAAGGCCATCGAGGCGCTGGGCAATCTACGTCCGGAAGTGGCGCTGGTGCGCCGCGACGGCGCCGAAGTCTCTGTGCCGGTGGAGGACCTTCGCCTCTCGGAGATCGTCCTTGTCCGCCCCGGCGAGCGGCTGCCCGTGGACGGTACGGTTACCAAGGGCTCAAGCTCGATTGACCAAAGCCCGATCACGGGTGAGAGCGTGCCGGTGCTCAAGGAGATCGGCGATCCGGTTTTTGCCGGCACGATCAACGGCGGCGGCGCCCTGGAGATCGCAGTCGGCAAGCCGGCGTCGGAAAGCACCTTGAGCAAGATCATCAAACTGGTGGCCGAGGCGCAGAAGGATGCCGCGCCTACGCAGCGCTTCATCGACCGCTTCAGCCAGCCGTATACCTATGCGGTGATCGCGGCCACGCTGTTGGCGATCGCTATCCCGTGGTTCTTCATCAACGAGCCGTTCGGTGACACGCTCTACCGCGCCATGACGCTCTTGGTGGTGGCGAGCCCCTGTGCGTTGATCATCAGCACGCCGGCCAGCATCCTCAGCGCCATTGCCGCCGGAGCACGCAACGGCGTGCTCTTCAAGGGCGGCGCGTATCTTGAAAAGGCAGCCGCCGTGCGCGCGGTGGCTTTCGACAAGACCGGCACGCTCACTCACGGACGTCCGGTTGTGACCAACGTGCATCCGCTCAGCGGTTATCAGCGCGCCGATTTGTTGCGCATGGCGGGCAGCGCCGAGATGCGCAGCGAGCACCACATCGGCCGGGCGATCGTCGAGGAGGCGCAGAAGGACGGCATTGAGTTGGAAGAGCCGCTGGAATTCTGTGCGGTCGCCGGGCACGGCATCGAAGCCAAGTTCCAGCGCAAAAACCATGTCGAGACGATCTTTATCGGCAACGACAAGCTGTTCATGAACGAGGAGATGGAATTCTCGCCTGCCATCCGTCTGATTGGCGACGCGCTGCAGAAGCAGGGCAAGACTGCCATGCTCGTGGTGCGGCGCAGTACTGTAGAGGATACGCTCGGCTCTGCCCGCGACTGGGAAGTGGTGGGCTATCTGGCCGTGGCCGATTCGGTGCGACCCGAATCCAAGGCTGCGGTGGAGGATCTGCGCGCCGTAGGCGTCGAGCGCATCGCCATGTTGACGGGCGACAACAAATCGGTTGCCGACGCCATTGCCGGCGAAGTCGGCATCACCGAGGTGTACAGCGGTCTTCTGCCGGAGCAAAAGGTCGAGGTGATCGAGCGTCTAGTTGGGGAGACGGACGTGGCGATGGTGGGCGACGGCGTCAACGACGCGCCGGCGCTGGCGACCGCCTCGCTTGGCATTGCGATGGGGGCCGGCGGCACGGATGTGGCGTTGGAGACCGCCGACGTGGTGCTGATGTCGTCCGACCTGTCGAAGCTGCCTTTCATGTTGCGTTTGGGGCGCCAGGCGGAACGCATCGTGCGCCAGAACGTGATCTTCTCGGTAGGCGTGATCATGACGCTGGTAACGCTGACGATCCTCGTACCGATCTTTGTAGAGGGATTCTCGCTGCCGTTGCCGTTGGGCGTCGTCGGCCATGAGGGCAGCACGCTGATCGTGGTGACCAACGGCCTGCGAATGTTGGCGATGCGGCCAAAATAAAGAACCAATCCGTTGCACCACACTGTATAAAAAGCGGCGGCCCTGCCCAGGGCCGCCGCTTCTATTTTGCTTGTGTAAATGCGCTTACGGCCGCGCCGGCGAGCCGTCCGGCCAGCGCGTCTGCGTCCAGAACTCCACTTCGTCGACGGGCGGGTATTGCGCGGCCAGCGCCTCGTCGATGTCGATGCCCAGGCCGGGCTGGTCATTGGGGTACATGTAGCCGTCGCGCACTTCGGGCAGGCCGGGGAACATGTCATAGACGAGCGCGGGGAAGCGACACCACTCCTGAATGCCGAAGTTCGGCGCCCACAGGTCGAGGTGCAGGTTGGCGGCGTGGCCGACCGGCGAGGTGTCGCCCGGCCCGTGCCATGCGGTGCGAATGCCGTACATGTGTGCGAAATCTGCTGCGGCCCGCGCCGGCGTGATGCCGCCCATCTGGCTGACATGCATGCGGATGAAGTCGATGAGCTTGCCAGCGATGAGGGGCTGCCATTCGCGCGGGTTGTTGAACAACTCGCCCATGGCGAGCGGCGTGGCGCACTGCTCGCGGATGCGCTCGAACCACTCGATGTCCTCCGGCGCCAGCGCATCTTCGAGGAAGAAGAGCTTGTACGGCTCGAGGTCTTTGGCGAACTGCACGGCGTCGATGGGCTGCAAGCGCTCATGGATGTCGTGCAGCAGTTCCACTTCGTCGCCCAACTCGGCGCGCACATGGTCGATCATGTCGAGCATATTGCGCATGTAGGCGCGCGGGTCGTAGTAGTGGCCGTCGGGCGAGCCGTCGGGCCGGGACGGCATGTCCGACCGGCCGCCGTAGCCGCCCATCTGCACGCGGATGTAGCGATAACCCTCCTCCATAAAGCGGCGAACATTGTTCTCGACCTCGTAAGCGTCGCGTCCGTCGGCATGGACATAGACTGCGGCGGCCTCGCGACACTTGCCGCCGAGCAGATCGTAGAGCGGCATGTTCGCCATCTTGCCTTTGATGTCCCACAAGGCTTGGTCGATGCCGGAAATGGCATTGTTGAGAACGGGGCCGTTGCGCCAGTAGCTGTGCACCGTCGCCATGCGATACAACTCCTCGACGCGTGAGACATCGCGCCCAAGGACGAAGGGCTTGAGGTGTTTCTCGATGGCCGTGACTACGGGGTGGAAGCGTTGGGTGAAGGTGGCGCAGCCCAGCCCGTATAGCCCCGGCTCGGAGGTGACGACTTTGACGATGACAAGGCGAGACCCTGCCGGCTGGGTGACGATGACCTGTACATCTTGAATGGTGACGGGCATGGGCCTACTCCGATCTGGGTTGGGCGTTGAGATCGCCGTTGCGGCGGGCGGGCATGAAAATCTCGTAGCTGAGAGGGTCGCCGTAGCCCTCGATCTCTGTGGGGGCGACGCCGGGGCTTTCCAGCGCGGCCATCACGACGCGTTTGTTGAAGATGCCGACGTACTCGCTTGCCAGGTACTCGTCGACGGGCATCCAGCGCGATTCTTCGATCTCATTGGGCTGGATGGTGATTTGCCGGGTGAGGGGCGAGAGCCGGCAGATAAAGTAGATGTCCGACTTGTTCCAGCGGTAGCCGTGCCAGTGGCGGAAGCAGACGAGCGCCTCGAACTTGGCGCGGACGCCGGTTTCCTCGAACACCTCGCGAATGACGGCATTGACCAGGTGCTCGCCGGGCTGGAGCGCTCCGCCGGGAAGTTTGTAGTAGGGGCGAGTGCGGTCGCGGCGGTGCAGCTCGTTCACGACCAGCAGCTCCTGCCGCTCGTTCAGGACCACGGCCCCGGCGCCGATGAAATGGGTGGCGAAGGACGGCACTAGCGCATCCGGGTTCAGCCGACAGACCAGGCTGAGGTTGATATCGGCCGCGTGATGAAAAGTGAAGCCCGCATCTGTAGCCGCGGGAATAAGCGCGGCCTTGTCGATGGGCACATCCAGCCAGACAACGGCGCGGCCTTCCCGACGCCATACATCAAGGGAGGCGCCTAAACGGCGGCGAAACTCGACCGCGTCGGCGGGAAGCCGGTCCTCGGCCACCTCGACGCCGTTAAAGCGATTGACTATATGGTCTAGCAACTGTACATCAGGCATCTGTATGAAACGTCCTCGTTCGTCAATTACGCAATCGTCGCACTTGGGCGGCTGTTCAACCGGGTCAAAACTGCTGCGAACACGCTTTTCGTTCCCGTCGTCGCTCTGCCGTATTGCGCTACTATACCGTAAAGAGCGGCTCGACGTCCGCCATGATCTCGTCCAGTTCGGCCCGGTCCATGTCGTCCAGATACCCGCGCGGGGAGCGGGCGACGCGCGTCTTGAAGACGCCTCGACGGTATAGCACTTCCTTGTAGGCGGCGACGCCGTGCATGCGCTCAAAGTTGATTAGCGGCATGATCTGGTTGTAAAGCGTGCGCGCCTCGGCCATTTCGCCGCGCTCGAGTTTGTCCCAGATGGCAACCTGAACGTCGGTAGCCTGGCAGGCGGGCATGTTGCCCGCTGCGCCGCGACGGTATTCGTCGAGCAGGTAGATGGCGCCCTGGCCGCCGAACACGCCCTTGCACGCATCGCCCGCTGCGGCGATGGTCTCGGAAATCTGGCGCGGCTCCGGCAACGTTTCCTCTTTGATGTAGTCGACGTGGTCAAGCTCGCGAACCATGCGCGCCAGCAAGCCGGAGGTCATGGGCGTGCCCACCGGGCCGATGTAGTTCTGGATGAAGATGGGGACTTCGAGCGCTTGCGAGAGGGCCTTGTAATAGGCGTAGCAGCCGTCTGCGTCCGGATGGAGGATGTGCGGCGGCATCGCCATGACGGCGTCAGCGCCGGCGCGCTGGGCGTACTTGCTGAGGTCGATTGCGGGCAGGGCGTGGCCGGATGTCGTGGTCGCCACGACGGGGATCTGTCCTGCGGCTTCGGACACGACAATATCGATCCAGCGCTTGCGTTCGTCGTCCGACAGAGTCGGGAACTCGCTGGCATTGGCCGG
>CAYXRG010000002.1:0-84299 GCA_964467575.1 uncultured Caldilineaceae bacterium | reverse complement strand
TCCAGCGCTTGCGTTCGTCGTCCGACAGAGTCGGGAACTCGCTGGCATTGGCCGGGCCGACCAGCCCATGCGCGCCGGCTTCGATACAGAAGCGCACCTCTTTGCGCAGGCTTTCCTCGTCCATCTCGTAGTCTTCGGTGAAAGGCGTCACGACGATGACGAAGATGCCGCGCCAATTATCAGCCATTTTTCGTACTCCTCTTTTCATTATTTTTTGCGTGTTATAACAGAGAATCAGACTTCTGTTGATGTGGGCAAAGCATCTTGCGAGAAGCCGCCGGCTTTATGCCGGGGCTTTCAGCCAGCGGTCGAACCAATCGAAGGCCTCGGCCTGCATGTCCGGCTCGAACTTGTGGGGGCCGGGATAGTAGGTGCAGCGGTAGCGGTCGGCGGCAACGGCCTTACGGTAGATGTCGGACAACATGCCATCCGCCCGCTCCATTTCCGGCAGCGTGAAGAGCGGGTCCGCTGTGTTGTTGAGCACGAGGGTGGGCAGCGGGACGCGCAGGCCGAGAATTTCCGGGTAGTCCAGTTCGGGTGGGAGCAGGGGCACGTAGCACATCCACGTATGCGTATGGCTGCGGTTGAGGAGGTAGTCGCGCCAGGTAGTCATCATGCCGGCGCAGACCGCGCAGCGAATGCGCGTGTCGAGGCCGGCGAGAAAGACCGTGCGCAGGCCGCCGCCGGACAGCCCGCCGCAGCCCACGCGCGAGGCGTCTACGTCCGGACGGGCGCACAATACGTCCAGCGCACGCTGGTCTTCGGCGGAGAAAACGCCGGGCCAGGTCGTGCCGGCGGAGAAGAGCGACTTGGCGAGGATCGATTCGTGTACGGCGGCCCATCGATTATAGGCGGCGATGTTCTGCGGGTTTTCGGGGTCGTCGTCGCTCAACCCGTCGCGGATGGCTTCGGGCACATCGGCCAGGCGCACACGGCGGCTGGCGAAGGTGAAGGCGTCGGGAACGAGTACGGCATAGCCGCGTTTGGCAAGCTCGTTGGCCCAGGCTGTGCCGCCATAGGACGAATCCTGGTGCTCCTGTACGGCGGGATGGACCTCTTGCGATGTGCGCGTGATTTTGCGGCAGCCGAGGTATTTGTTGCCGCCGTGGTCATGCAAGGCGACAACGCCGGGCAGTTTACCCGTCGCGCCGGCCGGCTTGAGGAATATGGCTGCGGTAGGCGGGCCATAGGGCAGTTGCCAAGTTAGTTCCTCGATGTGGAGACCGTCAAATTCGTATTGCGCCTGCACTGTCGCAGTTGGTGCGCCGCCGGTATCCGGCTGGGCGAGGCGGGCAAGCAACTGGGCGCGGGCCTTCTTGCGCCAGTCTTCCAGATCGGAGACATCGGCGCGGCGGAACGAGAAGCTGCCGGGTTGGTCCGGAAAAAGTGAGGCGGCCCATGCGCCGTAGGCGCCGATCATCGTGGGGGCATTGCCGGCGCGGTGTACGTTCTGTGCCATCGGAGCGCTCCTTGTGTTTATGCCAATGGCTTGTCGCGCTGGACAAGTTGCAGCGGTTCGTGCCACGGCGTGCGCAGAAAGGCGAGCTTGTCCCCGGCTGCGGTGCTGGTGATCTCGCCGATCGGCGTGGCGCCGGCTTCGATTAGGCGTTTACGATCGGCCTCGATGTCGGATGTGACAAAGGCGAAATGGAGCAGATACGGACTCATCGCGGCGTAATCGGGAATCGGCGCCGCGGTGTTGTGATAGAGCTCGATCATGCTGCCGGACGCGTCGGCAACAAAATGCATATAGGGGGCTTCGGCGGAGGACAGAACTATGTGCATGTCGAAGTTGTCGACCAGCCATTGAGCAAGCAGCGCAGGCTCACTGACATTGACGGCGATATGTTCGAGTTTCATGATATGCTCCTCTGCGGATGAAGGGCGATGCGCTTGCCGGCAGCAGATGCGACAACCGAGAACCCGTCCATTGTAGATCAGGAAGCGAAAAATCGTCATATTGCCCCTTCTCCCTGCGGGCGCGGCAACGACGCGGCGTTGTTCTCCTGATATGCTCGATTGTGTACGCAAAAGCGGCGCCAGCGCGGATAACTGCTATGTATATGCGCACAGGCAAATCTTCTGCGTATGAGCCGCTCGGCGGTATAATAACGCGAATGCGCGGCTTTCAAAGTGAAAGCATAACCGGCATAGATTGCGGCCGGACGCATCTGAAAAATAATGGTACAAACGCTGTGTCTCCGTCCGCACGGGGGCGACAGAACGACGGTGAGATCAGGCATATATGAATAGTGCAGAGGCGGCCGAACTTGTTCGCCAAATGGAAAATTCGGGTTTCGAGATGGTCGCGCGGCCTCACCCGCGCAGCCCGGGCTATAACGGGTTGCTTGTGGCTATGCGGCGCATTCCAACTGAGAGACATTATGATCCGGAGACAGTTCAGCTATTTTTGAGTGAGGGACAGGGATACCCTGCCCTAGCGACGCTGCATATGGACAGCGAACTCGGCGACAGAAACCGGATATGTCCAGGGCAACTGGAGATTACCGACCGGTTCAACAAACGCTTGGGGTTTTTTACCTTTGGCGGCGAAGTGGATGTGGCCGTGGCGCCCGGAGTGAACGTTTTTACGATCCGGTCTCCGGCGCCGATTTTGAGCCTATCCAACGGGTTCCGCGATGAAATGGCGGACCAACTGGCATCAGGGACCGAGGCGCTGTGGGCTAGGCTGCGCGTACGGTGGGGCGTGAATGACAGCGCGTTTATGCGCCGGCTGGCATCGCTTCATCCGTTGGAGCTATATGCGGCAACATTGGAATCGTTGCATGTCTCGTACCAAGATTCACCCATTCTACGCCAGACATTTCCGGAATTCTACGGCATGCTGCGCCGCGAGTTGCAATGGGTGCAGAGCGTCGGCGTCCTAGGCGCAAGGAATCTCGCCCTGGATGATCTGATGGCGCCGGCGGAGAGCGACTGGGGTTGACAGGCTGCGACGGCAGACCTATACTTGACCTATGAAAACTAAGCCGGGACCTTTCAACTGGCGAAGGCGCGCCTGATCGGGCGCGACGTGGAAGCGACCACGAGGGAGAAAGGTTTGGCGGCGTCTGACAGCCGTTCGCCTGGGCTGGGCAGTCGAACCTCGTACCGGTTCGGCTGCTTTTTTATTGCGCCATTCGACGGCGGGCGTCTCGACCTGACGATTGCCGATGTGAACGGTCCAAACCGAAAAGAAAGGAACTGAGCCATGTCTGCGTTTCGAGCGCTGCTTTCCGTATCAGACAAGGCCGGCCTGGCCGAATTCGCCCAACGGCTGCATGCGGCGGGCGGCGAGTTGGTTGCCAGCGGCGGCACGGCCCGCACGATCGGCGATGCAGGGATTCCTGTGCGGGCTGTCGAGGAGATCACCGGCTTTCCGGAGATCCTGGGCGGGCGGGTCAAGACGTTGCACCCAGCCGTCCACGGCGGGATTCTGGCGCGACGCACGCCTTTGCATCTGGACGAGCTGGCTGAGCACGGCATCGGCCCGATCGATCTGGTTGTGGTGAACCTCTATCCGTTCCAGACGACGGTGGCGCAGGCCAACGTTACGCTGGCGACCGCGGTCGAGGAGATCGATATTGGCGGTGTGGCGCTGCTGCGCGCTGCGGCCAAGAACCATGAATCGGTGACCGTAGTCTGCGACCCGGCGGACTATGACCGGGTGGCGGCGGCCTTTGCGCGCGGCGGAACCAGCGCCACAGAGCGGAAACAACTTGCGCTCAAGGCGTTTCGCCACACCGCAGAGTACGATTCTGCGATCGCGGCCTACCTCGCCGGGCAGGTAGGCGAGGAGGATAACGCCCCGTTGCCGGAGCTAATGCGCCTCGAATTGGCGCGTGTGCAGTTGAACCGCTACGGCGAAAACCCGCACCAAGCCGGCGCGCTCTACGCCTATGCCGGGGATGAGGCGCCTTTTACGGTGCTGCACGGCAAGGAAATGAGCTATAACAACTGGCTCGATCTGGACGGTAGCTGGCAGGCTGCCCAGGACTTCCGCGAACCGACCGTGGCGATTATCAAACACGGCAATCCGTGCGGGCTTGCGAGCGCCGATACGTTGGCGCAAGCCTACGCCAAAGCCCTGGCGAGCGATCCGGACAGCGCTTTCGGCGGCATCATCTCGGTCAATCGCCCTCTGGATGTGGAGGCGGCCAAGCTCATGTCTGAGTTGTTCGTGGAGGTGATCGCCGCGCCGGCCTATGACGAGGACGCGCTCGCCGTGTTGACGACGAAGAAGAACCTGCGCCTGGCGGCCCCAACGGGCGTCAGGCCGCGGCCACTAAGCCTGCGCAGCGTGAATGGCGGCGTGCTCGTTCAGGAATTGGACCGCAGCCAGTTGGATATGAATCCAGAAGGATGGCGTATCGTCAGCCGGCGGCAGCCGACCGCTGCGCAACTGGCCGATCTGGCCTTTGCCTGGCGCGCCGCGCGCCACGTCAAGAGCAATGCGATTGTCTTTGTCAAGGACAGAGCTACCGTCGGCGTCGGCGCGGGCCAGATGAGCCGCGTCGACTCTGTGATGTTGGCGGGCCATAAAGCCGGGGAGCGCGCCCGCGACGCGGTGATGGCGTCCGACGCGTTTTTCCCGTTCGCCGACGGCATCGTGGCGGCAGCCAAGCACGGCATCTCGGCCGTGGTGCAGCCGGGCGGCTCGGTGCGCGACGACGAGGTAATCGCCGCGGCGGATGAACTGGGTCTGGCGATGGCCTTTACAGGGACCCGGCATTTCCGTCATTAGGCACGCGGCCCCGCTGCGAAGCGCCTTGCTGCCATGTCCTGCAACAAGGGGACAGATGACACATGACACGCTTGTTTTTACGCGCTATACTGTGGGCAGTTCGGTTGCCGGTGCGTCGCGTGGGCGTAGACCGCCTGTCGAGAAGGAGATACGGCCGTGAAGATCGTCATGGATCGAAACTATTGTGATGCCGCCCTGTCCTTTTGTGCGCGCTGTTCCGCCGCCTATTTCCGCAGACCGTTGGGCACGGATCGACCGTGCATTGTCGACGTGATCGACGACGGGGATGATGAGACGTTGCATTTCGTCTTGTTGACGGACGGTCGCGAACTGGAATTCGACCTAACCGACGAAATCCAGGAAGGGCTTGCCGCCGAGGGCTGGGAGTTCTTGGCTGATTTTGACCCGGGCTTCTTCCGAGCGGGCGCAGCGCAACGCTGGCGCGAACTGTCGCATATGCCGGCAACCCACGATTAGCTCGACGGTGCGCTTGAAGAGAGCCGGCGCGCGGCGGCAACTGGCGAGTAATGATGATGCGAAAACATGACCGGCGCGGGGAGCCGGGGTCGGAGCGCGAAAGCGGCGGGCCCGGCTCCCCGGCCGCGTCTTCGCGCGGCGTCGATGCGCTGATCGCTGGCGTGAGCGCCGAAGCTCTGCAGGCGTTGCGCGGCGCGCGTCCGGCAGACTGGTTCGTACGCACGCTTGCGGAGCAGTATTCCTTTATCAAGCTGGGCGACTTGCACCGTCCGTGGCAGTTCTTGCGCCAGATGGCGGGCGCTCCGCCTGTGCAACTCGGCGTCGAAGGCTTCCGGCAGGATTTGGTAGACGACTACAACCCGGCGCGGCATTACATGGCCTTTGTGTTTATCGGGTTCTATCTGCCGGGCTTGAGCGCGACGGCGATGCTGTGGCTGTGGGAGATTGCGAGCTTCGTGCGCTATCGAGGGGTGTGGAGTTGGCCGGATATGGTGAGCGGTCAAATCGGCATTGCGCATGGCCGGCTGGTCAGACGCTACGGCCCGACGGTGTTGCCCGGCCTGATAGCCAGCGATCTAGCCGAGCGGTAGCCCTGGCTGCTGTATCGGCGGCCCAGCCGGTTCGTCGAGGTCGACCGGGTCGTTGGCATCGGCGTTGCGCGCCGCCTCATTGGCGAGCGTGTCGGCGCGTTCGTTCATCTCTTGCCCGGCATGCCCTTTGAGCCATTCCCAAGACACCCCGCCGGCGGGCTGGTGCCGCTCAATGGCGTCGAGCAGTCGCTGCCATAGATCGCGGTTCTTCACCGGTTGTTTGGTTGAGGTTCGCCAGCCTTTGCGCTGCCAGTTATGTACCCGCTTCGTGATGCCGTCGCGCAGATAGGCGCTGTCCGTGTAGATGACCACGCGACAGGGGCGTGTGAGCGCTTCCAGCGCTTCGATGGCGGCGCGCATCTCCATGCGGTTGTTGGTGGTGTGGCTGGCGCGCCCGACGAGTTCCTTGCTGTGATCGCCGAATTGCAGAATGGCTGCCCAGCCGCCCGGCCCAGGGTTGCCGATGCAGCCGCCGTCTGTGTGGATGATGACGTGTTCGCTCATGAGCTTACTGCTGGGTGCGGACTTCGACAAAGGTGGTTTCGCCGGCTCTGACCTCAAATTCGGCGCGAACGCTTTCGCCGTTCACGTTGCCGATCAGGTAGTAGTAGCCGGCCGGCACGTCGCCCATTGCCCCGTTCTCGCCCCACGCGGGATCGGGGCCGATGTTTTCCGTGTCGAGGTAGGTTTCGATCTGGCGCGCCCAAACGGCTTTGCCGCCTTCAAAACGAGCAATGCTGATCTTGGCGCCGGCCCAGGTGCGCCCGTCGCCGGTGAGCAGGCGCACGGCGACCACGCCGCGACCGACCGCCGGTTTCATCCACAGGTAGGGATTGACGTTGTGGGCATAGGTGTTGGCGCCGAGCCGAACCTCGACATGCAGATGCGGCCCGATAGCGATGCCCGTCATGCCGACGAGGCCCACTACGTCGGTCGGCTGGACGCGCTGGCCTTCACCGATGAGAACCTCGTTGAGGTGACCGTAGAGAACGAAGACGTCGAGGTGTCCGCCGGCTACAGGCAGGCGCTGGTCTAGGCGAATGACGACCGTCTGTCCATAGAAGTTATTATAAGGGCCCAAGAGAGTCGGGTCATCCGGTCCGGCGTGGATGACCTCTCCGGTAACGCCCGCCTGGACTGGGGTTCCCAACGGATTCGAGATGTCCAGTCCGTGGTGAGGGCGGTAACGGTTGCCTGCTGTAGAGCCGAACTGGTAGTTCGGACTGGCCATAGTGTTGGGGACGGCTTCGGAAAACGGGTTTTGCATCCAGAAATGATCGTTGCGCTCAGGCGGCAGCGGTGCAAACGATGACCACAAGCGCCCCGGCGCTGTGCCGGACGCGACCCATGCGGGCGTCGGCTGAGGCTGCGGGGTGGGCGTAGGCGTGGGCGGAGGGAGCGGGGTGGGCGTAAAGCGGACGCCTACCGCCGGCACTATCTCGACTTTGGGGATGCTGCTCTCAATGATGCTGTTGTCAACGTCGACGGCGTTCAACAGATCAGGCGTCGCCGTTGCGGTGGGCAGAAGCATCACTTGCGGGAAGGCTGACGTTCTGCCCGAGGACGGGCGCACCACCTCTTCGGAGAGCGGCCGGACGGCAGGTTCTGCGTCCGGGACGGGCGCCGGAATCTCCAACGAGATCACCAGCGGGGTAGGGTTGATCTGATCTTCGAGCAGCGGCGCGAGCATTTCGGCGATTTCGTCGCTGTCGTTGTCGCCGTCGGCGCGCAGTTCGACGGCAGGCATCTCTTGCCCGGTCGCGGGGATTGCCGTGGCGGCAGGCGCAGCCGCTGCGTCTTCCAAGACAATGCCGCCGGGCGTGGCGTCGTCGCCGACGTCGATGGCGGGTATGAGCGTAGGCGCAGCTGTGGGGTCAATTGCGGGATCCTGCACTACGGTCGGCGTCACTACCTCGATCGCGGCGAAGGGGCTTGCCTGCGTCGGATCCGCCGGCTGTTCGGCGTTCTCAGACTCGGCAGCGTGCGTGGCGGCTACGTTGGCCGGATTGACGACGGCAAGGGAACGTTCCTCACTCGACGGGCGTTGTGCGTTGGGCGCGGAGAGGAGGGACAGGGATAAATCGGAACCCGTCGCACGCGGCCACGACCACCACATGACCGCAACTACCAGGCCCAAGAGGCCAAAGCGCGCAGTCAGCGCGCTCAACTTGCGTTTACCTGCCGCCGGAGAAGGCTGAGTGTTTTTGGAGTCGACAGGCGCATACAGGTCAGGATTCTGTGCGAAAAGTGCGCCCTGTGCTAGAATTTCTTGCTGTTCGGCGTCGTCAGGGCCGGAAGGGTCCTGATTCGGAGACCGGCGCAACCACCGTGTGAGACGAGAATCTGCCATGAGTTCGGAGAATTTCCCCATATCGACTGCCTTACCGGTCCGCCACTTCGACATCTTCACGCTGTTCCCGGTGATGTTCTGCGGCCCAATGTCCGAGAGCATCATACGCCGCGCCCAGGATAATGGGCTGGTCAGCGTTGCGCTGCATGATATTCGTTCCTACACCACAGATAAGCACCACGTCTGCGATGATACGCCCTATGGCGGCGGCGGCGGCATGGTCATGAAGCCGGAGCCGATTGTGCGGTCGGTTGAGACGGTTCTCGCCCGGCCTGCCGGCTGGACGCTGCCCGAGGCGGACGCCTACGTCAATCTGCCGCCGTGGGACGCCGAAAAACCCCTCGTCAAGCCGCCGGAAACGGCCATCATCTTGCTCACGCCACAGGGCCGCCTGCTCAATCAGAACGTTGTCGCCGAGTTGGGCGCATACCGCCGTCTCGCCCTGATTTGCGGACGCTATGAGGGCGTAGATGAACGGGTGCGCACCCAATTGGTAACAGACGAGATCAGCATTGGCGACTACGTTCTGAGCGGCGGCGAACTGGCAGCGATGGTCATCGTCGATGCAATGACCCGCGTTATTCCCGGAGCGCTCGGCGACGCTTTCGGCGCTCATCGCGACAGCCATTCGCCCGGTCTGGGCGGGCTGCTGGAGGGACCGCAATACACGCGGCCGCCCGTGTTCCGCAATGAGGCGGCGCCCGACGTTCTCTTGAGCGGGCACCACGGCCAGATTGAACGGTGGCGGCGAGAGCAAGCTCTGCTGCGCACATATCAACGGCGACCGGAAATGCTCGATTTGCTGCCGCTCTCTGCTGATGATCGCGGATTTCTCAGGAAGCTTGGGTGGCGAGCGGAGGAAGTGGAAGATTGAGTCGCAGCAACGCTGCTGACGACAAGATTAAGGTTATAAGGCCCCCGGACGATCCGTTCGCCTGCCGCACATCCGCGATTGTTCTGTTGGGCCAATTATAGCGTTGATTGATGCGCCGACAAAATCGGCGATGGCGATTCGGGTCTGAATTTCGCCGGTTGGCCGGCGGCAGGACGCAGGGAAAATGGCGATTATGCAGCTTTGGCCGGACGAGTTTTGGCGCAGATCGACCATGTGTGATAGACTGTGAAGGTTGTGAACTTAAGACATTAGACGTTGCTGCCGATGTCGGCAGTCTGATTGCATAAAGGATCGGTGACGTCATGACGAATGCACTCATGGCTTCTCTGCAGCCAGAACTGAACGCCCAGATGCCGGACATCAGTCCGGGAGATACGGTGCGTGTCCACCAACGGATCACCGAAGGCCGCAACGAACGCGTGCAGGTGTTCCAGGGCGTGGTGATTGCGCAGCACGGCGGCAAGTCGGCCGGCGCAACATATACGGTGCGGCGCACGGGCGCGCATGGCGTCGGCGTCGAGCGCACGTTCCCGCTGTATAGCAAGAGCGTCGAGCGGGTCGAGGTGTTGCGTAAGGCCAAGGTGCGGCGGGCGCAGCTCTACTATCTGCGCGAGCGCCAGGGCAAGGCTGCACGCCTGCGCGAGAAGCGCTTCCTCAGGGCCTAGCGCCGGGTCATTCGCTGCGCGCTGGAAAAGAATGAACAATTGCTACGCCGGCCAGGCTTTGGCCGGCATTTTGTCTTTGGGGAGAGGCTGTTTTGTGTTGGGCCGGGCGGTATGCTACTTTGTGGGCATGGGCAGGTTGAAGCCGGTTCCGGATCTATCGCTTGAGGATGCGCTCTGGTGCGCTGGCGCGCGCGTGGTCGCAGGCGTAGACGAGGCCGGGCGCGGCGCGCTGGCTGGCCCCGTTGTTGCGGCTGCTGTGGTTGTGCCGGCGCACGACGTATCCGCGGGCGTGTGGGGCCGCGTGCGCGACAGCAAACTGCTGACCGCGAGCATTCGCGCTGAGTTGGAGGTGGAGATCCAACAGGCTGCACAGGCGTGGGCAGTGGGCGTCAGCTCCGCAGCAGAGGTCGACGAGGCGGGCGTGGCGCGCGCCACGCGGCTGGCGATGGCACGCGCCATTGAGGAGTTGGCGCCGCGTCCGGACTATCTGCTGATCGACTGGGTTCGGCTGCCGCAACTAAACATTGCCCAGACGAGTCTGCCTAAGGCCGACCAGCGCTCAGTTTCGGTTGCGGCGGCGTCGATCCTGGCGAAGGTGCATCGGGACAGATTGTTGGTTGCGTTGCATGGCGACTATCCGGACTACGGCTTTGCCTCCAATAAGGGCTACGGCGCGCCGCAGCATCTGGCGGCTATCGAGCGCCTAGGTCCCTGCCCGCAACACCGGCTCTCATTTGCGCCGCTGGCGCAGCGACCGACCTTGTTCGATGCGGACGCGCCTTCTGGGGGTGCGCCATGACGCAAGGGACGAAGCGCGCGCCGGACGGGCGGCGACAGCTTGGGCAGCGCGGCGAGGAGCTAGCGGCGCAAGCCCTGGCACAGGCCGGGCTGGAGATCGTCGAGCGTAACTGGCGCTGTCGCGAAGGCGAGATCGATATTGTGGCGCACGATGTGGGCCCGGACTATGTGCGCGGCGTTCAAGATGCGGCCTGGCTCGTGCTGGTGGAGGTGCGCACGCGCCGCGGCGAAACCTACGGATCGGCGCGCGAGTCGGTGAACTGGCGCAAGCAGGCCAAGCTGCGCATGGTGGCGGAGGTCTACGTCCAGCAGACGGCGTGGACGGGACCGTGGCGTATCGACGTGGTGGCCGTGCAGGTCGACGGTTCCGGGCGCGTGGTCTCCATCGAACACCTCCGCAACGCGGTGACGGGCGTCTGAGCCGTGCAGCCGGCGATAGGGCCTGAACGTCAGGCCGCTCCCCAACAGCCCCTCATCGTCCTATTGGGGCCGACCGCCGTCGGCAAGACCGAACTCAGCCTTCTGCTTTGCGAGCATATCGGCGGCGAGATCGTCGGCGCGGACAGCCGGCAGATCTACCGAGGCATGGCGATCGGCACGGCTTTGGTCGGGGACGCGGACCGGGTGCGCGCGCCGCACCACCTGATCGACTTCTGCGCGCCCGACGAAACGTTGACAGTTGCCGCCTATCAGCGCTTGGCCTACGCCGTGATCGATGACATTCACCGGCGCGGCGCTGTGCCGGTCTTGACGGGCGGAACAGCGCTCTACGTGCGCGCCGTGACGGAAGGGCTGCGCATACCGGAGGTTCCGCCAAACTCGGAGCTGCGCGCCGAAATGGAGGAAACCTTGCGGCGCGAGGGACGCGAGGCGCTGTTTGAGCGGCTGCGCAGCCTCGACCCTGCCACGGCTGCGGTGATCGACCGCAACAACCCGCGGCGCGTGATGCGCGCGCTGGAGATCGTGATCAGCACCGGGAAGTCGAAGATCGAACTGGAAGGGGCGACGCCGCCTCCATACCAGACGCTGCTGATCGGTCTGGACCGGCCGCGTGATGAGTTGTACGCGCGCATCGACCGCCGCGTAGATGAGATGGTCGAGCTCGGGCTGGTCGAAGAGACGCGGCGGCTGCTCGCCGCGGGCTATGACGCGCGGCTGCCGTCGATGACGGGCCTCGGCTATCGCGAGATAACGGCCTACCTGCGCGGCGAATTGACTTTGGACGAAGCCGTGGCGCGCATCAAGACCGAGACGCATCGCTACGTGCGCCATCAATACACCTGGTTCCGCCGCATGGCGGGCGTGCAGTGGTTCGACATGCAGGCCGAGGACAGCCCGCAGCGCATCATGGCGCTGGCGGAGACGTTTCTCGCCGGGGGCAACGGGTGAGCATGCCGCGGGCTTGGATTGTGCAGTATTGTCTGCGTTGATAGCGATATGGGAGGAGAGCCATGCGGCTTGAGGTTAAGACGGCCATTATCACGGGCGGGGCGGGCGCGATTGGCCGCGCGACCGCCACACTTTTTGCGCAAGAGGGTGCGGCGGTCGTGCTGGCGGACGTCGACGACGGAGCCGGCGAACAGGCTGCGGCTGCGATTCGCGAGCAGGGGGGCAAGGCGCTCTACGTTCACGCCGACGTCACGCGCTTAGCCGACTGCGAGGCGATGGTGCGCGCGGCCGAGACCGAATTCGGCCGGCTGGATATCCTCTTCAACAACGCCGGCATCATGTTGAGCGCAGACGACGACGCGCTCAAGACGGACGAGGCGGTCTGGGATCGCACGCTGTCGGTCAACCTGAAGGGGGTGTTCTTAGGGTGTAAGGCGGGCATACCGGCGCTGCGCCGTGCGGGCGGCGGGTCGATCATCAACACGGCTTCGTTTGTGGCCAAGGTGGGCGCGGCCACGCCGCAACTGGCGTACACGGCGAGCAAGGGAGGCGTGCTGGCGATGACGCGCGAGCTCGCCGTAATCCATGCCCGTGAGAACATCCGCGTCAACGCGCTGTGTCCGGGGCCGTTGCGCACGGAACTGCTGATGAAGTTCTTAGATACGGAACAGAAGCGGCAGAGGCGCCTGGTGCATATTCCCGCGGGGCGTTTCGGCGAGGCGCGTGAGATGGCCTACGCCGCGCTGTTTCTGGCTTCCGACGAGTCGTCCTATATGACAGGCGCCGAGTTTGTCGTGGACGGCGGCATCACCGCAGCCTATGTGACGCCCGAATAGGCGATACCGGACTGAAAGAAAACGTCCGCCGGAAGATGCCGGCGGACGTTAGAATTGCGGTTTGGCTGCGCCGGCGGCTAGCTGCCGGGGATGACCAACTCCTGGCCTTCGAAAATGGCGTCGGGGTCGGTTAGGCCGTTGAAATCGAGAATCTCCTCGACGGTGACGCCGTAGCGGATGGCAATGCCGAGCAGACTCTCGCCGCTCTGCACGACATGCACTGTGCCCTGGCGGACGAGAACGTCGCGTTGCGTGACGCCGGGGATGATCAACTCCTGGCCGACGCGCAGCAGGTTGCTGTCGACCAGGTTGTTCGCCTGGATAATGGCGTCGGCGCTGACCCCGTAGATGCCGGCGATCTCAAAGAGACCTTGGCCCGCCTGGACGACATGCACAACGTTTTGTCCCGGGACGACCGGCTGAGTCGCCGCGTCTGGTTCTGCACCGGCTGCGCCTGTTTCGGCAGAAGGCTGGTAGTTGGGAATGATGATCTCCATGCCGACGGTCAGGTTGTTGCGATCTAGGATGTTGTTGAACTCCATGATCGTATTGGGATTGACCCCAAAGCGCAGCGCTATGCCGTTGAGCGTATCGCCGGGCTGGATCGTATAGGCGAAGGGGCCGGGCGTGGGCGTGGGCATGCCTTCGGCGGTCATGCCTTCGACGTAGGGGACGTAGAGCGGTTGGCCGACGTAGAGGTTGTCGCCATCCAATGCATTAAGGTCGCGCAGGGTTTCCAAGTCCGTGTCGAACTTGACGGCGATGGATGAGAGCGTCTCGCCCGGCTGCACCGCGTATTGGAACGTCTCGGGGCGGAGCACTGCGGTTGGCGTCGCATCCGGCTCAGGCGTGCCTGTGCCCAACGAGGTCACTTCGGGTTCGGCGTTAGGCGCGTCCTGGGCGGGTTCCTGGATCTGAATAGGCGTAGGCGGAACATTCGCCAGCGCCGACGTTGCGGTAGGCTCCGGCGTGGGGCGCTCCCGGGTGCAGGCGGCTAACAGCAAGGCCAGCGCCAGCACGATGACGGCTCTACGGTACGCGGCATCCACGACAATCCCTCCGATGTGTAGACAGCGGCTCTATGACAGAGATAATAGCACGACGGCAGGCGAAGTGCAAGCGAATTAGCGTAATATCTGGTAGGTGGTGGAGGCGGCCAAGAAGGCGAAGATGAGAAGCGGCAGGTTGAACGGCGAAAAACCGAGGAACAGCGCCGCCGCCAATCCGCCGAAAAGGACGCCAAAGACGATGCCGCCCAAGGCAAAGTAACGCAACTGGCGACTGCGGCGCCGGCTGATCGCTCGGCGGATGATCTGCGCCAAGATGCCGCCCGCGGCGCCCCCGACCATGAAGGCGATGAGCAGGCTGAAGAACCAGAAGGGGAAGATTCCGAATAGGAATGCGGCAATTGGCGTAGCGATAGCAGAGACGATCAGCGCCACTACAAACGCAATCAGGTTGTCGGCGGGCGAAGCGTTGAAGTAGTTGTCCTGCACGCCGCGGATGCATTCTTTGCAGCGATAGCCCACGTCGGTGAGTTGGGCGCACTTAAGACAGATGGGCTTGCCGCAACGGTTGCAGCGCAGCAGCGTTTCTACTTCGGGATGATTGGCGCAGTAGAGAACCTCGGCGGGCTGGCTGCCGGACGAGGCTTCGCGTGCTTGGCCTTCAGTCGTGCTGTCGATGGTCGGCGTCGAGTCGGTCGAGTTGGTCAATGTTGCGGCTCCTAGCCCTCCGGCCAGCGCAGTTTGTCCATGAGCGCTTCGTAAAAGTAGCTGCGTTCCCGCAGGCGAACAAATCGGGCCAAATTCGGGCTGCCCACGACGACAACCTCGTCGCCTTCATACACTTCGACGACGAATTGGCCGTCGACCGTGAGCATGGACTCGTGGTCGCTGTAGGCCCTCATGCGGATCTCCGTGCCCTCCGCGAGCACAAGCGCCCGGTTCATGCTTAGGTGCGATGCGATCGGGATTACCAGGATGTTGCGCAATTCCGGCGGCAGGATGGGGCCGCCGGCGGCTAGCGCATAGCCTGTACTGCCGGTCGCCGTACTGACGATTAAACCATCGCAGGTATAGGTCGTCAGATAGCCTCCATCCAGTTTGGCGCTGATGCGTACGACACGCGCCAGCCCGCCGCGGCTGAGTACGACGTCGTTGAGTGCGTCATACTCGCAGATGACTGTGCGATCTCCGTCGGTTTCGCGCGGGCGTTCGAGGCGGACGCGCACCATCAGACGTTCCTCGGTCCAGCAGCGCCCGGCGAGCATATGCTGGAGGGGGCGCTGCCAGTCGTCGGGCGAGACTTCGGCGAGAAAGCCCAGCCGGCCCATCTTTACGCCCAGCATGGGGACGCCGTAGGCTGCGCCCAGACGGGCGGCGCGTAACAGCGTACCATCGCCGCCCAGGGTGATGAGCAGGTCCACGTTGGGCAGATGCTCCATCACGGCCTCGCGCTCCCAGGCCGACTCGAACCAAATATCTTCTACGCCTTCGGCGCGAAGGAAACGCCCGATATCGGCTGCCAGTTGGATCGACTCCGGCTTCTTGGGGTGATGCAAGACGCCGACGAAGCGAAATTGCGCAGGGACGGAAGTGGGAAGGACGCCCAGGGGTGATCCGTCCGGTTCAAGCGCGTTGCGGGCCATGCCGTATGTTCCCGTCTCGGTCAGGCGGATGCGAGTTCAATCCGGCTATGTCGCGTGCAACGTAAACTGATTGCTGTGTGCCGGTCGACATAGGTGGATGATAGTGTACGGGGCATGATCCGTCAAATTGATGCCGCCGGCTAGGATGCGGGTTGCGATCCGGTTTTGCAAGAGTCGCACAGCAGTTCGCCCTGTGGTATGATACGAAAATCATGCGCGTGCTGATTTTATCCGACATCCATGCTAACCTGGTTGCCCTGGAAACGGTGCTCAACGCCGCGCAGGGCAAGTTCGACGCGATCTGGTGTTTGGGCGATGTAGTCGGCTATGGGCCGCGGCCCAATGAGTGCATCGAGATCATCCGCGAACGCGCGGCGCTGTGTGTGATGGGCAACCACGATTGGGCAGTGTTGGATCGCCCGGGCATCAACGTGGACGACTTCAACCCGCATGCGCGCCAGGCCGTCTTGTGGACGCGGCAAGCGCTGACGTCCGAGAACCTGGCGTATCTCAACCAACTGCCCGACACGCCGGTCCACCCGGCGGGGGTGAGCGATGTGCTGGTTACGCATGCCAGCCCGCGCGAGCCTGTGTGGGAATATATCCTGACGCCAAGCATTGCGATGGAGAATTTCGCCTCATATGAAGACCCCATCTGCCTGGTCGGGCACACGCACAAGCCGGTCATCTTCCGCTGGGCGCTGCATGCGCGCGTAAACGCCGGTCCGGATGAGTATCGCCCGGCGACGGTGGATATGCTGCAGCCGCAGGTTGGGGCGTCGGTTGCGCTTACAACCACGCCGAACCTGCGCTTGATCATCAACCCAGGCAGCGTCGGTCAGCCGCGCGACAACGATGCCAGAGCGGCCTATGGCATCTTGGACTTGGCTACGATGACCTGGCGAGCGGAGCGCATCGCCTACCCCATCGAACTGACCCAGGGGCAGATGCAGGAAGCCGGCTTGCCGCGGCGGCTGATCGACCGGCTGAGTTTTGGCTGGTAAGGATTAGGCGTCGCGTTGTAAAGATCGGTCCTCAGCGAGCATCCCTATCCGGCTCGCTCGACGCGGAGCCGTCTCCACCCAAGCGATCGTACATCTCGAACCAGTCGGGAAGCTCCTGGGCGCGCTGGTGTGCGCGGGTCGCCTCTTGTTGCTGGCGATAAAGCTCGATGCGGCGGCGGATTTCCTCGCTCACCCCGCGCGGGTTGGGCACCCAATCGAAGGTAAACATGCCCTCCGTGGCCGCGGTTTGCAGGCGTACATTGCCGAAGCCGAAGAGGAAGTTGATCGGGCTGGGCATGCTGACCTCGATGTTCTCAATTTCGCCCAGTAGCGCGCTGCGTCGATTCTCCGCGAAGAAGAGCGGCTTCTTCTCGACGTCGGCGATCTGCTTGTAGTCCACCTCGTAGGTGTCGTTGCGCCAGTCGGCCACGTTCCAGGCGAACCATGCGATTGCCGCCAGCCCGACCACGGCCAGCACGATGTCGAGGGCGGTCACAACCGCGTTGAGCGATTCGGGAAGGAACTGCTGGCCTGCCAAGAGCAACAGGATGAAAATGAGGATGATGGCTGGGCTGGTGACCCTGCCCAACAGGATCAGCCAATGCTTGCGCCAGACGATCAGGTCGAGCGAGGCCGGCGGTGCGGGCTGGGCGGGCCGCAGTCGCTCGATGACGCGCCGCAGCCAAGAGCGTTGAGGTTCCTGAGCGACGCGACCTGCGGTGACGCGTACCGGCATGTGCAGACGAAGTCCTAGCCGCTGCTCCAGCAGGTTCTGAATGATCATTTTGCTGGAGGCCTGATAATGTAGTTGGCGCAGGCCCTGCTGTTCGAGGATGGTGCGGCGGATGTTATGGGCATTGGGCACAAAGTCGAAGCGGATCGAGCCGGCGGCGGCGGCTGTTTGGATGTGCAAGTTGCCGTAGTTGAACAGGTTGCCGAAAAAGGTAACCTTCACGTCCACGCCCCGAATTTGTTCCAGAAAAGCGGCCTGTCGCCACTCGGCGATGAACAGCACCTTTTCCTGGTGGACGAGGCGTTGATTGGTGACGAGAATGTAGTCATTCAGGTAGTCGATGAGCGACCACAGAAGTTGGCCGGCGGCGACGGCGGTGAACACGGAAAGCGCCCCGATGTGCCAAGGCGAGGTCCAGGAATTCAGCAAGAAGAGCGTATAGGCGAGGGCTAAGAGGGCAAAGAGAACGAACGATATGGCCGTCTTGCGCAGCAGGACGATGATATGGCGGCGCTGGAGGAGGACGAGGTTCTCGCCGGCGGCGAGCCACGAATAGCGGCGGCGCGCATGTGTACGGCCTAGATAGCGTTCCGCCGCCGGACCGAGATTGAGACGTTCCATCAGATGCGGACCGGCATCGCCCAGGAAGGAGCGAAAGTCCTCGTTGTGCAGTCGCAGCCACTGGCTGCCCGCCTCGGCCTGGACGGTCGACTCCAGCGGGTGATCTACCTTGAGGGAAAGCTCGCTGAAGAAGTTGGGGCCATAGACGCGCGCCGGCTGCAGAGCATGGCCATCCTCCAGCGCGCGCAGCGTAGCTTGGCTGCCCGGCATCAGAACCCAAAGGCTATCGCCCGTCTCGCCTTGTTGCATAACCAGATGGGGGATGGGCACGTGGTAATGGCTCATATAGCCGAGCAGGCGATAGCGTTGCTCCGGCGTGAAGCCGGCAAAGGGCGCGGTTGCATCGATGGCCTCGATGCGTCGGTCGCGCAGGTCGAGTTCGGCGCGCTCCGGGTCGACGTTGGTGAGTTCGACAAGCGTGAGCCGCGGCCAGACAAAGACGTCTGCTTCTCCGACTGCATGCGCCCAGTGCCCATAACGCCCGTTTTCAGCGTGAGCGGGGTCGGGCAGCGGCGCATCGAGGACGCCGAAGCCCATGCCGTTGCCGAGCCACATCGCCGTTCCATCGGGCCATGTCAGCCTGATCTGCCCCTGGTTGACTACGAATATCTGATCGGCGACGTCGTCGCGGGTATAGACGGCTTCGTCGGGCTCCAGATGGACCTGGCGGGCCGCCTCGGCGACATAGGCTAGTGTCGTCAGCTCCAGATTACGGAAGAGAGGGACGGTCTGTAGCCGGCCCATGACCTCGACGGGAGCGATACGTTTGCGCAGATCGGGGAAAGCGTAGAGCAGCCGTTCCAGCGCGGTGGCGTCGATGGCGGCATACCGGCAATATTCGACGGCGCGGGTACGCGTGCTGTGCTTGCGCCCGTAGAGCAAGTCATAGGCGCCGACAAGCTGCCCGGCGGCGACCTCGCGGCGCAACGAGACGCGCCGCCGGGCATGGGCGTCGGCGCCTATGCGATCTTGATAGAGGCTGCCGGACGTTAAGAGATATACATGTGTGACCGGCGCGTCCTGCTCATAGAGGGTTGCGCGCGGGCGAAGCTCGCCGACCGTCACCGCTCCGTAGAGGATGTGCTCCACGTCGTCGCGGCGCAGCCCCCACCGGATCATCAGGGCGATGACCTGGGCCAGCGCGACAGCGGGGTCCGCAGCGACCTCTGCGGCGATCCCTGTGCGGCCTTCGTCTTGGTTCTCGTCGTAGCTGATGTCCATGACGGTTGGGCTACAGATGCTCCTTGACGGCAACCGCAGAGCGGCGATCCATGCCGGGTACAGCCAACAGGTCGTCGAGCGAGGCTTGCCGGATGCGTTCGAGGTCGCCGCCGAAATAGGTGAGCAGCGCCTTGCGTCGCGCCGGACCGATGCCCGGCACGTCGTCGAGTTTGGAGCGCGTCTGTTCTTTACGACGCAGATTGCGGTGATAGGTGATGGCGAATCGGTGAGCCTCGTCACGGACGCGCTGGACGAGGTGCAGCGCGGGGCTGCCGCGCTTGAGCCAGAGGGCTTTGGACTCGCCGGGGCGGAAGATTTCCTCCTCGCGTTTGGCGAGTCCCACGACAGGGATGCGGTCGAGGAGGTCAAGCTCGCCGAGCACCTCGACGGCGACGCCCAGCTGGCCCTTGCCGCCGTCGACGATCACTAAGTCGGGAACCATTCGCCAGCTCTCGTCGGAGCGATTTTTCTTGCCGGGGTCGGAATTGTTCTCTTCTATGATGCGGCGAAAGCGACGGCGCAGCATCTCGCGCATGCTGGCAAAGTCGTCCGGTTCGCCCTGGCTGCCCTTGCCGCGGATCTTGAAGCGCTTGTAGGCGTTTTTCTGCGGGACGCCGCGCGCAAAGACGACCATCGAGCCGACCGTGTTCGTGCCTTGCAGCGTGCTGACGTCGAAGCATTCGATGCGCGTGGGGGGACGTTCCAGCCCCAGCGCCTGTTGCAGATCGGTAAGCGCTTCGGTCTGACGGTTGGTGTCGGCGGTCCATTCGGCCTGCTGGAGACGTAGATACTCGGCCGCGTTCTTTTCCGCCGTCTCCATCAGGCTGCGCTTGGGACCGCGCAGGGGCACGCGCAGTTCCGCCTTGCCGCCGCGCCGTTCCGCCAGCCATTCCTCCAGGAGCGTCTGATCATCCGGCATGGCCTGGACCAGAATCAGCCTGGGGATGAAGGCGGCGTTGTCGTAGAAGCGCTGGATAAATGTCCCAACCAGCAAGCCCTGCTGGTTGACGTCGGCCCGCGGGGCTTCGGCGCCTTCGAGAATGAAGTTCTCGCGACCGATCAGACGGCCATGACGGACCAAGAAGACCTGTACGGCAGTGTCGCCGGTGCGGGCGTCTTGGGCCAGCGCCACATAGTCGGCATCCTCGACTTTTGCAGCCACCAGTTTCTGTTGATCGGCTATCTGGCGGGCTGACCTAATGCGGTCGCGGTAGAGTGCGGCCAACTCGAAGTTGAGATTTTCGGCGGCGCGGCCCATTTGCTCTTCCATCCGGGCCAGAACGCCCTCCGAGTCGCCATTGAGGAAATCCATAAACTGGCGCACCGTGGCCCGATATTCGGCGCGTGTCTGCGCGCCGATGCAGGGGCCGCCGCACATCTTAATATGATAATAGAGGCAGGGGCGCGGGTCCTGCCCGGTGATGGTGCGGTCGCAGTCGAGGTATGGGAAGACGCGACGCAGCGCTTCAATCGTCTGGCGGCAGGCGCGGACGCTGGTGTAGGGGCCGAAGTAGCGCGCGCCGTCGTGGAGCATGTTGCGCACGATTTCGATCTTGGGGAAATCGTCCTGCCAGTTGATCTTGATGTAGGGGAAGGACTTGTCGTCCTTCAGGCGAATGTTGTAGCGCGGCTGAAAACGCTTGATCAGCTCGTTTTCGAGGATCAGCGCTTCTAGTTCCGTCTTGGTAACCCACCACGTAATGTCGCGAATCTCGTCGACCAGCGCCAGGGTCTTAGGGGTGTGCTGAGCGCTGCTGTGAAAGTAGCTGCGCACGCGATTGCGCAGTACAAGCGCCTTGCCGACGTAGATGACGTCGCCGCGCTCGTTCAGCATCTGGTAGCAGCCGGGGTTATCGGGCAGTTGCGCCAGCTTACGGCTGACGGCTTCGGGCAGTTCACGGTTCATGGCGGCATTGTACCACGGCGGGCGGCTTCACAGCATGCGCGGCGGCTGTGCGGGCGCGCTGCGCTCTGGTAGAATGGGCTTGCCCGATATGCGTCCGGGCGTCCGATTGGCCGGGAACGCGCGCGACGCTCCTGACCGGAAAGAAAGAGGCGTCGATGTCGAACCATACGCGCACCATCGTCTATTCCGGAGTATTGGCCGCCGCCTATGTCGTTCTTACGCTGGCGCTCGCCCCGATATCCTTTTTCCAGTTCCAGTTTAGGGTCTCGGAGTTCCTGAAGCCGGCGGTGTTATGGAACCCGGTTTTTGCCGTCGCCTTTGGGGTCGGCACGTTTCTTGCCAACCTCACGTCGCCGTTTGGCGCCTGGGATTTTGTGGCAATGGCGTTCGTCGATGCATTGGCGGCGTTAGCCTGCTGGCGGATGCGAAGGCATCCGGTTGTCGCCGTGACCGCCCAGGCTGTCTTGATCAGTGCGGGCGTGGCGGTCTTTCCGTTGCACTTTGGCGGCGGCCTGCCCATTCTGCCGTCATTTGTGAGCGTGCTGGCGTCGCAGTTGATCCTGCTGGTCGGCGGCTATTACCTGATCTGGCGCAAGGCTGGTCCAACCATGTTCGGGGGGACGCAATGAGGAGCGGAAAGAAGGAATCGGTCAGTAAATTGGCTGCGCTGCGCCACGATTCGCCGGCGCAAGCGGCCTATGCACTGACCTTGTTGGATGCCAAGAACGGGCTGGAAGCCGTGCGCGCCGCGCTCGATGTGTTGGCGAAACATCCTCAAGAAGCAGCGCGCCCCAAGTTGCGCGCCCTGTACGAGCACTATGCCGCCCACAACGGGACGCGTGACGTGGGCGCGTACACGCGCAGCGCAATCCTCAAGGCGCTGCGGTCTGTAGCGCGTCCGGCGGACACGGACATTCTCCTCGCTGCCGTTACGACCTACGAATTTCCGCCGCCCGCTTTCGCGGAGGAGGCCGGCCTTTTGCGCGGCGTGGCGCTGGTCATCCTCAACGAGGTTGACGAGCAGTTGGCGCGCTATTTCGCCACGCGCTTGCTGGCTGACGGCTACGCCGAGCGTATGTCGGGCGAGCCGGCGTTGACCGCGGCAAAGGCGCTGGCGTCACAGGAGGAATGGCTGCCGATCTATTTCTACGCCGTTCAGAATGCAGACGGGGGACAGCCCGAAGTGACAGCCGAGTGTTTGCGCCAGTTGACCGCGGCGCCGCTGCCCGTGGTGCACGAGTTGATCAAGCAGTTCGGCGCCGGCGAGAATCTGCCGGCGCTCGTCGGGCTATTCGACTTGCTCTTGCAGCACCGCTCCGGCCCTCAGGGGATCGACTATTTGATCGATTTTCTTAAAACTACGCGGGACATGGATCTCTATCGTTATCTGTGCATGGTAATGGCGACTTCTCCGGAGGCGAGCGTGCGCGCGGCGCTGGCCGCGGCGGGGCGGTTTGAGCAGGCGCGGGCCAAGTTGGAGATCTTGCGCGATGCGCTGGTGTTGGCCCCGCCCGACCCGGCATTGGCTGAACTGAGCGACCATCTGGCCTCGTCGCGCGGCGGAAGACGGGGCTGACGACGGTCTCGCCCGCGCGGGTCGGACGCAAGAAACAGCGGCATTTGTCGGGGGCAGATCCTTGATTTTGTCTTGCTCGAATGCCCGGCAATATGGTATAGTATAGGTGACTCTGCAGTTTCCGTGATCGGATAGAATGCGGGGCGAGCCAACACCTTAAATACGGGAGCACGATCAAGCGGCGTGGAAGTGATAGCCTTGGCCTTTTGGCCTCGGCAAGACGGAAGCGCCCAATCGGCGCCCACCTGCGTTAGCAGGTTCGTACCCACTGTCCACACGATCCTGCGGAGTCATGTCCGTCCGTGCTAACACGGACGGCTTTCTTTTTATGTTAAGTCAATTGACGGGCTGCGCCCTTTGTGGTAGACTGGCGTTCGGGTTGTCATAAAGTATGAGCGCGTTGCGGCTGCGAGCAGCAGCCGTCAGGCCGGGAAGAGAGAGTTTCGAGTGGCTATCATCCGTACACGCGTCGCCGACGACACATGGGTTTTTACCAGCGAGTTGTACTTGGAAGTGAATGCAGGGCTAGTGGTGACGCCCGAAGGCGGCATCCTCATCGACACTTTGCCGTTTCCCTCAGAGACGCGCCAGATCATCGCTTTCGCGCGGCGGGCATGCCCGCAGGGCATCCGTTACGTCATCAACACGGTATCCCATGCGGACCATGTATATGGTTCGTATCTATTCCCGGATGCGGTGTTGGTTGCTCATGAGCAGTGCCGGCAGATGCTGGAGGAGCACGCATTCGACGCGCTGGCGCAGGCCAAGGAGCACACGCCGGAACTGCGCGAAGTGCAGATTCGCTTGCCCAAGCTCGTCTTCAACGAAGGTATGCTTGTGCGGCTGGGCGGCAAGACGATCCACATTTTCAACACGCCCGGCCCCTCGCCCGAGGTGTGCTCTGTGCATGTCCGCGAGGAAAAGGTGCTTTTCGCCAGTGACCTGATGATGCCAGTGCCGGTGATTTCCGGCCCGTTCAGCGACATCGAGGTGTACAAGCGCTCGTTGAATAATCTCTATGATTACAACCTGGAGAGCATCGTCCAGGGGCACGGCGAGATCCTGCTACGCGGCGAGGTTGCCAGCAGCATCCAGGCCAGTATTCAGTATCTGGACGAGATCGAGGCGACGGTTGGACGGCTGATGGACGAAGGCGCGACGAAGCACGACCTGGCGCAATTGGACATCGAGCAGTTTGGGCGCAGCCGAATTCCGCTCGGCGGCGTCGTGCAACAATTCCACGCTGCGAACCTGCTCTACCTTTGGGAGCGAGCGCGGCGGGCGCGGCGCGCCCTGCGCCGAGCGGGGATCGCCGGCGTTTCCGCTTAACCTGAATGGTTGATACATGTCTGAGGACGTTGAAGCACGGCTTCTGAGCATTGTCGAGTCGATCCGCGCGCTGACTCCTCCGCAGCGGCGGCGGCTGTTACGCCGTCTGCGCGTCAGCGGGCTGTTGGAGCCGATGGAATGTCTCACCGACCGCGGGCGTCTACAGATCGCTCCTGCCCTGGCTTATCAACGGACGCCTCTCCAGTCGGAGACGCCGGATGTCCCCCCTCCGCCGGCAAGCACGCTGGTACGTCCGGAAGCGGATGAGCCTGACGAGGCGGACCGCGCTTCGGTGCAGGCTGACTACCGCACGCCGGTGAGCGGCAAGGCGGTGGTTGGATCGCCCGCAGAGAAATCATCCGACTCCCCGCATGAGATGGCCCCCCTGCCCGGCCAAGCCCCGGAACAGCCGATCGTGATCATCTTTGACGGCGGCAGCCGCGGCAATCCCGGCCAGGGGTACGGCAGTTATGCACTGCGCTGGCCCGGTGCGCCGCAGCAGATCGTGCGGCTGCGTTTCGGCGATAAGGTGACCAACAACGAGGCTGAGTACGACACCTTGATCGCGGCGCTGGAAGCAGTGCTGCAGCGGCTGCAAGACAACCGCGCCCGGCCTAGCACAGCGCTCCTCGATATCCGCGGCGATTCCGCTCTGGTGATCAACCAAGTGTTGGGCGAGTGGGAATGCAAGGAGCCGCGGCTCAAAGTGCGCTGTGAGCGCGTTCGCTCTCTGCTAAGACGTTTTGGTCAGTGGACGCTGGCCCATCATCGCCGCGAGAAGAGCGTGGACGTGTTGGGCCACTAGCCGCGCGTTGTTCATCCCGTTTTTCGATCTTCCGCCTCTCTCCAGATCTAGCCCCTTCATTGCCGGTTTCGGCAGATCGCGCGGCCGGATGGTATACTCTTGGGAACTACGCCATCCGCAACCCAGGAGGAGAACTCACGTGGGCGACAATCAGTCAACGGGTGATTTGACCGTAAGCGGTTTTCTCGATGCCCTAGCCGCCAGAACATCGACGCCGGGCGGCGGGGGCGCTGCTGCGCTCAGCGGCAGCATGGCCGCCGCTCTGGTCAGCATGGTGATCAACTTTACCGCCGGCAGCAAGAAGTACGCCGACGTGGAGGAAGAAATGCAGCGCCATTTAGCCGTGAGCGAACGGCTGCGCGGTGAACTGCTGGCGCTGGCGGACCGCGATGTGGAAGCCTTCAACGCTGTGTCGGCCTGCTATGGCATGCCCAAAGTAACAGACGAAGAGAAGGCGGCGCGTACTGCCGCGCTGCAAGAGGCGCTGAAGGGCGCGACGCGCGTTCCCTATCTAACCGCAGAAAAATGTCTGGCCGTGATCGAACTGGCCGAACCGGTGGGCGCGAAGGGCAACGCCAACGTGGTAAGTGACGCTGCCACAGCGCTCCACTTGGCAACCGCAGCCCTGCACAGCGCGCTGGTCAACGTCAACATCAACCTGAAGTACATCAAGGACGAGGCATTTGTGGCCGAGTGGTCAGCAAAGCGCGACGATCTGCTGGCGCGGCTGGCGAACGCCCACGGGCGGGCGATGGCCGCCTGCGAACAGACCCTTGGGATGCCGTTATGAGCGCGCAACTGATGGACGGCAGCGCACTATCTAGAGCGATCAAGGCGCAGATCAAGGCGGATGTAGCGGATTTCGCCAGGCAGCAAGGCTATGCGCCTGTATTAGCAGCGCTGCGCGTGGGCGATGATGAGGCTAGTGCGAGCTATGCCCGTGCGATCGGCAAGAACTGCCGCAGCGTAGGCGTCGAGTTCAGCGAGACGACTTTGCCGGACAGCGCTACGCAAGCCGAGGCGGAAGCCGCTCTGCGAGGGCTTGACGCGGACACATCCGTGCATGGCATCATGATTCTGGAACCGCTTCCGCCCCAGATTGACCACGATGCGCTGGTTCTTTCGCTAGATCCGGCGAAAGATGTCGACGGCGTGCATCCGCTCAACGCCGGCCGGCTGCAACAGCAGCGCCCGCCCTATTTCGTGCCGGCCACGCCAGCGGGCGGCATTCGCCTGCTGGAGGAAGCGGGCGTCAATTTCCGTGGCAGCCATGCGGTGATGGTCGGACGCAGCGATATCGTAGGTAAGCCTATGGCTCTGCTCCTGCTGCACCGGCACTGCACTGTGACCCTGGCGCATAGCCGCACGCAAGATTTGCCTGCGGTTTGTCGCGGCGCCGATATCCTGTGCGTGGCCGTGGGCCGCGCCGAGATGGTGAAAGGCGACTGGATTAAGCCTGGCGCCACTGTGGTGGACTTCGGCACGAATTACACGGACGACGGGCTAAAGGGCGACTGCGAGCAGGCCAGCGTAGCCGAGGTTGCCGGAAGGCTCACGCCGGTTCCTGGCGGCACGGGCCCGATGACCAACGCCATGCTCATGAGCAATGTGTTGGAGGCCGCGAAGTTGGCGGCAATCGGTCAGAGTCGGCAATAGGCAGCGAACGTCAGGGGCGGCAGGTTTGACCAGGCGAGGACGGCACTTCCGGGAAGCTCGCGGCTTTTGGGGCGGTGATGCGACAGGCCCGGTTCACCTGGCCGTTTTGTTTGGCTATTTCTTGTTAACGCTGGTCATGACGTGGCCGCTGGCGGCTAACTCACGCACGGCGATCCCCGGCGACGGTTTCGACGGCTGGCAGAATTACTGGAACTTGTGGTGGCTGAAGACGGCGCTGGTCGACCGACTGGCGACGCCGTTCTACACCGACCTGCTCTATTACCCGACGGGCGTCGGGCTGTACTTCCACACGCTCAATCCCATCAACGGTTTGATGACATTGCCGGTTCAACTCGCCGGCGGGCTGATTCCGGCTTACAACGCCGTAGTCCTGATCAGTTGGACGCTGTCGGGTTACGGCATGTTTTTACTCTGTCTGTGGCTGCTGGGCCGCAGCGACGGCACAGAGTCCAGCCCGGGGAGGGGCAAGGGCAAGCGTACCGCGGCTTTCGTGGCCGGATTGATCTACACCTTCGCCCCGTTTCACATGGCCCATTTGCTCGGCCACATGCAGGTGATGGGCGTGCAGTGGATCCCGTTCTACGCCCTATTCTTGCTGCGCGGTCTGGAGGAGCGACGCGCCGGGCGTGCGTGGCTGCGAGACGGCTTGCTGGCCGGACTATTTCTGACGCTGGCCGGGCTGACCGACTGGTATTTTGTGCTCTATCTTTTTCTCTTCACCGGGCTGGCGGTGATTGCCTTTCTCACCATGGCGCTCGTCACGCAGCCGGGCGGCGTGGCGGCGCGGTTACGCAGGTTGGCGGGCGCGTCCCCGGCAATTCTCGCGCCGCCAGTCGTCGCCGGGGCAGTTTTTGCCGTGTTGCTCAGCCCCATCTTGGTCCCGATGGTGAAGGAAGCGATGCAGTACAGCTTTATGGTTCGCCCTGTTTCGGACCTGTACATCCTCAGCGCCAGCCTGATGGATTTCCTGATCCCCAACCGGCTGCACACTTTGTTCCGACCGGAGAGCTTTTCCTGGCCCGGCAACCAGATCGCCCCGGTGAGCGAACGCACTATTGCTATCGGGTATGCACCGCTGGCGTTGGCCGTGATCGCCGTGGCGTGGCGCAGCAAACAGGCGGCTTTATGGTCGGCGGTCGCACTCTTCTTTGTACTGCTGGCGATGGGACCGGCCTTGCACGTTGGCAATATCACGATGGCCGACGTGCCGGCGGACTTGGCAGCCGGAGCCGATGCGCCTGGGTGGACGCCGTTCGCGGCGTTAAATCGTTTGATTCCGTTCATGCGCATCAGCCGTAGTGTGAGCCGCTATGCCCTGATGGTGCAGTTCAGCTTCGCGGTTCTGGCGGGCATAGGCTTGCAGGCGCTGCTGCAAAGGGCGCTCGGCCGCGGCAGGGCGGTGATCGCGGCTGCGGCTGCGCTGCTCGTCCTCGGCGAATACTGGACGGCTCCCTATCCGCTCAGCCCGCCGGACACGCCTGCGTTCTATATGCAGTTGGCGCAGGAACCGGGACCGGGCGCGGTGCTCAACTTGCCGATGAACTATGACCGTCCAGGCTATTTGCTCTATCAGACGGTGCATCAACGCCCGCTCACCGTGGCGTATATCAGCCGCGACGACCCGCGCACTCTGACCGAACGAGCCCCATTCTTACAGCATCTGCGCCATCTGGGGCCGGACATCCTGGCCGGCGACCCCGCAGATGCGGGCATGACGGTGCTGGCCGATCTAGGCGTGGAATATGTCGTGCTCGACCGCTATAAGATGCCCGGCGGGGAGGAGCGTGCGGTAACGGAAGCTCTGGCGGAGGGTGTGTTCGCCGCCCATGCGCCGGTTTATGCCGATGAACGCGTGACAGCATACCGTGTGGCGCCGGTCGAGCCGGAGCCGTACATCCTGTTGGGCGCGGAGAACTGGGGACCGTTGGAGGAGCGGAGCGGGGCGCCGGCACGCGCGGTGATTGGCGACTCGGCCTGCTTCACGGTGCGGCACGCGGATGACGTATCCGGGGTGTACGTTCGCTATCGTTCGGCGCCCGACGCAGAGGCGGAACCGGCTATACATTGTGGCGCAGACAGCACGCGCCTGCCGTTCGCTCCGCAGGGGAATTCGGTCGAACTCGACATAACCTGCGGATCGCGGCACGGTGATGCAGTGGAGTTATGCCTGCGCGCGGGCGAACCGGGCGGGCTGTGGGTGGAGGAACTCAGCCTACGGGCGCGTTGAGGCGTGAACCGGCGCTATGGACGCTATTGGGCCACCGCCAGTGGGTGCAATGAATCTGTTGGCTAGAGAAAAGAGGAAGTGTTGGATTCTAGCGTGACCCGTCTGTTGTTGGTGCGCCACTCTGAGACGCAGTGGAATCGGGAAGGCCGATATCAAGGGCAACAAGATAGTCCGGTGACGCCGGAGGGACTGGCGCAGGCCGAGGCCGTGGCTGGGCGTCTGCGCAACGTGCGCGTCGATGCGCTCTATGCCAGCGATCTAGGCCGTTGCATTACGACAGCCCGTGCGATCGAGCGGGCGACGGGCGTACCGCTGCGGGTGGAGGAACGTCTGCGCGAACGCAACCACGGTCTGTTCGAGGGGCTGACCAAGGCCGAGGTCAAACAACGCTATCCGGACGCGTACGCCGAGTATCGAGGGCCGTACGGCTCGGATTATGTGTTGCCGGGGGGCGAAAGCCGTCGCCAGGTCTATGATCGGGCCGTCGCGGTGATGCAAGACCTGGCCGAGGGGCATCGCGGTGAGCAGATCGCAGTTGTGGGACACGCCGGCTTCTTCTACGTTTTCTTCAATTTCGTGATGCATGTCCCGATTGATGTGCGCAACGTGTTTACCATTCGCAATTGCAGCCTGAGCATGGTTTCACTCGACGGCACGCGCTGGCGGGTGGAGACGCTAGGGGATGTGTGTCACCTTGGGATTTTTGCGTGAGGTGAGGATACTGGTAGAATTCGGAAGTCGCTAAACCTTCATCTGCGTCAAGCGTACAGGAATTGGTTCCTCAGTCTGCTCCGGCGGCGTTGTTGCACGCAGCGTTATCATGCGCGGCGCCTCTCCATAAATATTCGTAATGCGTCCCCGATTTGGGCGGACTGGAAGTCTGGGCAATGACGGTTGGGGTACGGCGGGCGGATTGCCTTTACCCGTAAATAACGACTGTCCGCCATCATCGCGGCCAACGTTCAGTGTGTGTGAAGGGACAATATGCCAAAGCCAAAAGTAATTGGACAACCAAAAACGACAGAGCATTTCACGTTGGGTATCAACGTGATGGCTGACCTCTTGGCGCCGACCTTGGGGCCGATTGGCGGCATCGTCGCCAATCAGCGGGACGTCAACAACAAGCCGGAGTTGCTGGATGATTCTGCGACGGCTATGCGCCGCATCCTCAATCTGGGGGACCCGCGCATGGACGTGGGCGCCATGTTGATGCGCAGCATGGTCTGGCGGGTGGTGCAGCGCGCCGGCGACGGCGGGGCTACGGCGGCCGTTTTGGCGCGGGCCATGTATCGCGAGGCGATGCGCATGTCCGCGTCCGGCATCAATGTGATGCGGCTGTCGAAGGGGATCGAATTAGGCGTGGCGCGTGCCGTTGCTGCGCTGAAGGCCCAGGCGCGGCCGGTAGCCGGCGAAGATGAACTGGCTAAGGTGGCGCTGACGGTCATCCGCGAGCCGGATTTGGCAGCGGTTCTCGGCGAAATGAGCTACCTTCTGGGGGCGGATGCGCATGTTTCCATCGAGAAATATGTAGCGCCTTATCTGCATCGCGCCTATCATCAGGGCGCCAATTACCGCGCCCAGATAGCCAGCATGTACTTGTACACCGATCCGGTGCGCAAGACAGCGGTTCTGCCGGCGGGCGCGATAGCCCTGGTCGACGGCAAGCTGGATCAACTGGATCAGATCGTCGCCATTCTAGATTCGGCCCTGAAGACAGACGCCAAATCGCTGACAGTTGTCGCGGGGAGTTTCAGCGACGAGGTGATCGGCGTGATGGTGCGTAATAGCCGCGGGGCCGCCAATAGCAAAAACGGCAATGCGGAAAAAGACAAAGCGCGCAAGCTGACGATCACCGGTGTGAAGTTCAAGGACGTGGGTGACGCGCGACGCGAGGCGTATGATGACCTGGCGATGTTGACGGGTGCGTCCGTTCTGGGTCGCGCCTGGTCGAAGCCCGTGGAGATGGCCGGCCCCGAGGACTTGGGGCGCGTGGTGCGCGCCGAGTTTGGGGGCGAATTGCTGACGGTGGCGCCGGAACGGCTTTCGCCCGACGTGCAAGAGAAGGCCGCCGAACTGCGGACGAAGCTTGCGCGGACGACGCTGGACGACGAGGCGCGACCGCTCCTAGTCAAGCGGCTGAGCGCGATGACCGGCGGCATGGGCGTGCTGAAGATCGGCACGGATAGCAAGCTTGACCGCGAGGTGATGGCCCAGAACGCCGAACGGGCCTTGAAGGTGCTTTCCGCAGCCCAACATGGCGGCGTGGCGCCGGGCGGCGGAGCAGCCTTCTTGCACTGCATCCCCGCGCTGGCCGATGTGGAGGCGGAGGAAGATGCGGCCTTTGGCGTGGAGATCGTACGGCGAGCGTTGGCCGAACCCATCCGCGTCATCTTGGAGAACGCACATGTGCCTTCATCTAGTGTGATCATGGATCAGGTGGAGCAGGCGGGTCCCAGCGCTACCTATGACGTTCTCGACAAGCGCGTGGTCGATGCCTACGAGGCCGGTATCTTGGATGTCGCCGACGTGTTGAGCACGGTGTTGCGCACCGCATCCAGCGGCGCGCTGATGGCGCTGACCACAGATACTATCGTGTACCACAAGAATCCCGAACAAGCATTCACACCCTGAGCATGATATGACAATCATCCTATCAGTATCGAATCGAAACGGCTCTGTGTGGGCGGCGGGCCCAGAAGGGCTGTTCCGCTATGAAGGCGGAGAACTGGCGCCCGTACCGCAGCCCCAGGAGAATCTGTACTGCTGTTGCGCCATCCATGATCGCGTGTTGGTTGGCGGATTGCCGCATGGCGTAGCCTTCAGCTTACAGGACGGCGTCGAATGGCAGGCGGGCTGGATGGATAACGTCGAGGCGCCGGTGGTGACCCTGGCGGCCGATCCTCAGGTCGAACAGAGCGGCGTGATCTTGGCGGGAACGGACGGCGGCGGCATCTTGCGCACCGCCAACCGGGGAAGCCATTGGTTCACCAGCAACTTCGGGCTGCGCAGCTACTCGGCGCTGGCCTTGGCATGGGCGCCGTCTGCGCCTGCGTCGGTCTGGCCGCGTTGGGAAGCTGTGTTTGCCGGAACCGAAGAGGGCATCTATCACTCGCCTAATGGCGGGCGCGGCTGGAAGCGCTCCGAGAGCGAGGAAGCCGTATTTCAGACCATTGCCGTCGATCGGGACTTCCACCGGACGGGCGTCGTCCTGGCCGGCACGGAGGGCGACGGCCTGTTTCGTTCTGTCGATAAGGGGCATACATTCACACGCGTGCCGGACGCTCCCGCGCAGATCAACGCGCTGGCGGCGACGCCGGAAGGATGGCTGCTCAGCGACGAAACTAGCCTGTGGACTTCGCAGGACGGCATGTCGTGGCAGCCGGTGGCGGGCAGCGCGCCTGCGCTGGTTCTGCTTCAGATGCACGATTCGGTGATCGCCGGCGACGAGAAGGGGCTGTCCGTTCTCGCCTAGACTGTTTGACGTACGGCCACAATCTGCTGGAAAGCGACGGCCAAGCCTTAGGCCGAAGCCGTCGCTCCTCGCTTGACTGACACAATCCATTGCTTCACACCCCTGCGGAAAGGCGGTCGCATGTCCATTCCGAGCCAATCGCTTCAACTATTCTCCCTCGAAGGAAAGGTCGCTGTGGTTACCGGGGGGACGGGCGTTTTGGGCGGCGCGATCGCACGCGGCTTGGCCGGCGCCGGCGCCAAAGTGGGCATTTTAGGGCGGCGGCATGAGCGCGCCGCACAAGTGGCCGATGGCATTCGCACTGCAGGCGGTACGGCCATACCGCTTCCCGCCGATGTGCTGGTTAAGCCCCAGTTGAGCGCTGCGCGTGAAGCGATCCTGGCCGAGTGGGGGCGGGTTGACCTGCTGGTGAATGTGGCAGGCGGCAACATGCCCAATGCCACGGTGTTCGGCGAGCTTACCTTCTTCGATCTCACGCAAGAAGCATTTGATCAGGTCGTGCAGTTGAACCTGGTGGGTACGCTATTGCCTTCGCAAGTATTCGGGCAGGCGATGGCGCAGCGTCGCCAAGGCGCGATCGTCAACATTTCGTCGATGGCGGCGCAGCGCCCGTTGACGCGCGTGATCGGATATGGCGCGGCCAAGTCCGCGGTCGACAACTTTACGCGCTGGCTGGCCGTGGAACTGGCGAGCAAGTACGGTGAGGGGCTGCGCGTCAACGCCATTGCGCCCGGCTTCTTCGTCGGCGAGCAGAACCGCGACTTTTTGTACAACGCTGACGGCACGCTCACGGCGCGCGGCCGGCAGATCGTCGACCACACGCCGATGGGCCGATTCGGCGAGCCTGAGGAGCTGGTTGGGACCGTAATCTGGCTGTGCAGCGATGCGTCGCGGTTTGTTACCGGTGTTGTCGTGCCCGTAGACGGCGGCTTTTCGGCATACAGCGGCGTGTAAGGATGGAGGAGCATGCAGAACACAACGCCTGAGTGGTTTGACCATGAGGAACTGGCCGGTCCGTTTCCCGCCGAGTCGGGTGAACGGGTGGCGGCGGACTTAGGACGGCAATTGGAGTTGTCCATCTATGCGCGCTCACTGACGCTATCCGCCAGCCGTTTGTGGTTCTTGGCGCGTGGCGATGACGGCAAAAAACGGGTGTGCTGCATGGCCAAAGCCGGCAGTTCGCCGCTCCTGGCGGCATCGTCCAAGACCGTAACGTTTGACCGTTTCTCAATGGAACTGGCGATGACGCCGGCAAACGCGGAGGCTGCAACGGTGGTGCGGGAGCATCTGCCCTTTTTGAACCCGCGCCCGCTCGGCCTGCAGAAATCCGCCGGCTGCGGGGATCGCCTCGGCATGGCGACACCCGGCCATATTCGGGCATTGCGCAGCGTTTTCGGTTCCGATGAGGCCGTTACGCTCGCCCCGATCTTCGCGCAGCAGTCGATACGCGAGAACGCACGCACCGGCCGCACCCCGCAAGAAGTGATGGACGACGCCATGTGGGGCGTCTTTCAGGAGGGCTGGCGTCAGGGTTATGGCGCGGACGCCGACCATCTGAAGACGTTCGAGGATGTCGATAGCTGCGCCGCGGCAGGCTATACCTTCTATACGATTGACCCGGGCGAGTACGTTGATGACCGCGCCAACCATGCGTCGAGGGCCGAACTGCAGGCGATGGCGGAAGCGCTGCCCTGGGACGAGCTGCAAGACAGCTTGCCGGACTTGGTGCGGCGGCTGACGGACAAGCCGGTAGAACTGGCGGAGCTTTCTGTGGCGCTGCAGAGCCAAAGCGTGTTGCGCGCTGCGGCCAAATATGGGCGTGCGGTAGCCCATACGGCGCGCATGGTCGAGCGAATTCGACAGGCGATGGGCGACCGGCCCTACGAAGTGGAGATGAGCGTCGACGAGACGGAGACCGTGACGACGTTGGCGGAGCATATTTACATCGCCAGCGAATTGCAGCGGCTGGGCGTCAAATGTGTCAGCCTGGCGCCGCGCTATGTCGGCGAGTTTGAGAAGGGCGTGGACTACATCGGCGATCTGGACAAGTTCGAGGAGTCCTTCGCCCAGCATGTCGCCGTCGCCAAGAGGTTCGGGCCGTACAAGTTGAGCCTGCATTCCGGCTCGGACAAGTTCAGGGTCTATCCCATTGCCGCGCAATTAGCAGGCGACCTGGTTCACCTCAAGACGGCGGGCACGAGCTATCTGGAGGCGGTGCGCGCCATCGCAGCCATCGACCCCGATCTGTTCCGTGAGATCGTGCAGTTTGCGCGCCAGCGCTATCCGACCGACCGGGCGAGCTATCACGTCTCTGCGGACCTGGCGAAGATGCCGGACATCACCGGGCAGCCGGACGAAGCGTTGGGCGACCTGCTGAACGACTTCCACGGGCGCGAGGTGTTGCACGTTACGTTCGGGTCGGTGTTGAACCATGAGCCGTTCCGTGAGCGGTTCTTCGCCGCGCTGACCAGCCGCGAAGAGACATATCACGCTGTGCTGGATTCCCATTTCCAGAAGCATTTTGCGCCGTTTGCATGACGGCGTTGCGGCCCTGCGTCCGGCCGGCGCTCCCCATAAGCCGGCCGGCGCCAATGCGCATGCGATCTTCGATTAGGGCCGCTCTGTCGGGTCGAAGTGCGAGATGCGATAGATGATGCTGCCGGCTGTTTCCTCGAAGGCGAATTGCATGATTTCCCCTTCTGGCGGATGGCCGGGAATGGTCAGGTTATCAATTGGTGAAAATAAGCGGATGAGTTATACTGCGGTTAGCGCGGTCTAGGAGTTTCTTCCCGGCTCATCGTGTACGGCCGTGCATACCACTTCATTGTACTAATTGTACATTCTGCCGGCGGTCTTCCGTCTACATCTACAGCTTCCATTGCTGCCAATGATGCTCAGCTTACCCTCAGTATCTGCCCTTAGGGCAGATGTCGGAATTCGGCGTTGTCCGTCGTTTGTGTTACCCCCCGAGTTTCTCCCAAGTTCTTCATAAGATAGGCGAAAGGAAAAGGAAGCATGGCACACAGACAGTTGTTCAGCCGTAGGCAATTCCTGAAGTTCTCAGCCGTGACCGGCGCTACGATGGCGCTGGCTGCGTGCGCGCCGAGCGCTCCTGCGCCTGCAGCCGGGGGCGAGGCCGGCGGCGCGGCGGCGGAAACCGTCAAGTTGCAGTATCAGTCGCGCGAGCCGGAAAACGCCGCCGGCGTGAAGGAGATGTGGGATCTGTGGTACGAAGGGTTCCGCGAGGTGAACCCCACCATAGAGGTTGAGTGGGTGCCCGATGCGGGCGGCAATGCTCGCGAAAGCGCGCTGGCGGCTATGGTAGCCGGCAACGCGTCGGACCTAATTGAGTGGTGCTGCACCGATAGCGGCTTTTTCGTCCAGAACGGCCAGGCGATGAACTTGCAGCCGTTCATCGACCGCGATGCGGAAGAAGTCAATATCGAAGACTACTACGAACGCCAGTTCGATGCATGGACGAAGGACGGCAACATTCACATGATGCCGCGCTTCACGGGCACGCAGGTCATTTTCTACAACAAGGACTGGTTTGACCGCGTCGGCGAGCCGTATCCCTCAGCCGAATGGGGCAGTTGGACTTGGGAAGACTTCCAGCGGATCGGCGACAAGTTCGTTGGCGAGAACCCGCAGACCTGGGCGACCTCCAATTACCATATGGCCGCCGACTGGGTGACTATGTATTGGCTGCGCGGCTGGGGCGCACACATGGTTGACCCGAACGACAACACGCATTGCCCGATGGATGAGCCGGAAGCACAGGAGTGCCTTGAGTGGCTGCGCGCCCAGACATGGGACCGCAAGCAGTACGTAGTCGGCAACTCCGCTTTGTCGGGCGGCGTCGGCGTGGAATCGCTCTTCACCAGTGAGCGCATCGCCATGATGGAGATGGGGCCGTGGAACCTGAATGTGGTCATGGACGCTGCGCAGTTCCGCTGGGATGTAGCGCCGATGGTCAATGGCCCGGCCGGCACGACGACGCACCAGTCCGTCGATGGGACGATGGTTTGGACGGACACGCCGAACCCGGAGGAGTCCTGGACATTGCTCAAGGGCACGTCGAGTCCGGAGTACGGCATCCTGTACGCGCAATATGCCAACAAGCAGCCGTCTCGCAAGAGCATTCTTAACGAGTTCCCCAGGCTGCTGCGTGAGCAAAACGAGAAGTACAACGAGATCTCGCTCGAGGTCTTCACTGACTCGCTGGCGCAGGACATCGGCGGCACCGAAGAGTTCTTCAAGTATGATGCCGCGACGAAGGATCAGATCATCAAGCCTGCAATGGAGAAGTTGATTCTGCTGGGCGAGGCCACGTCAGATTACGTGGGGAAGCACGCCGAAGTTGCAACACGCTTCAACCGCGATGAGATTCCGCCCGAACAACTTGGCGCTGAACTGGCCAAGATCACCCAATAGCCTGAGTGTGCAAGGAGGAGGACGGCAGTCGCTGTCCTCCTCCTCTGGTAATATGCAGATCAGCAGCGAAGTGGGCGCGTTACGCGTTACCGCGCTGTAGAGGTTAAGGGCGGGTCGGAAGACAAGAACGGAGGCAAGCAACCTCTATGACTACTGTAGGCCAAACCCAAGACGGATCGAGCGCGCTTGGATTACCCGTAGGCGCACAGCGAAAAGTGATGAAACAGAGCACGCGCGAAGCGCTGTACGGTTATGCCATGCTGTCGCCGTGGCTGATCGGCTTTCTGGTGTTCGTCCTGTTTCCGATGGTAGCTTCCCTGGTCATCGGCATGTTCCGCACCGATTTTCTCACCTCCTGGGAGTTCGTCGGTCTTTATTACTACAAGAGCGTCGTGGCCGACGTGTTGGTGCGCAAGGCGCTGCTCAACACCGCCTATTTCAGCCTTGTATCCGTACCATTGAGCACCATCCTGGCGCTGTCGATTGCCGTCATGCTAAACCAAGGCATCAAGGGGCAAAGCATTTGGCGCACGATTTACTATTTGCCCTCGGTCGTTTCCGGCGTGGCGGTGGCGCTGTTGTGGCGGTGGCTCTACGAGCCGGAGATGGGCCTGTTCAACACGGTGTTGCGAGGGCTAGGCGTAGACAACCCGCCGCGTTGGGTGTTCAGCGAGCAATGGGCCATGCCCTCGCTGATCATCATGGCGCTGTGGGGGGCAGGGGCGCCGATGCTGATCTATCTGGCCGGTCTGCGCGGCATTCCGACGGCGCTTTACGAGGCTGCCGAGATCGACGGCGCCAGTTCTTTTCGCCGTTTCTTCACGATTACGCTGCCGCTGCTCACGCCGACTATCTTTTTTAACGTGGTGCTTTCCATCATCGGCTCATGGCAGATCTTTACCCAGGCCTTGATCATGGCCGACGGAGGGCCGAACAACGCCACGTTGACCGCGGTGCTGCACCTGTATCGCACCGGCTTCCGCAACGCCTATTTCGGCTACGCTTCGGCGCAGGCGTGGTTTCTGTTTCTGATCATACTCGTGTTCGTGCTGATGGCTCTGCGCAGCGCCAAGAGCTGGGTTCACTACGAGAGGGTGTGACGATTATGGCGACAACTGCGTTGCGAAATCGACGATATGTGGGAAGCAGGCTCACCGAGTTTCTCTATCGGGTTCTGCTGTACGCTGCGGTGCTGCTCGGCGCCTTCATCTTCGCCGTACCTCTGTTCTGGATGCTGCGCACGGCGGTCATGCCGACCTGGCAGGTGTTCCGCTATCCGCCTGAGTGGATACCGGCGGAGTGGAATTGGTCCAACTTCAAGGTGCCGTTTCAGACGTTTCCCTTTGAACGTTGGTTTGTCAACAGCGGCATCATCGCTGTGGGGTCGGCGATAGGCACCGCTCTGTCCGCCTCTATGGTCGGCTTCAGCTTTGCGCGCTTGCGTTTTCCGCTGCGCGAGCCGCTCTTTTTGATCGTTTTGGCAACCATGATTCTTCCCGAACATGTGCGCCTGGTGCCCACCTATCTGCTCTTTACCTGGATGGGCTGGGTCGGCACGTTCCTGCCGCTAATCGCGCCCAACTGGTTCGCGCCGGCCTTCTTCGTCTTCCTCATGCGCCAGTTTTTTATGACCATCCCCAAGGAATACGATGACTCGGCCTATATTGACGGCTGCTCGCCTTTTGGCATGTTCTGGCGCATTCATCTGCCGCTCAGTTTGCCCGCGGTGGGCGTGGTGATCATCTTCCAGATCACGTTTCAATGGAACGATTTCCTGAACCCGCTGATCTACCTGAACAAGGTGCAGATGTACACCGTGGCGTTGGGCCTGCGGCTCTTCCAGGGGCAGTTGTCTAACAATATGCAGGCGCTCATGGCGGCGTCGCTGATGGCGATTCTGCCGACGCTGCTTGTCTTCTTCTTTGCCCAGCGCTATTTTGTGCAGGGCATCGTGGTCACGGGCGTCAAGGGATAGGCGGATCTTCGGTTTTGCCTTTGGTTCGGTATGATAAAGGGGGAATCCGAACGGCAGAGTTCTGAGGAGAGAGCCGAGCCGGGGCGACGGGTTGTCCCGAATCCATTCGCGTGAAAAAGTGATCGACGGCTACGTTCGCCGGTATGTACTGCCGGATTGTTCAACATCATACCTCGCGCGACGAATAGGTCCGCAATACAACCAATCATCAGCAGCGCTCTGTAGAAGGGGCAATGGAATCCTATGAAGGTCATCCAAGTAGGCATCGGCGGCATGGGCAATGCCTGGCTGCGCGCCGTGCTGGAATCTCCGAATGTCGAATATGCCGCGCTGGTCGAGGTCAACGACGCCATCGCCGCGCAGCAGGTCGAGCGCTTCAATTTGCAGGGCATCGAAGTGTACCGGACGCTGCCGGAGGCGCTCAAGGCTGTCGAGGTCGAGGGCGTGATTAACGTGACGCCGCCGCAGTTCCATCAGGATGTGTCCGTCGCTGCGCTGGACGCAGGCATTCCCGTTCTTTCGGAGAAGCCGCTGGCCGATACGTTCGAGGCGGCGCAGGCCATTGTCGACAAAGCGAACGAGACGGGCGTTCTGCACATGATCACGCAGAATTACCGCTATCGCAGCGCCACACAGACGCTCAAGCAGACCCTGGCGTCAAAGGCAATGGGCGAGATCGGGTCGGCGACGGTGGAATTCTTCCGCGGCCCGCATTTCGGCGGCTTCCGCGAGGAGATGCCATACCCGCTGATCATCGACATGTCGATTCACCACTTCGACCTGATGCGCTTCTTCTTAGACAACGACCCGGTGTCGGTCTTTGGGCGCAGTTGGAACCCGCCTTGGAGCTGGTATAAGGGCGATGCATCGGCGTCGGTGACGTTGCAGTTTATGAACAACGTCTTCGTGTCATACAACGGTTCATGGTGCTCGCAGGGGCGCGAGATCGGCTGGAACGCTAATTGGCGTTTTGAGTGTGAGAAGGGCGTCGTCTTCATGGAGGACGACGTCGTGTACACGCAGCCGACCGGCGAAGAGCCGGTGGAGGTTTCGCCGGTCAAGATGGCGCGTACGGAGCAGGCGTATTTGCTGCACGAATTCTACGAGGCCGTGACCCACGGCGCCCAGCCTGCCACGACCTGCCAGGATAACATCAAGTCGCTGGCTATCGTCTTCGACGTGGTGCAATCGTTTGAGACCGGCCAAGTCGTCAAAAGCTCTGCCTGATTTCGTACAGGGCGAACGGCATTCTGTTCGCACAACCGATCAACTAGAGGAGTCATTCGATGCCAAGACCAGTCACACTATTCACAGGACAGTGGGCGGATTTGCCCCTCGAGACGCTGGCGGAGAAGGTCAGTTCATGGGGATTCGACGGGCTAGAACTGGCGTGCTGGGGCGATCACTTCGAGGTCGACAAGGCGCTGGAGAAGGACAGCTATGTCCGCCAAAAGCGCGATCTGTTGGCGAAGTACAACTTGAAGTGTTGGGCCATCAGCAACCATCTGGTGGGCCAGTGCGTGTGCGACCCGATCGATCAGCGGCACAGAAACGTGCTGCCTGACAGGCTGTGGGGCGACGGCGACCCGGAGGGTGTGCGTCAGCGCGCCGCAGAGGAGATGAAGAACACGGCGCGGGCCGCCAAGCTGTTCGGCGTAGACATCGTCAACGGCTTCACCGGCAGCAGCGTGTGGGCTAAGCTCTACTTCTTCCCGCCCACGAGCCAGGCCGACATCGACGCCGGCTATAAGGACTTCGCCGACCGCTGGATTCCTATCCTCGACGTCTGCCAGGAGAACGGCATCAAGTTCGGTTTGGAAGTGCACCCGACCGAGATCGCATATGACATTATCACCTTTGAGCGGGCGCTGGAGGCCGTGAATCATCACCCGGCGTTTGGGGCCAACTTCGACCCCAGCCACCTGATTCACCAGTTCGTCGACCCGGCTGAGTTCATTGCCGCCTTCCCGGACCGCATCTACCATGTACATGTCAAGGACTCGAAGGTGAAGCTGACCGGCCGCAACAGCATCCTTTCTTCGCACCTGGACTTCGGCGACCCGCGGCGCGGGTGGGATTTCGTCTCGCCGGGGCATGGCGACGTCAAGCTGGATCCCATCGTGCGCTGGCTGAACCGCATCGGCTATCAGGGCCCGTTGTCCATCGAGTGGGAAGACACCGGCATGGACCGCGAATTCGGCGCGCAGGAGTCGCTGGCCGTGGTGCGCAAGGCCGACTTTGCGCCGTCGAGCGTGGCCTTCGACGCCGCGTTCCAGGGCGAATAAGCTGACCCATCTTGGGGGAAGCCGCAGGCGGCCTCCCCCAAGTTAGCAAACGGTGCGATTTGTGGCACAGCCGGTTTAGGTCCGAACTCAATTCAAGCAGGAGTGAACTGATATGAGCGAAGGCGCTGGATTCACCACGATGGCAGCCGATAAGGCTGCGGGCGATATTCCTGAGATCGGCGTGGGCATGTTGGGTTATGCGTTCATGGGCAAGTCGCATACCAACGCCTACAAGACGATTCCCTATATGATGTACCCGCCGCCTGCGATTCCCAAGCTGATCGCGATGGCCGGCCGCAATGAGCAGGCCGTGGCGCTGGCCGCCCAGCGTTTCGGCTATGCCAAGTACTACACCGACTGGCGCGACATGATGGCGGATGACGAGGTGCAGTTGTTTGACAACGGCGGGCCGAACAATGCGCATGCCGAGCCGAGCATCGCCGCGGCCCAGGCCGGCAAGCACATCCTCTGTGAAAAACCGCTGGCACGCACCGCCGAAGAAGCCAAGACCATGTTGGACGCGGTGACGAAGGCCGGCGTCAAACACATGGTGGCCTTCAACTATCGCTTTGTTCCTGCGGTCCGGCAGATCCGCAAGCTGATCGACGCCGGCGCCCTAGGCCGCATCTATCACTTCCGCGCTGTCTATCTGCAAGAGTGGATCATGCCGCACTACAATACGCCGATGATCTGGCGTCTGCAGAAGTCGGATGCGGGCAGCGGCGCGCTGGGCGACCTGGGCGCGCACATCATCGACTTGGGCCGTTACTTAGTGGGCGACGTGAAGGGCGTCAGCGCTATGGCGAAGACCTTCATCGAGGAACGCCCGAAGACGGACGGCAGCGGCATGGGCAAAGTGGATGTGGATGACGCCTTCGTGGCCGCGGTCGAGTTCGAGAACGGCGCCATCGGCACGCTGGAGGCGACCCGTTTCGCGGCCGGGCGCAAGAACGCGCTTGGCCTGGAGATCAACGGCGAAAAGGGCAGCATCCGCTTCGACTTGGAACGGCTCAACGAGATGGAAGTCTTCTGGAACGACGACGAGCCGAAGGAAACGCGCGGCTTCCATCATGTACTCGTCTCCGAGCCGTACCATCCTTGGTGGGAGAACTGGTGGCCACAGGGCCATATCATCGGCTGGGAGCACACCTTCATCCACGAGATCACGCATCTCTTGGACTGTATCGTCAACGACAAGGACGTGGCCCCCATCGGAGCGGACTTCGAGGACGGCTACCGCGCGGCGGTGATCTGTGACGCGATTCTGGAGTCTGCCGCCAGCAAGCGCCAGATAGACTGCAAATACTAGGCGGCAAACGCGAGAGCGGGGCGCCGGGCCGGCATGCCCCGCTCTTCTTCCTACGGCCCGGCGAGGGGAACGGACTGTGCGACGGCTGATTGTCGTGGGCATATGGTTGTTGCTGGCCGCATGCGCGCCGGCCGCCGGCGACGCTGTCGAGGGTCCGGCGGGCGCGGCTGTCGAACGAACGCCGGAGGACATTGCCGCGGCGCTTACCGAGACGGCGAGCCTGGAAGAGGCCGCGAGCCAACTGGCGTCCGTGCTCCAGATTGCGCCGGACGCGGTGCGCGTGCGCATCCAGGATTCCAACTGCAGCGTGTGCAATATCGAGATTCGCACCAAGCTCGGCACGCTCGAAGGGTTGTCCGTAGACGAGGCCGCCCCGCTGATCGAGGTGAACATGACGTTCTGGCTGGCGGCGGAGGACGTGGTGTGCGAATACGCGCTGCTCGGCGACGCCTTCACCCCGCGCACGTGCCAACCTGCACTTTAGCGAATCCCCTGACCGGCCGTGACCCGGCCCCAATCTCAATCAAAATCAGGAGACGAGGACATGAAAGTCGGCGTGTTTGCAGTGATGTTCAGCGCCATGAAGTTCGAGGATGCGCTGGATTATATCAAATCGGTGGGCGTACAGGCGGTTGAGGTGGGCTGCGGCGGCTATGTGGGCGACGCGCACTGCAAGGCGGCGGAGCTTCTGGCCGACGACGACCTGGCCGCCGCGTTCAAGCGGGCGGTCGACGACCGCGGGCTGGAAATCAGCGCGCTGAGCGCACACGCCAACCCCCTCCACCCGAACCCGGAGATCGGTGAACCGCATCGCGCCTATGTGACCAACGCCATCAAGTTGGCGGGCAAGATCGGCGTCGACACGATCGTCACCTTCTCCGGCTGCCCCGGCGGAGGCCCTGGCGACATGCACCCCAACTGGGTAACCTGCCCCTGGCCCCCGGACTTCTCCAAGACGGTGCAGTGGCAGTGGGAGGACGTGATGCTGCCCTATTGGGAGGAGACCGCAGCCTTCGCCAAGGAGTTGGGCGTGCGCATCGCCATCGAGATGCACCCCGGCTTCTGCGTCTACAACGCCGGTACGGCGATGGCGCTGCGCGAGGCCATCGGCCCGACTATCGGCACGAACTTCGACCCCAGCCATCTCTTCTGGCAGGGGGCCGACTTGACCGACACGATCCGCCATCTGGGCGATTCGATCTACCACTTCCATGCCAAGGATACCAAGATCGACCCTATCAACACCGGCATCAACGGCGTGCTTGATACCACGTCATACCGCGAGTTCAGCAAGCGCAGTTGGATCTTCCGTACGGTGGGTTATGGGCACGGCGAGGAGACCTGGCGTAACGTGGTGAGCAACCTGCGCTTGGTCGGCTATGACGGCGCGCTGTCGATTGAGCATGAGGACGGCCTGATGTCCAACCGCGAGGGCTTCGAGAAAGCGGTGAAGTTCCTGCAGGACATCGTGATTCAGGAGCAGCCCGGCGCGGCATTCTGGGCATAACGCTCCGGCCAGGAGTTTGGTTTGGAGATTCTTTACGTCCACCCTGCAAAGCAGGAGGCGGACGCCCGTTTCGACAAGTACATCCCCTGCTCGCCGTACCCGTTTATACCGGTGGGGGTCGTGGGTCTCGTCAACATGCTGCGCCGCGAGGGTTGGGATGTGGCGGGGCTGAACCTGCCCATGGAGTTGACCATGCGGCCCGAATTCAGCTTTCGCCGCTGGCTAGCCGACCAGCCCCCGGCTAAGATGGCGTTGATCGACCTCCACTGGTATGAACACTGTTTCGGTGCGATCGACACGGCGCGCATGATCAAGTCCGTCTGGCCCGACGCCGTCACCGTGATCGGCGGGCTGACGACTTCCAACTTCGCCGAGGAAATACTGGCTAGCCATCCGGAGGTCGACTACGCCATCCGCGGCGATGCCGAAGAGCCCCTGCGCCAACTGGCGCAGCACGTGTTCGGCGGCGATGTGAATGCGGCGACCATTCCCAACCTGGTGCGCCGCACCGGCAGCGAAGTTCGCCAGAACCCGCGCTCTTATTTCGCCACAGGTGAGATGCTCGACAGCCTCGACTTCGTGAGTACGGACTGGCTTGCACACGCGCAGAGTTACGGTGCGATCCAATATTCGGGGGCGGGTCTGATTCGCTTGCAAGACCCGGATGTGCGCGGCCATTGGCTGACGATAGGGCGGGGCTGCGTCTTCAATTGCATTTACTGCGGCGGGGGCAAGCATTCGCATAGCGAATTGGCCGGACGCAATGGCTACGTGATGCGCAGCCCCGAAGCGGTGGCCGAGGACATCCGCCGTCTGCGCAATGCCGGTTACCGCCAGGTAGCGCTGTCGCTGGACCCGGCCACCTTCGGCCCGGAGTGGTGGCAGACGCTGTTCCGGCTGCTGCGCGAAAACGCCGTCAAGATCGGGATCTACAACGAGTTCTTCCAACTCCCTTCGCGCGAGTTTATCGAGGAGTTCAGCGCCACGGCGGATATGGCGCATACCGAGGTCGCGATCTCGCCGCTTTCCGGCGATGAGGAGGTGCGCCGGAAGAACGGCAAGTTCTACTCCAACGAGCGCTTTTTGCGTACGCTGGAGGACTTCAAGCGCTTCGAGATCCCGATCTTCGTCTACTTCTCGCTCAACCTGCCGGGTGAGACATTCAAGACCTTCAAGCGTACGCTGGAGCTGGCGCAGGCGGTGGGGCAGGCTTACCCCAGCCATCTGCTGCGCATGTTGAACCCGTGCCACACGCTCGACCCCATGTCGCCCATGAGCCGCACACCGGAGCAATTCGGCATGGAGGTCGCCTACCGCACCTTTGCGGACTACTACAACTACTGCCGCGCAACGGGGTGGCAGCCGCGTAACGTGCTGCGCGGCCAACACCGCGGCTTTGAGATGAAGGGCAGGCCAACCAAGACGGTTGAGCAGATGGCGCAGATATGGGATCTGTTCGCCGGACAACAGCCGTTTCGCTGTTTTCCTGTGCCGCGCGGCTGGTAGGACGTTGGGCGTCACGAGCCAGGCGTGAAGGGTAATTCGTCCTCGCGCGATAATACAGCCCAGTTAGGCTTCGCTTTCCGCCTTCTCGCCGGCGGCCTGGATGGCGTTTTCGACGATGTGCAGCCGGTCGAAGTCGCGCAGCCGCAGGTAGTGGGCTGCCGCCTTCAGGACTGCCTCCTCCGGAATTAGGCCGATCAGTTCGGTTTTCTCTACGGTCGTCGCGTGCTGCGCGGCTAACTCCATGATCTTGTCCATCAGCGTATGCAGCGGCGTCTGTGTGTGATCGACGAGGTTGACGCTGACCTGGGCCTGGCCTTCCACCAGCAAGCCGAGCGCTTTGACGCCGGGCAGCCCGCCGCTGCTGAAGCGGATGCGCTTGGCGATGTCTTTGGCGATCGTTACATCGGCGCTGTGCAGATAGAAGTTGTAGGCGATGAGGAACTGGCGGGCGCCGGCGATCACCGCGCCGGCCGGGCCGACGCGCGCCGGGCCGAAGTCCGGCTTGCGCTCAGGCCGGTCGATTTCTTGTACGAGTAACTCGAACTCCCCTTTGCGCACGTCGGCTAGGTTGCGTCGCTCCGGCATTCTGGCGGCTGCCTCGTAGAGATAGACGGGCAATTCCAGCTCGCGGCCGATGCGCTCGCCTAGTTGGGCGGCTAGTTCGGCGCACTCCTCCAGTGTTATGTTGCGGATGGGGACGAGCGGTACGACGTCGGTCGCGCCGAGGCGCGGGTGCTGGCCGCGATGCTCGAAGAGATTGATGCGCTCCGCCGCGACCGTTATGGCGCGGAACAGCCCTTCCAGCACGGCGGCGGGCGAGCCGGCAACCGTCACGACGCTGCGGTTGTGATCCCAGTCGCTGCTCTGGTCGAGCAAGAGCACGCCCGGCGCTTGAATGGCCGCGACAATGGCCTCGATGACTTCCGGCCGGCGGCCTTCGGAGAAGTTGGGTACGGATTCGATAATCATGTTGCTGAGATCAGGGGCGATCATGTCATGGTCCTCCGTTTGGTCGCGTTGGCGGGCCGAATTAGCCCTGGGTCTGTCCGGATATGTTATCATAGCACCCATGTCTGGGGCATCCGGCGGGGATAAGCCCGCAACACAGCGCTATCTTTCCGGTTCGATGGACGATGCTGCATGGGATGATTTCGTGCAATCGCATCCGCAGGCGCATCTATTGCAGACCAGCCGCTGGGCCGCGCTCAAGAGCCGGTTCGGGTGGCAGGCGACGCGCGTTGCGCTCTTCGACGCCGAGGGCCGAGCGGTTGCCGGCGCGTCCATCTTGCTGCGCAGTGTAGCTGGCATCCGCATCGCCTACGCGCCGAAAGGCCCGTTGACCGATTGGTCTGACGATGCGCTGACAGACGCGCTGCTGGAGGCGATGGCGGCTGAGTGCCGGCGCTTGGGCGCGGCGACGCTCAAGATCGAGCCGGACTTGCCGGATACGGCGGCGAACCGCCGCAGCCTGGCGCGCTACGGCTTTGCACCCAGCCGGCAGAGCGTGCAGCCGCGCAGCACCGTTCTCCTCGAAATTGAGGGGGACGAAGACGTCATCCTCAAGAACATGAAAAGCAAGTGGCGCTATAACGTCCGCCTGGCAGACCGAAAAGGTGTGACGGTGCGCCAGACCGGAATCGCTGATCTGGCCGCCTTCAACCAATTGATGGCCGCGACCGGCGTGCGTGATAAGTTCGGCGTGCATGCGCCTGATTATTACGCGGCGGCCTTCGATTTGCTCACGCCGGGCAATGGCGCGTTTCTGCTGGCGGAGGCCGAGGGGCGCGCCATCGGGGCGATTGTCGTGGGTCTGTGCGGCGACTCGGCCTGGTACCTGTGGGGCGCGAGCAGCAACGAAGAACGCAATCGCATGCCGAACCACGCCCTGCAATGGGCCGGCATCCGTTGGGCCAAGGCGCACGGCGCGCGGCGTTACGATTTCTGGGGCATCCCCGACGACGTAGGCAAGATTGCAGCGGGCATGGCGATTGGCGATGAAGCGTCGACGCCGGTGGAAGCGCTTCCGATTGACCTGGACCTGCTGCCGCAGCATGGGCTGTGGGGCGTCTATCGCTTCAAGCAGGGGTTCGGCGGCAAGGCGTTGCGCTACGTAGGGGCGTGGGATAAACCGTTGAGGCCGCTAGGCCACAGGCTGTATACGCTTGGGCTGAGCCTGCTCGAACAGCGAAGTGAGTGGACGGCTAGGCCTGGCCGCGTAGCGGGGATGTCGCGTGACGCGGGTCGTGCGCGGCCGGTGTGCAGAACGGTGCATGACCCGGCCATCTGGCGGACGGCGCTGGCCGATCTGCCGGCGCCGCATGTGTTGCAGAGCTGGGAGTGGGGCGATGTGAAGGCCGCAACCGGCTGGCATGCCGAGCGGTTGATCGTTGCCGATGAAAGCGGGCGTACGCTTGCCGCCTGCCAATTCCTGTGGCGGCAGTTGAGCCGTTATCTGCCCGTACGCGTGGCCTATGCGCCTAAGGGGCCGGTTGTGGACTGGACGGACGGCGCCGGGGTCGACGCCGCGTTGGCGGCGGTGGAGAGCCATGCCTACGCGCGCGGCTGCATTTTCGTCAAGATCGACCCCGACGTACGCGAGGACCTTGCCGAGGGCGTGATCCTGCGCGAGAAGCTGCGGCGGCGAGGTTGGCGTTTCAGCGCCGAGCAGATTCAGTTCAAGAATACCGCTCTGACCGACCTGCGCCCGGAGGCCGAGGATCTGTTGGCGGCGATGAAGAGCAAATGGCGCTACAACATCCGCCTGGCCGATCGTCGCGGCATCCGCGTGCGGCGGGCTGGTGTGGACGATCTCGCCGCGTTCTACCGGCTCTACGCGGAGACGGGCGAACGCGACGGCTTCCTCACGCGGCCGTTCGCGTATTATCGCGCGGCGTGGGAAACCTTTCTGCGCGCCGAGGATGACGAGGCCAACTCCGCCGGCGGCGCGCTGCTCCTGGCTGAGCATCCGGAGGAAACTGCGCCGGTGGCCGGGCTGTTCCTCTTCCGCTATGGCCGGCGCGCATGGTATTTCTACGGCGCCAGCGGCGAACGACGCCGGCGCGACATGCCCAACTATCTGCTGCAATGGGAGGCCCTGCGTTGGGCGCAAGAACAGGGCTGCACCGTCTATGACTGGTGGGGCGCGCCGACCGCGGTTGGCGATCCCGCCGATGCGATGCTGGGGGTGTGGCAGTTCAAGCAGGGCTTTGGCGCCGAGTTCCAGCCGCACATCGGCGCATGGGATTACGTTGTCAATCCGGTTCTGTATACGTTCTACGCCGAGGCGATGCCGCGTGCGCTGGGGTTGATGCGCCGGCTTCGGGGCATCCCGCAACCGGCAGAGGTTTCCGGCTAGCCGCGCCTTGCCAACCCCTCAAACGCTTGAGCCACGAAGAATCTGTGTCCCTCCGTCATTGTCTTCGTTGTGATGTCTTCCCTGCCGAACTTAGGCCATATCGCGGCCCACTCCACAAGCCTGCCGGCTGGTCGCAGCGCGGCGATAAGGTCCCAATAGGGCAGATCCGACAGATCGGCGCCTGTCAGGGCTTGATAGTGGCGGGTGAAGACGTGCATGGCTTCGACGCCGCAGGTCCACAGCAGGTCCAGCCGGGTGACGGCGAGGTCTCCGAGGGGATGGCCTATCTCCGCATCTTCCCAGTCGACCACGCCGGCGATCCGTCCTTCGCGCCACAGGATATTGCCGGGCCAGAAATCGCCGTGAAGCAGGGCCGGTTCCGCAGGCTGCGGCAGGGGCCAGGCCGCTTCCAAGGCGGCGCGTATGCGCCCCTCGTCGAGAGAGCCGTCCAGGCGGGCGGATCGTCTTGCAAGTTGGCGGGATAGTCGTTCGGTCTGCGGAGTAAGGAGCGACAGGCTCGGGTGCGAGCCGCTGAGCCGGTGGATGGCGGCGAGCTGCTCGGCCATCTGGGCGACAAAACCCGCAGGATCGGCGGGCGCGTAGTCTGGCTTTCCCTCGATGTATTCGATCAGTATAGCCGGCCCAGAACATGGGTCGCCGGCGACGTCGAGCAGAAGCGGGGCGGGTGCGGCGATGCCGGCGGCGCGAACCGCCTGAAGCGTGCGGAATTCGCGTTCTGCTGCGCCGTTCCCTGGCCAGCGGGCGATGATCTTTTCTTGTCGCCCATCGGCCAGCAGCGCCTCTAGCGCGGTCGTTTGGGCAGAGATGCCGCCCGCCAGTTCCCAGGCCCTAAGCAGTTTGCTGTGAGGATACAGCCTCTGCACCAGCCGTTCGAGTCTTCGGTCGCCGGTTGTCTGGGTCATTGCGCGGCATCGTTTGGCGAGCCGGCGCGAGCGGCGGCGATTGGGGCAGGCGGCTCTTCCGGCTCCGGCGGCTTGGCGTGAGCGGCGGGGATCCTGCGCAAGGCCTCGTTCAGAGCGTTGATACGCACCGGTTTCGCCAAGAAATCGTTCATGCCCGCTTCGAGGCAGCGCTCCTGTTCCTGCGTGATGGCGCTGGCGGTCAGGGCGATAATCCAGGGTTGTTGATCCTGCGACATGTCTTTGCGGATGCGCCGTGTGGTCGCAAGCCCGTCCATGCCCGGCATGTAGATGTCCATCAGCACGGCGTCGTAGCGGTGCATCTCCAGCGCGGCTAGGACATCGTGTCCGTTGCCTACGATGTCGGCTTCGCAGCCCAGGCGGCGTAAAACAGCTTGGGTCACTCTCCGGCCGACCAGGTTGTCATCAGCCAGCAGGACCTTGAGTTTGAGCGGCTCGGCGAGCGGCGTGATATGCTCCATCCCCGATGCCGTCGATGAGGCGGGTTTGGTGAGGGAGAAGAGATCGGAGAGCGCGTTGCGCAGTTGTGTGCGCTTGACGGGCTTGGTGATGCAGGCGGCGAGACCTAGTTCGGCGGCGCGTCCCCGGATAGCGCCGTCGGTGAGCGTCAGCAGCATCACCAGGCGCGGGCGCGGGTTGGCTCGTTCGGCGGTTATGCGGCGAACGAGGCTCTCGCCGTCCATGCCGGGCATGTGGAGGTCGACCAGGATCACGTCGAAGCCGCCTGCCGTCTCAATCTGTTCCAGCGCGCTCCAGCCGGAATCCGCCGTCGCGACGTTCATGTTCAAATCACTGAGCATGCGTCGGAGCATGGCGCGGGTCGAAGCTTGGTCGTCGACGACGAGCGCGGACCGGCCTGCTAAGTGCGGCAAGGGCGTTTCCCCGTCGAACGGCGCCGGCGGAGCGGCAATAGTGAAATGGAAGGTCGTGCCGTCGCCCGGCTGGCTCTCCACCCAGATGGAGCCGCCCATTAGCTCGCACAGACGTTTGCTGATCACTAGGCCAAGCCCGCTGCCGCCGTAGCGCCGCGTGGTCGAGGCGTCGGCCTGGCTGAAGGAATGGAAGAGCCTGTCGAGGCGTTCGACGGGAATGCCGATGCCCGTATCGCAGACCTGAACGTGGAGCATCGGCTGCTCGTCCTGAATTGCACCGGCAACCTGGACGGAGACTTCGCCGCGGTCCGTAAACTTGACCGCGTTGCCGACGAGGTTGGTCAGCACCTGGCGGAAACGCGTCATATCGCCCATTATGTGGCTGGGCGCGGTGTCGTCGAGGAGGTAGGACAGCTCGATGCCCTTTTGTGCTGCGTCGCCGGCAAAGATGTCGAGCGTGCTTTCGATGCATGTCTCCAGGCTAAAAGGCAGGCGCTCCAACTCAATCTGGCCGGCCTCGATCTTGGAGAAGTCGAGGACGTTGTTGACGATGGAGAGCATTGAGTCGCCCGCGGCGCGGATCGTGTCGACGAAACTCCGCTGCTCATCGGTCAGGCCTGCACCCAGCAGCATGTTGGTCACGCCGATTACGGCGTGCATGGGCGTGCGGATTTCGTGGCTGATAACAGCCAGGAATTCGCTCTTAAGCCGGATAGCCTCTTCTGCGGCCTCTCTAGCTGCCTTTTCCTTGAGCGCTCTGTTCCGGCGTTCGGTTGAATCCTTGAAGGTGATCACGCAGCCTCCCGGCACGCCGCCTGCGCTGTAAGGGGAGAGCGCAATCTCGTACCAGCGGGCTTGTCCGCCGACAAGAAGTCGCAGTTCGCAAGAGGCTGCGTTGTACGTCTGAGGCCAAGCGGCATCCGGTGCGAGCGGCAGCAGGCCATCGAGACGCTTGCCGCGCACCGATTCGACAGGCGCGCCCAGAATCGCGATTGCGGCTTGGTTGGCATCGACCAGCGCCCCTTCTTGGTCGACAATGAAGACGCCGTCGCTGAGGCGGTCGAATACGGCGCCGCGGATCGCGTCTTGAGTGCGGCTGTCGTGCTGCTGTGCGGGGATGAGACGATTGCGCTGCCGCTGCGTGACTTTGGAGCCAAGCGCTGTGACCTTCGCTGACAGCCTCATGATTAGTGGGGGAAGCCAATCCATGTTCTCGACCCGCGGAAGGATGAATGTCTGTCCGTGTAATTATGAAGAAAGACAGCAGAAGTTGGTAGAGGCGCTAGGCGTATCTTTCCGGCTTTTTGACCTAGGCCGTCGTCACCCATAGTTCGGCAACGCACAGGCAGCGAAGGGCTTCTTTGCAGCGCGCATTCATCTTCCGGCGTGCGTCTCGCAAGAGAACGCTCCGGTCTCCCTATCTGTTCGCGGAGGCCATGCATATCTTGCCACAGAACGCGTCAAATCCAAACCTGCTGAAAAATCCGGCGTTCAATGGTTTGACAAAGGGCGAACGGGCAACGTTTAATTGGGGTGATACTGCCCAGGATCAGAACGGATCAGTGCGTGAGCGTCTACGTCGACCTCATTCGTGACAACCTCGAATACCGGCGGCTCTGGTTAGCCAGAGTAATCAGCAACTTCGGCGATTGGTTCAATCTGCTTGCCTCTGCCGCCCTGATCACGTCGTTGACAGGCGCAGGCGTCGCGGTAAGCTATCTGTTTTTGGCCCGTTTTTTGCCGGTCTTTGTGATGAGCCCCTTTGCAGGCGTGCTCGCCGACCGCTATGAGCGACGCCTGATCATGGCCGCGACCGATGTGTTGCGCGCCGTCACGGTGCTGTGCTTCCTGCTGATCCGCACGGCGGACCAGTTGTGGCTGCTGTATTTTCTCACGGTCGTTCAATTCATTCTCAGCTCGCTCTACACACCCGCGCACTCGGCCCTGCTGCCCAGCATCGTGGCGCCGCGCGACCTCGTGACGGCCAACGCTTTGGACAGCTTCACCTGGAGCACGATGCTGGCGATTGGCTCGCTCTTCGGCGGGCTGGCGGCGGCCGCGCTCGGCGTCGCCGCGGCCTTCGTGATAGACGCCCTGACGTTCTTGCTGGCGGCCTGGTTTGTGCTGCGCATCGGCTCGGTCCCCAGCGGCGACTATGTGCACCGCGCCGGCTTCTTTGATTTCGTCGACGGGTTGCGCTATCTGCGCTCGCGGCGTTTCATCCTGGTATTGAGTCTCGTCAAGGCCGCGGGCGCGCTGGTGTGGGGCGCGGTCAACGTGCTGGAAATCCCGTTGGCAGAGCAGGTCTTCCCCTTCCGGGGCAGCGGCAGCGTCACCCTGGGCATCATATATGCCGCCACGGGCATCGGTACGGGCGCGGGGCCGCTGGTCGCGCGGCATTTCCTGGGGGATGGGCGGCAGGCGGCGCTGCGCGCCATCACGGGGAGTTTCGCCATATTAACCGCGGGCGTGCTGCTTTTGGGAACCTCTCCAACCCTCCCGTGGGTCGTGACTGCGACGGTTATGCGCGCGGTGGGCACGGGCACCCTCTGGGTGTTTTCGAGTACGATCTTGCAGTCCATCGTCGAGAACCGCTATCGGGGCCGGGTGTTCGCCTTTGAGTTCGCAGCGCTGACCTTGTTGCAGTCCGTTTCGACACTGTGGGCGGGCCTCGCCGTCGACCGCTTGCAGTTGGCTGTGCAGACCGTGTTTGTGTTGACGAGCGTCGGCAGTTTGGCGGTGACGCTGGCCTGGCTTGCATTTCATCTGCGCGCGTCGCGCCGCCCGGTTCCCGCCGCCTAGCCGCAAACGGCTATTTTTGCATTTCTGCTAATCAGTCGCGACAGAAGGCATTGAAAAAAGACATGGAGGAAGGTCGCATGTTCGGACAATGGAAGGTGCAACATTTTGACCCGGGGCAGGGCGAGGTTGCAGGCGCTCATCTGGCGGCTTGTGACCACAGCGCCTGGATCGACGTGGACGTGCCCGGCGATGTACACCAGGCGCTGATCGCGGCAGGCGTGATCGAGGATCCGTTCTATGACCGCAACGAGGATGCCTGCGCCTGGATGGAAGACAAGGAGTGGTGGATCCGCACCCGCTTCACTGGCCCGCAGGATACGACGGTCCAAGACGAGCGGCGGCAGTTGATCTTTCATGGGCTGGATACCTACGCCACGATCTGGCTGAATGGCGAGGAACTGGGGCGGCATCGCAATATGTTCCGGCCTGCGGTATTCGACGTCACGACCACGTTGCGGCCCGGTGAGGAGAACGTGTTGGCGCTGCGCTTCGACCGTCCGCTGGATCAGATTGCGGAGTTCGACATCAGCCATTGGTGGCAAGGAACGGCACCGCGCGTCGCCATGCGCAAGGCGCAGTTCGGCTATGGCTGGGACTGGGGCCCGCGCCTGCCGACGATCGGCATTTGGCGCGACGTAGAGATCCGTCATAACAGCCGGGCGGCATTGGCTGGCGTTCATTTCTACACCGTCGAGATCGACGCGGATCACGCGCAGGCGGTCGTGGCGGTGCGCGTGGAGGCGGAACGCATCGCGCGTTCGGCTGAGCTGGGCGCGCATGTGCGTCTGGCGGACGGCGCGGCGACGGCGGTCGAAGGCGAACTGGCGCTGCGCGACCACGGCTCTTATGCGGATGGGATATTGTATCTGACGGTGAAAGAGCCAAAGCTGTGGTGGACGCACGACCTGGGCGAGCCGCATCTATATGCGCTGCACGTCGACCTGCTCGCGGACGGAGAGGTCGTAGAGCAGCAGACGATAAAGGCGGGCATCCGCACCATCGAATTGGATCAGTCGCCCGATCCCGACGAACCCGGTACGCGCTTCTTCCGCTTTGTGCTCAACGGCGCGCCCATCTTCGCCAAGGGGGCGGACTGGATTCCGGCGCATTCGTTCGTCGGCGGTCTGAAGCCGGCGCGCTACGAGCTACTGCTGACGATGGCGCGCGACGCCAACATGAACATGCTGCGCATCTGGGGCGGCGGCATCTACGAGCACGACGCCTTCTACTCGATCTGCGATCGGCTGGGCATGCTGGTATGGCAGGACTTCATGTTCGCCTGCGCCATGTACCCGGAAAGCCCGCAATGGTTTGTAGACGAGGTGCGGGCGGAGGCCGAGTACCAGGTGCGGCGGTTGCGCAGCCATCCTTGCATGGCGCTGTGGTGCGGCAACAACGAGAACCAGTGGCTGCATGAACGCGCCCGCTGGCAGGAGAAGGATCCGATCGTGCCGGGCGCGCTGTACTATGACCAAATCCTGCCGGAGGCGGTGGCGCGGCTGGACGGTCGCGTGCCCTATTGGCCGGGCAGCCCCTATGGCGGCAACGACTATAATAGCGAGGCGGACGGCGACAGCCATAACTGGAACGTGTGGCACGGCAATTCGCCGCGGCAATTCGGGGAGGAGCCGACCGTCGACCATTCGCCGCAGGGCGTGACCTACCGCCGCTATGCCGAAGACCAGAGCCGCTTCGTCAGCGAATTCGGCATGCACGCCGCGCCTGTGTTCGAGACGCTGCAGCGTAACATCCCCGCCGACCAGCTTTATCACCACAGCCCGTCGATGGACCACCACAACAAGGATAACCCGAAGAACAAGGGCGATAGCTTGATGCTGGCGGTGACTGGCCTGCCCGAAACGTTGGCCGAATACATCGATTTCAGCATGGCGGCGCAGGCGGAGGGACTCAAGTTCGGCATCGAGCATTACCGGCGGCGCAAGCCTCACTGCTCGGGCGCGCTCTTCTGGCAGCTCAACGACTGCTGGCCCGTGTTGAGCTGGAGCGTAATCGACTACTACGGTTTCGGCAAGGCGGGCTACTACTACTCGCGGCGCGTCTTCACACCGGTGCTGGCCTCGTTCAAGGAGTTGCCGGACGGCGAGTTGGCGCTGTGGGTGACGAACGACACGCTGGCCGCGGTGCATGAGCGGTTGGACCTGCGCCTGCTGACGTTCGACGGCCAACTGCTCTGGCACGCGCAGATTGACGCGTCCATCCCGGCCAATAGCAGCCTGGAGGTGTGGCGCGGTCGCTTGGAGGGCGGGCCGGATCGCTTCGTGTCCGTTCGCGGCGAGTCGATGCCGCGCAATCGCCATTTCTTCACAGACATCAAGGACTTGGCGTTGCCGGAGGCTTCGGTCTCTGTGGAGTTTGAGCAGGTCGATGCGCACCGCCTGGAGGCGCGGCTGCTTTCCGAGCAATTCGCGTATCTCGTGCATCTGTCCACCGGCCTCGAGACGACGACCTTCAGCGACAACTATTTCGACCTGGAGCCTGGCGCAGTGCACAAGGTCACGATCAGCGATACGCATACGGAATTGCACCCGGAACAGATCGCGGTGCGGCAGTATCTGCGTTAACGAGAACGACAGCCGGATCTGCGTAGATGCGGATGCGGTATGGCGTTGTTGTGTTGGTGGAGGCTGGGCGCTGTGTTCGCCTGGCGGAAAGGGGTTAGCGATGATCGATCAACAGCGCGTTTCGGTCTCGACTTGGAGCCTACACAGGACGTTGGGAAGGCCTGCTCCCTATGGGCCGGATAACGAAGCTGCAGACGGCGGCATTGCCCTGCCTTCGGGAGCGACGTCGCTGCTCGATCTGCCGCGTATGGTGGCCGAGTTCGGCATACACAAGATGGAGATCTGCCATTTTCACATCGCCGAGCGGACGCCGGAGTATCTGGCCCGCTTGCGACGGGCGCTGGATGAGGCGGAAGTCGAACTGTGGTCGCTGCTGATCGACGGCGGTGACGTGACCAATCCTGTCCACGGCGCACGCGATCAACGCTGGATCGCCGGCTGGATCGACACAGCATGTGCGCTAGGCGCGCGCCATGCGCGGGTGATCGCGGGCAAGTCCGCGCCTGAGCCGCGCGTATTGGAGGCGAGCAGGCGGGCTATGTCGTATCTGTGCCGGTATGCACGGGCGCGCGACGTGCGCTTGGTTACCGAGAATTGGCATGCGCTGCTGTCCACGCCGGATGCCGTGCTCGCCCTGATGGAGAGCCAGGGTGGGGAACTCGGCTTATGCCTGGACTTCGGCAACTGGGAGGGCGAGAGTAAGTACCGCGATCTAGCCGCCATCGCGCCGTTGGCCGAGTCATGCCATGCCAAGTGCCATTTCGATGAAGCAGGAGAGCCTGACCGCAATGACTACATGCGCTGCCTAGACGTTCTGGAGGGCGCGGGGTTCGATGGCCCTTATGCACTGATCTACGACGGACCGGACGCGGACGAGTGGGCAGGGCTTGCCGTCGAGCGTGAGATGGTCCTCGGCTATCCGTCGCGCTAGACAAATGGGTAAGAGAACAACTATCTGGGGAAGGAAATTGACATGGATCGCTTGACCGGCATTGTGCCGCCGTTGGTGACGCCCTTTAGCCGTAATGAGGAACTCGATGAAGGGGCGGTGCGCGCCGAGGTGCAGTACATGATTGAGGAGGTGCGCGTCCACGGTTTGGTTGTCGGAGGCAGCACCGGGGAAGGGCATACGCTCGACACGGACGAACTGCAGAGGCTGGTGCGTATTGCAATCGACGCGGCCGCCGGGCGCGTGCCCGTCATTGCCGGCATTATCGTGGACAGCACGCGGCAGGCCGTGGAGCGCGCCCGAGCGCTGGACGATCCGGCTGTGGCCGCGCTGCAGGTGACGCCGGTCCACTATCTGTTTCGTCCGACGGACGACGCCATGCTCGATCACTTCCGGCGCATTGCCGAGGCTTCGACGCGGCCGGTGATGATCTACAACGTGGTGCCCTGGTCCTATTGCTCGCCCGCGCTGCTGACGCGCATCATCACGGAAGTGGACAACGTAGTGGGCGTCAAACAGAGCGCCGGCGACATGAAGCTATTGGCGGATCTGCTGCTCCTGCTCGAAGGCCGCGGGCTCGTCTTCTCGGCGGTGGATGCGCTGCTGTACCCGTCGTTTGCGTTGGGCGCAGACGGCGCTATCGCCGCCATCCTCACGGCCGTGCCGCAGTTGTGCATGGACTTGTGGCATTCGGTGCAGGCCAACGATCATGTGACGGCGCGGCGCGTGCACGAGAAGCTCTTGTGCGTCTGGAATGCGCTGCTGGGCGATAATCTGCCCGCCAACGTGAAGACCGCTATGCGGCTACAGGGCCGCGCCGGCGGCGTCAGCCGCGCGCCGATGCCCGCCAGTTCGCCACAGCAGGAGGCGGCGATCCGCACGGCGTTGGAAGAGGTTGCGGCGATGGGCTAGGCCTCTTTTGGACAAGCGCAAGTATAACAAAAGGGCGTTCGCACCACCAGATGCGAGCGCCCTTTCGTGTTGGTATAGGCAGGACCCGGCGCAGGTTTAGCCCTCTTCGGGTCTGTCCTCGCGCGTGCGGTTGTTGCGGTCGATCAGCCGCTCGATCTGAGTGACGAAGTCCTCGGTGATCTGCTTCAGGTCCTCTTGGATCGTCTCCAGATTGGTGGCGTAGACGAGCCGCGCCCAATAGCTGTTGTAGATGACGCCGAGCCAGGTGATGAAGTTCAGGTTCTCTTCGAGCGAGCGCAAGGGCCGGGTCAGGAAGTAGGTGATGAACGAGGCCGCGGTCAGGCCGCCGAAGACAAAGGCGAAGATGGCTTCACGCGTCCAGATGCTTAAGGCGACGGCGACAATGAAGGACGCCAGGCCCACGCCGAACAGCATGCGATACATGCGCACTGTGGCGTTGTAGGGGTCCATGAACGCTTTGAGCACGCGGTCGAACATCTCCTGATTGTTGCGGAAGCCCTGCACCATATGCTCGCGCCAGGCCGCGTAGAGTTCGGGGTCGGCCGTCTCTAGTGTGGGCGGCGCAGGCGGGTAGGGCAGGCGCGGCTGGGCGGTTGGTTCGTCTTTGGCAGCGGAGGCGCGCGCCTGCGTGATCAGGCGGCTGTAGGTGCGCGCCGCGTCTGTGATCAGGTTGCTGTAGTGCTGCGCTTGGCCTGCGCCGTTATAGGCTGCGGCGAAGCGATAGAAGTCGCCGTTGCGCAGCGACCAGATCTGGATCGGTTCGGCGCGGATAAAGTCGAAAAAGCCGATGATCTGGGCGTTGGCGCTGTCGCGGAAGGCGGCGAACATCTCCTCGACCGATTCATAGCCGGCGTAGCGGTGGTTGAAGCCCATGATCTGCGGCAGACCCATGCTGATCGACAGCTTGGCGGCATGGGGATCGAAGCGGGTGCGCGCCAAGTTGAAGGCGCTCCACTCCGCCTGGTGATTGCCGTGCAGCGTCCGCCACTCCTTGTCCGGTTCAGGGCGCCAGAGATGCCCCTCCCAGGGCCGGTCCAGGTTGAACTGGAAATACTGCGAGAACCGCTCCGGGTCGAGTTTGCCGTATTTGTTGAAGAAAATGTGGTTCTCGAAGCGGATCAACATGCGCCCATCGCCGGCAAAGGCTGTGCCGCCCGACTCGACGGCCATCACGCCCACAGCTACCGCGGGGTCCAGAGCGAGAATGTCGGCGAGTTTGAGAATGAGCGCCCCGAATTGGTTCCAAGTGTTGGCGACGACGATTTCTGTCCAGGTCGCCTGCGCTGAATTGAGGGAGATCTGCCGCTCTGTGGGCGGGGTCAGCGGCGCGTCGATTAGGTCGGCGCGGGTGCGCAGGAAGCCGCCTTCCGGCGGTTGGAACTCGTCCTCGGCCGCTTGGCGGCGGATGAAGTTGCGGAACACATAGCCGGTCTTGCCTACGGCTTCGACGTACAGCCAGTCGTCCAGTTCAGCTAATACCATGACAAGAGCGCCGTTGGGCAGGATTTGGATCGCGGTGTGTTGCGTGCTGGGTCCGGTGCGCAGATTGAGGCCGAGTTCGGCGGACACCGTTCCCGTCCAGCGATCTGGCTTGGGGAGCAATTTGCCCGGCTCGATCACAGTCTGGGGCGTGGAACGTCCCGGCAGCCGCACGGCGAACGACGCCTCAGGCGTGGCGCGCAAGGCCTGGCGAAAGTCCTCGATGATGCCGGGCCGGTTCGAGATGGACCATTCCGGCTGGTCAGCGATGACGGGCCAGCGATAGAGGATCAACGCCTGGATTGGCTGGCGATCCGGATCGCTGTTCCAGGCGGCGATCTCGCGGTAGGCGGCCTGCACCCAGCCGACATTGGCGCCCGGATTCCAGCCCTTGTGCCGCGTAGTCGGATCCGTTTCTGTGACGAAAACGGGCAGATGGCGGAAGCGGTCCGGGATGGCGTTCATGTAGTCGCGATAGGTGCGGAACTCGTTGCGCAGATGCGTATAGCCGGGCTGGGTGTGGAAGAAGTCGCCGGTGATCTGTTGCGGGTTCAGGTCGTGCGTATAGGTGTGGATGGCAAAGCCGTCCACCTCGCCGTCGCGCAACTGCTGGAGCACGTCGACGAAGTAGCGGATCCAGTCGCCCTTCTCGTTGCCGGGGTAGGTGGTGGTGGCGTTCCACGGCGCGGAGCCGGCGACGAGCACCAGGTCTTGTCCGTGACCGGGCAGACGGCGGATGGCGGCGCGCACCTGGGCATAGGCGGCGGCGTATTGGGCGGGGTGGATGGGGCGTCCGTTCGGGCGTTCGACTTCGTGGTTGGGCTCGTTGCCGACGATCCAGATGTGGCATCCTTGCGAGCGCGCCACGTAATGCGCGGCTGCGGCTGCGAACTGCGGATATTTGTCGGGCGTGGGCAGCGTGCCCGAGCTTCCGTAGCCGTGGTTCAGGCGCGTGATGATGCCGAAGCCCTGATCGGCGAGGCTGCGAAAGTCCGCGGGCCCCTGCGTACCGTCGAGGCCGATGGCGGCCAGGTGCAGCACCCAGCCGATGCGTCCCGCTTCGCGCATGAGGTGTTCGCCGCCGGGTTCGTGCAACCCATAGATGTAGGGCGGGAAGGCGACGACGGCCTGAGTTTCCGGGGGGGAGCCCGGCGCGGACGACTGCTCGACCGTTGCCTTTTTCTGTTGGGCTTTACGGGTCTCGCTCAAGACGATCTCTCCCTCGTTGGCTGTCGCGGCGGCCGCCTTTCACCGTTTGCGTAAGGCGAACCGTCCGTCATTCTCGCTATCACTGTGCGTTCTGCCGCCGAATTCTGGACAAGCCGGTATAGAGCGGCAGGGCGATTTGCGGCTGCGACAGGCGGCAGCCCTTCACTTATGTAGACGTCGTACGCTGCAACTGGATACTGTGAGTTTCAATTGCCGCAGGGAAATGTCCGGTGAATGAGGCAAGAAAGTGTCGAATCGCATTGACTGCGGCGCGTTAAGTTGCAAGTGGAAATGAGTTTTTGCCGGTCAGTCAACACGAGGTCCATGTGCGGGAGCCGTCTATGGAAAGCGGCGCCGCGCTTGTTCCAGTTCGATGGCTTTGGCCGTAAAGCGATAGAGCTTGGCGGGTCGGTGATCGCCCTCGCGCAGGTTGGGCGTCTCTTCGAGGACGCCGGCGGCGAGCATCTTGCGGCGAAAGTTGCGTTTGTCGAGCGGTTCGTTGAGGACCGTTTCGTAAACCTTCTGCAGTTCGGAGAGGGTGAACTCATCGGGCAGCAGCAAGAAGCCGAGCGCCGTCCATTCGAGTTTCCAGCGCAGGCGTTGCACCGCATAGTGCAAGATTCGACCGTGGTCAAACGCCAGTTCGGGAGGAGAGTAGACGTTCCACCAGGCGGCATCCGCCGCATCGGAGGCGCCGCGCAGATGCAGGCGGTCGACCTGGTCCTTGCCGAGGAGGGCGAAGTAGGCCACGCTCACCACGCGCGTGCGCGGGTCTCGCTCGGGCGCGCCGAAGGTGTAAAGCTGCTCCAGATAGACTTCGCTGACGTTGGTTTCTTCGTATAGCTCGCGCTGGGCTGCGGCGTCTAGATCTTCATCGATCTCGACAAAGCCGCCGGGCAGCGCCCATTTGCCGGCGAACGGATCGTGCTTGCGGCGAATCAGCAAGACTTGGAGCGCGTCACGTCGAAAGGTGAAGAGAACAATGTCGACCGTGACTGCGGGACGCGGGTATTCGTAGCAAAACTTGCCAAGACTGCCGGCTTGGTTGGCGACCTCTGGCATCGATGCTGCCTTCCGTGCGCGACGCTTAATGTCATCCGGACACTATGCGCATCGTATGTTCTGCCGGGTGTTTTGTCAAAACAGAGATCCGCAGGGTTTTCGAGCAATTGAGACTTGACAAGCTGAGAAAAGTAGTTCATACTACAGTTGAATATTTCCAGATGTACTGAATAAATATTCATTTGTGTTGGCAACTCGACTCGATACGCCTTCATCAAGCCTATTTCCCCAAGCGAATAACCAATGAATACTCCTTCCATGCGTATGCTGCAGCAGAAGTCGGTCCAATATCGCCGGACGCTGTTGTCAATGATTAAGCAGGCCAATACAGGCCATACTGCCGGCAGCCTCTCGTCGGTGGACATACTCAACGTGCTGTACAACCGCATTATGGACGTGACGCCCGAAAACTTCGACAGCGTGGCGCGCGATCACTACATTCAGAGCAAGGGACATTCGGTCGAGGCGCTGTATACCGTGCTGGCGGATGCCGGCTTTTATCCTGTCGTCGAACTCGCATCCTTCAGCCGTGCCGGCTCACATTTTGTGGGCCATCCGACGCGCAAGGTGCGCGGGGTCGAGCACAATACCGGCGCCCTGGGCCACGGTCTGAGCGTGGCGGTGGGGTTGGCGCTGGGTATGAAGAAGGACGGGCTGCCGTATCGCGTTTTTACGCTGCTGGGCGACGGCGAACTGGCCGAAGGCTCGAACTGGGAGGCGTCGATGACGGCGGCCCACTACAAACTGGACAACTTAACCGTAATCGTCGACCGCAACGATTTACAGATCACTGGTTTTACGGAGGAGGTGATGGCGCTTGAGCCGCTGGCTGACAAGTTCCGCGCCTTCGGCTATTCGGTCAAAGAAGTGAACGGCAACGCCATTCCCGAATTGGTGGAGGCGCTGGAGCGTCTGCCGTTTGCGCCGGATAAGCCCAGCCTGTTGCTAGCCCACACCGTCAAGGGGCGCGGCATCAGCTTCATCGAAAACGTGGCCTCCTGGCATCACCACGTACCCTCCGACGATGAGTTTCGCCTAGCCCTTTCCGAGCTTGACCAAGCGGAAGCCGCACTCAACGGAGCACGTCAATGAAACTGGGCAGAGCGAATCTGGATGAGTTTGGCGCCACTGTGTTGGCTTTGGCGGAAAAAGACCGCGATATCCTCGTCGTCACCAGCGACTCACGCGGTTCGGGCAAGCTGACACCGTTCGGCAAGGCGCTGCCCGACCAGATCGTCGAGGTGGGGATTGCCGAGCAGAACTTAGTGGGCATCGCCGCCGGGCTGACCGCGGCGGGCAAGAAGGTGTTTGCCGTATCGCCCGCCTGTTTTTTGACGGCGCGTTCACTGGAGCAGATCAAGAACGATGTCTGCTACTCGAATTGGCCGGTCAAGCTGGTCGGCATCAGCGCCGGGGTGAGCTATGGCGCGCTCGGCTCAACGCACCATTCACTGCACGATTTTGCGGTGCTGCGCGCTATTCATAACCTCACTGTCGTGGCGCCGGCGGATAACTTTGAGACGCGGGCGGCGCTGACGGCTGCGCTCGACTTTCCGACGCCGGTCTATATCCGCCTGGGCAAGCGGCCGATGTTCGACCTGCACGAGCCGGATGCGCATTTCGAGTTCGGTAAGGCTATCGTGTTGAGGGATGGGTCGGATGTGACCTTCGTCGCCACAGGTGAGACGGTTGTCCTCGCATTGCTGGCCGCCGAGAAGCTGGCAGAGGAGGGCGTTCGCTGCCGCGTGCTCGACATGCATACGGTCAAGCCGCTGGACAAGGCGGCGCTGCTCGCTGCGGCCAGCGACAGCAAGGCGCTGGTGACTGTGGAGGAGCACAGCGTGATGGGCGGGTTGGGCGGCGCCTGTGCCGAAGTGTTGTTGCAAGCCGGCGTATCCATCCCGTTCAAGATCATCGGCATCCCGGACGAGTACACGATGACCGGCAGCCAGGAGGAGATCTTTCGCCATTACGGCATTACGCCGGAAGGGCTGGCACAGACGGCGGTTGGTCTGTTGGCCGGCGTAACAGCCTAGAAACTCGGCGGCGACTCTTGCGTAGAAGATCCCCTGCGTCACAGCAATTCGGAGGAGGAAGTGATGTCATTGACCGGCCGTGAGTTTCTCGGCATTGATCAGGGCACGACAAACACCAAGGCGCTGCGTGTCAACGCGGCCGGTGAGGTCGTGGGGCGCAGCTCGCAGCCACTCTCCGTCTCCTATCCGCAGGCCGCCTGGGTCGAGCAGGACCCTATGGCGCTGTGGCAGAGCGTCCGTACCGCGATCGAGGAATGTCTGGCCGGCGTCGATGCGACTAAGCTGGCGGCTATCGCCATATCGAACCAGCGCGAATCGGTCGTGCTATGGGAACGAAGCAGCGGGCGTCCGCTTGGCCCTTGTGTCGTGTGGCAGTGCCGCCGTTCGGCGCCTTTTTGCGCAGACCTAGAGGCCCGCAACGTCGAGCACTTCCTACGCGAGCGGACCGGCTTGACGATTGACCCGCTCTTCTCGGCCAGCAAGATGCGTTGGCTTCTGGATCACACGCCTGACGGCCACAACCGGGCCGCCAACGGCGAACTGTGTCTCGGCACCATAGATAGCTGGGTGTTGTGGAATCTGACCGGCGGCAAGGTGCATGCATGCGATATGACCAATGCATCGCGCACGCAGCTTTTTAATCTGCACACCCTCGGTTGGGATGCGGAGCTGCTGGCGTTGTTCGGCATCCCCGCCTCCGCTCTGCCCACGGTGATGAAGTCCAGCGCCATTTTCGGCGAGACTGCGCCTCTCGGCAGCCTGCCGGGCGGCATCCCCATCGCAGCCCTGATTGGGGATTCGCACGCTGCCCTCTTTGGTCACGCCGGCTTCCAGCGCGGCGCCATCAAGGCCACCTATGGTACGGGCTCTTCGCTGATGACGCCAATTGAGCAGCCCATCCTGTCGGAACGAGGGTTATCCACAACCGTCGCCTGGGCTGTAGACAAGGCCACTTATGCGCTGGAGGGCAATATCTCGGTGACGGGCGCGGCCGTAGAGTGGCTGGGGCAATTGTTAGGTCTCTCGCGGCCGGCCGATGAAGTGGCGAAATTGGCCGCGCAGGTTGCGGATTCGGGGGGCGTCTACTTGGTTCCGGCGTTTGTCGGTCTGGGGGCGCCGCACTGGCGACCAGAAGCTCGCGGCCTGCTGACCGGTCTGACGCGCGGCAGCGGCCCGACGCAGGTGGCGCGCGCGACGTTGGAGTCGATCGCCTACCAGGTGCGCGATGTCTTCGTCGCCATGCAGGGTGACGCCGGCATCGAATTGGAATTCCTCTTGGCAGATGGCGGCGCAAGCCGCAACGACCAATTGATGCAGTTCCAGGCGGACATCATCGGGCGACCGGTGCTGCGCAGCACGTCGACGGATGTGTCGGCGCTAGGCGCGGTCTACCTGGCCGGCTTAGCGGTGGGCGTATGGCCTTCTCTGGACGACATCGCCGCACTGCCGCGGGAGCGCGACCGTTTTGAGCCGCAATTGACGCCGAGCCGGCGCGCCGAGTTGATCGGCGGGTGGCAGCAGGCTGTAGCGCGCGCCACCTTGGGTTGCTAACCGTATTTCTAGCCGTCCTTTTGTTCTTCGAAGTACCCGTCCAGCAGAACCGGGGCCTATGGCACGAATCGATGAACTGCGTCTGATGACGAAGATCGCGCGACTCTACTACGAGGAAAACCGCCGTCAGTCCGAGATCGCGGCGCGTCTCGATCTTTCCCAGGCGACGATCTCGCGCATGTTGAAGCGAGCCCAGGAAGAACAGATCGTGCGCATCCGCATCAGCCCGCCGTCCTCGATCTATTCCGACCTGGAGATGGCCTTACAGGCGCGCTACGATTTGAAGGATGTTGTAGTGGTTGACTGCGAAAATGACGCCGACGAACAGGAGATCGCACGCAATCTGGGCTTGGCTGCCGCTTACTATATGGAGACGACTCTCAAACGCGGCGAGGTGATCGGCATCTCTTCTTGGAGCGAAACCTTGCTGGCGATGGTCAACGCCATGCATCCCATTTCCCAGCCGGCCGAGTCGCAGGTGGTGCAGATTCTCGGCGGCATCGGCAACCCAAGCGCCGAGGTGCACGCCAATCACCTGACTACGCGCTTGGCAAACCTGATCGGCAGTGAAGCCAAGTTTCTGCCTGTGCCCGGCGTAGTCGGTTCTGCCGAAGCGCGCAGGGTGTTGCTCAATGACGCCTTTGTACGCCAGACGGCGGACTGCTTTGAGCGCATCAATGTGGCTTTGGTAGGCATCGGGTCGGTGACGCCATCGAAACTGCTCGCCAGCAGCGGCAATGTTTTTTCACCTGAGGAAATCGATCTGCTGGCGCAGCAAGGAGCTGTCGGCGATATCTGTCTGCGTTTCTTCGACAGCCACGGCCTACCGGTGGTCACGGCGCTGGATGAGCGGGTGATCAGCATGACGCTGGAGCAACTGCGCAAGGTTGACCGCTGCGTGGGCATTGCCGGCGGACGCCGCAAGCACGCCGCCATCCGCGGCGCGCTGGAAGGCGAATGGATCAACGTGTTGTTCACCGATCATTTTACCGCCGAACAACTGCTCGACGGATAGCAGCCTGAGGTTGCTTCCCCCATCCGCCGGCCTATATCGGGTCTGTTTCAAGTCGAGGCGCGTATGCGCTCCCTTCGACTCCGGTTCCATCTGACAGAAAGGGTAGATTGTGTCCAAATCGGTTGAATGTTGGGATATTTTTGACGTTGAGCTAAATGGCCCGAGCGAGGGCAACCCGTTTGTCGACGTCCAGGTGGCTGCGCGCTTCAGCTATAAGCACCGGGAAGTGGTTGTCGACGGCTTCTATGATGGGGACGGCGTGTACAAGGTGCGCTTCATGCCCGACACGCCCGGCGAATGGCGGTACGAGACGGTGAGCAGCGTGCAGGCATTGAACGGCCACGCCGGTTCCTTCACTTGCACCGAGCCGTCGGCGGGCAATCATGGCCCCGTACACGTGCACAACACTTATCACTTCGCCTACGCGGACGGCACGCCCCATATCTCCGTGGGGACGACCTGCTACGTGTGGAATCACCAGGGCGACGAACTGGAGGAATTGACGCTGGAGACGCTGCGCCATGCGCCGTTCAACAAGATGCGCATGTGCATCTTCCCCAAGCACTACCGCTTCAACGCCAATGAGCCGCCGCATTTCGCCTATGAGCGCAAGGCAGACGGCAGTTGGGATTTCAAGCGCTTCAACCCGGAGTTCTGGCGGCATCTGGAAAAGCGCATCAGCCAACTGCGCGACCTGGGCATCGAAGCCGACCTGATCCTCTTCCATCCCTATGACCGTTGGGGCTTTGCCGACATGGGCGCAGAGAATGACGATTTCTACCTGCGCTATGCGGTCGCACGGTTGGCTGCTTACCGCAACGTGTGGTGGTCGATGGCGAACGAGTATGACCTGATGGAGAGCAAGACCATGGCGGATTGGGACCGCTTCTTCCGCGTGGTGCAGGAAAGCGACCCCTATCAGCGTCTGCGCTCGATCCACAACTGCCGCGGCTTCTATGACCACAACAAGCCGTGGGTGACCCATCAGAGCATTCAGCATTCGGACCTGGAAGCGGTGCGCGATTGGCGCGAGACCTATCGCAAGCCGGTGGTGGTGGACGAGTGCAAGTACGAAGGCAACATCGAGATGGCTTGGGGCAACATCAGCGCCCTGGAGATGGTGCATCGCTTCTGGCAGGGGACCGTCGGCGGCGGCTATGTGGGCCACGGCGAAACCTATCTGCATCCGGAAGACATCCTCTGGTGGGCGAAGGGCGGCAAGCTCCACGGCGAAAGCCCGGCGCGCATCGCCTTCCTGCGCAAACTGTTGGAAGAGAATGCGCCGCATGGGCTGGACCCGCTGCCGCCTATCGGGCGCTGGGTGCGCCGCGACCGGGCCCGCTCCGGCGATTCCTATTACCTGTTCTACTTCGGCATCGCCCAGCCCGGTCGTTTCGAGTTTGAGCTGCCCGAAGACAAGAAATACAAGCTCGACATCATCGATCCGTGGGGCATGACGATCACGCCCGTGGAAGGCACGTATAGCGGCAAGTTCGTGTTGGATAACCTGCCCAGCAAGCCGTATCACGCTGTGCAGGCGCGAAAGGTAGAGTAGGTGCGGCGGGCGGCAGCGCTGCTCCCCGGCCCCGGAGAAGGAGGTTCTATCTGCATCAGATTTGTGCCGGAGGATGATGACTGTGAAATATGACACAGGAAGCAGGATCATTTACAGTACCCCAACAAGGAGATTTAAGATGAAACGTTCTGTATGGTTGGTAGCGCTATTGGCGTTTGTCGCGTTGGCGCTTGTCGCCTGCGGCGCGCCGGCAGCACCGGCCGGCCCGGCCGGCGAAGCAGCCGCAGGCGAAGCAGCGCCTGCGGGCGGCGTCATGACCGATGTCGGCACCCCGCGCAGCGAGACGCTGATCTTCCAGACCTTCGACCGCAAGGCTGCCAACCCGGACCAGATGAACCCGCTGATGGCTTATGCGGTCTGGCGCGGGTTCCGCGAACTGGGCTGGGGCTATCTGTGGGAGACGGACACCGGGACCGGCGAGTCTTATCCGGAACTGGCGGAGAGCATGCCCGAGGTGCTGAACGACGAGTATACCAAGTTCCGCATCAAGTTGAAGGAAGGCATCTACTGGAGCGACGGCGTCGAGTTCACGACTGACGACGTTATCTATACGCTGGACGCCTACTTCGACGGCATCGGCAAGCTGACGAACGGCAACATCAGTCGCCTCACCAACTACATCAAGAGCTACGAGGCGATCGACAAGTACACCTTCGAGGTGGAGACTGTCAATCCCGCCTACGACTTTACAACGGTCATGGGCGTCTACACCTGGGCGTCGGCCTTCATCCCTGTTCCCAAGCACATCTTCGAGCAGGAAGAAGACCTCGCCGCCTTCCGCAACACCTACCCCGTCACGCTTGGGCCGTATTTCGTCAAAGAATATGACCCCAACGGCTTCTGGCAGTTGTGGGAACGTCGTGAGGACTGGGAGCGCTCGGCCTGGGGTTGGATGGGCGAGCCGAAACCCAAGTGGGTGCTGTACAAGGACTTCGGTCCCGAGGAAAGCCGCGTGCTGGCCTTCGTGCAGAACCAGTACGACGTCGATACCTTCATGAGCCCGGACAGCATCAAGGGCGCGCAGCAGCGCAACGACAAGATCACGACCTTCTCGCCCAAGATGCCGTACCACAACATGGACGACGCCTGCGGTTACGGCGTGCTCATGAACATGCACAAGGCGCCGCTGGACAAGCCTGAAGTGCGCTGGGCGCTGGCCCTGTCGTTGGACCTGAAGGACGTGGGCATCAACTCGGTGAGCGGCGAGTTCAAGGCCTCTCCGCTGCCGATGGTCGATACGCAGATTCTGCGGCCCATCTACTTTGACCCGATGATCCCCTGGCTGAATGAGTTCACCTTGGCCGACGGCTACAAGCCGTTCGATCCCGATTTCGGCAGCGATCTTGTCGAGCGACTGCGCGAGATGGGCATTCCTGAGTCCGAACTGCCCGATACGCCTGAGGAGATTTCCACCAACTTCGGCATCGGCTACTGGAAGTACGACCCGGCCGAGGCTGAGAAACTGATGGCCTCGGTGGGCATGAACAAGAACGCCGACGGCTTCTACACCCTGCCCGACGGCACGGTGTGGGAACTGGAACTGGTCATCCCCGGCGACTGGAACAAGGTCATGCAGCGCGTCGGCTTCTCGATCGCCGACAGCTGGCGCAAGGCCGGCATCCAGGTGAATGCACGCCAGGTCGACAACGCCGAATTCGGCAATGTGCAGAACACCAACGCTCTGCTCACCACCATGCTCAACTGGACCAACTGCATCTTCACGCCTAACTACCTGAACTCCTGGTTCAGCATCGCTCCGGAATACATCATGGAGCCCAACTCGACGGAGCTGATTACGGGCAACATGTGGCGTTGGGAGAATGAGCGGGCGTTCGAGCTGATTGCCGAGAGCAAGACCATGCCCACGACTGACCAGAGATTCCGCGACATCGGCGTGGAAGTCCTCAAGGAATTCGTCACGGACATGGGCTACATCAACATCATGAACATCCCGACCACCATCCCCACCAACGAGTACTATTGGACCGGCTACCCCAAGCAGGATAACTACTATGCAGTGCCGTATTCCTGGTGGAGCTCGGCCAAGGAGATGGTTGTCAACGTCGAACCGACCGGAATGAAGTAAGCATGTACGTGCGGCAGCGGGGCGACCTACGGGGCGCCCCGCTCCGCCTTAGGATGGAGCCACCTATGGGACTGTTCCAGTATATAGCTTCGCGGCTGGGGGTCTATTTCTTCGTCCTGTTCATCGGAATTTCGGTGACTTTTTTCCTGCCGCGTTTCATGCCCAGCGATCCGATTGAGAACTACATTTCTCAACTGCAGAACCAGGCCGGGCAAGCGATGAACCCCGACGACATTGCCAGGCTTCGCACCACTTTGGCGGAGCTGTATGGCCTAGAGGGTTCGCTCTTTTCGCAGTATGTGGGCTATTTGAAGCGGGTCTTTCTGACCTTCGACTTCGGCCCGTCTTTCTCTTCGTTTCCCCGGCCTGTGACGGAGTTTATCTTGCAGGCGCTGCCGTGGACGCTGGGGTTGTTATTGACGACGACGACACTGGCCTGGCTCATCGGCAACACCGTCGGGCTGCTGGCAGGGTTCTTCCACAATAAGCGCGCGGCTACAGTGTTGGAGGTGATCGGGGTGACAATCTACCCGATCCCGTACTATATCCTGGCCTTGATTTTTATCTTGGTGTTGGCGTATATCTTCCCGCTCTTCCCGCTCTCGACCACGATCCGGCCTGGGCCGTTGACGTTCGAGAAGATCAAGAACATCCTTTACAATTCGGCCTTGCCTGCGCTCACGCTGATCACGGCGGGTTTCGGCTGGAATATTCTGAGTATGAAGTCGCTCTCCTACGCCACCAAGCAGGAGCCGTTTGTAAACTTTGCCCGCTTGAAGGGGACGCCGCCCCGCACCATGATGGTGAGCTATGTCTTTCGCAATGCGCTGTTGCCGCAGATCACGGCGCTGGCGCTCTCGATGGGGTCGATCTTCAACGGCGCCTTGCTCACGGAGATGCTCTTCTCGTATCCGGGGCTTGGCTTGCTGATGCGCAGCGCAGTGGGCAGCGGCGATTACAACATGCTGTACGGCACGATCACGATGACGATCATCGCCGTGGCGACGGCCACGCTGCTCATCGATCTGCTCTACCCGCTGTTTGACCCGCGCATTCGCTACAGGTAAATACAATGACTTCCACAACAGACGTCAAGAACAATGTTGCAACGCCTGCGACACGCGCTGATACAGGCTACCGCCAGCGTCTCCGGCTTAACCTGCGTCTTCGTCTGGGGCTGATAATCCTGGCGATTTTGGCGATCAGCAGCTTCACCCTGCCGTTTTTCACCGACGTCAATCCGTCGGAGCAGGGCACGTATATGAAGAACCTGTCGCCTAGCTGGGAGCATCCGCTCGGCACGAACACGCAAGGGCAGGACATCTTCTGGTTTCTGATTTTTTCGATTCGCAATTCACTGATGCTGGGGATCTCGGTGAGCATTTTCGTCACCATCATCTCGACATTGGTGGGGCTTAGCGCCGGCTATATCGGCGGATGGTATGAACGGTTTGTGATGCTGATCACCGATTCGTTTATTACCATCCCGGTCTTTCCCATCCTGATTGTGCTGGGCGCGCTGGTGCGCGGGCGCACCTCGTTTTGGGTGGTAGGCGTGCTGCTGGTCATCTTCGGCTGGGCGTGGGGGGCGCGCACGGTGCGTTCTATGGCGCTGTCGATCCGCGAGCGCGAGTTCATCAACATGGCGCGTTTTTCCGGCGCCAGTACGTTTGACATCATCATCAAAGAGGTCTTCCCGTACGTATATGCCTATATGGTAGTCGGCTTCATCAACACGATCCTCTTTGCCATCAACACGGAGGCCGCGTTGGCGGTGATCGGACTGTCCAAAGTTGAAGTGCCGACGCTTGGCTCGATCATCTTCTGGGCGCTCAACTACAACGCCATGTTCGTTGGTCAGTACACATGGATTGTGGCGCCGGTTGTGGCGACGGTCCTGCTCTTCTTGGGCCTGTTCCTCACCTCCACCGGATACAACGAGCTGTATGCAGCCAGGCGAGGGCAGTCATGATCAAGCTGAACAACATCGTTGCAACGTATACTACTGTACGCGGGCAAGTGGACGCAGTAGATGGCGTGGACTTGGAGATTCCGTCGGGAACGGTCTTAGGCATCGCCGGAGAATCCGGGTGCGGCAAGTCGACGCTGCTCAAAGTGCTCTATGGCGACATCACCTACCCGCTGTCGCTCAGTTCGGGCGACGTCGAGTACGGCATCCAGGATGCGCAGGGCGTCGAGATCACCACTCGGAACATCCGCGACCATTGGTTCCGGCGGATTGCCTACATTCCGCAAAGCTCGATGAGTTCGCTCAATCCGGTGATTCGCATCCGCCGGCAGTTTGTGGATTTCCTGGACCCTGACACCGATCGGGCGCAGGTGCTGGAACAAGTGCGTTCTTATATCCAGCAATTGGACTTGCCGCCCGAGGCGCTGGACGCCTATCCGCATCAGCTATCCGGCGGCATGCGCCAGCGCATCATGGTCGCCATGGCGACGTTCTTCCACCCCGACATCATCTTGGCCGATGAACCGACGACGGCGCTGGATGTGGTGGTGCAGAAGGGTATTTTGCTCCTGCTGGCCGAGATCCAAGAGGAGATGCAGAACACGATCTTCTTCGTCTCGCATGATATGGGCGTGCACTACCAGATCAGCCACAAGATGCTGATCATGTACGCAGCCAAGGCAGTCGAATATGGCGATTCCAGCGACGTGTTTGGGCGGTCGCTGCACCCGTACACCAAGCTTCTGACCGAGTCGTTGCCCACAATCGGCGACGATCATCTGCGTCAGGGCGTGGCCGGGCGTCCGCCCAGCCTATGGGACGAGCTGCACGGGTGTCGCTTTGCGCCGCGCTGTCCGCTTGCCACGGACATCTGCCGATCCGTCGAGCCGCCAATGGTCGAGTATCGGCCGGCCCATTTCGCGGCTTGCCACCACGCAGACAAGAACTTGTAGCCCAGAACGGTGCGTTCATGAAAACTATCTTGAAGACAGAGAAGCTACACAAGGTCTATAAGCTGGGCAGTCTCTTGCGCCGCATCAGCATCAATGCGCTCGACGATGTGAATCTGACGGTGCAGAGCGATGAGCCGGTGATTATCAGCCTGGTCGGCGAGTCGGGTAGCGGCAAGACCACGCTGGCGAAGGTGATCTTACGCCTGGTGGACCCGTCGAGCGGCAGCGCCATGATCTATGATCAGGTGGTAGCCGGCGCGGGACAAAAGCCCAAGCATCGCGAGTACCTTAGCCGGGTGCAGCCGATTTTTCAGAATCCCTTCGAAGCCTTCAGCAGCTATCGCACAGTCGATTCGTATCTTGAGACCACGGCCTACCGCGTCGTTGGCCTGGGGCGCAAGGAGGGAATCGAGGCGATGGAGAACGCGCTGGCGTCGGTCGGCCTCAAGTATGCAGATGTGCGCGGCAAGTATCCTAACCAGTTCTCCGGCGGCGAGTTGCAGCGCGTGTCGATTGCGCGCGCCCTCATCCCGCGCCCGGAGATTATCATCGCCGACGAACCGGTCAGCATGATCGACGCGTCGCTGCGCATGAATATCATCAACCTGTTCCTTTCGCTCAAGCAGGACTACAAGACCAGTTTCCTCTACATTACGCATGACCTCGCCACGGCCTATTACATCAGCGACTACATCGCCGTGATGTACCGCGGGACGATTGTCGAGTTCGGCAAGGCGAGAGGCGTGCTGACCGACCCGCAACACCCCTATACGCGGCTACTGCTGGAGTCGATCCCGTCGGTTCGGCGCAAGTGGGAGCGCAAGCGCATGGCATTGTCGGACATCGAGACGAAGGAATTTCGCTTCGGGGGGTGCAAGTTCCGCAACCGCTGCCCGCTTGCCGAGAGCATCTGCGACGAACAACGCCCGCCTGCCATACGCAAGCCTGATGGCCGCGAGGTCTACTGCCACTTTGCCTAAGGCGCATGTCGCCTTATCAAGCGGGCATAATCCTGAACCGCCACACAACATCAGTCGAGGAGCGCATTACCTATGGAATTGAACAGCCGCCAGATCGAAAAGTGGGGCCTCTTCGAGGCGACGTTGAGCGGCCCCAGCGACGGCAACCCATACCGCGATGTGGAACTATCTGCGCGCTTCGAGTGCGGCGACCACATATTGGAGCCGGAAGGCTTTTATGACGGCGACGGCGTCTATCGGGTTCGCCTAATGCCGGATCGGCAAGGGGAATGGCGCTTTACGACGCGCAGCAATGTCGCGGAGTTGGATGGGCGCACGGGGACGTTTACCTGTGTCGCCCCGTCTGCGAGCAACCACGGACCTGTGTATGTGCAGGATGGACGCTCATTTGCCTATGCGGACGGCACGCCTCATTGGTCTGTGGGCACAACCTGCTACGCATGGATTCACCAGAGCGAGGAACTGCAGGAGCAGACGCTGGAGACGCTGCGCAGCGCGCCCTTCAACAAGATGCGCATGTGCGTCTTCCCCAAGCATTTCCCCTACAACGAGAACGAGCCGGCCCTCCATCCGTACGATGTCGACGCCAACGGCAAGCGCGATTTCAGCCGCCCGAACCCGGCCTTCTTCCGCCATCTGGAGCGGCGCGTGCTAGACCTGCAGCGCCTCGGTATCGAGGCGGACATCATTATCTTCCACCCGTATGACTGGTGGGGATACGCCACCATGAGCGCGGACGAGAATCGGCGCTATGTGCGCTATCTCGTGGCGAGGCTCGCCGCTTTCCGCAATGTGTGGTGGTCGATGGCGAACGAGTACGACTTCATGCTTAAGACCATCCCGATGGAATTGTGGGATGAGCTTTTCCAGACGGTGGAGCGCTGCGATCCCGCCGGACACTTGCGCTCGATTCACCAGGCGCTACAGGACTACGACTACACCAAGCCCTGGGTGACGCATGCCTCGATTCAGAAGTGGGATATTCACCAGACGAAGGCTTGGATTCGCGACTACGGCAAGCCCGTCGTCAACGACGAGCCGGAGTACGAGGGGGACATCCCGCATGCTTGGGGCAACATCTCGGCGCAGGAGCTGGTGCACCGCTTCTGGTACATCTTCGCCAATGGCGCCTATGCCGGGCACGGCGAAACCTACCTTCATCCGGAGGATGTCCTGTGGTGGGCCAAGGGCGGCGTCCTCCACGGGGAGAGCGTTCCGCGCATCGCTTTCCTGCGCCGCATCATGGAGGAAGGGCCGGCGGGCGGGCTGACGCCGATGGAGGACGCGTGGTTCTGGCAGCGCATGGCCGCGGGCATGAACGGGGCCTATCGCCTGATCTACTTCGGGGCGCACCAGCCGCGGCTGTGGTCCGAGGGGATGCCCGAGGACGTTCCCTACCAGGTCGACGTGATCGACCCCTGGGAGATGACGATCACGCCGCTGGAGGGAACGTTCCAGGGCAAGCAGACGCTTGAGCTGCCGGGCAAGCCGAACTTGGCGCTGCGCATTCGTCCGGTAGGCTAGTGTAGCGCTCGTCACCCAACGAAGATCTGCGAAAATCGGGCGGCCGGCAATGTGTCATGCGCCGGCCGCTCGTATTGTCTGGCGTCTATTCCGGCACGATGAACTCGCCGGCGTCTTCTGCGTTCTGGCGCGCCTGCTCAAGCGCGAGCGCAAACGCGTCTACCTCGTCAGGCCAGCGCAGGAAACGATCGATCGCTGTGTCCACACGGCCCCACATCGACTCGGGCACGCCCAACACATACAAGGGCGTTATGTCTTGCGCGCCTGCCATTATGTCGATGCCGCGTTGCGTCGTCTCGGATAACTGCACGCCCTCCGCCGGTCTGTGGGCAGGGGCGAGGTCCGGCGCGTTGGCGCTGATCTGCTGGGCCATAGCGGACTGCGCCTCGGCGGAGGCGACGAACTCGACGAAGGCGAGCGCGACATCCCGATGCTCGGCGTTGACGGGAACCATGTAGCCGTAAGCGGTCAGAACTTCGGCGGGCGGCACGCTTGGGTCGATCACGGGGAAGGGGAAGAAGTCGAGGTCCTGTAAGAGCGTGGACGGAAGGTAGCCAAGCCAGGAAGGGCTGGTGAGGGTCATGGCCGCCTTGTCCACGTAGGCTACGCCGACCTGGTCCGTGATGACGGCCATGAGACTGTCTGTCGCGCTCAGCCGCTCCGAGTGTTCGGTGAAATAGCCCTGCTGCAACATCCACGACCACAACTCCAACATGCTGACTACGCGGTCGCCGGTATACGAGATTTCACCGTTGAGCAATTGCCGATGGAAATCGCCGCCGTTGAGGCGCAGGTCCAGGTAGTCCAGCCATAAGCCGCTGAGCCAGACATCGCTGCCGGCTAGGGAAAGGGGCGTGATGCCGTTGGCGAGCAGCGTATCGCACAACTCGGTGAACTCGCTCCATGTGGCGGGCGGCTGCAGGCCGTATTGGTCGAACACGGTGCGGTTGTAGTAGATGGCCGACCAGGTGTAGCCGATGGGCAGGAAGAACTGCTTGCCGTTCGCCGCGCTCAACGCCTGGAAGCCCGCCGGGTATTGTTCCAGCAGGCCGGATTGTTCCCAGACGTCGGTCAGGTCGACCAGTTGCCCCTGCTCAATGGCGCGCGCCAGCGGGTAGCCCGCGGTCATCACCATCAGGTCGGGTGAGGGAGGCTGGGCGAGATAATCGGCAGGCATCTGTAAGTAGGGCGCGCGTCGGAAGGTGACATGCGGATGCAGGGCGCCGAATTGCTCCAGCAGCGACTTTTCGGCGTGGCTCCAAGAGCCTTCCATATCGTACGTCACCAGCGCCAGTTCGACCGGCGCGATGGGGGTCGGTTGGGGCTGTCTACCCAGAAGGCCACACCCGGCTGCAATGACGCTCAAGGCTGCCAATGCCAAGAGCGCGAGCAGCGTTCGCGTGAGTCTCGCCGTCATATCATGTCTGCCCTTTCTGTGGGATCGGGTTTCGTATTGGATATCCGCCACGAGTCCCTGCCGTCTACCAGGGAGTTATCGGCTCCCTGGTAGACATATTCGCGCAGGGCGACGCTTTTTGCGAACTTGTTAAAGCCGAGCCGCCACCTCTGGCCGCTCGCGCACGAAATCGTCCCAGCCGCCCAGATGGCGTTGCAGGCGACCGTCCGACAGCTCCCATATCTCGTTGGCGAAGCGGCGGATGAAGTGGCGGTCATGCGACACGGCGATGATCGGCCCGCGGAAGGCCAGCAGCGCCTGCTCGAAGCGCTCCAGCACGTCCATGCTCACATGGTTGGTCGGCTCATCCAGCAGCAGCAGGTTGGCCTGCCGTGCGATGAGGCAGGCAATCTGGAGCTTGCGCTTCTGCCCGACGCTGAGGTCGGACACGTTGCGCAGCAATTCCGGGTAGGTGAACAGCCCGTAGCCGAGCAATTCCGCTTTCATCTCTTCCGGGTCGCCGCTGCGTCCGTTCTTGTAAGCCTCCAGCGCCGTCCGGTTCTGGTCGCGCAGGGTCTCCTGTTCCTGATCCAGGCGCCCGATGACGACGGAGCCGCCGGCGCTGACCGAACCTGAGTCGGGCTGTTCGAGGCCGGCGATGATTTTCAGGAGTGTGCTCTTGCCAGCGCCGTTCGGTCCGACGATGACGGCGCGCGTTTCCGCGTCCACCGTCAGGTCGACGCCCGCCAAGACGTGGTTGGGGCCGTAGCGCTTCTCGACGCCGGAAACGACGAGCGGCGCGTTGGAGACCATCGCCTGCGGGTCGAAGCTGGGGTTGATGCGCAATTCGCGCGGCGGCCTGGGGATGGGGTCTTCTTCGATGCGGCGCAGCCGTTCTTCTGCGGCGCGCACGTTACGCGCCACCGCCGTATCCACCCGCTCGGCTTTGAAGGTGGCGAGGAACTTGTCCTTGTCACGCGGGGGGCGGCCATGCGCCACCTGCCGCGCCTTGCCCTTGATCACCTTGCGCAGCTCGATGATCTCCTCTTGCTGGCGGGCGTAGTCCTCCTCCCAGCGGGCGCGCTCGACGCCTTTCTGCTGGGCGTAGAAATCGTAGCTGCCCGCGTAGAGCTTGGCCTCGCGGCTGTGCTCGTCGATCTCGACGATGGCGTCTACCGTGCGGTTCAGGAACTCGCGGTCGTGCGACACCACCAACATGCCGCCGTGAAAGGCGTGAAGATACTCCTCCAGCCAGTCGATGGCGCTGAAGTCGAGGTGGTTAGTCGGCTCGTCCAGCAGGAGGAGGTCGGGCGATGCCAGCAGCAGCCCGGCTAGGCCGGCACGCACTTTCTCGCCGCCGGAGAGCGTGGACGCCAGCCGATCATGCGGCAGGTCGTCCAGACCCAACCCGGCCATAACCTGGGCCATGCGTTGCTCGCGTTCATAGCCGCCGCGCCGTTCGAAAGCGTCGGCCAACCGCCCGTATTCTTCGAGCAAGGCGAGATCGTCATGGTTGGCGGCGATCTCCGCCTCGAGGGCGCGCAGACTCGCCTCCATCTCGCGCAGCGAACCCATGGCCTGGTCCAGCAGCGCTTCGACGGAAAGCCCTGCCGTGTTGGCTAGCGTCTGCGGCAGGTAGCCGAGCTCGGCCCCGGCTGCAAGCCGGATCTGCCCGCCGTCCGGCTCCAGCTCGCCGGCGATGAGCTTGAGCAGGGTGGATTTGCCCGCGCCGTTCGCCCCCACCAACCCGACCTTTTGGCCGGGCGCGATGGTCAGGCTGACACGGTTGAGCACCTCGGTGTCGCCGTATGCCTTGGATATGTCAAGTACACTTACTAGCATCACGTCCCTCTCTGTGCGTCTGGAAGGGCCGAGGAGGGCAGCGGGTCTGTGGCTTGCGATTGCGCACAGGCGTGACGCCGGAAGGGCGGGCAACGCAAAGGGACAGTGCGACAAAAGGAAACGGCCACGGGCGCTGCACGCCTGTGGCCGTAATGATGGCAAATGCCGGTCGTTCGGATCGGAACCGCAGACGTTACCGCGTGATGGACTCACATCCCCTGGAGCCGATTCGCTTCGTCATTCGTTCACAACCTCGCGTTGGCTAGTCTGCCGATCCCGATGGTGAAAAGCGTAACATAGGCGGGGCGGGCGTGTCAAACATGCGACGCTGCCCAATCGAAATGCTTAACCTCTATACGGAGAGAAAGGGCGACGCGTCTTCTCCTGATTACAGAACTGTGCGGGACGATCCTTGACGGTGGAGCTAGTTGCCTGCAATGCGGTCAATTCTGTTGGTCCATATATACCCTGTGAACCCGTCAGGGATAGCCATGAGTGATTCGAGCGAGTCAAATCCCTCAGACCATTTCCCGTTTCCTTCAACGATAACGACATGTGAATTGACGGATTCCATTCTCTCGACGAATTTGCTCGGCCAACCCCAGAGATATTTAGCATATGACAGAGGGATATGTATCTCCATATTATGAATCGCTTTAGGTATATATCCCGTCCAACCCAATAATACGTAATGCAGCAGCGCTTTCTTCAATCTCTTGGTCGATAAAACTCGAATTGTCTCACATTGTTCCCGTAAATAGATCAGTCCTGTTGTTCCCCCGAATTGGTGGACAGGTAGATAAAACCTAGTACACTGATAAGACGAGATAACCGACATGCAAGTGAATCGACAGCAATACAGTGCGGCATAACGAGTGTATCAAATTGTGAATACAGCGTTTCAATTACGATATAGGCGTATCAATGAATAAAGCTACCATTTGAATAAAGGTACCAGCCGTCGCCTTCCACGGCAAAACTTATTTGGTAAGCATAGCAAAGTGTGCTCACGAGGCACTACCAACAGTATATATCCACTATTGACAGCATAGCATTATGCTGTTATACTGTCTTCGTCGTAACAATGAACCTTTAAGGAGTTGTGACATGATACTTTGCTTTGACTGCCAAAGGCGCACGAAAGACATATTGGATAGGCTAGTGGATTCTGGGCGATATAAGGACCACGGCGAAGTTATTGAGACCGCAATAGCGAATCTAGAATTACTTGAGACCTCGGTTCAGATAAAAGGATCTGTCGTATTTGATTCTCCAGCAGCTACTTCGGCACTACCTGCACCGGAAAGACGTGGGAGAAAACGTCAGAATAGACGCACTGATACCGATATTTCTGAGCTGGGAGATAGGTCGGTAAGGAAACATCGACCCAAAGTCCCATCCTTGTTCCAAATGAGTGACGACCTAGATGCACCGGGTACGTTCGCGCACCCTCCTACAGATGTGTGGACGGCCAATAGTGAGGTGCCGCTCCATCGGTGGATATTTGGGCAATACAATCGATTGCTGCCCGCGAAAGTCAGCTGTCGAGGACTTGCCAATCTGCTGCCTCGGACAGGAAATGGGATTGATATAGTAGAAGCCTCATCAGTTATCACTGGTGAGATTGCCACTCTTGGAAACTACTTGCAATGGCTAGACAAAAAATACGGACTTGGTCGAGATCAATCATTAGTCACTGCGTTTCCTACTTCTGGTACTGGCATCGAGAAAAGCCTTCAGAGGTATTCCTCACAGTTTGTCGGAAACATAAACAAGAACGGGCAACTTACCGGTCTATTGACGGACTATAAACTAGTAAATCGGCTAGGGAGCCGTGGCAGCAGAATCGAGTTAACAGAAGTGGGCTGGAAATTCGCACAACTTCAAAATCCGGTTCTTGATGATGGTCCAGCATCTCCACAAGAAAAACTGTCCAGTGAAGAAATTAGTTTGTTGGTGATACACATAGCGGAGGCTGTACCTGCTGAAGCGTTCGCTTTTCGGATGATTATCAAAGCTATCAAATCTGGCGCAGCAACTCCTGAATCTCTGGATTTGTATCTTCATGAACACGTCGCAGCATCAGATAGCCGAGAATTCAGAAGCTCCTTCTTATCGTCTCAGCGTTCGGGTGCAGTCTCTAGAATGACCGATCTGGGACTTGTTGAGCGCAAGCGAGAAGGTGTGCGCGTCTACTACCAAGCTACAGATCGTGGCATTGAATTCGTATCTCATACACCGCTTACGGAAGGAAGAGCATCAGAATGAAAAAAGGTAATCAAATCGTCGCGACACTCTTCGACGCCAACTTCGACAAAGCAGGTACAGGCAGTAGCAATGAATACAAAAACTTGTGCCTAAACCTGATGTCCGCCGACACAGAAGATGAGGTTATCAAATTGCTTGAGGAAGCCGGATACTGGAATGATGAGACTGCCTGGCGCAATTATGGAGACTATGAGAATAACTACAACACCATAGGTAACCAAATGGCTGACCCAGACGCTGCTCTTGTTGAAAAGCTAGTCAATGCTGTCGACGCAAGATTGATGAACGAATGTCTGCAGGCGAATATAGATCCTCAAAGTAGTGATGCTCCAGGATCGATTCGTGATGCAGTGTCCAGGTTCTTTGACGATTCAGTTAGCCGGTCTAAATCAACAGCTGGTCTGATCCGGGAATGGCCAACAAGTAAGCGTACTGAGGTGGCGCGAGGCATAACACTATGCGCAACAGGACATAAGCCGAAACAAGGATACCCTTGCTTCACAATTGCCGATATGGGTGAGGGTCAGGAACCCTCTCAGATGCCGAACACATTTCTCTCCACAACTGGCTCGAATAAGCTGCGTGTCGCATTTGTGCAGGGTAAATTTAACATGGGTGGTACCGGCGCTCTGAATTTCTGCGGCGAAAATGGACTTCAGTTGATTCTATCGCGTAGAAATCCAGCACTTTCGGCAAAGTCTGAAGATGATCCGGACAATGGGAAGTGGGGATTTACGATCATACGTCGCGAATCGCCTAGCGGTAGCCGAAGAAGTTCCGTCTTCACATACTTAGCGCCTGTAGGTACAGACCAAAGTCCCAATAACGGCCGAGTCATGGCATTTGATGCGGACGAGATGCCCATATTCCCTACTAGACAGGAACCATACTCCAAGTCATCGGAATACGGTACTCTGTTGAAGCTCTATGAGTACAGAACTACCCACCGCACTCATATGTTTCAGAGAGACGGGATTCAAAGTGAACTGGACGTTTTACTCCCGGAACTTCCACTGCCGATCCGTTTGTATGAGTGTAGAGACTACGGAGGAAAGGCGGGAAGCTTCGAGACAACACTCACTGGACTTAAGGTCCGTTTGGAAGACGACAAGGCAGGTAACGTTGAGCAAGGTTTTCCATCGTCATCATCAATCGTGGTCAACAACGAGGAAATGGCGGTAACGATATTTGCTTTCGCAAAATGTAAAGGTGAAACATACAGACGAGGACGGACTGGTATCATATTCACAATCAATGGTCAAACCCATGGCTATTTGACTGATAGTTTCTTCACGCGTAAGAAAGTCGGACTTAGTTACCTCAAGAAGGATCTATTGGTGATAGTCGATTGCAGTCGACTGAGCCCAAAGTCCATCGAAGACCTTATTATGAACAGTCGGGATCGACTAAGGAATAAGGAGTTGAGAGCACAGATTGAGGCTGAACTTGAAGAGATATTGAAGGATCATATCGGTCTACGTGAACTTAAGAACAGAAGACGACAAGAAGAGATAGCCTCGAAAGTTGATGACTCACAACCACTGGAAGACATACTGAACAACCTTATCAAAGACCAGCCAACCTTGGCATCACTCTTTCTATCCGGAACACGTTTGTCTACACCGTTCAAACCTCCAACAGTTATCGGTCCTGATAGTCCATACGAGGGTCGTAAATACCCTAGCTACTTTAGATTCAAGGACAAAGATGATGGTTTTGTTCTTCAACGCGCATGCCCAATCAATCATCGCTGCCGTGTAAGGTTTGACACAGATGTAGTGAATGACTACTTTACAAGAGACATTGATCAGGGAGAGTTTCGACTGTATTTAGTATCTGACAATTCGCAGTCTGTTGTTAGCGGCAGGTCCTTTAATCTATATAACGGCAGGGCTACAGTAACGTTTCAACTTCCTGAAAACTGTGAGATAGGAGATGTCCTACATTGCCGGACAACGGTGTCTGACGAAACGAGTCTGGAACCATTCGTTAACGACTTCTTTATCACGATTGATAAACGTAGGGAGTCATCATCTGGTCCTAAGCCAGAAAATGACAAATTCAAAGCCGGAATCGCTTTACCGAATATCACTAAGGTTTACGAGAGTGAGTGGGATAGCAAAGTACCTCCCTATAATGAGTCTACAGCGCTCAGAATAGTACTAGCTGATGGAGACGAGGTTATTAATACAAATGGTGGAGAACCTAGTGCAGTTTATGATTTCTTCATTAACATGGATAACCTGTATCTGAAGAGTGAACACAAGAGGAAACCTGATGATGCAGAACTAGTTAGTTCGCAGTTTATGTTTGGTATGGTTCTCATCGGTCTGGGTCTGATCTATGATCAGCAGAAACAAGAAGCTGCCAATGCGCAAGACGACGAGGGGGCAGGCAACGCGAATGATGATGGCATTGAAGCGTTAGTCGATGCCACTAGTAGAGCCATTGCGCCAGTGCTGCTGCCGATGCTGGAGAGCTTGGGCAACCAATTGCTACCAGATGAATCTTGAACCACGCTCCACTAGAAAATGGTACCTTGTCCGGCTATAGAGATGGCAATACTCAGGTTAGTCGATGGAAAAGAACGACCTCGCTATTAGACTCAACAGTCTGTGGTCGATTCGCATACCATTTTCGGTTTGGGACGCTTCTCCATAGCCTGCCATCACCGCTATTGGACATGGATGGATGCTTCACCTCGGTTAGTCCACAACGTGACAACGTATCCAGGTATTTTGGTAACTGCCATGAACGATCGGAGAAACCGACCATTTGGACAATCTGAGTATCTGCATCCATCCAACTGGAGATCGCCTTGAAACTGTCGTAGACACCCGAAAAGTATCTATATAGGTCAGGATGGTGGCGTCCGCCCATTGTATAGTGTGAAGCACCTTGACCGTCCAAGCAGTCTGCAATCCAAAAAGGAGCGGGTGTTTCCTTTCTGCCGTTTATCTGCCACCGATGATATAGGATATGGACTCCAGCATAGGGCGGAGACGTCAGTATTAATCTAGGCTTCGTCACTATATCGGGAAGCTTGGAAAAATCGAATTCCGTTGCGTCAACAGTTAAGCACGTAGATTGGGACACAGCATTTTGGTTCTTCTCCGCACACTCGTTCACCTGCGTTGCAAAGTCATCCATCGATTCCAGCATCTGGAGGCCGTAACTAACAAGTCGATGTCTAAACTCCCGTGCAGTCGGAATTTGCTTCCGCCGGTGAACAGCCCACTGACCTGTTTTAAGCACGATGCATCTCGCGAAGTCGCGCTGTCGCTGATTGTCGAGCTTGATTATCTGAGATAATGCTAGCTCAAGTGATTTTCTGATGGGCCACGTTTTTGCGTCGCTAATGTTCCTCTGATATCCATTCGCTATCCATTCAGATGGGCGACAGGGTGGTCTGCGTAAATTCATGTACGAGGGTAGCTGCACAAGCCAATCTCGAATCGAAGCGTTATCATCTTCATCGAGGATTGTTGTCTTCACACGCGAGACAAAGGTAGCAAGACTACTGATATCCAGACCAACTGATTGTCTCCCAGCCACCATAGACTCGACGAGGGTTGTGCCCCCACCCACAAAAGGATCAACTACCAGGTCTCCCGGACTTGTAAGCACATTTATTGCAGTGCTGACAAATCGGGGTGAGAATCTTGCAGGATAGTAATAGTAGTTGTGAGTAAGACCTGAAACTTGTTCAGTGTCAAGAGCAGCCGATACAAGACTGCCGTTAGCATTGAAATCCATCAATACGTCAATCATTTGTCGATATATGTATGGCAAGACATTGTAAGTTTATGAGGTCGATTGTCTATTCTATTATGCACTAATGATATCTCACAAAGCTAGATGATACTAGTCGATTGTCAGGGCTGTAGGGCTGTTTCAAGATGAGGGTTCATCGAGTAGAATCACCCAAACTTGGCAAA
>CAYXRG010000001.1:192390-193555 GCA_964467575.1 uncultured Caldilineaceae bacterium | reverse complement strand
TTGCGGAGTCGTTCCTCCACGCGGCGCGCTTCAGCGTTCCACGCCAGTTCGGGACAGATAAATGCCTGGTTGGGTACGATACCGGCATCCAGGGCGAGCGAAACCTCGCGCACCCCTTCGACGACCGTCTCGCGGCGGGTCTCGCGTTCTCCGCGCTTGCCCAGACGTATGACGTCTTTGACCTTTGGATTCTGGAGGCTGCTGATGAGGAGCGACATGGCGCTCTACTCCGACGCGCTCCAGCGGGCGTAGGTTCCGCTAGGCAGGGCGCGGCCAACGCTGTCGGGCACAGTCATCTCGCCGTACTCGGTACGTCCGCTGCGGTTGCGGGTCACTAGCTCAAGTTGGTTGAGCATGACGAGCGGGGTGAAGCCGGGCGTGTGACAGCTATAGAACACAAAGAGCGCGTCTTTGGCGAGAAGCTGCCTACAGCCGTCCAAGAGATCGACCAGCTGGCTTTCGATCTTGAAGACTTCGCCCTTCGGCCCGCGACCGAACGTGGGCGGGTCGAGGATGATGCCTTGGTACCTGTTGTTGCGCCGAATCTCACGGTTGACGAATTTGACGGCGTCGTCAAAGAGCCAGCGTATAGGTCGCTCGGCCAGATGGCACATTTCCGCGTTTTTGCGCGCCCAGTCGACCACGCCCTTGGCCGCGTCGATATGGACGACATGCGCGCCTGCCTGGCTGGCGGCGAGGGTGCTCCCGCCCGTGTAGGCGAAGAGGTTGAGCACATGCAGATTGCTGTTGCTGCGCTGCATGCGGTTGCGGATGACGGTGCGCAGCCAGTCCCAACCCGCCGCCTGTTCGGGGAAGAGGCCGAGATGGCCGAAGTTGGTCAGCTTGATGCGCAGGGAGAGATCGCCGTAGAGGATATCGAACTCGCGCTTGACGCGCCGGTTGAACTGCCAAGCGCCGCCGCCGCTCGCATCGCGCTCGTAGACGGCATCGACGGCGTTCCATTCGTGCGATGGGAGCCCGGGCGGCCAGATGGCCTGCGCTGCGGGGCGCACGACCTTGTACGGGCCGATCTGCTCGAGGCGTTTGGCATCGCCTGAATCAAGAAGCCGGTAGTCGCCGGACGGCTGGGCGACAGCGTTGAGAGGGGTAGGCAGCGCGAGTTTGTCAGTCATACGGTGAGTGTAGCACAGGCGGATTGGGGGAG
>CAYXRG010000001.1:137518-192290 GCA_964467575.1 uncultured Caldilineaceae bacterium | reverse complement strand
GAATAGGGAGTGGGGAGTGTGCTCACTATTCCCCACTCCCCATTCCCCACTCACCGCATTGGTTTGCGGTTAGGGCTTGACCGTCATAGCGTCGCTCATGATGCGGCCTTCTTCGATGACGAAGGCGACGCCGCCGGACGCCAGCGGTTGGGCTGTGTCTTCTACGTCGAAGAGCGGCTGCCCGTCGATGAAGCCCTGGAGACGGTTGCCCTGAACGCGTAGGCGGAATTCCTTAGTCGCGCCGTAACGCCAGGAGTATGGCGCCTCTGCCAGCACGGTATCGCCGTCAAGCGCTTTGACCAAGCGGGCCATACCGTCGTTGCAGAGCAGAAGCGCGTAGTAGCGGCGCATGCCCTGGGCGCGCACGGCAATGCCGGCGTTCTTTGCCAGGTGCAGCGTGATCGCCGCCGTCGCTTCGTAGTCGGTCCAGCCAGGCCCGCCCTGGATGAGCAGCCCGCGACCTTCGTTCTGCGCCAGGCGGTATGGTTCCGGCCAGCGCAGGTCGAACTGGTCTACGCCGTTGATCCAGGCACGGCGCCACATGCGGCTGGTCATGGCGTGCCGTCCGATGGCGACATCGCCGGCAGGGCGAGTCAAGACAACGTTGGGCGCGCCGTCCCAGGTGAGGTAGTCAAGGTATGCGGTCCCGGAGGCGCGGCTTTCGCTGTGGAACTCGACGCCGACTTGGGCGATTGGCGCGCCGCCGGCGTCCGGCAGCAGCCAGGTGAAGGAATGACGAACGCCCGGCGTCAGGTCGACGGCTTCGCCGCGGATGACTTCGAGGTGGTCGTCCGGGTCCTGGAAGACGCTCACGAAGAGGTTAGCTTGAACGGGAGCATCATTGCCGGCGCCGGCTTCAACTTCGGCGCGGACCGTCTGGCCCGGATAGAGCGCCGGCGAGGCGTGGAGCGCATAGCCGCGGCGTTCGAAGTACTCGGCGACGGCGAGTGAGGGGATGAAGGTCGGCGTGCCGACGCGAGCAGTGCGGCCAATAGCGATGTCGCGGTAGTGGATGGCCAGGCTGCGATTGCCTCGGCTGCTGTGACCTGCGACGTTTTCTAGCGCAGCCGTCCCTGCTGAATCCGTGCTGCAGTCGACTTGGAAGCCTTGCACTGAACCAGGCAGCTCGAAGTGATAGCGGGCGCCCTGCTTGGGTGAGATCGGTTCCTGATCGGCGAGGGCGCGGCCAATGTTGACGATGTGCATCGTCTCGGTGACGGCGTCGGTGATGGCGCGAGCGCCGTCGGCGGTGGCGAGATAGAGCCGGTCGGCGACAGGGCCGCGGAAGTCGGGGCCGGAGTCGAACGCGGCCAGGCCTTGCTTGATGCCGAGCAAACAGCCGACGTTGCCGGAGTTACAGTCGGTGTCCCAGCCGCAGGTGTTGACGATCATGAGGGATTTCTGGAAGTCGTCGTCGCCGTGCAGCAGGGAATGGATGATGAGCGCATGGTTAGGCACCATGTGGCAGTTGCCGCCGTATTTGTCGTAGCCGTAGTGGGCCGCGATCTGTTCACGCGTGGCCCGCCAGTCATCAGGAGTGGCGGCATGCCATTCGCGGATCTGGTTGATCATGCGATAGATGATCGAGTCATTGGGGATGACGCTGAGGCCGGTGTCGATCAGCTTGTTGATGTCCGATTCGATGAAAGCCTGGGCTTCCATCGCCGCTAGGACCTGTGCGCCGTAGATGGCTTCGCCGTCATGGCTGACGCTGCCGGCGCGTCGCGCGAAGTCCGCGGCTAGTTCGGGTTCGCCGGGTGCGACCATCGCCCAGCCGTCGATGAAGATCTGCGCGCCGATCTGTTCGGCGACGACCTTGCCGTTGAGCGCGATGGAGCCGCTCTCGGGGGCTTTGTAGCCGTGTTTGAGGCGCATATACGCCGTGTGTTCGGTCGAGTTGCCGAGGCCGCCCCACCAAAGGACGGTGCGCCGTTCGATGAGATAGTTGAGCCAGGTTTGGCCAATCTGGGCTGCGGTGATGGTGCGACTGTTGCCGTAATCGGGCAAGGCGCGCAGGAAGGTGAATGTACCGGAGATGTCGTCGTCGGTGACAATCAGGGGCACGTCGAGCCGTTCGTGGACATAGTACCAGATCTCGCCTAGTTCCTGGGTGATTCGTTCATAAGTCCAGCCCTCGAAGGGGCGGCCCAGGTAGACGCCGATGATCTTGCCGAGTACGCCGGCGTAAACGCGTTCTGTGTAGTCTTGTGGGATTGGCATGGGTTGGCAACCATTTCTGCTTGATAGACGATATAGAATACAAAGCGAACGCGGCGCGCAAATGCGCCGTCAGCTTGCGGGTTGTCGGCTCAAGACGGAGAAGCCTTCTTCCATCTCGCGAAGGTGCGCCATTTGTCTTTGGTGGAGCGACGCCGTGAGAGACGCCAGCGGTCCGGCGATGGCGCCGAAGTCGACACGATTGGCTTGCTCCACCTGGTCGATCCATTGCCTGCGAATGGTTGTGACACCGTGCAGCGCGCCGGCGATGGCCCCTGCCATGCTGGCGATGGAGTCGCAGTCGCGCCCATAGTTGGCGCCGCCGAACACGCTCTTTTCGAAGTCGCCGCCGGTGGTGACGAGGAAGCCGAGAGCGATCGGCACTTCTTCGATGCTGTGCATCCGGCTGGGGTTCCAGTCGTTGCTGCCGTTGCCACGGTCGTGGAAGTCCTCGGCTGCGCCGTCGTACGGCCTGATGGCGGCGCGCAGCGGTTCAATGGCCGCGCGCCAGTCGTTCTGGGTGCGGGCGCAGTCGACGACGGCGGCGATGGCGGCGCGCGTGCCCTCCTTTGCCAGCGACAAGGCCACAGCGACGATGGAGTCCACGCTTGCGCCAGGGCGGAAGGCTTCGGCGACACATGCGGCCATGACGCCGGTTGCCTCTAGTCCGAAGCTGTGCTGGTGCGCGCTGAAGATCTCGATGGCTTCGCGGTAGGCCGCCTGCGGATCGCAGGCGTTGACGATGCCCACCGGCGCGGCGTACATCGCAGCCCCGCAATTCACCATGTTGCCCAACCCGCCGATGCGCGGGTCGACGTTGGCGAGCCGCAGGCGGATATAGAGCCACTTTTCCGGGTAGAAGAGGCGATCGAGCAGCAGCATGTCTTGACCCCGTTCGGGCACATAGCGCGGGCTGTCGGCGATCGGCGGCACGATCTCTTTGGCGAAGCGGTAGACGTCGAGGTGATCGCCTACATCGAGGTAGATGCGGCTGAGGATCTGCACCATGTGCGAGTCGTCGGTGTAGCGCCCGTCGCCTTTACCTAGCGGCGAAGGGCCGTCCCACGGTTCGACGAAATCGGTGATCCAACCGTAGCGTGCGCGAATCTCTTCGGGGTTTTTCCCTTCCGGCGGCGCGCCCATGGCGTCGCCTACTGCGCCGCCGATAAGGCAGCCAAGGACCTTCTGAACCAATAACGGTTTTGACGCGTAGCTGTCCATAGGAATCGCTTTCTAGGGGACAGTGATCAACCCTTTAGGCCGCCCTGGGTAAGGCCGGCGATGAAACGGCGCTGTAGTGTCAGGAACAGGACCAGTATGGGGGCAATCATCATGACTGCGGCAGCGCTGGTCAGCGACCAATCCCGGCTGAAGCGACTGGTGAAGTTGTAGTAGCTGGTCACCACGGTGAAGAGGTGCTGCTCAGTCAGGAAGACGGTGGCGAGGAGGAACTCATTCCATACGCCAAGCCCTACCACCAATCCGACTGTCAGGAAGGCCGGCCAAGAGAGCGGCAAGATAATCACGGTGAAGACCTGCCATTCGTTAGCCCCGTCTACCCTTGCGGCGTCTTCAAAGTCCGGCGGGATGCCGACCAGGTAGGAACGCAGCAAGAAGATAGCGAAGGGCGAATGAACGGCCACATAGATGATGATCAGGCCGAAGAGGTTGTTGACCAGCCCCAGATTGCGCCACAAGAAGAAGAGCGGCACCAAGAATAGCTGTACGGGCAAACTCGACCCTACTAATAGATATAGCATGAGCAGGCCGCCGCCAGGCAACTTGAGGCGGGCCAGCGCATAGGCCGCCATACCGCCCAGCGCCAAGACGCTGGTTACTGTTCCGACGACCAGGATGAGGCTGTTGCGGGTAGTGGTGGAGAAGTTGCCGATCTCCCAAGCTTGCGGAAAGTTCTGCCATTTGAACTCGGTAGGCGGCCCAAGCGGGTTGCGGCCGATTGACGCCGCATCTTTGACCGAGTTGAAGCCGACGATGACGACTGGACCAAGCGCAAATAGCACCAGGATGACGATCAGGATGTAGTTGGGCGCAAGGCTGATGTCGCGCCCTCTGCGGAAGAAGCGTTTCATATCTCCCATCCTCGACGGCGCAGGTAAAGGAACAGGCTGATGATCAGCCCGGCGAGGAAACTCATCGTCAAGCCGATAGCCGATGCGTAGCCCGCCTCAAACCGCATAAAGGCTTCCTTGTAGACCAACGTCCCTAACACCTCCGAGGAGCCTGCCGGCCCGCCTTGGGTGAGGATCCAAACATAGTCGAAGACCAGGAATGACCAGATGGCGACCATGAGGAGCATGAAGACGATGGTGGGGCGAATGCCGGGAACGGTAATGTGGCGAAATTCTTGCCAGCGGCTGGCTCCGTCAATGCGCGCCGCCTCGTATAGTTCGGGCGGAATGCCCTGCATGGCGGAGAGGAACAGAACCATCAAAAAGCCCCAGAAGTGCCAGTTGTCGACAAAGGCGATTGAGAGCAACGCGGTTTGCGGCCTGCCCAGCCAGGCGACATCCAATCCGGGGATGCCCCAATCGGAGAGAAGCGCGCCGATGCCGAGCGTGGGGCTGAGCAGGTTGCGCCAGATGCTTGCAGTGATGACGGCCGGAAGGACATAGGGGATGAATAGCGCAGTGCGGAAGAACATGCTGCCGCGGCGGATTCTAGCCAGCATGCTGGCCGCAAAGAGCGAAACGGCAAAGGGGACGGTAAGAAAGAAGGAGAGCCAAGCGATATTGTTCAGGAACGCTCGCCGGTAGTTCATATCTTGGAAGAGAATGCGGCGATAATTCTCCAAGCCGATGAACTCTCCCGCTCCGATTCCGGACCAGTCGGTGAGCGAGTAATATATAGCGCTGAGCGACGGGCCGATTACGACGACAACGTTGATCAGCAGGATCGGGAGCGCGAACAGCCAGGGCACGAGATATTTGCGATAGCGCCGCCCCCAGGGCGAGCGGCCGTCCTGTCGAGAGACCGGCGCGGGAGGCGAGGGCCGCACAGCTTGATCGGACGTAGCCACGCCATCTCCTTTCATGTGGACAATTCTCTCTAGGCGAGCGGGTGGTTGGGGCTGCTCCAGTGCGAGCAGCCCCAACCTAAAGCGTTTAGGAGGAGACCTCTCGTTCGGGGATGGGCGGAATATCGCCGGCTTCCAGCTCCTGCTGGAACAGGTCCTGTAGACCTTGCAAATATTGTTCCGACGTGATCTGTCCGGCCCAGACTTTCTCGATCTCTTCGTAGATGTAGACGTCGCTCTTCGGCGGCCAGAAGGTCCACGTTGTATAGCCGTAGTTGCCTTCATCCGACGCTTGGGTCAGACCGGCAAACGCTTTGGCAAAGCGCGGATCGAGACCGGTCAGTTGCTCTTCAGTAAGCGTGACGGGGGCCGGAGCGACGCCACACTCGACCAGCAAGGTGGCCTGAGACTCCGGTGAGAAGTAGTAGGTCAAGAAGTCGGCGGCCGCGTCCGGGTTGGGGCTGGCCGCGTTGATGGAATAGGTGGAGCCGATGCCAAGGTCGTAGATATCCTCACCCGTAACGGAAGGCACAGGGATAATATCCCATTCGTTAGCGTTGCCGGCGGCTTCTCCGAAGTAGTTGGACATGTTGTCGAGCGCCCAGGTGCCTTCGATGGTCATGGCGGCGACGCCGTCACCCAGCATGACGCGGCGTTCGTCATCGGTGCCGGTGTAGTAGCGATCCAGCCCGCCCATGAACCAACCCTTCAGCTGCATGTCGGTGAGGTGGTCGATGGCTTCGACGAACTCAGGATCAGTCCACGGCTTCTGGCCGATGAGGGCGAGATAGACGTTATCCGGTCCCGCTACATGGTTGAGGAACTCGCCGACAAACCACTCATTGGCGGCGCGCCATTCGCCATTTGTATGGGCGAAGGGGATGATGCCCGCGTCTGCGATCTGTTCGGAGAGGGCGACCATCTCGTCAAAGGTAGCAGGAGGGGGCCAGCCGTTTTCCTCGAATACGGTCTTGTTATAATACAGGATCAGCGTTTCCAGTTCATGCGGCACGCTGTACAACTCGCCGTCCACCAGGCCAAGGCTCAACGCCCACGGGGCGAAGGTGTCGGCCCAACCCAGTTGATCGGCATAGTCGCTGAGGGGGAGGAGTTGTCCGGACTTCGCCATTTCGTAGACGAATGAGGGGCCCGGCGTGGTGACGATATCGGGTCCGCCGCCGCCGGCAACCGCCGTTCGCATGGCTTCCCAAACATTTGACTGCAACACGGTTTCGACCGTGACGCCTTCCGTCATCTCGTTATACGGTTCGATGACATTGGCGATGACGCATTCGGCCTGCTGCGAGCCGCCGGTGCCGACGCCGATCCAGTGCGTTAGCTTGATGGGCGCGGCTGCCCCCGCCTCACCGGCAGGCGCAGGCGCTGTCGCCGGTGCGCAGGCAGCCAATACGAGGGACAAAATGACAAACACGAAAATGGTTCTCGGTACAGCGGTCTTCATCTGTATTCTCCTTTGAATAGTGAATAGATAGTGGATGAAATAAAGAGTTTGTGGTGTCGTGCATAGGACGAATTAACGCCATAAGGCGAGAATGGAATTCGAGATTTCGGTTGCGCTTGCTTTTGGTAGGAGGCCGGCACGGCCGGCACTGTGTGCGAATGCTGTGTGCGCGATCAATCGACCAACCGATCACTGGGCGCGTAAAGATCAAGCGTGACCGGCTAAAGCTTACTGGCTCGCCTGCTCGAGGGATGCAGCTCGCAGGCAATGACGACCAGCCACGCGGGCCAAGTCTGCAGACAGATGTCGTGCACTGGTTGAACTGATTGATATGATCATACCACAAGTTGTAGGTGTCTTACCACAAGTTGTGGGCGAAAACGAAAACAGCGGAAAATGGGTCTGTGCGAAACTTCGGGCCAGCTTGCCGCCCGCTTTTGACAGATGCGCGCGGCTTGCATAGACTGGAGTGCGAAGAGTGGGGATATTCAACGCTTCGCGTGTGCGAGACAGCCGGTCTGCGCCGTTGTCTCTGCCGGGTCGGCGAGAGCAGTGCGGGCCGGTTGCGTTTGTCGTTTTACCGTCAGCCAAAGAATGCGGTCGCCGCACGAGTTACAAATCGGGGAAGGATGAGGGGAATGGGTTCACGATTTTCCGTGTATAGACGGCTGCTGGGCTACTTACAGCCATACTGGCCCTTTGTGGCTGTAGCGTATTGCGCCATGGCTGCGGCAACTCTCATCAACCTATTCATTCCCCAGATCATCAAAACGGCGATCGACCGCGGCATTGAGCAGGGTCAGGCAAGAGCGCTATATGTGGCAGGCTTGCTGATTCTCGGCATCGCCGTGTTACGCGGCGTTGTCTCCTTCAGCCAGCGATACTACGGCGAGTGGCTGACGCATCGTGTCGCCTATGACCTGCGCAACCACTTCTACCTGAGTCTCCAGCATCTGCCGTTTGCGTTCCATGACCGCGCGCAGACGGGCGATTTGATGAGCCGCGCCACTAGTGATGTGACGGAGACGGAGCGTTTTGCGGGCATCGGCCTATTGGACCTGGTTGCGACGATTATTTTACTCGTTGGGGTTTGCGTCGCCATGTTGCTGGAGAATGCGATGCTAGCCGGTCTGGTGATGATCCCGCTCGCCGCGTTGGTCGCCACTGCGATCTATTTCGGCAACACCATCCGGCCGCTGTTCAAGCGCATCCAGGAGCAGATGGGCGTGCTTTCGTCGGTGATGCAGGAGAGCATGACGGGGATCGGCGTGGTTAAAGCCTTTGCCAGAGAAGCCTATGAGTTGGAGAAGTTCGATGTTGAGAATGACGAATGGTTTGCGCGGCGATACAAATCGATTCGGTTATGGGGCAATTTCTGGCCGTTGTTTACGCTGATCCTCTCAGTCGCAGTGCTGTTGTTGCTGTGGTATGGCGGGCCACAGGCGATTGCGGGCAAGATGACTGTCGGCTCGATCTTCGCCATGATTTCGTATGTGTTAATGCTGAATGCACCCGTGTCGCGTCTTGGCTTTTTGGTCAATATGGCGGCGACTGCTAGCGCCAGCGCTAGCCGCGTCTTTGAGATTATCGACACGCAAAGCGAAGTCGTCGAGGCGCCTGATGCCGCCGAACTCGCAGACGTGGAGGGTGCGGTGCGCTTCGAGCTAGTGGGCTTCGCCTACCAATCCGGGCGCAGCGCGTTGACTGACATTGATTTCGAGGCGGCTCCAGGCCAAGTGATTGCGTTGATAGGACCGACCGGCTCGGGCAAGTCGACCATCACGAACTTGATCCCGCGCTTTTATGATCCGACCGCAGGCCGCGTGCTGATCGACGGCATCGACGTGCGCGGCGTAACCCTGAAGAGCCTGCGCAGCCATATCGCCACGGTATTGCAGACGCCTTTTCTTTTCAACGACACGATCGCAGACAACATCGCCTACGGCAGCCCCGATGCGACTCTAGACGAGATCATCGCCGCGGCCAAAACCGCCGCGGCGCACGAGTTTATCGTGTCGTTCCCAAACGGATATGACACGATGGTGGGGGAGCGTGGCGTCACATTGAGCGGCGGCCAGAAACAGCGAATCGCCATCGCCCGCGCTGTGATATGCGATCCTCGCATCCTGATCCTGGATGATTCGACCAGCAGCGTCGACACGGAGACGGAGCACCTGATCCAACAGGCGCTCGCCAATTTGATGGTTGGGCGTACGACCTTCGTGATCGCGCAACGTCTGCTTACCCTGAAGAGCGCAGATCTGATCCTGGTTCTGGATGGCGGTCGAATCGTCGAGCGCGGCAGGCACGACGAGCTGATTGCGGCGGACGGTCTTTACCGTCGCATCTACGACCTGCAACTGCGCGATCAAGAAGAGTTTACTGCCGCGCAAAAGCAATCGGCATCCGCCGCTGGTTCGAGAGCATGATGATGACTACTCAGACGAAACATCCCGTAGACGACTATCGGTCCGGCGTAGACTCCCCATCGCTTGTGCCGTCGCTGTTCGGCAGGCGGGCCAGCGCCGAGGAAGAAGAGCGGCTGGCGCGCGAGGCGAAGATTCGCGACCTGTTGCCGGAAGAGGAAGAAGACGATGTATTGGGGAAGGCGTACGACTCCGGCCTCTTGCGTCGCCTGGCGGCTTATTTGAGCCCCTATGGGACGCAGACGATTGCCGCTATTGTCCTGATGACGGTATCGTCGATCCTGAGCGTCGCCGGGCCGTGGATCATCGGCAAGGCTGTGGATGACGGGATTCGAGCCGGATCGAACGCGCAATTACGGCTATGGGTGATTGTGTTTATTGTGGTGATGACATTCGAATGGCTCACCAACCGCGGCCGCATCCTGTTGATGGCTTTCGTCGGCACCAAGATCGTGGCGGATCTGCGCAGCGAGTTGTTCCGCCACCTACATACGCTGTCGCTCAATTTCCACAACAACTACAGCGTGGGCAGGTTGATGAGCCGGCTGATCAGCGACGTGGGCGTGCTGCAGGATTTCGTCACCTGGTCGATAACGGGGCTGGCGCGCTCCGCTTTCATGCTCGTCGGCATCACCATTGCAATGTTGCTGATGAATTGGCAATTGGCGCTGGTGACGTTCGCGGTGATGCCTCTGATGATCCTGTTGACCAACTACTGGCGCAAGCGAGTGCGTGCCGCCTATCGAGCGACGCGTGCTCGCTTGTCGTTGATCAACGGCTATCTGAACGAGTCGATCTCCGGCATCCGTGTGACGCAGAGCTTCACGCGTGAAGGAGCCAACTTCCGGCATTTTGACGAACTGAACCTCTCCTACTTCGACGCCAATATCCAGGCGACGACGCTCACGGCGCTGTTCTTCCCGGGCGTGGATTTTATCGGTTCGATGGCGACCGCACTGGTCGTGGCGGTCGGCGGTTGGCTGGTATTGGGCGAAAGCCTGACGGCGGGCGTACTGATAGCATTTGTGTTGTACGTAGACCGTTTCTTCGACCCGATCCGCGAGCTGGCGCAGCGCTATAACACTTTCCAGGCGACGATGGCCGGGTGTGAACGCATCTTCTACCTACTCGACACGAAACCGGATATCCGCGATAAACAAGGGGCAATAGAACTGCCGCCTATCGCCGGTGCGGTCGAATTTCGGGGCGTCGAGTTCCATTATCACCCAGACGAGCCGGTATTGCGCGGCATCGATCTGCACGCCGAAGCGGGCGAGCGCGTGGCCTTGGTCGGGGAGACAGGCGCAGGCAAGAGCACGGTCATCCGGCTGATCTCGCGCTTCTATGACGTAACCGGCGGCGCGGTGCTGATCGATGGCGTTGACGTGCGCGACGTGACGCAAGCCAGCTTGCGCTCCCAGTTGGGGATCGTGCTGCAAGATCCGTTTCTGTTCAGCGGAACGATTGCGGACAACATTCGTTACCCGCGGCTCGACGCGAGCGAGGAGGAAGTGCGCGATGCTGCAGAGGCGGTCGGTGCGCACGAGTTCATCAACCAACTGCCTGAAGGATATGATACAGAGGTGGGTGAGAACGGCGTGAACCTGAGCGGCGGGCAACGGCAGCTGGTGTCCTTTGCACGCGCCCTGCTCGCCAAACCCGCCATCTTGATATTGGACGAGGCGACGAGCAGCGTCGATACGGCGACGGAGAAACAGATCGAATATGGCCTCGATCGTTTGATGAGCGGTCGCACGACCTTCGTGATCGCACACCGTCTCAGCACGATTGTCCAGTCGGACAAGATCGTGGTGATGGACCAGGGGCAAATCGTCGAGATGGGTAAGCACGACGAACTGCTGGCGAAGAAGGGCCAGTATTACAACCTGTATACCATGCAGTGGGCAGCACAGAATGGCGCGACCGGAGCGGTCTAGACTGTGCGACGTTTCGGCCCGCCATGATGCGAATCCTCCAAACGCTACGAACGGCAGTTCTTGCCGGACTGGTCTTTGCCGCTATTGCGATATCGCCGGCGGAAGCGGACGCGGGCGCCTTTGATCTTGGCTTCCACGTACCCCAGGGTGATTCTCTCCATCTTCAGGCAGCCGCAGAGGCGGGCGCCGATTTCGTCGTGGCAGTGTTTAGCTGGCGCGATATCGAACCGGCGGAAGGTTACTGGTATTGGGAGCAACCCGACGCGGCCATGCGCGGCGCGCAGCACTACGGGCTGAAGGTGATTGCACGTCTCGACCGCGCGCCTGACTGGGCGTTGTCCGGCTCAGCGCGAACGCCCTGGCGGTTGGACGCCTATGCGCGCTTTGCAGCCCAGACAGCCGAGCGCTACGGTGACCGTTTGGCAGGGGTGATCGTCTGGAATGAGCCGAATCTCGCCTTGGAATGGAATGGGCAGGAGCCTGATCCCGCCGGATATGCGAAAATGCTCCGGGCGGCGTATCCTGCGGTGAAGGGCGTGGCTCCGGATCTGCCGGTTGCGATGGCCGGGTTGGCGTTCACTCTGGGTGACGGGACAAGCTCCACTAATGATCTCGATTTCCTGCAAGCGGTCTACGCCCACGCGGGCGGCGACTTTTTCGACGTAGTTGCGCTTCATCCATATGGCTTTGGCCTCCCGCCCGAAGCCGAGCCATCGGCGGACGTCTTGAACTTCCGGCGTCTGGAATTCCACCGGCGCATTATGGCGGAGAACGGCGATGCCGCCAAGCCCGCCTGGATCACAGAGATGGGGTGGCGTACGTCTGCGCCGGACCCGGCCGATGCATGGCAGGTCGTAACGCCGGCGCGACAAGCCGGCTACTCGGTGCGGGCGATGCAGTGGGCGGAAAGCCACTACGCTTGGCTGGAGCGGCTTGCGTTCTGGGAGATCAACGGCGGAGTAGACAAGTACGGTTATGCGCTTTGGCAGGGAGCGGAACAAACGACGGCGGCCTACCGGGCGATCGCGGGCTGGGCGGCGACCCGTCCCCGGCAGCAGGATGAGGCTCCGGAGATGAAGACGCTGGCAGACGGCGCGCTGGAGATCGACATCCTTGCCGCGGATACGATTGTAAGGCTCGGAGGAGTCGGCACGCTCCATCCGCACTGGGTACATTTACAACGGGGTGAAGGGGTGTCCAGCCTGGCGTGGTCCGGCGAGTTCTACATACCCGCAGACGAAGAGGCGGATTATGAACTGCTGATAGAGACGATGCAGATCGATGATCCGCGCAATGAGCTTTACATGAACGGTGACTTCCTTGTCAGCTTGCAGCGGCGTCCGCGACTTGACTCCACTAGCACATGGGTGACACAACGTTTCCAAGTCCCGGCCAGCATGATTCGGCCTGGCCCGAACCTGCTCGAAGTGCGCAGCGGGCCGCGCAACCCTGTTCGTCAAAGCGGTGCGCATCGGCATGATAACTTCCAGGTGCGCCATATCCGGCTTGCACTCGCCGAGCAGGACTCTACGCCGCTATGGGCCGGGCGGCGGCAGATCGAGTCGCCGGGAAGCTGGGGCGAGATTAACCGGCTCCGGCTCTATCTGCCAACGGATGAATCTGCGCCTTCGTTGTGGGTAACGTCCAACGCGAACGGCGGACTGTGGGCCTCTTCTTTGGCGGAAACGGACGGCGACCTGCGGCTGGAGAACCAAGCCGGCAACCGTGCCGATCTAGTCTTTGTCGATGTGCTGGCGACGGAAGCAGGAGAGATCGCCGCGACCGACCGCGGGCTGTATTGGCGCAACTCCGGAACACTCCGATGGCTGCCCGTTCCGGGCGCGCCGGAGGCATATACATATTCCGTGGTTCAGGCGCGAGGCCGCCTCTACGCCGGCGTAGAGGGCGGAGGAGTCTGGTCATCCGTTGCACCAACCGGCGCTTGGCAATCTGATGGGCTAGAGGGGCTAAGTGTGCTGGACTTGGCAGTCGGCGAAGACGCTACGGTGTATGCGGGGACAGATGCCGGTATTTTTCATAAGAGCGACTGCGACTGGCTGCGCATGCCGGATCTGCCCGCTGATGCGTATACGAGCCGGCAAGGGGCGGTTACAGGCGATTTCGTCGGGCGGCTGCATGTACTCGCATCCGGGGCGCCGGTTGTAGTCAATCAGAATCACGCCTGGGTATGGGAAGATGGGTGGAGACCCTACGGGCCTGCTGAATTGCAGGGGACGATCTTTGACGTGAGCATTGGCGCTGACGGAACCACGCTCCTGGCGAGCGACCGCAAAGGGCTTTGGGCGCAGGATGGTGCGGGCCAGTGGCGTCGTCTGGACGGCGGGTTCCTCGACGGGCTGGAGGTTGTGGGCGGCCTGATGGTGAACGACGTGACCTTCGCCGCCACGACTAACGGCTTGATGGCGCACGACCCCGGCGGCGAGTGGTCGGTTGTGGAGGGTATGACCAGCGTAGTGACCGACATCGAGATCATCCCCGGCGCACAACGCCACACGGGAAACGAACGAGGCATATGGGTGGCCGGCACGCAGACGGGGGTCTACCGCAGCATTGATCAGGGCGGGACTTGGGAGCGCATTAGTCCGCCGTGGGCGGTGTGGGATCTGGCATTAGCGGGGGAACGGCTTTATGTGGGGCGACGACAGGGCCTAGCCTGGACCGATACGCTCCTCGCAGAGCTGCCTACATGGCACGAGACCGCGGGACTCGGTGGCGTGACGTTCTTCCGCATCCACCCAGACCGTTTCGACGCTGACGTATTATGGGGCGGAACGTGGGGGAACAACATAGGCGTCAGCACTGACAGAGGCTCGTCCATCGCGTCGTTGAATAACGGCCTGGAAACGCTCAGTGCGCTCGCCATCTGGCAACACGAAACGCCAGGGCAATATACGATCGGCACAATTGAGGGGCTGTATCGGACTGATGACGGCGGCGAAACGTGGTTCAAGCTCCCCGGACCGCTGGCGCAGCAGACGGTCTTTTCGGTGCTGCAGACTGCGGACGGGCTACTTTGGGCCGGAGCGACGGATGGGCTCTGGCGCAGTATAGACTATGGTACGGCCTGGAGCAGAGTAGAGGATATGCCCGTTGCGACTGTCTTGCAGGCGGGACATGCCGTGCTTGGAGACGGTGCGCTGTTGTGGGCGGCAACGGAAGGCCGGGGGGTGTGGATCAGCGAGGACGGCGGGCGCACTTGGGCTCTTGCCGGTCTGGACGGCTTGACAGTATTCACGGTTGCGCCGGATGGTGAGGGTTCGCTGCTGGCGGCAACGGCGCATGGGTTATACGCTATGGGGACGCTTCTCGACGGTGAAAACCGCTGAGTTGTCTTTGTGCCCCCGGTCGTATTTGTGGAACGTTGGAACGGTGTTCGTTGGTCATGGGAGGAGGGAGCATGACGTTAGTCGAGTTTCGCGAGTCGACGAAGCAAGTGCAGCCGCCGGCAGGCATCAGCGCCGCGCTGCAAGCCATGTGGCACGATGCCAAGGGCGATTGGGTGAAGGCGCACTCGTTGGCACAAAGCCAGGACGACGCAGATGGGGCTTGGGTTCATGCCTACTTGCACCGCGTGGAAGGCGACCTCGGCAACGCCGCGTACTGGTACCGGCGAGCTCGACGAACGGTCTGCGCTGATGCGCTGGAAACCGAGTGGGAGAGCATCGTCAGCGCCCTTCTGCTGTAACAGGCGCCAGTGACGGTGTTGGGTAAAAACCACGCCGCGGTCCACCTCTTACCTTGCCGGTGGACCGCGGCGTGCGCCTGATGTCTCGCGGTGACTATTGATATAGATGCTAACGACTGCCGACCGTGACCGGCAGATCCAAAAACTGATTGCTGCGAATGAGGCGCAACGTAGCGTGTGCGCCGGCCATTTCGCTAGTGAGCAGAGCATGGAGATCGTCGACATCGCTCACTGCGTTGCCCTCTACGGCGACGAGGATATCCCCCTGTAGCACGCCCGCGGACTCGGCGGGTCCGCCCGCTTCGACGGACATGATCATCAGGCCCGTCTGGCCGCCTGCCTCGGTCTGGAGTCCAGAAGCGATCCGCACCGGCTGCACGCCGACGCCCAGATAGCCGCGCGGGATGCGGCCATGTTCGAGGATTGTTTCGACCGCTCTGCGGATGGTGTCAGGAGGCAGCGCCAGTCCGACGCCGCGCACGATACCGGAAGTGTTCAGCCCCGCTGCGCGACCATTCGCTGCGACCAGCGGCCCGCCAGAGAAGCCCGGATACATGACCGTGTCTGTCTGGATGTAGCGATCGATCTGGCCGCCGGCGCCGGTGCGCCAGGGACCGCCGAGAGCGCTGACAACGCCGGAGGTCGTCTGGATCGACTTGCCGGGCCGGGCGACAGCCATGACCAGGTGGCCCACGCGCAGTTCGTCGGTCTCCGCCCAAGTTACAGGGGTGAGGCCCTGGCGATCGACGTGCAGGACAGCGAGATCTGTGGCTGGGTCGCGGCCGACGGGCGAGGCCGCGACGGTCTGACCGTCGGCCAAGCCGATCTGGATATTCTCGTCATATTCCACGACGTGGTTTGCGGTGACGATGTGGCCGGCGGCTGACCACACGATGCCGGATGCAGGCAGGCGGCGGCGCGCTTCGATGCGCACGACCGACGGGCTGACAGCCTCCAGCATGGCTGCCAGCGCATTCGAGAAGTCAACTAATGCGTTTGGCATGGCGGTTCCTTTCTTGTTGTGTCGCCCTGCTTTGCGGCGAGGGCGAATATGGCGCCGATATGCCAAGCATACAGTACGCGGGCGGAAGGCGCTTCGCCTGAATGGTTAGGGCAGAACCAACCGAATGGCTAGGTAGGGCGGCTAGATGTGGATGAGACCGGCCCGCGTAGCGCGCACGACGGCTTCGGTACGGCTCTGCACGCCAAGTTTGCCGAAGATGGCATTGGCGTGGAATTTGACGGTGTGTTCGGAGATGTCGAGGCGGCGGGCGATTGCACGGTTGGGGAGACCTTCCGCCATGAGTTGCAGCACCTCGCGTTCGCGGTCCGTCAGCGACTCGACGGAGGCGGTGAGGCCCTCGCTGCGTATTACGGGGATGTCTTCCGCGATTTCCGGCGAAAGGACGTAAAGGCCGGCCACGACGGCACGGAGCGCCGCCGCAAGCGCTGACGGGTCGGCTGAGCGAACGAGTACGGTTCGCAGACCCGTTTGCCACAATGCCTGGGCTTGGTCGCTGCCGCCTGCCAGCGCTATGAAGGGCAGAGCGCCATTTCTTTCCGCCGGAGCGCCGCCTGCTGCTTCAATCTCTAGTAGCGCATCGGCGACCGGCTCTGTCGACCAGGCGCAGTCCCATAGAATAGCATCCGGGCGGTAGACATCTAGGGCGGCGGGAAGCTCGTTGAGAGAAGCGATGTGGCCGCAAGGCTCGATGTCGTCGAGCGCGGAGAGGAGTGCGTCTAGCCCGGCGCGAGCGAGCGGGTCGGGTGAGATGATAAGAACGCGCAATACGTCTGCCGGTCGGGTCACGGGCGAACTCCATGTATGGACGCCGGCCTCACAGGCCGAGCGCATTGGTGCACACGCGATCACATGGTACACCTCGGGCGGACAGCGGCAAGTAAGCATTGCCCATTGCACGGTGGCGAAAGCATCTACAGAAAGAAAGGGGCGCTGCACACGCGTGTGCAGCGCCCCTTTTACCGAATCGCGGCGGGAGCATTACCCGTCCGTGCGCAGGTCTATGCCAGGCTGACGTTGGCAGCCACCATCTCGGCGATCTCTTCAGGGTGACGGGCGACCTGGGCGCCGGCAGCCCGCAGCGCGGCGATCTTTTCCGCTGCTGTGCCTTCCCCGCCGGAGATGATAGCTCCGGCATGGCCCATGCGCCGGCCTGGGGGCGCGGTCTGCCCGGCAATGAAGGCTGTGACCGGTTTCGTCATATGTTCAGCGATGTACCGGGCTGCGATCTGCTCGTCCGTGCCGCCGATCTCGCCGATGAGCACAACCTGGTCGGTGGCGGGATCGTCTTCGAACATCTCCAGCACGTCGATGAATTTCGTGCCGATGATCGGGTCGCCGCCGATGCCGATGGCCGTGCTTTGGCCGATGCCGCGCGCGGTCAGGGCATAGACGACCTCGTAGGTGAGCGTGCCGGAGCGGCTGACGAGGCCGACGTTGCCGGGTGTGTGAATGTGGCCGGGCATGATGCCGACCTTCGCTTCGCCGGGCGTGATCAGCCCAGGGCAGTTGGGTCCGACCAGGCGTGCGCCGGTGGTGTCGAGATAGGCGCGCACCTGCACCATGTCGAGGGCGGGGATGCCCTCGGTGATGCAGACGATCAGATCGATGCCCGCGTCCGCCGCCTCGATGATGGCGTCGGGTGCGAAGCGGGCAGGGACGTAGACGATACTGGTGTTGGCGCCGGTGGCTTGCACGGCCTCTAGTACGGTATCGAAGACGGGCGTGTTGCCGACGGCCCACTCTCCGCCCTTGCCTGGCGTGACGCCGGCGACGACATTCGTCCCGTAGTCGATCATCTGCTGTGTGTGGAAGGCGCCTTCGCGACCGGTAATGCCCTGGACGGCGAGGCGAGTGTCTTTGCCCACAAGGATGCTCATGCGGTTTCTCCTTCTGCGGCGGCGACGGCTTTGCGTGCGGCGTCGGCGAGGCTGCTGGCTGTGGCGAGATTGGCCTCAGAAAGTATCTGTCGTCCTTCCTCTTCGTTGGTGCCGACCAAGCGGACGACGAAGGGCACTCTGACATCAAGCGTGGCGATGGCGTCGAGGATGCCGCGTGCGACCTCGTCGCAGCGGGTGATGCCGCCGAAGATGTTGATCAGCACGGCCTTGACGCGGGCGTCCGCCAGTATCAGGCGCAGGGCTGCGGCCACCTTGTCCGCCTGTGCGCCGCCGCCGATGTCGAGGAAGTTGGCGGGAGATCCGCCGTAGAGCTTGACAATGTCCATCGTCGCCATCGCTAGGCCGGCGCCGTTGACCATGCAGCCGATCTCGCCGTCGAGCTGGATGTAGCTTAGTCCGAAGCGGCGCGCTTTTTGCTCTGACGGATCCTCAGCGTCGGGGTCGCGCAGTTCCGCCAGGTCCGGGTGACGAAAGAGGGCGCTGTCGTCGAGTGAGATCTTGCCGTCTACGGCGAGAAGGTCGCTGCCGGTGATGACGAGCGGGTTGATCTCGGCGAGGCTGGCGTCGCTGCTGACGTAGGCGTTGTAGAGGCTTTTGGCGATGGCCGTGAAACGGCGCGTATGCTCTTTAGGCAGGTTGATGCCTTCGGCGAGGATGCGGGCCTGGTGATCGCGCAGGCCCAAGAAGGGGTGAACCGGAACGGTCACGATCTTTTCGGGCGTTTCGGCGGCGACCTGTTCGATGTCGACGCCGCCCTCACTACTCGCCATGATGACCACTCGGCCTCTAGCCCGGTCGAGCACCGCGCCGAGGTAGATTTCGGTCATGATGTCTGCCGCCTGATCGACCAGGACTTTCTTGACGGTCAGCCCCTTGATGTTCATGCCCAGGATTGCCGCTGCCGCTTCTTCGGCCGCGTCCGGCGTCTTGGCTAGCTTGATGCCCCCTGCCTTGCCGCGACCGCCTACCAATACCTGACTCTTGACGACCACGGGCCCGCCGAGGCGCGTCGCCGCGTCGCGTGCTTCGGCGGGCGAAGACGCCACGATGCCCTCGGGGATCGGAATGCCGAAGTTGGCGAAAATGCGTTTTGACTGGTATTCGTGTAGGTTCAACGTGAGTCCTCCTTTGGCAGTGGCGACGGATTGCAGGGCATGCCGTATGGCGGGACGGTCTCCGCCTTTTACCTGAGGGCGACTTTCCCGGACTCAGCGAACGCCTTACCGACGAAACGATTGTCTTGGCTGGCGCAGGCTGCATATGGAACTAATGACGCGGGGAATTATAGTCTTGTGATTTGCGATGGGCCAAATCGCTGATGCGCTGCCGGACATGGTGCGGCAGGTCGAGGCGACAGGCGCGGGGGGTGCGTTTTTTCAGGCGTCACCTTGTGGGGAGTATAATCTGCATTTGTTGAATGAATGAAGCGAGGTTGGCGTGTCTGATCTGAATTATCGCTTCTGTCCATATTGCGGCGTGTCGATGGAACTCCAAGAGGCGCATGGCGCACTGCGCCCGGTCTGTTCGGCTTGCGGCTTCACGCACTTCCACGACCCGAAAGTCGCTGTGATCGCGCTGGTGGCTTCGGGCGAACGCGTGTTGTTGATCCGGCGCGGGGTCGATCCGGAACGCGGCAAGTGGGCGCTGCCGGGCGGCTTTATGGATGCGGGCGAGATGCCGGAGGAGGCGCTGGCGCGTGAACTAGCCGAGGAAGTCGGTCTGGATGTGCGCATTGAGCGTTTCTTGGGCATCTTCCGCATGGCTCCGCTTGCCCGGTCCAGCGGGGGCATCGTGATCGCATATCAGGCATCCATCGACGCCGAACAACCGTCCTGCGCCGCGCGAGGCCAGGACGATGCGCTCGAAGCTCGCTGGTTTACGCCGGATGACTTGCCCATTGGCCTAGCATTCGACTCGACAGTCGAGCTATTACGCGCCTGGCGCGACGGCGAGCTACAGAGGACGTCGGTGCAGAACACAGGAAAAGGATCTTCGCATGAGTGATGCACGTAACACAGATAAACACCGCGCCGCCGGCAGGGTGACAGGCGAGCCGGCTGCGGTGCGATATTTGGTGACCGGGGGTGCCGGCTTTCTGGGCATCAACTTGGTTCGTTATCTGTTGGACAGAGGGCATCCGGTCGTCTCGCTAGATATGGCGTCTTTCGATTACCCTGAGCGCGATCGCATCGTGGAGATCCGCGGCGACATCCGTAACCGGGGTGATGTAGAGAAGGCGATGGAGGGCGTTGACGTCGTGGTGCACACCGCCGCCGCGCTTCCTCTCTACAGCCCGGAGGACATCTATACGACGGATATCGACGGGCTGCGCATGGTCCTGCAGGTCGCGCTCGAATACGGCGTAGAACGCGTAGTGCACATCTCCAGCACGGCTGTCTACGGCATCCCGGACCATCATCCGTTGCTCGAGAACGACAGGCTCGACGGCGTGGGGCCGTATGGCGAAGCGAAGGTCGCGGCGGAGCAGGTCTGTGGGGAGTACCGCGAATTGGGCTTATGCGTGCCGATCATCCGTCCCAAGTCCTTTATCGGGCCGGAACGGCTAGGCGTCTTTGCGTTGCTCTACGATTGGGCAAAAGACGGGAAGAACTTCCCGGTGTTAGGGAGCGGCCGAAACCGGTATCAACTGCTGGATGTGGAAGATTTGTGCGACGCAATCTATGCCGCGGCGACGGGTGACTGCGCGGCGGTCAATGACGTCTTCAACGTGGGGGCGAAGGAGTTCACGACGCTTAAAGAGGACTACCAAGCCGTGTTGGACTACGCCGGACACGGCAAGAAGATCGTGAGTCTTCCCGCCGCGCCGGCGATCTGGACGCTGCGCATGCTGGAGAAGTTGCATCTCAGCCCGCTGTATCGGTGGGTATATGAGACAGTCACCGAGGACTCGTTCGTATCAATTGAGAAGGCTGAGCGTGTGCTGGGATTCGCGCCGAAGTATTCCAACAAACAGGCGTTGGTGCGCAATTATCAGTGGTACATCGACCACGAAAACGAATTCGCGGGCCAGTCAGGCGTATCGCATCGCGTGCCGTGGAAGCAAGGCATCCTTGGCCTAGCGAAGCTGTTCTTTTAGGCAGTTAACGCAAGAACGCCGGGCGCGGGGCCATGCGCCCGGCGTTCTTCTACTGCTTAGGCCGTCTAAGCGTGCTCGATAGGTATATCCTGACCCGATTCGGACGGGGGCGGAGAACCCTCTTCGGTCGTTGTAGGCGGCGTTTCGGCTGAGCGCGACTGCATCTCTTCGATGAGTTTCTCCAGCCGTTCGCTGACGGCGCGCAGCCCTGTGGTGAGCCCTGAAGCCAATTCGTGCGTTGTCTCACTCGTGCGGATCTTTTCCGTCACCGTCTCCGCGACCTCTTCAGCTTTGCCAACGAATTGCTTGGTCTTCTCGCGCTCGCCCAGTTCGCGCAGCCCGCGCTCCAGCGACTCTGCCAGGGTCGTTAATCCTGAACGCAGGTCTTTCTCGATCTCCTTACGCTGCTCGCTGTTCCAGGCCACTTCCACAGCCTCGACGAAACGCTTACTCAACCTGTTTAGCTCTTCGACAAGTTCCTTGCCGGTTTCGCCTTCCGGTTTAGGAGTGGGTTCGCCCTCGCCCTTCGGTTCTTCTGTCGCCATGCTTGCATCCTCCTTTTGAGTGTTCATCAGCATATTTATACTACGCAGCCCAGGTAGCCGCGGTCGCGTACAGCGAATTGCGGAGCCGACGACAGCTAGGGAATCGCGGCTATCTCGACGTTGTCTCCTTCCGGCTGGCCATCGACGAAGGCGGGCAGTCGCACTTCCGACTTCGGCTCGTATAGCCCTACGCGCAGCACGACCTCCGTTACGCCATTTTCGGCGAGAACTTCTGTGGGCAGGCGAATGGCGTGCTCTGAAACGATGAACTCGCCGGCGCGCCAACTGCCAGTCGGCGCCGGACCAACGGCTGTAACCGGGGCGCCGTCGTTCTGCGCGGCGATTTCCCCCGAAGGCGCGACGATATGGACAAAGATGTGGTGAGGCGGCAGCAGCGTATGCAGCGCCTCCCAGTATAGCGTAAGCCGCAAGAGATCGCCATTCATGTCAAGGTCGTAGCCGTATAGAAGGGCGTGCGTGCCAAATTGGACGGGCGCGGGCATGAGGTGACCGGGCTGGGGCTGCGCCAAGACGGCGGGACGGGATATCACTGCGATCTCGGCAAGGCGCTGGGGAGAACGCAGCGCGGGCTGCGCGCCGTCGATGACACTCGCTGACAGCGTATAGCGCCCCGCAGACAGATCAGCCGGCAGGTAGAGCGAGACTGGCGCCAGCGCGAGACCGTCTACAGGCCAGGCGGAGGCCGGATAGTCGGGTAGTGGCCATCCCTCCCAGCCGGCAACGGTCGCGCCGTTTCGGTCGAGCAAGTTGGCGGATAGGACAACCTCCGCTTGTGACTCACCGGTCTTCTGAAGCGCCAGAGAAAAGTCCAAAAAGGTTCCTGCGAGATAGGTCTGGTCCGCATCGAGATGTGCTGCGCCGCGGAGTTGAAGCGGGCCGACCTGTTCCGAGCCGCGGGCCGGGCAGTCGATGGGCAGGCGGTGGACAGAGACCGGCGTCGCCGGGTTTACTATGCGCAGATGAGCCAACTGGACCATGTGCGCTGGAGCCTCTGCCGGCGACTCTCCTGTGGCGGCGACTACGCCTGCTGCGAGTGTGTAGCCGCCGGGCGGGATGCCGGGCGGGATGAGCAGGCCGAACAGGTCCGTCGACGGCTGTTCAGCGCCGGAGAAGCGCCCTGGCGGTTCGTAGTCGCGGCCAAGCCACTCGCGTCCCTGATCGTCTAGCAAGCGTACGGCGACATGCCGGTCGTTGGTTTGGAACCCTTCCGGCCAATGCAAGGCGACGGAGATGACAGCGTTATCCGCGGCGGCGACGTTCGGCGCAATTGATGCAGCATCCGGTGCGGGCGAATCCACATCCGAGTCGACGGGCGCCAGGCGCATATCAGGGGGCCGTTTCGCCCATGCGGTGAGCCGGGTCGAAGCTCCGTGCCAACGATTTTCTACGTTGAGGGCGGCGTCCGTCAGGTAACTTTCTATCTCGATGGGGAGTGTGCTGCCGAAGGAGACCGGAGCCGGGAACCAGAGCACGCCGCCGTCCAGCGCCTCGTCGATGCGCGCTTGCATCCGGCTATCCCAGACGAGAGCCTGCTGGCCGACAGGTTCCGGCTGCGGCGAGAGCAGCCCGCCGTCCGCCGCGCTCGGGCTGTAGGCGCGCCAGTAGCCGACTTGCCAGGGGAAGAGGGCAAGCACGGTGTCGTCGTCAGAACCTTGACGCATAACCTGGGCAATGATCGGGCGATAGTCGTCCTCGACATAACGCGGGACGGAGTAGTAGGCGGTTAAGCCAGAGAGGGCGGACAAAACAAGCGCCGTCGCCATCGCCCGCCTAACCCATCGGGCGGGTTGCGCTTCGACGATGCCAAGCGTAATAAGCAGCAGGAAGTAAGGCAGAATGACGAGGAGCAGCCGTTCGCCGCCTTGCGGGAAGAATGGGAAGCGCAGATTGAGCAGGAAGGCAAGTAATGCAGGAACGGACACTAGTAGCCACAGAACGCTGATCTGGTCTGGCAGACCATTCGTCTGAGATGGTAAGGTGTGCCGCTGCACGCGTGCCGTGACGGCCAAAGGAATGACGGCGACCAGGCCAAGATAGGCGAACGCTCTGAATACGGCGTGGTCAAGTTGCACATGACCGGCGGTGAAGGCGAGCAGATGGCGCACGACGTATTGCAGCAGGCTGACGGGCGCATCTTGATCCGACTGGACTTTATCGCCGATATAGTAGACGAGCTTGGGTACGGTGTAGGCCATCCACGGCAGGCAGAGGAGCACGAGTAGTCCCACGACCGTAAGTACCGTGCGGCGATCCGGCGGATGCCTGCGTGTTCGCCATGCAAGCCAAGTGAACTGCGCTGAGATGACGAATGCGCCGTAGTAGAGCGTGTGTACGAGGAGCGCAGCAGAAACGATATAGGCGGCGAGGCGCAGTCGCTGAGGCGGTTCAACTTCGGCCGTTTCCCGCCATTTGTACAGGGTATAGGTCGACAACAGGCCGAGGAGGAGCGCAAGGCTGTACATGCGCACTTCTTGGCTGTAATAGACGTGCAGCGGGTTGATGGCAAGCAGCAAAGCAGAGAAAACGGCGACCGGCGCGCGCCGCGTTAGGGCATAGGCGAGTATGGCAAGCAACGGCACAGCTAGGACGCCTGTGTAGACGGATAGCAGGCGATCTACAGCCGGCCGCGCGCTGTCAAATAACAGGATCCAGAAGCGGAGAAGAGCGTAGTAGAGCGGCGGGTGGATATCCTGCGCGGTCAACGACAGCATCTCCGCCAGAGACTCTGTTGCAAAGAAGACGCTGTACCCTTCATCCCACCAAAGCGGTTGCCATTCGAGGCGGAGAACCCGTAGAAGATAGGCGAGCAGCGTAACTGCGACAAGCGCAGCGCGCGGTCCGCCATGTAAGCGCCATGATGTGCGCAGACGGCTAGCGACGCTGATAGCGGACGTAGAGTTCCTGGTTGGGATCATTGTCGTTCAGCGTGAAGACCGCGGGAGGCCCAACCGGCTGTGATTGAGAATCGACCAACTGCACGATCCATTCGCCGGCAGCCGGTTCGTTGGGAAACTCGACCTTTAGGTTTTGGTAGCGCTGGCGAGCGTCTTGGAAGGGCCAAGTGAAGGCCGGCTGGCCGCCGAAAGACTGCGCCGAGACAGGCAGATCAGCGCCGTTGCGCGTCACCTTCAGGCCATACCCGGCTAGCGCGCCGCTGTCGGCGTAGACGTATAGGTAGATGCGCACCAGGCCGGTTTCAGGGAACTGCTCCTGGTTTTCGAGGTCAAAACGCAGCCCGCCCGCCGTATCTGTCTGAGGAGCCGGGTCGGCATCTGGGCCGCCTACCTGCTCGTCCGAGGAGGCAGCCGCTCCGATAACGGCGACGGAATCGACAGGGCCGTCCGTGTCAACGAGGCTAGTGCTGATCCACGCTTGCTCACCGGCAACGCAGCAGACGGCCCACCATTCGGCATCGGCGCTGCGTCCGGTCACTTCGTACTCTGCACCGCGCTCGACGGTTGCCACGATGTCGAATTCGATGCCTGGGCCGGAGCGGATATTGACCAGCGGCGAGTTCACAACGGCGCGCGGTGCGTCCGGTTGGGGTGCGGTCAGCGGCGCATTCTGCACATTCTGCGGGATAGGGGGCGCTTCCTCTACCGGAACCGGCGCTGCTTGCTGTGCTGCCATTCCAGGAGCTGCCGCGGGCTGCCCGGCGCTCTCCGGCGTTGTCGGAGTGAAGGTCGGGTGCGGCGTTCTGAGGAGTGGCGGGTTGGACGCAGCTTCGGTGTCTTTTCCGAACAAGCCGCAACCGGTGAGCATGACGAGCATGGCAAGAAGCGCAACGGCCATTGCTGTCCAATGACAGGCTTGTCGGAAATGCTGCGAACCGGATTTGAAACAGTGAGTGGCTTGGCAACGAATTGAGTTCATTAGCGTACTCTAACCCAGCCGATGTAGATCTCGCGATTTGGATTGCTGGGCGTTGACGTAAAATTGACCGCCTCTGATAGTTGATTGCCTGCACCGTCTGAAACGTATACCGTCCACGTTCCCGTTCCAAGCAGCTCAAGCGGCGTGAGCGTACTGGGCGGGTCGAGCGTATTAGGGTCAGGTGCATGGTACTCGTATTTGTAGTTATAGACAACTCGATTGCCCGATCCGGGCGGCGCGCTGTAATCGAAATGGCCGGCGCTAGGTATGTTGCCCAGGCGGTTCGGGCGTTCGAAACCTTCGAATCTTACCGTTATGTAGTGATCCGGCGCAGCTTCTTCGGCGGGCGGGATGCCCACGTAGAGTTTAACCCAGATCGTGATGTATTCGTTGTTGGTCGGGAAGAACTGCGGCCCAATTGCCAACTCGAAGGGATAGGGCGTAGGCGTAAAGGTGGGCGTGGCTGTCGGCGTCTCCGTAGGCGTGCCGGTGGGCGTGGCTGTCGGCGGCGCTTCAGCTATTGACTCAGGGACCAGGGCGATGTCGTTGTTGACGGTGACGTGTTGGGCGGCCACCCACATCGACTGGCCGCTGATACAGCATATCTCCAGCCAAGCCTGGTCGGTGCTCCGGCCGATGATGGCGACGGGGATGTTGGGGCCAAGTTGCGCGATCTGGGGATATTCTACGCCGGGGCCGGTGCGCAGGGCGACGAGACCGGAAGCTACCGTAATGTAGGGCGTAGGCGGCGGCGTAGGCGTGGCGCTCGGCGCCGGCGTACTGGCGGGCGCCGGCGCGGTTGCGCCGCTGACAGGCGTTTCGATCTGTCCGTCGACAGGAATGACAGGCGTCGCCGCAGGGATTTCCGGCAGCACGGCGCGCGGATCCATGCCGGGAGGTACGATGATGACGCCGGGCTTGCCGTCTGAAGGCGGCGTAACGATGACGAGGGTCTGCTGAATGGGGGGCGTGGGCGTAAAGGTCGGTACGAAGGTCGCTTCAGGCTCGGGCGTAGGCGTGACGCGTTGGCGCTGCACGAGGTCGGCCGCCGAGCAACCTAACGTGAGGATCAGAAAGACGGCGACGATGAGCCAGGTTCGATGGGTGGTATGGAGAAGCGGCGAACGGGCGCGCAGCGTACGTCCGGCGAGAGAGCGGCTCGACGGATCGGCGGCGTCCTGACTGTGCACAAGGGCCGCCGTCGCGTTCTCTCGATCGGGACGGACGGCGGGAGCTTTAGCGGGTACGCATCCAGCCAATGAAGACTTCCCGGTTGTTGTTGCCCAGCAGCGTATTGAACTCCACCGCTGGAGAGACCTGGGTGCCATTGCCGTCGATCACGAAGACGCGCCAGTAGCCGTCTATGACGTGAAGCCGCGTGTCCTGGGTGAACCGGTCTTTTTCCTTCGGGTCCGGCGGGAAAAACTCGAACTTGTAATTGAAGCGGACCCGGTTGCCGCTTGCGGTTCCTGGGGGCACATTATAATCGAAGCGGTCCGAACTTGGGCTTTCGCCCTTGGTGTTAGGCCGGCCGTCGAAGGTGGAGCGGTCGTCGCGATTGCGGAACTGCACTTTTACATAGTACCCGGCCAGCGGCACGCCGCCATCGGGACCTGGTGCGGCGATGCTCGCCCAAACCGTGAATAGCTCGTTGTTGGTCGGGAAGAAGAGCGGGCCTTCCGAGACCTGAAACGGGTAAGGCGTTACGGTCGGGGTTGGCGTGACGGTGGGCGTATCGGTGGGCGTGCTGGTTTCGGTCGGTGTGGGCGGAGCGTCGGACAGGACGAGGACAGCGGCGCTGGCGTCGTTGACAACCTGGACGTGATTCTGCGCTACCCAAACGGAATCGCCGTTGACACAGCAGATTTGCAGCCAGGCTCCTTCGGGGTTGCGCCCGACGATGGCGACAGGTATTTCCGGGCCCAACTGAGCTACCAGCGGGAAGTCGACGCCGGGGCCGGCGCGGAGGCTAACCAGGCCGCTTTCGACAAGGACGTAGGGCGTCGGCGTGATGGTCGGCGTGTCTGTGGGTTGCGGCGTAGCAGACGGCGTCGGGGTGCTGACAGGAGAAAGCCCGCCGGGCGGGATGAGCGGCGGAAACGTCGGCGGCGGTATCTGGACCTCGCGCGGGAGCGGGGTGCGCGTCGGCGGGGTTGGAGACGGCAGCAACGAGGCGTGTGTAGCGGTTGTCAGAGGCGATATGGGCGAAGTCGGCGTAGGCGAAGGTGTCCAGGTGGCGGTCGGCGGCAGCGGGATCAGCGTACGCGGGTCTACGCCGGGAGGCACGATGATCACGCCGGGCGTTTGGGGCGGAGGCGTAATGACGATGATCTGGGAAGCCGCGTCCGGCGGCGTGAAGGTTGGCGCAGGGGTGCGGGTGGGCGGAGGCGCGGCTGGCTGACGCTCCCAGAGCGTTCCAGTCGAACATGCTAAGCTTGACAGCGCCAAGGCGAGAAGCACAAGCAATGGGATGATGTGCGGCGGCAGTCTGTGCATAGAATCGGCGCGGAGCGGCCTGGCGGTACGGGAATTCCAGAACGCTGCTTCAAGAGGATCCAATCGCTGAACCTTGAACCGGATGGTCCTAACAGGCGAGTAATGACCTTGCGAAGGCGACGCCGCGAGTATAGCACGGATCGGGAATGAACCCCAAAGCATGCGGATCTGGACGATGGCGAAGCGCGTCGCCACTGCCCCGGAGATTTTGCATGAAAACGGGGGTGAATTAGAATGGGAACGTTGCCCGGACAGCCTGACAGTCGCTGGCGGGCGCGTCTTGTAAGCAGGGCGACCGGTTCGCTTTGCCGCCGTGATGAACGGATACCTCGTAAACGAAAGCAGGGGTTACGATGGCTCGAACGAAAGTGTTATTGGTGCAGGATGTGCTCGATCTGGGCGAGGCGGGCGATGTGCGCGTGGTCGCCGGCGGGTATGCCAGGAACTATCTGATGCCGCGCGGGCTGGCGATCTTGGCGACTAGAGGCGCGCTCAAGCAGGCCGAGGAAATTCGGCAGGCGGGCATGCGGCGGCGCGCCAGAGAACGCGCGCATGCGGAGTCGCAAGCTGCGCTAGTGCGCGGGCAGCGGCTCCTTTTCGGCGCCCGCGCTGGTGAGAATGAGCGGCTCTATGGCTCGGTGACGGCGCATGAGATCGCCGATCAGCTGAGCGAAGCAGTCGGATTTGAGGTGGATCGCCGCCGTATTCAGCTTGAGCATCCGTTGCGCGACCTGGGGATCTATACTCTGGAACTGCGTTTCATGGCCGACGTGTCGGCCGCATTCCAGGTAGCAGTTGTTCGCGAGGGAGAGACGTGGACGGCGGCGGAGGCGCGCGAAGCGGCCAAGGCCAAGGCTCGGGCGGAGAAGGAGGCCGAGGACGCCGCTGCGCGAGCAGTAGCCGAGGCAGAAGAAACAGCGCAAGAGGAAGCCGCAGCCGAGGAAGCTGAAGAGGAAGAGGAGTAGCGCCGGTAGACGGCCGCTCTGTAAATCGAGCGGCCTGCCGTATATCCGCCTTTGGCATAAATGCAAACGGAACAGGCGTCGCCTACTGATGAAGGCGGCGCCTGTTGCTGTTCTGCGTCTGCTATTCCGCGTCTAGCGGAAGGTCGATGCGGGCGATGTCGGCAAAGCCGTCTGCGCTCGATGCGTAGACGATAACGGCCGCGCCATCTGGTCGGAGCGCAGAGGCGGGCAAGGGCGGGAGACGATACGGATCGGCGACTATTAGCGGCGCGCGGCTCGCCGATTCGCTAGCCAGACCATCGGCGGGCCGGGCGCGATCGATCTGGAGGAGTGCGCCGCTGTCATCGAACAGAAAGTCGCCGCCTTGTGTAGGGCGCACGCTGATGGCGAGGTCTTCAGGCCAATGGCCGTTCTCCAGCCGCCAGTAGAGTGTGAGGTCAGTCGATTCTGTAGCGTTTTTGGCCGCCGGCTCTCCGCTAGGCGACGGCGCGACGCGATATCCGTTGAAGACAACATCGGCGCTGACTGCCTCGTCAACTTGGACTGACGGCTGCGGAACGATGGACGCGCCGGCGTCGAAGGCTGAGGGAATGATGGCAAACCAGTCAGGTGAAACGGCTAAAACGGACGGCTGCGGCACGATATTTAGCTCGTCCAGGAAGGTGGGGATAGCGTCCCATGTGACATAAACGGGAGCGCCTGCCAGCTCTTGGGCCGCCTGGACGCTGCTGATCACGCGCAAGTCCGGGCGGAGCGACCAGATGTGGATGAGGTATTGAAGGGCGAGAACGTCGTCAACCGAGGCGAAAAGGGCGGAGCCTTGCGGTAGAGGTTGATCGATAAGGACTGCGGCGCGTTCTAGAGCGGTGTCTTGCGGGCGGTTGCGACTGTTGGCCGCGGGCAAGGAGGCGCCAGCGCGCCATACGATGAGCGCGATCAGAACGGCGAGCGGCGCAGCCCTGAGGCCGGCCGAAAACAGGCGATCTCTGCGCGGCGCTGGAAGAAGCGCGGCTGCGCCTTTTGCGCCAAGGCTCTGCATGCGTTCGATGGCCGCGCCGGCCCCCACCAGGACCAGGGGATAGGCAGGCAAGATCACCTGGAACCAGTTGCCGTAGCGATAGGCCCATGTAAAGATCGCATATAGGGTCAGGGTGCTATACAGAACGGCGGGCAGTGGGCGCTTGATCGCCGCGAGACCGATTAGGCCGGCGAACAGCAGTATCCAGCCCAGTTCTTCGACAATCAATTCCGGGAAGCCGTTGCCGAAGAAGCTCCGTCCCGGCTCGAATCCCCAGAGCAGTTCCTCGCGACCCTGGGCAGTACTGACGAACGACAGAAACCAGGCGAGGGTAGATTCCCATACGCCCGCGCCGCGCCATTCGGGATGCTGCGCTCCGCGGATGTAGACGTAGGCATAGGAAATCAACGACAGCGCTGCCGCAATGATACTGCCGATGACGGCACGCGCATCGCGCAACAGCTTTGGGTTTCGCCAAAGGACTGCGGCGACAATGGGCGGCACGATCAGGGCGACCGTGAGCATGTGCGCTAGACTCACGCCGCACAAAAGAGCTAGGGTCAAAAGGCGGCGCAAGTTGTCCGGCTCACGCTCCCAACGGATGTAGAAGTACAGGATGGCGAGGGTCTGGGCTACGGCGCTGCTGTACTGCTCGGTGGTGGTGGCGTAGTACCAGAAGAAGTAGGTGACCGCAAAGAATGCGCTGAGCAATAGGGCTGCCGGCCAATTTCCGTCCGGGCGCCGCGCGGAGCGGGTGACTTCGCAGATCAACTGGTAGAGCAGCCAGAGCGAGATTAACGCCCAGAGCGTGCTATAACTGCTCAGGATCGGGATGGGATTAGGATGGATCGCTCCTGCCGCCGTGAGAGCGCTGCGGATAAAATGAAACCAGAGCCAGCCGCCCATCGTGTAGAGCGGGTAGCCAGGCGCGTTGCTGGGGCGCGCTTGAACTTGGGCGTACTGGTGGGTGATGAGATCGCCGCCGTGAAGCTCATACGGCTGAAGCCCGTTGTCGAGTGTGAATGCATAGACGATAACAGCGGCTATGAGCAGGCTGATGCCGGCGAGCGTGCGCGGCGTCAGACGGCGTAACACGCTTCGTTTCTGGCTGCGTGCGACAGGGACAGTCACGGGACACGGTTCCGAGGATAAGCGCCTGGCCAGCTTGTACAGGCGACGCGGATGTCGAGCAAGATGCTAACATTGGCGCGCAGGTGCGTCAAAAGCGGGCGGTCTGCGGGTGACAGGTCGGCGCGCCGCTGTTCAGCGCGGGGTTGTGGGCGATGCTTTGTTGATATGCCGATGAAGCGGCACATATGTTCCAAAATGGATGCCGTCAGGTTGGGAACCGCCTGCATAATGGGGTATAATTAACTTTATGTTATGGACCTCGGCATCTGTTGGAGACATGGCGCTGTTTGACCGTCCAGCGAGGTCTTCCGGTGATATTGGGCTATGCCGGTCCAATTTGGCGAGCGACTAAGCGTTGGAGTTATTGAATGGACGAGAGCTTCGATCCCCAAGATGGCGGCGGGGAGATGAACGATAGGGCTTCCGCTTTGCCTACTAACGGCGCATCGTTGGATTCGGTAAACGGAGATGACGCTTACCTAGGCGTCGTGCGAGCTGTCTCAATTGAGGATGAGTTGCGGGCCAGTTATCTAGATTACGCAATGAGCGTGATCGTAGCGCGCGCGTTGCCCGATGCACGCGACGGCCTGAAGCCGGTGCACCGGCGCATTCTCTATGCGATGCATGACATGGGCTTGCAACCGAATTCAGCGTACAAGAAAAGCGCACGCATCGTCGGTGAAGTGCTTGGTAAATATCATCCGCACGGAGACTCGGCGGTCTATGATGCGATGGCGCGCATGGCGCAGGACTTTAGCCTGCGCTATCCGCTGGTGGACGGTCAGGGCAACTTCGGCTCGGTGGATGGCGACAGCCCGGCGGCTATGCGCTATACCGAGGCCCGGCTGGCGGCGATCGCCGAGACCGTTCTTCGTGACATTGACCAGGACACGGTGGACTGGCAGGCGAATTTCGACGACAGCCTGCAAGTGCCACAGGTGTTGCCCGCCATGTTGCCGAACCTGCTGCTTAACGGGACGAGCGGCATTGCCGTGGGCATGGCGACGAACATTCCGCCGCACAACCTGTCGGAGATCGCTGACGCCGTGGCGTACGTGATCGACAACTGGGAGCGGCGCAATGAGATCGGTCTCGAGGAGTTGATCGAGTTTGTCAAAGGGCCGGATTTTCCTACCGGCGGCATCATCCTTGGCACGGAGGGCATCCGCCAAGCTTTCGCGACGGGGCGCGGTCGCGTTCTGTTGCGCGCCAAAACCAGCATCGAAGAGATGAACAACGGCCGGTTCCGCATTATCGTCTCGGAAATCCCGTATCAGGTCAACAAGTCGGTGCTTATCGAGCGCATGGCGGAACTGGCGCGCAACGGCGTGCTGGACCAGATCAGCGATCTGCGCGACGAGAGCGATCGCAGCGGGATGCGCATCGTGATCGAACTGAAGCGGGGCGCCGCGCCCAAGAAAGTGCGCAACCGGCTCTTCAAGCACACGCAACTGCAGACCACCTTTGGGGTCAACACGCTGGCGCTAGTCGAAGGCCAGCCGACGACGCTTTCGTTGCGCAAGGCGTTGATCATCTACATTGAACATCGCGTCGACGTGTTGACGCGACGAACGCGCTACCAGCTTGGCAAGGCACGCGAACGGGCGCACATTCTGGAAGGGCTGCGCATCGCGTTGCAGTTCCTCGACGAGGTAATCCAGACGATTCGCCAAAGCGAGAGCGCAGAGGCGGCGCGTTCGGCGCTGGTGGAACGCTTTGGGCTGAGCGAGGTGCAAGCGCAGGCGATCTTGGATATGCAGCTGCGCCGTATCGCCGCGCTGGAACGTCAGCGAATCGAAGACGAGTACCAGGAGATCATGCAGCGTATCGCTTATCTCGAGGATCTGCTGGCACACCCGGAGAAGATACGCGGCATCGTCAAGGAGGATATTCTTTGGCTGCGCGAGAAATTCGGCGATGCGCGGCGCACGACAATCGCTTCAGACGCCAGCGGCGAGTTTACAGACGAGGACCTGATCTCACAGGACAATGTGCTGATCAGTTACAGCGCAGGTTCATACATCAAACGGATATCGGCGGATGTCTTCCGGGCGCAGGGCAGAGGTGGCCGAGGCAGCCGCGGGACGACTATGCGCCAGGAAGACGAGGTGATCAGTCTCTTCGCTGCCCGAACGCTTGATTACATCTTGTTCTTTACGAACAAGGGCAGAGTCTATAGCAGCCGGGTGTACGAATTGCCGGAAGGCGGGCGCACTGCGCGCGGCGCCCACATCGCCAATGTGTTGAGTCTGCTGCCCGACGAGGCAATCTCGACCATGTTGGTGGTGCCGGATTTTGACCAGGCCGATTATGTGACATTGATCACGCGCAAGGCGCGCATCAAGCGGATGGACTTGAACGTCTTCGCCAATGTGCGACCGAGCGGTTTGATCGCCATGAATCTGGACGACAACGATTCGTTGGATTGGGCGCGTCTGACGAATGGCGACGAGGAGTTCATCCTGGTTACGCGTCACGGCAAGGCGCTTCGCTTCCACGAAACCGCGGTGCGCTGCATGGGACGCACAGCCGCAGGTGTCATGGCGATGCGTCTGGTTGATGACGATGAGATCGTGAGCCTGGATGTGATCAAACCGAGCGCTGACCTATTGGTGCTGCACGAGCGCGGCTGGGGCAAGCGCGCTCCGCTCGGTGATTATCCGGTAAAGGGCCGGTATACGCAGGGCGTATGGACGACCGACCATCGCCGCCTAGACGAGGTCGGACCGGTGGCGGCGGCGCGGGTGGTCAGCCCAGATGACCATGTGACGGTTATGACGGCGAACGGCATCATCCTGCGCACGCCTGTCGCCGGCATCAGTCGGATGGGACGCAGCACTCGTGGCGTGCGCGTCGTCAACCTGCAGGAAGGCGATAGTGTGGCGGCGCTCGCCGTTCTGACGCACGAGGATCTGACCCGCGGGGTGGATGGCGGCGTCCAGGACGGCGATGGTCCTGAGCCGGCGGTCAATGGCGAGCCGGCTAACGGTTATCCGGCCGTAGCGCTGGCGGGCGATGAGGGCCAAGACGAGGACGCGGACGTATGACGGTAGCCGATATGCGATTGCCGTAGGAGAGGGAAAGGATGCCTACTGCCGCAGCGAGACGCCCGCCCGGTCAGGAGCTTGAATACCTACCGCAACTGGACCCGCAACTGATGGCCGAGACGCTGATCGCGTTCGCCAACAGCAACGGCGGGACGCTCGTGCTGGGCATGGATGCGGAGGGCGGGGTTCGTAGCCGGCACGCCGAAGAAGACGCTTCGGATGCCCTCGCCGCGGCATTGCGCCTGTGCCGCCCGCCGGTGCGCACCGAGTGGCAGGTGCAGGAGACGCCGGACGGCAACGCGGTGCTGGTGCGCGTGGAGCGCAGCGACGAGATGCACGCACTTGCTGACGGTAGAATATTGGTGCGGCGCGGCGTCGAGAACCGCTCACTCGACGCAGACGAAGCCGCCAGGATGATGGGCACACGGGCCGGCGTGGATTTTGAGTTGCAGGAAGTTCCCGGCGCGACGCGCGACGACCTCGAAAATGAGGTGATCGACACCTATCTGGAGAGGCGCCAACGTCGCAGCCCGCGCGCCAGCGTGTTGCCCAAAGATAGGATTCTTCAGCAGATCGGCGCGTTGACCGACGAGGGCAAGCCCACAGTGAGCGGACTGCTACTCTTCGGAAAGGACCCGCAGCTGTTTATGCCCCATAGCCGGGCAATCTTCGTGAAGTTTTCCGACACGCAGCCGCGCGGACCGGAAGGCGCGTTCGGATACGGGAGGCGTGAGGAGTTCACCGGCCCGCTGCCGCGGATCATCGACCGCGCCTGGCGCGTGATCTGGGAAGAGATGGACAAGCAGGCCGTAGTGAAGGGACTGCATCGCCAGGAGCAGACGGAATACCCGCAGTCCTCGGTGCGTGAGGCGTTGGTCAACGCGGTGGCGCATCGCGACTACCGGCTTACCGGCCGAAGCATCGAAGTGCGCATGTACACCGATCGCCTTGAGGTCACAAGCCCTGGCGGACTGCCGGCGCACATCACGCTGGACAACATTGTTGAAGAGCACTATAGCCGCAATCCTCGGATTGTGAATGGCCTGTTCCAGTGGGGCTACATCGAGGAATTAGGCCTTGGCATCGACCGCATGATCGAAGACATGGTCAGCGCGGGTCATCTGCCGCCTAAGTTCGAGGCGAAGAGCCATCGGTTTTCTGTGATCCTGTATAATACAAAAGATCCGGCGCGCATGGTGCAGTCGTGGGAACACACGATGAACGAGCGGCAGATCAAGGCAGTGGAATTTGTCCAACGCGAGGGGACGATCACGAATCGCGACTATCGCGAGTTGTGCCCCCATGTAGGCGCGGAGACGCTTCGCCTGGATTTGGCGGACCTGGTGAGCAAAGGCGTACTGCTTAAGATCGGTGATAAGCGGGGCACGCGGTATATCCTCAAGTGACTTGATGCATATCCCAAATATCCCAATTGGGATATTTGGGATTATGATTTGAGAACGACCCGCGCATGGAAGATGCGCCGATTCCTTGTGGGGGTCCGGCGCCGGTGCTATAATGCGGCGCGTTGTCGCACATTTGTTTGGACATATCCGGCGGCCTGCATAGCGGGGAGCAGGCCGGCAGTTTTGTTGGAGCGGTTGAACCGCCGAAGCGATGAATATGACTGAGACGACCAAGAACGCCCGGGACGAGTACGCTCTGCCTGCCGAATATGTGTTGAGCCGCGATGCAGACGTTGCAGTGGCCGCGGGCTCTGACGAAGTACACCATGCTGGAGATGAGCCGTCGATGACGTGGCTGCTGCTACGCGAGTTGATCGAAACGGTGGTGCTTTCTCTAGTGATTTTCCTATTGATCCGGCAGGTCGTCCAGAATTATCGCATCGAGAGCCATTCGATGGAGCCGAACTTCTACGAGGGGCAGTTCATCCTCGTCAACAAACTGGCCTACAAGTTCGGCGCGCCGCAGCGGGGCGACGTAATTGTCTTTCACAACCCCAACAACCCGGACGAGGACTACATCAAGCGCGTGATCGGGCTGCCGGGCGACACGGTGGAGATCGCGGGCCAGAGCGTGGTGATCAACGGCGAGGTCATGGCAGAGCCATATGATATGAACATGTTGCGGCCTGATACGTATTTTGGGCCGCTCGTCGTTTCGCCCGATCACCTGTTTGTGATGGGTGACAATCGACCTAATTCTAAGGACAGCCGCAGCTTTGGGCAGCTTTCGTCGGATCTGATTGTCGGCAAGGCATGGGTGAGGGTCTGGCCGATCACCGAGTTCGGCAGCGTGGAGCATTACCAACTTGAGCCGGGCGCAACGGCGCAGGCGGCTCCCTGAGGGCCGCATCAGCGATCTGGAAAGCAGGGTGACAGCGTGAGCAGCAAAGAAGATACCGCGCGACAAGTCGCTGTGGAGGCTATGGCGCGGTTGGAGCAGTGGCGGAGCAGCGGCGAGCTTCTTGCGCCGGCCGGCAGCGTAGCGCTCAGCGCGGCGGATGCGGCGGCATTGATCGACCACACGCAGCTTAAACCGGACGCAGGTGCGGAGAGCATACGCCGTCTATGCTCAGAAGCGAAGGAATACGGTTTCGCCAGTGTATGCGTTCACTCGGGTTGGGTTCCGCTTTGCAAAGAATTGCTGGACGGAGAACCGGTAAAGGTAGGCTCAGTGACCGGGTTCGCGTTGGGCGCCAACCTGAGCGATGTCAAACGGTACGAGGCGGAGCAAGCGATTCGCGCCGGAGCCCAAGAGATCGACATGGTGATCGCGATCGGGCGGCTTAAGGACGGGGACTATGCCTACGTGCTGGAGGATATCGCCGCGGTGGTCAAAGCGGCGCATGCGCAGGGGGCGCAAGTCAAGACGATCATCGAGACTTGTCTGTTGACCGACGCGGAGAAGGCTGTCGCCTGTGCGCTGGCGCGGGCTGCCGGAGCGGACTTTGTGAAGACGTCCACCGGCTTTAACGGAGCAGGCGCCACGACGGAGGACGTCGCTCTTATGCGCGCCATTGTAGGGCCGGAGATGGGCGTGAAAGCCGCGGGCGGCGTGCGCACGCTCGACGACCTGCGCCGCATGGTCGCCGCAGGGGCGACGCGGATCGGCGCCAGCGCCGGCGTGCAAATTATGCGAGACCTAGCAAGCGGGGATGCTGCTGACGGAGGGGAGACCGGCGACTCCGGCGTAAAGGCGGGAGAGGCGTACTGATGTCTGAGCGGGTCCAGGACTACGCACTGATCATCGGCCACGTATGGCGTTGCACCGATTGCCGGGACGCGCTTTTTGAGAATCCGGAAGCCATATGGGTGGGCTACAAGCTTTCTGAAGATCAGCGTGAGCGCATACGCCAACTGACTGATGAGTCGTTCCAGACGATGGCAAACCTAGTTGATGTGACAGGGCTGTCGGAGCGCGAGTTGGAGGCTGCGGTGGAGCATCCGCGGGCTAGGCTGCGCCATTTGGGCAGCAATCGCGGCGATTATTTCTTTCGCACCAACAACGGCGGCTGAAGCAGGCGCCGCAGACGCGACTAGGCACAGATGAAACAGATAATCCCAGGATTATGGGATATTGACGAAATAGGGGACGCGGTTCACTGTTACCTTTGGGAGTGGGCCGGCGGGGTGACGTTGATCGATACGGGGATGCCAAGCCACGCGCGCACGATCCTTGATGTTCTGGTGCGTAACAATTATCCTCTGCACACGATACGGCGCGTGATTGTGACGCATTCGGACCTGGACCACGCGGGCGGGCTGGCGAAGATTCGTCGCGCCACCGGCGCAAGCGTCATATGCCACGCCGTAGAGAAGGAACTGCTGGAACACCCGAACCGGCGCTTGCTAGGCTCTGCGCTGCTTCGGGCGTCGATGACGCTGCTCAGTCCGTTGCCTGCTTTCCGCCAAACGCCGGTCAGCCCGCAGGAACTGATCGTCGACGGCGATGTGCTGCCGGAAGGGTTTGTTGTGATCCACACGCCAGGCCACACGCCAGGTCACATCGCGCTCTTGCATCGGGAGAAGCGGCTGCTGATCGCGGGCGATGCGCTGGCGAACCGGGGCGGCAAGTTACAAGGCCCGGCGTCTATCTTCACACCGGACGGCAAGAACGCCCAACGCAGCATATGGAAACTGGCCAAGAAGTACGGCGATGACTACGAGACGATTGTATTCGGCCATGGCCCGCCGATCATGAGCAATGGCGGCAAGCGCGTGAAGGCGTTAGCCAGCCAGGTGTTCTCCACCGAGATCTAGGCGCTCCCTTCGCGCTGATAGACGATTTCTCCATCGAAAAGAGTCAGGTCCACCTGGGCGGCGGCAATCTCCTGGCCGGGTGAAGGCGCTTGGGCAAGCTCGAAGAGGTTCCTGTCCAGTGCAATCATGTCTCCGCGCTTGCCGGGCGCAATGCTGCCGATCACATCCTGCCAACCGACCGCTTGCGCCGCGCCGAGGGTGTAGGCGCGGATCGTCTGTTCCAGCGAGATGCATTCGTCGCGATACCAGGGGCCGCGTTCCATACGTTCGGGTCGTTGACGATAGAGGGCGGCATGGAAGCCGAGAAAAGGGTTTGCGTCGGCTACGGGCGCATCGCTGCCGAAGGCCAGCAGCGCGCCGGATTCGAGCAACGAACCGAAGTTGTACATGTGTGCGCCGCGCTCGCCGAGCAGCCGGTCTGAGACATCCAAATCGTCGGTGGCGTGGATTGGCTGGACGCTGGCGGTGATGTTGAGTTGAGCCAGGCGCGGCAGGTCTTGCGGCGCGATGATCTGCACATGCTCTATGCGATGACTGACCGGCGGATGAGGCGCAGACGCGGCAAGCTCCTCGAAGATGTCGAGGCATTCGCGGTTGGCGCGGTCTCCGATAGCGTGCACGCTGATGGGAAAGCCTAGCGCCGCGGCCTGTCGAAACGCTTGCGCCATCTCCGGAGGCGGGGTAAGGCAGACGCCGAGGTTGTCGGGCTCCTGGGCGGACTCTTTCACGAACGGGGCGAGAAGCCAGGCGGTGCGGCTGCCAAGACTGCCGTCCGCAAAGACTTTGACGTGCCCGAGCCGCAGCCGGTCATCGCCGAAACCGTAGGAGAGGCCAAGAGCGGCGAGGTGCGGCAATTGACGAGCGGCGACGTTGCAGTTCACGCGCAGACTGAGCGAGCCTTCGCGATTCAGGCGCTGGTAGGCGGCGAGCGCTTCCGGTCCGTCATCGTCGCTTTTCATGCGTTGATCGTGAATGGCGGTGATGCCGAGCGCGTGCAGGCGGCTGATGCCGAGCCGCAGCGCCGACGCGATTTCGTTTGGCGTAGGCGGCGGGATGAGACTGGATACGAGGCGGATCGCCAACTCGCGCAGGACGCCTGTGGGGCGACCACTTTCGTCCCTGTCGATGATGCCGCCCGGCGGGTTGGGCGTGCCGGCCGTGATCCCTGCCAACTCCAGCGCTTTGTCGTTGACGACGGCGCCATGCATGTCGGATCGCCAGAAGATAGCGGGCTGCTGCGCACCTGTGACTGTCCGCAGATCGGCTGCGGTGGGGAAGTCGGTGTCGCCCCACCAGCTTTCGTTCCAGCCCTGGCCGACGATCCAAGCGCCGGCGGGCAGGCGCTGAGCCTGCTCGGCAATGCGTTCGAGCATCTCTGCTTTGCTGCGCGTAGTCGCCAGATCGACTTGGGACAGGTTGCGGCTCCAGTTGAGGAAGTGGATGTGCGCGTCGCAGAGGCCGGGAAGAACCAGGCGACCTTGCAGATCGAGCGTCTCTGTCTTGGGGCCGGCGAGGCCGAGAACGGCGGCGGAGTCGCCTACGGCGACGATAACACCTCTGCGCAGGGCGACAGCGGACGCCCAGGGGAGGCTCGGGTCAACGGTGTAGATATGAGCGTTGTGGAGGATCAGATCAGGGTCAGTCGGCAAGCGGCGCATGGGCTACATCCCGTTTTCATGGCTAGACGGTCCGATATTGCACAGGGAGTGTAGCATTAGGCAAATGGGTTTGTCAGATTTGACATGCGCGCGGGTATAATGCTATGATTCCCGTCAGCGTTGGGAAGTGAATGGAGACGTGGTGTAGCGGTTAGCATACTGGCCTGTCAAGCCAGAGGTCGCGGGTTCAAATCCCGTCGTCTCCGCACTCGAAAGAGAAAAATGTGCCGGCAAGAGGCCCTCGGAAACGAGGGCTTTTTGTTTTTATCGTGTCGTGCCTCGGCAGATCAGATGTCGCCCCAAGTTCGCCAGAACATCCAGGGGGGCTTTTCCGTCATAGAGAGTGTACACAAGCGGGCGACTCGGTGGTATAATCAAAATAGCTTTTTGTGCACCGGCTCGGTAAGCGAAGTCCCCATACTTTGCCATAATCCCGACGAGCCGGTCCAAGACAGCATCCCATCGAACGCCCAATCGATATTGCAGCCATCACCTTGCGGGCGGTTGTGTTGTGCGGCACTGGTCAGAGGCGCTGTGTACATCGCAGCAGGCTCATGGACGGCTGCAGACGCTTCCGCCGCTCGGCGGTTGCGATTCCTGCTGCAACAGCGTACGGAACGAAGACGAATCAAAGAATAGGAGGAAGTGTGTCCGAAGAAGCGAATGCCGTTGCACAGACAGGCAACGAGGCGGATACAGCGCAGAATCCGGCTGGACGGCAGATCTTCCGTATCGAAGCATATGAGAATTACGTCCAGAATAGAGAGAGAGTCGTTATGCCGCGTCTGGCATCGTCGAGAGGGTTTATCATACTCTGGATTGTCGCCGGGCTACTGATGGCGTCAGGAATCGTGATGGCGTTTTGGCCTTTGCTTCGCCAATACCTGATAGGCTCCCCATGAAGCGCGTGCCTGTCATTTTGCAGATGACGCCGCACGAGTGTGGGGCGGCTAGTTTGGCCATGGTCTTGAGCTACTATGGCCGCGAAACGACTGTCAGTGAAAGTCGCCGGTATTTGCGGAGCGGTCGAGACGGGCTGTCTGCGCGTGCCATCGCCCAGGCTGGACGCGAACTAGGGATGCAGGTGCGCGCTTTCTCGATGGAGCCTGCCGATCTGGCGAATGTCAAACTGCCGGCAATCGTCCACTGGAACTTCGATCACTTCATGGTGGTCGAGTCGTGGTCGCCCAAAGACGTAAGGGTCGTGGACCCGGCTGTAGGACGGCGCAGGCTTACGCAGGAGGAGTTCAGCGCCGGGTTCACAGGCGTCGCGCTGGTGATGGAGCCGGGGGAAGGCTTTAGGCCACAGCGAGCTCAGAACAAACTGACTTGGCAGCAATTCCTGCGTCGAATCTTGGCGACGCCGGGGACTGTCGGTTTCTTGGGGCAGGTTTTAGGCGCATCCGCACTACTACAGGTCCTTGGTCTAGTTTTTCCGCTCTTTACAATGGTATTGATCGATACGATCTTGCCTGCGCAAGATGTGTCGATGTTGACCATGCTGGGTTCGGGGATGGTAATTCTGATCGCGGCCCAGGTGGTCTTAGGCTACCTGCGCAGCGCGGTGGCGCTGTATCTGGAGGTTCGGCTCGACATCAGTGTGATGCTGGGCTTCTTTGAGCACATGCTGCGTTTGCCGTATCGCTATTTCCATGAACGCACCAGCGGCGATCTACTCATGCGCCTGGGCAGCGTGTCAGTCATCCGCGAGGTGCTCACCGGCGAAACCGTCTCCGCCATATTAGACGGGGCGATGGTGGTCTTCTATTTAGCGGTCTTGTTCTATTGGCAGCCCCTGTTCGGCGTCGTGACGTTGGTCTTCGGCGCTCTTCAGATCGCGATTATGTTGGGGACGACCGGACGCCTATACGAGTTTGCGGAAAGAGACCTTGCGGCCCAAGCGGAGTCGCAGAGCTATTTGGTAGAGGCGCTGACCGGCATTGCGACGGTGAAGGCGTCCGCAGCTGAGAACCGGACACTGGCGCATTGGTCCAATCTGTTCTTTAAGCAACTCAATATCTCGCTGAAGCGCAGCCACCTGGCCATGGTTGTTGGCGCGGCGCAAGAAGCGTTGGGGGCCCTGGCGCCGATCGCCCTGCTGTGGCTGGGCGCTCTGTGGGTGCTGGATGGCCGGATGAGCTTGGGAACCATGATGGCCGTCAATACAGTGGCCGTCTCATTCTTGGGGCCGCTCACCTCGCTGGTGGGGACGGTGCAGCAGATGCAATTGATCGGCGCGAACTTGGACCGCATCGCCGATGTGCTGCAAGCCTCGCCGGAGCAAGACGCGCAGACGGTTGCGCCGGCTCCGAAGCTAGCCGGGCGGATCGAGGTGCGTAACGCCGGTTTCCGGTATCACCCCAATGCGCCGTGGGCTTTGCGCAACGTGTCGTTCGACGTGTACCCGGGGCAGAAGATTGCCATTGTGGGCCGAACGGGGTCGGGCAAGAGCACGTTGGCTATGCTGCTGTTGGGGTTGCATGAGTTGGACGAGGGCGAAATTTTCTACGACGGCGTGCCGCTGGCGGGCATGGACTACCGGTCTCTGCGCAGCCAATTCGGCGTGGTGTTGCAGACGCCTTCGTTGTTCAGCGGATCGATCCGGCGTAACATCGCTGCGCACGACCCGGACCTGCCGTTGGATGCGATCGTTCATGCCGCGCAGTTAGCGGTCGTGCACGACGAGATCATGGCCATGCCCATGGGGTATGACACTGTGATTGCGGAAGGAGGCGTCGATTTAGCCGGAGGGCAACGCCAGCGAATCGCCATCGCGCGTGCGCTGGCGCATAACCCGGCCATATTGGCGCTTGATGAGGCGACCAGTAACCTGGACGCCATAACCGAGAGCATTGTGGATCAGAACCTGAGCGATCTCGATTGTACGCGCATCGTAATCGCTCACCGGCTGAGCACAGTTCGCAACGCCGATCTGATCCTCGTGCTAGATGAGGGCGTCATCGTTGAACGCGGTGTGCATGAGGACCTGCTGGCCCTCGGCGGGGTCTATGCAACACTCGTTCACGATCAAGATACGACGCTAGGATCGGACGTTCCGATCCAGCCACACCCTGGTGCAGTTCGCAAGTTGCGCGCATAAGGAGGAGTACCTATGTTGCACAACAAGATCATCCGAGCCTGGAAGGACCCGGAATACCGGGCCTCCATGAGCGAGGAAGAAAAGTCGCAGCTGCCGGAGAACCCGGCTGGCGCGATCGAACTGACCGACGATGAATTGGATATGGCTACGGGCGGGCAGCAGTATGTGTATCAGCCCTCCTATCGGCCTTCATCCATGTCATCGCAGCGACCGTCTTCGGCGTCATCGCAGTCGTCTTCGTCGAATTCGTCACAGTCTGCGTCGTCTAACTCGTCGCAGTCTGCTTCGTCGAATTCGATGTCTTCGCGGTCTGCATCGTCGAATCCGTCGCAGTCAGCTTCGTCCGCACCGTCACGGTCCGCTTCGTCCAATCCTTCGCAGTCCGCGTCGGGTTCGTGGCGGCCGTGGTCCCGTCGTCCGAGTTACACGTGGCGCCGCTCCCCCTTCTAGGCGGGAGGCTGAAGCCGATCGGCCGATAGGGGCTAGCTTGGCGCACGAGGATGTGTGTCGCTATCCAGCGCGAAGCAGGCGTGAGACCGGTACGCCGGTTTAGCGAGGGCTCATCAGGAACTGGTGACCTGCTTCGCGCTCCGACCGGGCGCTGGTCTTTCTGTACAAGGCGGGATGCCGTAAAGCCAACCGGAACGCAGTGATGCGAGACGAGTCGGCGGTAGGTTCCGGCAGATCGGCCCTCTAGCGGAGAGACCGGCGCTCCTGTTGTCTAGTCGTTGGGTGGAACTCATGGATTCTTCGCTGTTTTTTTCTCCTTCCTGGCGCCAAGCGCTGACGTTGAGCGAACGAGCGGCGTTGCTGCTCGGAGAAGCCGCGGGCCATAACGGTGAACGCGACGATGCGCGCGGCCAACGACGGCTGGAGCGCTGGCGGAATCAGTGGCCGTTCAGCGATGAGGCGTTTCTGGCGCAGCGGCTTGCTATAGACAACTTGGACGAAGTAAAATTCCAAGAGATCCTCAGCACCCCGGTTCAGGCTATTCAGGTTCATATGGACGATTCGGGGCGTCCTCCCGACTGGCTGACTGCGTTGGCCGACGCCTATTCGCGTCCGGCTTCCGCGTATGCCGGTTACCTTCCCGGCGAGGAGATGCTCGGCTTCTTGGACTTGGTTCAGCCGATGATCGACCAGGCTTGTAACCGGCTGCGCGCCGGCTTTGCCGACCTGGCGGGGCGGTACGCAGCGCTGCCGTTCGACCCTGAGACTATCGAAGACATTTTCTTGATGAACTTGCCGGAACCGCTCCTGATGCGCTTGGGTCGCACGATGGCGCTTGAGTTGAACGTAGCGCGGCTGCAGGGCATGCTGGAGGGCGAAACGCCTGCCGAACGGTTCGCCAGTTTCGTCGATGGTCTGCGCAGCCCCGAACGGTCGGCTGAGATATTGGCGGAATACCCGGTCTTGGCGCGGCAACTCTGGCTGTGCATTATGCGGTGGGCAGATGTCTCGTTGGAGTTCCTTGGCCGCCTCTGCGCGGACTGGGAGAAGATCCGGGATGTCTTTAGGCTTACGGAGGACCCAGGGCCGCTTGCATTACTCCTGGGCGGCGCCGGCGATACGCATCGCGGCGGTCGTTCGGTGATGGTCGCGGAGTTTGATTCGGGCTATCGCATTGTGTATAAGCCTAAGTCTCTCTCGATTGACGCTCACTTTCAAGATCTGTTGGAACAGGTGAATGAATGGGGCTGTACGCCGCCGCTGCTCACGATGAGCATCTTGGATCGGGGCGACTACGGCTGGGTCGAGTATGTGGCGCAGAGCGAGTGCAGTTCGACGGCGGAGATTGAACGCTTCTACCAGCGGCATGGCGCGTATCTGGCGCTGCTCTATGCGTTGAACTCCACGGATTTTCACTTGGAGAACATCATCGCCGCGGGTGAACACCCGATGCTGATTGACCTGGAGACGCTCTTCAACTCATTGGCCGACGCGTTTGATGTGACAGTGGCGGATGCCGCGGCACAGAAGGCCATGTCCGAATCTGTGATGCAGGTTGGCATGCTGCCAGTACGGATCTGGTCGGGAGAGGATTACGACGGCATCGACATTAGCGGGTTGGGCGGCAGCCCCGGCCAGTTGTCGCCGGACCGCATCCCAGAACCCACCGATGCGGGCACTGACGCCATGCACTTTGTGCGCCGTCGCTTCGAGTTGCCTGGCGACGCCAACCGCCCCTCGCTCGACGGGCAGGAGACCAGCGCCGTCGACCACGTAGACAGCATCGTCTCCGGGTTCGTAGGGATGTATCGGCTGTTGCAAGCGCATAAGCGCGACCTGCTGGCAGATGACGGACCGCTCGCCCGATTCGCCGAGGACGAGATTCGGATTTTGCTGCGGCCTACGCGCACCTATGCGCAGTTGTTGTTCGAGAGCTTCCATCCGGACTTGCTGCGCGATGCGATTGACCGCGATCTGTTTCTGGACCGGCTGTGGATCGCGGCCCCGGGGCGTCCGTATCTGGCCGCAGTTATCGGGGTGGAGCGCGATGATATCCTTTTGGGTGACATCCCTCTCTTCACGTCGAAGCCGTCGACGCGCGACCTGTACGGCGCACAGGGCCAGGTCATCGGCGGCGTGCTGAGCGATACGGGGATGGCGATTGTACGGCGACGAGTGCAAGCGTTAAGCGAGCAGGACATGCGCCGGCAGTCGTGGATCATACGAGCTTCGCTGGGCACGCTTGCGCCAGGGATTGACCGGCCGCCGGCGACAACTCACCAGTTGGACGACAACAGCGGCGGCGAACTCCGTCATCGGCTCTTGGACGCAGCGCGCGGCATCGCCGATCACCTGGCCGCAAGCGCCATCTACGGCGAAGAAGATGCCGCCTGGATCGGGCTTGAGCCGATGGGCGAGCAGTACTGGTCGATTACGCCGTTGGGCAATGACCTTTATAGCGGGACGCCGGGCATTGCGCTGTATATGGCCTACGCCGGTCGAGTGCTGGGTGAAGAGCGTTATACGGAACTGGCGCGGCGAGCCTGGCGCACGGTATGGCTGCACGCCGAACTCCTGCGCCCCGGCCTGCCTGAGATCGGCGCCTTCGAAGGATGGGGCGGCGTACTGTATACGCTGACGCACCTGGCAGCGCTGTGGGATGATGAGACGGTGCGGGATCAGGCCGCTCAGGTTGTGGAGACGCTGGCGGGCTTCATCGAGCGCAACGATACCTATGATGTGGTGCGCGGCTCCGCCGGCGCCATCGCTGCGCTGCTTGCCTATCACAGGCGATATCCATCCGAAGCGGCTGTGGCGGCGGCGATTGCCTGCGGCGAGCAACTGGTTGCGTCGGCGCTGCCGATGGCAAGCGGCGCCGGTTGGCGCATCAGACGGCACGGCGAGACGCCCCTTGCTGGGTTCTCGGCAGGAGCCGCCGGCATTTCTTGGGCGCTGCTAGAATTGTGGGCAGAAACAGGCAATGAGACATACCGCGATGCAGCGCGGCAGGCTATCGCCTATGAGCGGAGTCTCTTCATATCGGAGACTGGCAACTGGCCTGACCTGCGCGCTTCCGGCGATGACGAATCGAGCGCCGGCTCCGGGCGGAACGTGACGGCCTGGTGCCACGGCGCATCCGGCATTGGGCTGGCGCGGCTGTGTTCGCTTGACCGACTGGAAGATCCGGCGCTGATCACAGAGATTCAGACCGCGCTGGATACGACACTGAAAGATGGCTTTGGCCATACGCACGCTTTGTGTCATGGTGATATGGGGGCGCTGGATTTGTTGTTGGAAGCGAGCCGCGTGTTGGACGAGAGCCGCTGGCGTGACGCAGCTAACCGGCTTGCCGGGGAGGTATTATCCAGCATTGAGCGGACCGGGTGGCAGTGCGGCGGGCCGTCGGGCGTGGAGATGCCCGGGCTAATGCTGGGATTGGCCGGGATCGGCTATGGCATGTTACGCTTGGCGGAACCGGCGCATGTACCTTGTGTACTGCGTCTGGCGCCGCCCGTCGCATGAGGGCGTGATCGTCGTTTTCGCCATTGACTCAAATACAAACCAGCGCTCCTAGAAACGGAAAGAAAATGGCAACGGAGGATCTTCTGAGAGACGCATTTGCACACGTCGACGCACAGCGGGAAGCGTTCATCCAGCGCCTGCTCGACTATGTATCGCAGCCAAGCATCAGCGCACATGGCGTGGGCATTATGGAGGTGGCGCAGTTTCTGCGTGAACGCTTGAACGCATTGGGCATGGAAGGGCGGCTGATCGACACAGCCGGCTGGCCGATGGTCTATGGCCGGCGCGACGACGCGCCCGGCGCTCCGACGATACTGCTCTACGGCCATTATGACGTGCAGCCGCCCGATCCGCTAGAGGAATGGGTATCGCCGCCCTTCGAGCCGGAGATCCGCAATGGACGCATTTATGGCCGCGGCGTAGGCGACAATAAAGGGCAGCATTTTGCGCAGCTACTTGGCATTGAGTCGCTGTTGGCTGTTACGGACCGGCTACCCTGCAACGTAATCTTCCTACTGGAAGGCGAGGAGGAGGTCGGCAGCCCGCACATCGCGCAATTCGTGCGCCAACACGCCGACTTGCTCAAAGCTGACCTGGTGGTGACCGCAGACGGACCTGTGCACGAAAGCGGACGCGCGACGCTCAATTTTGGGGTGCGCGGGGTGTTGTCGTTTGAACTGCACGCGCGCGGGGCCAACCACGATCTGCACTCCGGCAACTGGGGAGGCGTCGCGCCCAACCCAATCTGGACGTTGGTTCATGCATTGTCCACGATGAAGAACGACAGCGGCGAGGTGCTCATCGAAGGGTTCTACGATGACGTGCTGCCGCCGAGTGAGTTGGAGCTTCAGGCGCTGGCGGCCCTGCCCGTCGACGTGGATAAGGTGATGCGCGACCTCGACTTGAAGAAGTTGGATGCGCCGGCGGAGCGCGGCTTCTACGAGCGGCTGTCGTTATGGCCGACGCTGACCATCAACGGTTTCCACGGCGGCTATGGCGGGCCGGGGTCGAAGACCGTGTTGCCGCACGAGGCCTTCGTCAAGTGCGATATCCGGTTGGTAGAGGCGCAGACGATTGAGTTGATCTCGGCTAAGCTGGAGGCGCATGTGGCGCGCTATGCGCCTGACGTAAAGCTCGTGTTGCAGGGCGGTATGGATCCGTCCAAGACGCCGCTGGACTCGCGCTTCGCCGCGCCGATCCGCCAGGCAATCCAGGTTGCCCAGGGTGAGGATCCGCTGTTCATCCCGGCGATGGGCGGCAGCCTGCCCGACTATGTGTTCACCAAGCTGCTTGGCGTGCCCGCATTCGGTACGCCCTATGCCAATCCGGATGAAGCCAACCACGCCCCCAACGAAAACCTGGAAGTCGAGCGTTTCATCCGCGGTATCAAGACCGGCGCCGCTTTGTTGGCTCATCTGGGATGAATGACCGGATCGTGAGCTTCGCGTTGCAACCGGAAGACGTGTTGAGTCAATTCACCGGTTGAGTCAAGTGAATAGGGAGAGGCAAGAAGGCTCGCCAGCGCGAGCCTTCCGCTTTGCTTCGTTTCGGATGAGGAAGCAGCCTAAGCGGCTACCAGGCGTAAGCCTTCGGCGCCGGCTCGCCGGGGCCGGGGAAGATCTCGTCGAGCTTGGCCAGAACTTCGGCGTCGAGCTTGATCTCGGTGGCGTGCACGGCGCTCTCTAGCTGATCGAGGGTGCGCGGGCCAATGATCGGCGCGGTGACGGCTGGGTTGGTCAACATCCAGGCCAGAGCGACTGCCGCCGGCGGTTCGCCCAGTTCGCGGCACAGCGCCTCATACTGCTCCAGCTTGTCTTTGTTCCTCTCGACCTCTCTCTGGAAGTGCTCGCTGGACCGGCGTCCGGTGTTGTACTTCTCCAGCGCGCCGCCGAGCAGACCGCCGCCCAGAGGGCTCCACGGTATGAGACCTAGCCCGTAGTGCTCGCAGGCCGGGATGACCTCCAGCTCGATCATGCGGTTGTTGAGATGGTAGATGCTCTGTTCGCTCACCAATCCGGTCATGCCGCGCTTGGACGCTTCTTGGCAGGCGGTGGCGATGTCCCAACCGGCGAAGTTGCTGGAGCCGACGTAGACCACCTTGCCCTGTTGGATGAGTGCGCCGAAGGCCTGCCAGGTCTCATCCCACGGGCACTCACGGTCGATATGGTGCATCTGGTAGAGGTCGATCCAGTCGGTCTGGAGTCGCTTCAGGCTGCCGTCGCAGTGCTTTTTGATCTTGACGGCGGATAGGCTTCTGCCGTCGGAATTCGGCTCGGGCTTATTGGCCTTGCGCGAGACCGGGTTGTAGACCTTGGTGGCGAGGACGACGGCATCGCGGCGTCCGCCGCCCTGGGCGAACCACTTGCCGATGATCTCTTCGGTGAGGCCGTGTTCGATCTGTCCGCCGTAGACATCGGCCGTATCGAAGAAATTGATGCCCAGTTCCAGGGCGCGGTCCATGATTCTAAAGCTTTCGTCTTCCGGAGTCTGCGTCCCGAAGTTCATGGTGCCAAGGCACAAATTGCTGACCAGGACGCCGTGTTTTCCGAGTCGCCGGTATTTGATAGCCATGAGATGTGGTTCCTTTCTTGGGTGTAGTGCAGGTTGTGATACTGGAACGATGTCTCGACGGGACACGATCGCGGCCTGTTTGGTTGCCGCCGACGCCCTCGCGACGGCTCGAAGCAGACGCAGCGCTAACCGAGCGAATTGCTACAGGCAAGTAGTTCGAGCGGATACGGCGAAACAGGACTGTTATAATCGTGTCAGGGCGCATCACTATGCAAACATTATACCACATGGCATGTGCTTATCTACAGGGAGGGCAGGCGGTGAGCGTGTAGACATCTCCAGCCAACCATCCTCATCGAACCATTTGTTGACCATCCTTCGCATAGACAGCTCAAACTTCGTGAAAGGAGACCAAAGTGAAGCCATTCAGTTATTTCCAGCCGACCGAACTCCGATTCGGGTCGGGGCGCGTCGGCGAGGCCGGCGACGCGGTCGCACGCTACGGAAAACGCTGCCTGATGGTCACGACGCCTACCGACGCGGTGATGGAGCCGCTGTATAGCCGCATTAAGGGCATCCTCGCAGAGAGCGGGGTCGAGTGCCGGCATTTTGACGGCGTTGTGCCGAATCCGACGACAGACTGTATCTCTCAGGGGGCTGCGCTGGCAAAGGATTTCGGCGCGGAGGTCGTGTTGGGCGTGGGCGGCGGATCGAGTATGGACAGCGCCAAGGCGATCGCGGTGGAGGCGAGCCACACCGGAAAAGCATGGGATTATCTCTGGTTCAGCCAGACGCAACCCACCGCAGCCACCCTGCCCATTGTCGCCGTGGCGACCACCTCGGGAACGGGCTCGCAGTTCACGCAGGTGGCGGTGCTGACAAACCCGCAGGAGAAGAACAAGTCAGCCATTTATAACAACGAGGTGTACCCGCGCGTGGCGATTGTCGATCCGGAGTTGATGCTGACCTTGCCGCCGCATGTCACCGCTTCGACAGGGTTTGATGTCTTCTGCCATGCTTTTGAGAGCTATCTGCATGTCAACGCGTCGCCGTATACGGAGATGATGGCGCTGGAGGCGATCAAATTGGCGGCGGCGCATTTGCCCGCGGCTGTCGACGACGGATCGAACCTGCCGCCGCGCGAAGCGATGGCCTGGGCGGACTGCCTGGCTGGGCTGTGCATCGCCGCGGCCGGGGTAACGCTGCCGCATGGCATCGGCATGACGATCGGCGGCTACTGCCCTCACGTCATGCACGGCGAAGCGCTGGCGGTGACCTATCCGGAATTCACCCGGTATACATATCCGTATGCGGTGAAGCGGTTTGCGGCGATGGGGCGTATCTTCGAGCCTGAACTACACCATGTGTACGATGAAGAGGCGGCGGCGCGATCGTGTGAGGTTCTGGACCGCTTTTTGCAGCGGATTGGCATGTGGTTGAGCTTCGAGAAACTGCGCGTGAGCCAGGAGGAACTGGTGTTGATCGCGGATCATAGTCAGGTCTTGCCCGACTACAAAAACAACCCGCGCGTCGCTACACGCGACGAGATCTATGAGATCTTGCAGCGAAGCTACCGCCGGTAGCGCACACTGTTCCGCGTCCGCGGTTGATGCGGTGCAATAACTATCATACGGATGTGACGTGTGGCGGCTTTGCGGGCAGCGCCGATCGGGCCGCAAAGCCGCTACACGCGTGTACTGCGAGTTGTCTGCTTAACGGCGCAGACGCTCTTGTCCTCTCTGCGGTTAGTGTCTCCTCACGCGGATCATATTGTGTTTCGCCCGACATATGTCCCGTGAACAAATGAACGCAAATGAACAATTGACACAGCGCGATAACCGTGCTATGCTTGTTCATGTGTTCGGCAGCGTTCAAACGGTCATACACGGAGAGGCCCGTGACTGCTGAAACGCATCTCCTCTACAAGATCGCTAAGGCTTACTACGAAGATGGGCTGACCCAAAGCCAGATTGGCAAACGGCTCGGCCTGTCACGCATCAAGATTTCGCGGCTGTTGCATCAAGCTCGGCAGAACGGCGTGGTTCAGATCACGATTGCTGTGCCCGTTGATTCGCACGCCGACTTGGAGCGTGAACTGGAAGCCGCGTATGGGCTGGACGAGGTCGTCGTCGCGGCGACGTCGCGGACCAACCAATCCGATGTGGTGCCGGCAGTTGGGCAAGCTGCGGCTGCGTATCTAGCGCGCTGTATCGAAGACGGCATCGTACTTGATCTGAGCTGGGGCACGACGCTGTTGGCGACTGTAGACGCTATGACGCCGCAGAATCTGCCCCATGTGCGTGTCGTACAGATGCTGGGCGGCTTAGGGAAACTGGAAGCGGAAGCGGCGGGCGGCGATTTGGCCCTGCGCCTGGCGACGATTTTTGGAGCGCGCATGCGCCTGCTCTGGTCGCCGAGCGTGGTATCGAGCAAACTGGTGCGTGATGCGTTGCTGCAGGATGCCAACATTGCCGAGACATTGGTGCTGGCGGCGCGTGCCGACGTAGCGCTGGTGGGCATCGGCTCGCCGACGCCGAACTCGGTGGTGATCCAGTCGGGCATGTTGACGATCAATGAACTGGATGAACTGCGCACGCTTGGGGCCGTGGGCGACATTGCGCTGCGTTTCTTCGACGCCGACGGAAAGGCCGTAGAGCACCCCATCAACGAACGCATCATCGGCCTAGAATTGGCGCAGATCCAGCGCATACCGCGCGTGATCGGCGTCGCCGGCGGCATCGAGAAGTTCCAGGTGGTTCGCGCAGCGTTGCGAGGACGCCTGATCAACGTGCTGGTGACGGATGAGCATCTGGCTCAGGCACTGCTGGCCGATTTGAAGAACCCTGTGGGGCAACAAGAGGACCGGCAACCAGTCGCAGGCAAGAGCGTCGCCTGAGACCTGCCGCGGGCGCGTGGCCGCGGCAGCTGTTGAACGCGTCTATTATCAGTTCAGGCCGGCTGAGGCCAAAGCCGGACCGCGACGTCCACCGATTATGGAGCGCAGCTATGCAACTACTGAATCATCTGCAACGGCGACAGGCGGAGGGAAACCCGATCCGCGTGGGCTTAGTCGGCTGCGGGCAAGAAGGTTCCGGCATGGTGCATATCACCAACCAGATGGCCGGTCTAGACACGGCGATCATCGCTGATATCGACCTGAGTCGGCCGCTTGCGACCTTCAGGCGGATCGGGGTTGCCGAGCAGGATATCGTGACGACAAATCACCCTGGGCAAGCCGCCGACGCGATCCGCGCGGGTAAGCGCGTGGTGACCGAGGACGCGCTGTTGCTGCCGCAGATCGAGAGCGTCGATGCAGTGGTGGAGGCGACAGGCGTCACCGATGTCGGCGCGCAAGTTGCATGGCGCTGCATCCTCAATCGCAAGCATGTGGTGATGCTCAACGTCGAGACCGACGTGACCGTAGGGCTGTTTCTACACCACATGGCGCGGCGCAGCGGCTGCATCTATACAGTATCGACGGGCGATGAACCGGGCGTATGCAAGCAACTGTTCGACTTTTCTCGCGTGCTGGGGTTCGAGGTGGTATGTCTGGGCAAGGGCAAGAATAATCCCATCAATTACTATGCCACGCCGGAAACCGCGCGCGAAGAAGCTGAACGCAAGAACATGAACCCCAAGATGTTGGCGGCCTTTCAGGACGGCACGAAGACGATGGTCGAGATGGCGGCCATGGCGAATGCCACCGGCCTCGTGCCGGATACGCCCGGCGGGCACGGGCCTAAGGCGGACTTGGCGGACCTGAATAAGGTGCTCGTGCCGCAGGCGGACGGCGGCGTGCTGAGTCGTCGCGGTTGTGTTGACTACTCGACTGGCAAGGTTGCTCCCGGCGTGTTCGCCATCATCGCCACGGAGGACCCGCGCGTGGTTGAGGATCTCAAATTCTATTCGATGGGCGACGGTCCCTATTACACGCTTTACCGGCCGTATCACCTGTGCAGCATCGAGACGCCGATTGCCGTGGCGGAGGCCGTAATCTACGGCGAGTCTACGCTTGTGCCTCAGGGGCGCGTGGCGGAGGTCGTGTCGATCGCCAAACGCGACTTGAAGGCGGGGCAGACAGTGGATGGCATCGGCGGCAGGGATTTCTTTGGGCGGATGTACGCCTATTCAGAGGCTAAGGCGTCCAGGGGCATCCCGATGGGTTTGACCGCAGGCGGGACGGTCTTGCGCGATATTGCCAAAGACGAAATGTTCACCGAAGAGAATTTCCAGCCAGACACAACGCAGTTTGTGTATAAACTGCGCCAGATGCAGGACGCGCTGCCCGGCTAGGGCTGTCAAGCGGCGCGCGGGCCTGTGCGGCCCAGCGAATTGTTGAAGCTAGGAGAGTGATCAGAGCAGATGGGGGAGACCATGAAGGCAGTGGTAGTGCGGGCGCCCATGCAGTTTGACGTCGAGGATGTGGCAATGCCGGAGACGCCGGCAGGCGGCTTCTTGCTGGATGTTAAGGCATGCGGTCTGTGCGGTTCCGATTTACGCACGCTGCGCAGCGGACACCGCAAGGTGACCTTTCCGTGGGTCATCGGCCATGAAATCTGCGGTGTGGTGGCGGAGATCGGGGCCGGCTATGACGGGCCGTGGCAGAAGGGCGATCTGCTCAGTATGGGGCCTGTCGTCTACTGTGGGCATTGTGACTTTTGCCTTGAGGGTCGCTATGAGCTGTGTGAAAATTATCGGGAGATCGCACAGGCTTGGCCGGGCGGGTTAGCCGAGTATATGGCCGTACCGCCGGAAGCTGTCCGGCTGGGCGTGATCGAAAAGGTCCCCGCAGGGGTCGATCCCGGCAGCGCTGCCATCGCCGAACCGATCTCGTCATGTCTGAACGCCCAGGAACGCGGGCAGGTGGGGATGGGCGACACGGTGTTGATCATCGGGTCCGGCCCAATTGGATGCATTCATGCCAGTTTGGCGCGCATTCATGGCGCAGATAAGGTCTTTATCGCCGATATTTCGGCGGACCGGCTGGGGTTTGCCGAAGCGTTCGATGTGGATGCGCTGATTGACGTCAGCAAGACCGACATTGTCGAGGAAGTGCGCCGGCTGACGAACGGTAAGGGCGCAGACGTGATTGTGACGGCGACGCCTGCACCTATTGCTGTGGTTCAAGCCGTGCAGATGGCGCGTAAAGGCGGCCGGATTTTGGTCTTTGGCGGGCTGCCGAAAAACGACAGCACGCCGCCCGTCGACATGAACCTGGTCCACTACAACGCACTGTATGTCATCGGCACGACGACGTTTGCCCCACGCCATTACCGCCTGGCGGTGAAGTTGGTTGCGTCGAACCGCATTCCCATCGACAAGTTGATCACGCATCATTTCCCGCTCGCGGAATTCAAGCAGGGGGCGCAGTTGGCGCTCGAAGGCAAAGTGCTAAAGGCTGTGTTTGAGAC
>CAYXRG010000001.1:24916-137418 GCA_964467575.1 uncultured Caldilineaceae bacterium | reverse complement strand
GTCGTGACACTGCCCAACTTCGGCGACGAGAAAGGCGTGGCGGAGGCGCTACGGCTCTCCGGGTTGCGCGTGCCGATCTTGCTACATGCCTTTCCCGATGTCACCAGCGAACTAACGGCTGCGGGACGCCGCGATGCGTTTTGCGGCAAGATTTCGTTGAGCAACAACTTGTACCAGTACGGAATGAACTTCAGCCTCACCGAGAACCATACGGTCGATCCGGACTCGGAGGAGTTCAAAGCGGAAATACAACGTTTCGTGCGTCTTTGCCGCGTGGTAAAGGGCATGCGCAAGGCCCGGCTCGGCGCGGTAGGCGCTCGTCCGAACGCGTTCCAGACCGTACGCTACAGTGAGAAGCTGCTGGATGCGTATGGCATCAACGTATCGACGATGGACCTGTCCGAGGTGTTCGGTAACGCGGAGAAGATTGCAAATGACGATCCCCGTGTGCGCGCCAAGTTGGAAGAGATCAACGCATATGCGCCGAGCCGTGGAGCGCCTGACGACCGCCTGGTGTTGATGGCGAAGTTGGCGTTGGTGCTGACGGATTGGATGGACGCGTATGACATCGATGCTACGGCTTTCCAGTGCTGGGATTCGCTTCAGAAGAACTACGGCATCAACGCTTGCACGGTGATGAGCATGATGAGCGAGAAGCTGATGCCGAGTGCATGCGAGGTGGACATAGCGGGTACGGCTTCGATGTATGCCCTGACGTTGGCCGCAGATGCACCGAGCGCACTGGTCGACTGGAACAACAACTATAACAATGAACTCGACAAATGCCTCTACTTCCATTGCGGCAACTGGGCCAAGAGCCTGGTCGGGAACATCGAGTTGATCCAGGCGGAGGTGCTGGGTACGACGCTTGGCCGAGAAAACACGTGGGGCGCCATCCAGGGGCGCACGCCGGCCGGTCCGTTGACGTTTGCGCGCATCGACACCGATGATCGCCGCGGCGTCATACACACGTATGTGGGCGAAGGCCGGTTCACCGATGACCCGCTGTCGACCATTTCCGGTTCGCACGCGGTGGTGGAAGTTCCGGGTCTGCAGCGGCTATTGCGTTTTATCTGCAAGAACGGCTTTGCGCATCATTGCGCCATGAGCCAATCCAGCGTGGCCGATATCTTGCAGGAGGCATTCGAGACATATCTGGGCTGGGAGGTGTACCGGCACGAATAGGCCGGATGCGGCGGCAATGTGAACGTGTTGCATTGCCGATCAGGAAGGCAGGTGATGCCAGGCGCCGAAGAACGGTTTGCACCATAATGATGTCTGACCCACGGAGTGTTTACAAGAGGAGAGAAGCATGACGCACAATATTAGCCGGCGCGACTTCCTCAAGGTCAGCGCCATGACAGCCTTCGGTATGGCTGTCGCCGGCTGCGCGGGCGCGCCCGCGGCTGAAGCTCCGGCCGCGGCTACGGCGGCGCCGGCAGCCGAAGCACCGGCAGCCGCTGCGCCCGCTGCAGAGGCGGTGACGCTGGATGTCATGTCGATGGCCGAGTATGAAGCTCCCTATCGAGAGATCTGGAACTACTTCCAAAGCCAGAATCCGGACATCAAGATCAACGTGTTCTCAATCAACGAGGACACCGCCGCTGCACACGAGGCCAAGGTTGCCGGCGGCTATTTGCCGGCCATAGAGCTCACGCAGGAGATGCAAATCTTCTTCGACAAGAGCAACTACGAGATGGCGATCGACCTCTCGGAGATGCCATTCGAGTGGTGGGATCGTTGGGAATTCGACGTCAAGAATGCCTGGTCTGATCTGCATGGCCTGCCTGGGCCGCGTTCGCTCGACATCTTCCAGGGCTTCGTCATGACCTGGCAGTATAACAAGGAACTGATGGAACAGGCGGGGCTGGATCCGCAACGCGACGTCAAGAGCTGGGACGACCTGAAGAAGTGGTTGGACGAAGGCACTGCCTGGGCAGCGGCTACAGACGGGGTCGACTGGTTCTGGAACCAGGCCTGGCACAACTGGGTCTTCGGCAACAACTACACGGACTGCATACCCTTGGCGTTTGCCGACGGGCAGCGCGATCGCCAGGTCGACTGCTGGCTCGGCAGGGCGCAGTTCAACGCCGAAGATTCGCCTTATCGCCACTACTATGAATTCTTCAAGGAGGCGAACGATAAGGGCTGGATTCCGCCGGGCATGACGACGCGACAGTGGGAAGGCGATATGGAAGCCTCCTACATCGCCGGCAAGTCGGTGATGATGCTGCACGGGCCGTGGGTGTGGGACAAGGCTTTGGCAGCGGGTTCCGATTTCGCGGTCAATGATATGCAGAGCGGTCTGCCTGCGACGCCGCCCGCTGAAGGACAAGGTACGTGGATGCAGAGCGCTCTGCCGCCGAACATCGACAACCAGTGGTTCATTCGCACGGGCAACGAAAGCGCGCCGTACTGGGATCAGCTTGTGTACGCGTGGAATTGGTTCTTCAGCCCAGAGGCGATCCCCATGCGCGCCCAGGCTGAGGGCCGCGTACCGCTGTACGAGCTGGATGAGCCGCTCGAACTGCAAGGGCCTCAGTTCCAGCAGGTGCTCAATGAGATCGGCGAACCGGGCGGAAAATGGGAAAACGCCCAGTTTGAACAGGCTCAGACCGGCAATGTCTTGGCAGGGCCGTTCCGCAAGAAAGGCTCCAAGGGCGTGTGGGACTGGGAGGCCAACGGCAACAACGAAGTCATGGCGAATGTCCTGTCCGGCAGAATCACGGTACAGGAAGCGTTGGATATCGCCCAGCAGAATTGGGATGAGAGTTTTGAGGGTTTGCCGGCCGCGTAGTTCGTGAGGATCCGCTCCCGATCTGAACGGCAGACCTTCGTTTCCGCTTTGCTGTAAAGCCAACGGGCTACTCGGCATTTCGGCGTTGACAATTCGGCTGTTGTCACCTCTCGGCCGTGTGCCGGCGAGGTGACAACAGCATCCCCTCTGGTCGAACGGCCCGGACGCTTTGCTGGCGCCGGGCAATATGGGAGGAGATCATGCAGGCAGCATCACCCGGAACGCCGGCGACGACAGACAAGCAGGCGGCGGGACGCCGGCGGAGCCGGCTGGCGCGGCAACGCATCCTGCGCGATTGGATGTTCATTGCGCCCCAGTTGACGCTGTTCGTGCTGTTGACCATAGTGCCGTTCTTCGTGGCGATTCCGATTCTCTTTACAGATATGGCCCAGTTCAATGACCCGACCGTGGCTCCTGTCGGGTTTCGCAATTTCACTGCGCTGTTCACCGACAAGAGCGTGCAGGCGGACTACATTCCGGCTTTGAGGCGGACGCTGATTTTCGTGGCGCTGAACTATTCGACAGTCTACATCTTCGGTCTGTCTTTGGCGCTGCTGATGTACGAGGTCGGTTTTCGCGGCGGCTTTTTCACGGTCGTCTATCTGCCGTTGATGGTGTCGGGGCTGGCTGTGGGGTATATGGCCGTGATGCTCTTCTCGCGCGAGACGGGGACGGCGAATCTCTTGCTGAAGGAGTTAGGGCTGATCAAGACGCCGATAGACATCTTTTCGGCGCAAGGGACGGCCTTTATTCTGCCCTTGCTGGTCGGCTGGCGATATGCCGGCTACAACATGGCGATCTTTCTGTCCGGCCTGTTGGCAATTCCGCGCGAGACGATTGAGGCGTCAGTTGTCGACGGGGCGACGTATTGGCAGAGACTGTGGCGCGTCTATTTCCCGCAGATGTGGCCATCCTTCATCCTGGCTACCACGATGTGCCTTATCGGCTCCTTTGCCGTATTCGATGAGTTGGTGGCGATGGGCGCGCTGTATGTGAACCCTGAAGCCAAGCTGTTGAGTATTCTGTTCTTCACCTACGGCTTCCAAGTGCAGCGGCTCGCCATGGGGATGACTCTTGCGGTCATCACGTTCTTCCCGCTAGTCATCTTGGGCGTGATCTTGCAGCGGCTACAGCGCCGGCTTCAGTACTAAAGGAGGAGACCGTAATGGCGGACACGGCTTCCGGATGGGAACAGCCCCGGCCTAGACAACGCCATATGAGCACTCGCACGCGGCGCAGGCTGTTACGGGCGTTCGCTGTCATCGTAATGCTGATCTATACCGTACTGACGTTGTTCCCCTTCTATGCGCTCTTCATCCGCTCTTTCGTCAGTACAAGGGACTCGGCGCAACTTCATCTTTGGATTCCGGAAGCGGCTGAGGTCAACATGAACGCGCAGGTGGGTAATTTGAGCGTGTTCTATGACCTGGACCTTGCTGACCTGAAAGAGGCGTTTGGCATTCCACAGACGGATTTCATCATGTCGCGCACCTCGCTGCGGCAGTTGGGCGAGCAGTACAGTATTCCTGAGGAGAGAATACACGATTTCTTCGAGGGGTTCTATACCTATAACGGCTGGCGGACGCTCCTGACCGGCACCCTGTACGGCACTTCGTTCTGGGGGGCTTTAGCGCGCACGCTGATTATCACTGTGATTAGCCTGACGCTCGCCATCATCCTGTCGATCTTCACAGGCTATGGGCTGGCCGGGCTACGGCGCCGCGATCAAATGTTTGTCTACAATCTCTACCTTTTGCAGATGGTTATTCCGGCGATGTTGATTTTGCTGCCCCAGTTCCTGATCATCCAATGGGTGTTCAGGCTCTTTCCGGGGTACGGCGAACCGGGGCCGTTGCGGTGGGGTTTGCAACTGCTCTCCATAGTGCTCATCAACATCAAGGGCACGGCGCTCTCGACCATGGTGTTCACCGCGGCCATCTCGTCGATTCCGAAGGAGTTGGAAGACTCCGCGCAGATCGATGGCGCAGGGAGCTGGCAGTATGTGCGCTATATCCTCATTCCTCTACTCCGCGTGCCGATCGTCAGCATCATTGTGATCATGTTGCCGTTGATCTACAATCAATTCCTTGAGCCGTACGTCTACCTCGATCCGGCTAACACCACCTTGTTGCCTTTCACCCAGAGCGCGGTGGGCCAGTTCTCGACGAACTTCCAGTTGATCTATTCAGCGATCTTGGCGTCGGTGCTGCCTTTGGTGGCCGTGTACCTGATGTTCCGTCGCTTCTTCATTGAAGGCGTCATGTCCGGCGCCATAAAGGGATAGGACGTTTATGCGCCCTACGAACAGCCGCCGGCTGGTCTTCCAGCCCGGCAGCTATGCGAGCCTGCAATCCGGCGCCAACCAAATCGTCAATGCCATCCGGCCAACACTAGGGCCGTTGCCGCGCGTGGTTGCGATCGACCGCATACTGGATGCGCGCATGCCGGAGCTGCTGGACAACGGCGGCACGATTGCCAAACGCATCATCCAGGTGCGCGACATGCACGCAGATGTGGGCGCGATGTTTGTACGGGAATCCCTGTGGCAGCTTCAGGAACAGGAGGGCGACGGGACGGCGACTGCGGCAGTGTTGTTTCAAAGCGTATTCAACCAAGGAGTGCGTCACGTTGCCGCCGGATACAATGCTCGCCGTCTGCAAATGCGACTGGAAGAAGCGATGCGCGTCATCCTTGAGGAACTGACGCGCATGACGGCCTCTGTGGGCGGCAAGAGGCAATTGGCCCAGGTCGCAAATACTGTCTGCCACGACGCCGAATTGAGCGAACTGCTGGGCGAAATCTTCGACATCATGGGCGAATATGGCCGGCTTGAAATACGCGAAGGCAGCGGTCGCGAACTCGAACGTGAATATGTAGAGGGCATGTATTGGGAGAAAGGGTTGCTCTCGCGTGAACTCATTCGCGACTGGACGCACGTCCGCAGCGAACTGGAGAATGCCGCTGTATTCATTTCCGACCTGAATCTGCGCGAGCCAGAGGATTTGTTGCCCATTTTGGTGTGCGCTCTGCAAAACGAACAGCGTCGCCTTTTGATCATTGCGAACGAGATTTCTGACAGCGCTATGTCGTTATTATTGGCGAACAACCGCAAGCCCGACGAGTTCCAGGCGTTGGCCGTGCGTACGCCCGGATACGGAGTAGAAGAGCAGGCGTGGTTCTTGACGGATGCGGCTATGTTGTGCGGAGGGCGTCCGTACGTACGTGAGGCGGGCGATCACCCACGCGGTCTGCGCCCTGAGCATTTTGGCCAAGCGCGCCGTGTGTGGGCCGGCCGCGAGAACTTCGGCATCATCGGCGGGCGGGGCGCCCCGCGGCTTCTCCGCAACCATATCGCCGAACTGCGCCAGACATTTGAGGGCAGCCTCGACGTGGTGTACCGATCAAAACTGGAAAAGCGCATCGGCAAGTTACTTGGCGGGTCTGCGACATTGCGCATCGGCGGCGTGAGCGAGCACGAGATCGAGGAGCGCAAGGCGCGCGCCGAACGGACTGCGCGCGCCTTGCGCGGGGCGTTGCGCGAAGGCGTGCTGCCAGGCGGCGGGGCCGCACTGCTGGCCTGCCGTCCGGCGTTGCGTGCTCGGTTGCGACGCGCCGCAGATGATGAAGAGGCAGCGGCGTACCGGATCCTGATCGACGCGGTTGCGGAGCCGATGGCTGCACTGGCTGCAAACGCGGGCTACGACCCTGCCACCGCGGTGGGTAAGGCGGAGGAGGGCGGGCCGGGTTTCGGCTTCGACGTCTTAGGCGGCGAGGCCGTACGTATGGCTGCAGCGGGCATTCTTGACCCAGCCAGCGTTCAGAAGGCGGCCGCGGTGACGGGCATAGCGAGTGCGGCGTTGGCGTTGACTATCGACGTATTGGTGCACCGCTCTGGGCAACCCGCCCATGCGTCAGTGCGTCCGCCAAGCAAGAGAAAGCGACTGTAGCGCCGATGGCGGAGAACCACGCAGAGAGGGATTCGGTCTATGGCTTGGCCGCAACGCCTGATTTTCTGGAAGGGGGGCGCTGTTACGCGGCGCGCGCTTCGGGGCTGTATGTATCGGCGGATGGCGGTCGCTCGTGGCGCGATGCCTATCGCAGCTTGGCGCTCAAGACGCCGTTGACGACGGCTGCCGTGGCGTTGGCGCCACAGACAGGCGGCGAGCAGACGGTGTTTGCCGGCGTGTTGGGCGGCATCCTGCGTTCGGCGGATAGCGGCGAACGCTGGACGACGGCTACGCTCCCTTCGCCGCCGCCCTATGTGATCGCAATAGCTGTTTCGCCTGATTTCGAACAGGATGGCCTCGTATTCGCCGCCACAATCGAGGATGGCGTATTCAGGTCGTGGGACCGTGGGGCGAGTTGGGCGGCGTGGAACTTCGGATTGCTGGACCTAAACGTCTATGCGCTGGAGATTTCTCCGCACTTTGGGCGCGATCAAATGCTCTACGCCGGTACGGAGAGCGGCATCTTCTGCAGCACAAACGGCGGGCGGGCGTGGCGGGAAGTCCCTTTTCCGATGGAGGCTGCTCCGGTGTTGTCGTTGGCGATCTCACCCGTATTTTCGACCGACGGCGTTCTCTTTGCGGGAACCGAATCAAGCGGTCTTTTCCGGTCTGATGACCGCGGCGCAAGCTGGGTTGCGGTTCGCGGCTGGGAAGGAGGGGCGCCGGTTAACCAACTGCTGATCGCAGAGAGCGGCGCAGGCGGTTGGGGGATCGTTGCCTTGACCGGCTCGAGCGTACGTCACTCGACGGACGGCGGAACGCGTTGGGCCAACCTGCCCATCACCGATCTCCCAGATGCTGCGCCTACATACATCTGCGCGCCCCAAGGCTTGGCGACTGGCGCTTCATTGCTTATCGGTCTGGAAGATGGGCGCGTCATCGTTGCAGAGACGTCCGATTCGCAATCATGAAAGGACAAGGCGAGGTGATGGCTTCTATGATGCCTGCTGTGCGCAAAATGAAGGCCGGACCAGGAAACGTGGATTTCTGCGAGACGCCGGTTCCTGAGATAGGGCCGAATGATGTGTTGATGAAGGTGTATGCCGCGGGCATCTGCGGCAGCGATCTATTGATCCAGGAAGATCGCCACTTTTATCGAGCGCCAGTGACGCAGGGGCACGAGTTTTCCGGCATTGCCTACAAAGTCGGGAAAAATATCACGCGTGTGAAAGAGGGCGACAAGTTTATCGCCGACATCGAGTGCAGCAAGGGCGAATGGCTGGGCGTGACGGTTGACGGCGCGTTTGCGCCGTACATGCGCGTGCCGGAGAACGTAATCTATCGCGTGCCGGATCATGTGCCGATCGAGCACGCGGCGATGGGCGAACTGATCGCGGCGACGCACCACCTCATACAGGAGCGCGCCCAAGTGCGGGTTGGCGATGACGTCGTGATTGTGGGGCCGGGGCCAATGGGCATCGTCGCTACACAGTACGCCAAGATCTGTGGAGCGCGACGCGTGATCCTGATCGGATTGAAGAGCGACGAGATGCGACTGGCAATTGGCCGGCAAGTCGGCGCAGATGTCACGCTCTACTCGGAGGACGATCCGGCTCCGGCGGTGATGGAGATCACAGGCGGCAAGGGCGCCGAGTTCGTGCTCGAATGCAGCGCCAGCGAGCTTGGCGTGCAGCATGCGATTGACTGCGCGCGCAAGGCCTATGAAGGACCGGGCGGTAAGGGCGTGGTCGTCTTCATCAGCCTGTGGGGACGGCAATTGAGGGTGAATCTGGATCAGGTGAGTCTGGGCCAGTTGGACATTCGCGGGAGTTGGAGTTGGAACGGGCGCGAGACGTGGGAGCATGCCGTGGACCTTCTCGACCGCGGGCTGTTCGACTTCGCGCCGATGATAACCGGACACTACGCGTTGGAAGACTGGGAGACGGCATTTACAAATCTTCGGGAGAAGCGCGATCTAAAAGCGATGTTCCTGCCCAACGGTTCGGGCTGGGCCAAATAATGTCAAGGAGCTTATCGTGACACCCTTGAAGTACAGCTTTTTTCAATTAACCTTTGGTCAGGAAGAGGCCTATCTGCATCCGGAGAAGACATACGAGCGCTTAAAGCGATGTGGATACGACGCCATCGAGATCACGCCGCCCAAGGGCCGGTACGGCATGGGCGTCAAGATGGAGGCGTATCTCGAGACGCACCGCCAATTGAAGGCGGACTATGGGCTTGCCGTATCGTGCATCAACGAGTGCTGGGGAGAAGAATGGGACCCGTTTTCGCCGACGTATAAGACGTTGACGGAACCCAAGACGGCCGACCTTGCCGTGCGCGAGACGATGTCCTCGGTCGATTTCGCGGCTGAGTTAGGTGCGCCCTGTGTGACGATCGCCGTGGCGATCCACGATGATATTACGGCCGACAATGTGAACGAAGCTGCGGCGGTCGCGGTCGACGCCTTGCAACGAGCAGCGGATTATGCCAAGTCGAAGGGGGTGCGCTTGGTCTTCGAGGCGACTAATCACCTGGAGATGGGCAAGTTTGTTAACACCGTACTGAATCACAAGCGCATGATCGAAATGACCGGGCGTGACAATATCGGCATCCAGATTGATTGGTTCCACGCCAACTTTGAGGAGTTGAACCCATATGAGGCGGTGATGGATGCGCACCCGCTGCTGTGGCACATGCATTTCCGCGACTCGAACTCGCTGACGCCGGGGTATGGGACAGTCGATTTCAAGGCGGTGATGCGTGCGGTCAAGCGAGTGGGCTACGGCGGATACTGCACAATCGAGAGCGCGCCGATGATCCCGGACGCGGACACAGCGGCGAAGGATGGCATCGAGTATTTGAAGTTCATGGAACGTATTGCGGAATACCAGTTGCAGCCGGAGTTCCCGAACGGGTACGCGCTGCCCGCTGCCAAATGATCGACGCATGACGCAGCCCGCGGATTCAGGATGCTGATAGAAGCGGGACGGCCCAATTGTTACGAGATGGAGTGACATTGCGCAATGGACAACAACGAAATCCTAGAGCGATCCCGAGAGATGATCCGGGCCGAGGGTGAAGCGGTCATTGCTATGACCGATCTGCTGGGCGAGCCGTTCGTAGAGGCCGTGCGTCTGGTGGCAGCCTGCCCTGGCGTGGTCATGACGACGGGTTCCGGCACGTCGGGGACGATTGCGCGGCGACTGGCGCATATGCTGGCAACGACGGGAATGCACGCCAGCTTTGTTCATCCGGCTGATGCGCTGCACGGGCCTTCGGCAGGCGTGCGAGAAGGAGATATCCTCATCGCCTATTCCAAAGCGGGCAAGAGCGCGGAGATCAACCACTTCGCAAAAGTTGCCCAGGAAAGAGGCGGCCAGGTTATATCCCTAACGTGGGAGCCCGAATCCGAATTGGGCAAACTGAGTGACATAACACTGGTCGTTCATTCGGGCGAGCGCGCCGAGGGCGAGGGCATTCTGCCCTTCGGCAGCACGCTTGCCGCCGGCGCCGTCAGCGACGCGCTGTGTCAGATGGTGAAACAACTGCGGGGCTTTGATCTGTCTACGCTGGCGCAGACGCACCCGTCCGGGGCGACTGCGGAATTGGTGCGCAAGAAATAGGAGGGCCGACATGGCGGATCTGCTGCTGGGGATTGACTACGGAACCGGCGGGGCTAAGGCGTGCATCATCGACACGGAGGGCAACGTCCTCGGGTTCGCTTTCCAAGAGTACCCGTTCTATCACGAGAAGCCGGGCTGGTCTGAGCACGACGCCGCCAACTACTGGACGGTGGCGTGCCACATGATCCACGACTGTCTATCGCAGGCGCGGGCCAATCCGGCTGATATCCGCTGTGTCGCCGTGTCTTCGGCGCTGCCGTCAATGGTGATGGTCGATAAGCAGCATCAGCCGATCCAGCGGGCATACAACCTGATGGATCGCCGCGCAAAACAAGAGGTGGCGTGGCTGAAGCAGGAGATAGGCGAGGAGCGGATCAAAGCGCTCACGGGCAACCGCATCGAGGATCATCCCTCGCTGGTGAACTTGCTGTGGGAGAAGCGACACCGTCCGGAGTCCTTTGCGCGCGTCTGGAAGGCGCTGACAATCGACGGCTTCATCACGCTGAAGCTGACCGGCCGCGCGGTGATGAGCTACTCTGCCGGGCCATTCTACGGCGTGGTCCACGACCTTCTGAACGAGCGCTTCGACGAGAAGATGCTCGAGGAGATCGGCATTGACCCGGCCATCCTGCCGCCGATGGCGCGCTGCGAGGAGATCGTCGGCGAGGTGACGTCGCAGGCCGCGGCGGAGACGGGGCTGGCCGCGGGTACGCCGGTGGCAGCAGGCCAGGTGGACTTCAACGCCTCATGCATCGCTGCGGGCATCACCGAACCAGGCGATATCATGAGCAACTTGGGCACAGTAGGTAATTTCGGCGTCATCCACAAGAGCCGCGAGTTCAACTTTTCGCCTGTCGGTCTGTCGATGATCAACCTGGCTTTTACCATCGACTCGGCCAACACCTACATCACGATTCCGTCGACTACGACAGGCGGCCAGTCGATTCGCTACCTGCGTGACAACTTCTCGCAGTTGGAGGTAGAGACTGAGCGCGCGCTCGGCGTCAGTTCGTATGACCTGCTCAACTTGCAGGCGGAGAAGGCGCCGCCTGGCAGCGACGGTCTCATCATCCTGCCCTACTTAATGGGCGAACGCACGCCGATCTGGGACACGAACGCCAGGGGCGTCATTTTCGGGCTGTCGCTCAACCACGGCAAAGGGCATGTGGTGCGCGCTATGATGGAGGCGGTGGCCTACGCGCTCTACGACTCATACCAACTGCTCGTCACGTCTGGGCTGCCCATCAACTATCCCATTGTGCTCAACGAAGGCGGCGCGGTAAGCAAGCTATGGCGGCAGATCATTACCGACGTGTTTAACGCGCCGACTGTGCTGGTGAAGAGGCGTACAGGCGCTCCCTTTGGCGATGCCGTGCTGGCGGGCGTGGCGTGCGGGGCCTTCCCGGACTTTTCGGTCGCCAAGCAATGGGCCGAATATGTCGCGCGAATGGAGCCGGACGAAGAAAACCATGAGCGTTACATGGAGCATTTCGGCCTGTACAAGCGCCTGTATGAGCATGTGAAGGAAGACTTCGCAGCGCTGGCGGCAATCCGGGATCGCGGCTAGTCGCAGAGAGATGGAGCGCGAACGATGGCTCTTGTACCGGCGCACATGATCCTGGCGGACGCGCAGCGGCGCGGCTATGGCATTCCGTGTCTGTTGGCAGGAAATCTGGAGATGGCGATCGGCCAGATTCAGGCGGCGGAGGAACTGAACGCGCCGTTGATCCTGGCCTATAACAGCGGCGTCACGCCGCAAGTATCGATGGCGCTGGCGATGCCCGCTATCGTGAATGCAGCCCGGCAGACGCGTACACCCGTGGCGACGATTTTGGATCACGGCCGGACGCTAGACGAGGTGAAAGAAGCCATTGCGCTAGGCTCGTCTTCGGTGATGTTCGACGGCTCGGCGCTGCCTTTCGAGGAGAATGTGCAAGCGACGGCAGAGGCGGCTCGCCTGGCGCACGCGGCCGGCGTCTCGGCAGAGGGTGAGTTGGGCGCGGTCGGCGGCTCGTCGGTGGAACTGGGGGCGAGCGACGCACCGGCTAGCTCATTGACCGACCCTAGTTTGGCTGTGGAGTTCGTGGCGCGCACGGGCGTGGATGTCCTCGCCGTCTCGTTCGGCAATGCACATGGGGTGTATCGCGGGGAACCGCGGCTGGACCTTGAGCGGGTGCGCGCCATCACCGCACTGGTGGATGTGCCGCTGGCGATGCACGGCGCGTCGGGCTTGAAAGACGACCAGTATCCGCCTATCATCTGCAGCGGCATCAGCAAGGTGAATTACTACACGGCCATGGCGCAGGCGGTTAGTCGCGATCTGCGCGATATGCTGGCGGCCGCGCCAGAGGAAGGTCTTGTTTATCACCGCATCATCTCGGCGAGCATAGACGGGTTCTATGCCAAGACCAAGGATCTTCTGACGCTATTGGGCGCGGCAGGCATGGCCCGCAATCTCTGACCAATGTCGCGACGGGCTGCACCGTCGCCAGGCAAAAAGACAGGACATTCCATGTCGTTGATTGGACTGGATATCGGCACGACCGGCTGTAAGGCGATTGTGTTTAGCGTTGACGGGCGCGTCCTGGGCGAGGCGCGGCGTGAATACGGCATCAGTTCGCCGCAGCCTGGGTGGGCCGAACAGGACCCGGAGCGGGTATGGCGGCTAGCATGGGATGTGCTGCGCCAGGCCGTTGCCGGCGCGGGAGATGACCGGCCGGTCGCGCTTGCTATCTCGTGCCAGGGTGAGTCGGTGATGCCCGTGGACGAAAACGGCGTCGCACTTCGCCACGCGATCCTGGGCATGGACACGCGCACCGTTGCCGAGAACGAGTGGCTGGTGCGGCGGTTCGGCGCGGACAACCTGTTTGAGCGAACCGGGATGCCCGTGCACACGATTAATACGCTTCCTAAAATGATGTGGCTGCAACGCCATGAGCCGGAGATATGGCGCACGGCGCACAAGTTCGTGCTTTATGAGGACTTCTTCCTGCGCCGCTTGGGCGGGAAAGCCGTGATCAGCGCCTGTCTGGCCTCGCGCACGCAGATGATGGACCTGCGGACCGGCGAGTGGGCGGGCGATCTGCTGGCCGGATGCAATATAGATCCTGAGCGTTTGTCGGTTCCTGCGCCGCTGGATGGGGGCGTCGTAGGCGTCATGCGTCCAGAACTCGCTGAAGAACTCGGCGTTGATGGGGAGGTGCTCTTGGTCGCCGGCGGGCATGATCAGGCCTGCGCGGCGTTCGGCAGCGGCGTGATCGAGCCCGGCCTGGCGATGGTCTCGACGGGTACGGCCGAGGTGGTCGAGGTGGCAATGGATTCGCCGGCGCTGGACGAGACGCTGCGTAAGGGCAATATTTCCGTCTATCGGCACACGGCGCCGGGCTTGTTCTTGGCGATGACGTTGAATCACAGCGGCGGTCTTCTTCTGCGCTGGTACCGCGATACTTTCTGTCAGACGGAGATGGCACAGGCGGAGGCTTCCGGGCAAGACGCCTATGATCTGATCCTGGCCGGCGCGCCTGCCGGCCCTACACCGCTGATGGTTCTGCCGCACTTTTCGGGCAGCGGCACGCCGTGGTTGGACACCAAGTCGAAGGGTGCGGTATTGGGGATGACCTTCGGTACAGATCGTGCGACGCTGGCGAAGGCGATCCTGGAAGGGTTAACGTTTGAACTGCGCATCAACCTAGACTTGCTGCGCAGCGCAGGCGTCGAGATCGGCACGCTTCACGCTGTGGGCGGCGGCGCCCGCAGCCCATTGTGGCTGCAACTAAAGGCGGACATCTGCCGCACGCCATTGCAGACGCCAAAGGTGACAGAGGCCGCCTGTTTGGGCGCGGCGTTGCTGGCAGGCGTGGGCGCGGGCGTCTATACAGATGCGCACGCCGCGGTGAACGCCGCCGTGGCGTGGCGGGTGCAGGTGGAGCCGGATGCGGACAGCTCGGCTGCGTATGACCAGCGATACGCACTGTACCGGCAGCTGTACCCGCTGTTGGCTGATACGCTACACGCTCTGTAGTATGGGTGTTCCGGGCGGCGCACTGCGGGGTATGGCGTGCGCCCGTCCGTCACGCTATAAAAGAACCGGGTTCACTACCCTGTCTTGGTTTTTCGGCTGTGAATGGGAAGGAGCAACTGTGTATGGTTTGAGGTCAAGAAGAAATTGTTTAGGAGCAGGTCGAATAGCACAATCTTTTACACGGAGGATACTAGATGTCTACTAAGCGAATGGCACTGAGTTTCTTGTCGATTCTGATGATAGCGGCCATGTTGGCGGGTTGTGTGGCGACGCCGCCTGCTGCGGCGCCTGCAGGCGAGGCTGCTCCTGCGGCTGAGGAGGCGGCCGTTCAACAGCCGGTCACGCTGCGCTGGGCGAATATCATCGACGCCACGGGCATGGAGCAGTGGCAAGAGGTGGTCAACGCCTTCGAAGAGAAGTACCCGCACATCACAGTCTCCAGCGAATCGACGGCGGGCAGCGGCGCAGCCGTATACCCCGATGTGCTGAAGACCTCAATGGCTTCTGGCAACCCGCCGGATTTGTTCTTCATGTGGGGCGGCTCGATTGCCCAGCCGTTTATCGATGCCGGGCAGACGCTAGACCTCAGCCCGTACTACGAAATGTACGGGTGGAATGAGAAGTTCGCTCCCTGGGTAATTGACCGGATCACCATAGACGGCGTGCCGTACGGCGTACCTTTCCACGCTATGGGCATGGGTTTCTGGTACCGCAAGGACATCTTCAATGACCTCGGCATCGAGGTTCCCACAACCTTTGCGGAGCAAGAAGAGGTCTGCGCCACGCTTAAGGAGAACGACATCTACTGCGTGACCATGGGCGGCAAGTTCGGCTGGCACACGATGCGCGTGCTGGACTATTTCATCGAGTATCACTGCGGGCCGGACGTCCACGACCAGCTCAACCAGCTGGAGACAAGCTGGAACCAGCAATGCGTGATCGACTCGTATGAGACGTTCCAGCGCTGGATCGATAATGGCTGGGTGGTGCCGGACTTCCTAACGGTGTCGCCGGACGATTCGCGCTTCCCGTGGTATCAGGGAGATGCCGCTATCATCCTTGAAGGCGTGTGGTACGAAGGTACGCTGAAGAACGACGAGCAGGACATGGACAACTATGATTTCTACCTGCCGCCGACGGACCATGAGCCTGTACGCTTCTCGGCTTTTCCCGAGCAGTGGATGATCCCGGCAGGCGCCGCTAACCCGGATGAGGCGGCGCTATTCATAGACTTCATCACCGATGCGGCGATGCAGACTGAGATCGCCATCAATGACTTCGCTAATTCTGCGACAATCGGCGTGAATCCTGACTGCGGCGAGTGGCCGTTCACCTGCCGCTGGCGCGATATAATCCTCAGCGCCGAGGCAGCGTATCCGCCCACGGATCAGGCCTTCGTCAAGGAATTGATGGATGGGTTCTTCGAGGTGCAAGACGCCATCGTGGCGAAGAGGCTAACGCCGCAAGAGGGCGCAGCGTTGATGCAACAGCGCGTCGAGGAATACCTGGCGACGCAGTAAGTAGTTAGCGCCGCCTGCCGGGAGCGCGCCTCCCGGTAGTAGAGCGGCATCTTGACCAGACCTGCCCTATCCTCCGATTCGGCTTAACCGGAGCGGAGGATAGGGCAGCAATGCGATAGCTAGGGAGAAGCAAACAAGTTATGACAACTGTGACCGAGATTGTGCCGGAGAGTTCGCGCTCAGCGCCCGGTAAGCGTAAAAGACGCTTTCGGTTAGCTCCGTATCTCTTCTTGGCGCCTGCTCTGATATGGTATCTGATATTCCTCGTCTACCCGATGTACCAGTCGCTGATGATTAGCTTTATGGACTGGGATGGGCTTTCCCCCAACATCCGCTACGTCGGGCTGGACAACTATCGCCGCATCTTTTTTGAAGACCAAACGGCGCGGCGCGCCTTGGGCAACAATATTTTGTGGACGATTGGCGTCCTGCTGATTCCCACCGTAATTGGCTTGCTCCTGGCCGTCGCGCTGGACCGAAATCTGCGCGGGCGGACGATTTATCGTTCGATATTCTATGGGCCCGCCGTGCTGCCGATGGTGGCGGCCGGCATGATCTGGGCATGGATGTACAATCCGCAGTTCGGCTTTGTCAACTACGTGTTGCAAGCAATTGGCTTAGGTCATTTGGCGCGCGGCTGGTTATCGACCTTTGAGACGGCGCTGCCGGCGGTCTTTGTGACGCAGATTTGGGGCGGGGTGGGCTTTCCGATGGTGCTATATTTGGCGGCATTGCAGGCTATACCCTCTGAACAATTCGAGGCGGCGCGAATCGACGGCGCCAACGGCAGACAGTTGTTTTTCCAGATCACTCTGCCCTGGCTGCGAGAAGCGCATGTGATCGTTTTTTCGCTGGCGGTAATCAACTCGTTCAAGACGTTCGATCTGATCTACACGATGACCTATGGCGGCCCCGGACGGATCACACAGGTGCTGGGCACATGGATGTACTTCCACGCATTTCAGTACTACCATGCCGGCTATGGGGCCGCGCTCGCCTGGGTGATCGCTCTGATCACGCTCGTTATGGCGATTCCCTACATTCAGCGCATGTCGCGCGACTGAGAGTCGCCGGAAAAAGGGGCTCTTGCAGCAGCCATATAGGAACCAATCTATGTTTTCGACTTCACCTAGCCTAAAGGCTCAGACTCGACTGAATCACGCCATTCTCTATGTCATCCTTACCGCGATGGCAATCGTGTGGCTCGTGCCTGTTGTTATTATCGTGCTGACCTCGCTGCGCAGCCAGGGTGATCTGATCAGCAACGGCGTCTTTGCGTGGCCGGAACAGATTCAGTGGGCCAACTTTGCGCGGGCGTGGGGCATCGGCAACTTTTCGATCTATTTTCGCAACAGCCTAATCTTGATCATTGTGAAGGTGCCGTTAGGCATCGTAATCTCGGCGCTGGCGGCCTACCCCTTGGCGAAGATGGATTTCCGCTTCCGTGGAATCATATTCATCTTCTTTCTGCTAGGGCTTGCCATTCCCATCCATGTGACGCTAACGCCGCTGCTCGTGATGATGAAGCAACTGGGCATTGCCGGTCATCTGGCTGCGCTGATACCGCCGTATGTCGTCTTCGGCATTCCGTTTCAGATTTTCGTGATGCGCGGCTTCTTTCGGACGGTGCCATCTGAACTGATGGAAGCGGCCCGCTTAGACGGGGCAAGTGAATGGGGCATCTTTTGGCGGATACTGATGCCGTTGTCCACGCCGGCGCTAGCAACGCTATTCATTATTGATGCGTTAGCGACTTGGAACGAATTGCTGATGGCCCTCGTACTCATCAGCTCGACGGAATGGCGCACGGTACCGGTCGGGTTGCTGCAATTCCAGGGACAGTTTTCGTCCCGGTATACCGAGATGATGGCGGGCGTGGTGATCTCGATTCTGCCGATCATACTTCTCTATGTCTTCCTACAACGCTATATGGTAGCCGGACTCACAGCCGGCGCGCTGAAGGAATAATCACGCAACTAACGAAAGGGAGTATCTATGACTGGGCAACCTAGCGCTCATCTGCCGCGCGTGCGGGTGCACGATGGCGGGCGTTTTCTAATGACTTCTGACGGGAAACCGTTTTTCTGGCTGGCGGATACCGGCTGGGAGCTGTTCCATCGACTCGACCGAGACGAGGCGCGCCGCTACTTGGCGAACCGGAGTCAGAAGGGATTCACCGTGATTCAGGCCGTTGTCCTTGCTGAATTCGACGGTCTGCGCACGCCCAATGCTTATGGAGCGGTTCCGTTTATCGACGCCGATCCGGCGCGACCGAACGAGGCGTATTTTTCGTACGTAGATGAGTTGGTGGGCATGGCCGGGGAATATGACTTGTACGTGGGGCTGCTGCCGACGTGGGGCGACAAGGTGACGCCGATGTGGGGTGCAGGCCCGGTCATCTTCGACGAGCAAACGGCGCGCGCCTATGGCGAGTGGCTGGGCAGGCGCTACGCCCAGTATACCAACATCATCTGGATCATCGGCGGGGATCGCCCGCCTGTGCATGAGGGGCAGGACTGGCGGCCCGTGTGGAGAGAGATGGCCGCAGGCATCCGCGCCGGCGTTGGCGGCCCGTGCGTGATCACCTACCACCCGCCGGGGGGGAACGACCGATCGACGTCGGTCCATCTGCACAACGAGGAGTGGCTCGACTTCAACATGATCCAGTCGGGGCATGGTTCGGGCCATGATACGCCGGTGTGGGAAGCGATTGCACGCGACTATGCGTTGGATCCGGTGAAGCCTACGGTAGATGCAGAGCCGAATTACGAAGACCACCCGGTGAACCCTTGGCCGGACTGGAATCCCGCAGACGGGTATTACCGGGATGATGACGTGCGGCGGCAGTGTTATCGTTCGGTCTTCGCCGGCGGGTGCGGCGTTACTTACGGCCATCACTCAGTGTGGCAGTTCTGCGGGCTGCGCCATGCGCCGGTAAACCATCCCGACCGCTACTGGTGGGAGGCGATTGACCGGCCTGGGGCGTCGCACATGATCTATCTGCGGCGGCTGATGGAGAGTAGGCCCTACTTTGAGCGGATCCCGGACGACAGCCTGATTGTCTCGGAGAATGGCGAGGGCCGGCTTCACCTGTGCGCCACGCGCAGCGCACAAGGGCGATACGCCATGGTCTACTTCCCCGACGCAGTGCGGTCAGCAACGATTGACTTGGGGAAGGTGAGCGGTTCTGAGGTGCGGGCGTGGTTCTACGATCCGCATACGGGATTGGCGCAGGAAGCGGGGCTGTTCAGCGACAAGAATCCACGCGAGTTTGTCACGCCGCTGGAGTGGCACGACTGGGTGCTGGTATTGGACGCCGCCGCGGCGGGCTATGCGGCGCCGGGCGTGATCTAGCTTAACACTGGGCAGGCCGGCGACAAGCATTGCTTCCTGGCCTGCCCAATCCTGCCGTATTTGTCTATTCCATCTTATCCGGGTCTGGCGCGGCGCCCATGATGTTGTAGCCGCCGTCAACGTAGAGAACCTCGCCGGTGATGCGGGACGCCCAATCGCTGAGCAAGAAGCGGGCCGCGTCGCCGATGTCTTCCTGAGTCACGTTGCCCATCGGCGCGATCGCGCCGACATAGTTCAGGCTCTTGCGAAAGCCGCTCACACCGGAAGCGGCCAACGTCTTGATCGGGCCGGCGCTGATGGCATTCACGCGAATGCGATCTTGTCCCAGATCCCAGGCGAGATAGCGCACCGTGGCTTCCAGCGCGGCTTTGGCGACGCCCATGACGTTGTAGCTGGGCGTGACTTTTTCGGCGCCGTAGTAGGTCATTGCAATGATGGCGCCGCCGTCGGCCATGAGCGGCTGAGCGCGCTTTGCCAGGGCGATGAGGCTGTAGCAGCTCACGTCCATAGCGATTCTGAAGCCCTTACGCGTCGTGTCGACAAAACGGCCGCCGAGGTCCTCGCTCGGCGCGTAGGCGATGGAGTGCACCATGAAGTCGAGCGAACCGAAATTGGCAGCCGCGTCTGTGAACAGAGCGTCGATTGCCGCATCGTCGGTGACGTCGCATTCGCGAACGTAGGTTGCGCCGATGCTTTCCGCTAGCGGCTCGACGCGCTTTTTGAGGACTTCTCCGGCATAGCTGAAGCCAAGTTTGGCGCCTTCCTCGTACAGCGCCTGGGCGATACCCCAAGCGATTGAGTTTTTGTTGGCGACGCCGAATATTAAACCGCGTTTGCCTTCTAAAAGACCCATGTCATATTCTCCCCGAGTAATTAGCGGCGCGGTGTCGGATTTCCTGACCGTGATGAGACTTCTGTAGATTTCCGATCAAATTGGCCCTTTACAATCGCCGCTTTCTATGCTAGAATCCTCCTCGAACTGCTAGGGTATTGCGGTGCGGCTCTGCCGCTATCGGGGGAACCGCAATGGCCTAGCAGTTTTCTTTTTCCCTTACGAAGCCAGGCGAAGAAATCTGCGTTTGCCGGCCTGTAGGACTCGTTCTCTGCCAGAGAGCGGTTCGACAATCAGGTTGATATCCTCTATCTGTACGCCATCCAGCCGCACGCCACCTTGCTGAACAAGCCTACGCGCATCGCTCTTGCTCTTGACGATCTCTGCTGCGTGCAATAAGTCGATGATATTGATAGGGTCGGACAGACTAAAGACGGGCGCATCGCTCGGCGCTTGGCCTTGATGCATATCCGCGGCGTCCTGTGCGGCGCGGTCCGCCGCTTGATTGCCGTGGAAGATGCTAACAATCTCCCAGGCCAACTGATGCTTAAACTCGCGTATACCGAGCCTGCCGGCGTCGATATCTTGGAAAAGCTGGTCTATTTTAGCCTGCGGCCAGCGGGTGATCAGTTCTGCATAGGAACGCATCGCCGTGTCGGGAACGTTGAGCACCTTGGTAAAGATGACGCCGGGCGGCTCATCGATGCCGATGTAGTTGCCCATCGATTTACTCATACGCACTTCGCCATCCGTGCCGACGAGGATAGGAGACGTCAACACGACCTGCGGGCGCATGCCGAAGGACTCCATGAGTTTACGGCCGGCCATGAGGTTGAATAACTGATCCGTACCGCCGATCTGGACGTCGGTTTCCTGGGCTACGGCGTCGTAGCCTTGCATGAGCGCGTAGAAGAACTCGTGCAGCCAGATGGCATCGCCGGCGTTGTAGCGCAGGCTGAAGTTTTCGCGGGCAAGGAACTGTTGCACGGTGAAGGAGCTGGCGAGGCGAATGATGTCGGCGAACGTAAGGCCAGCAAGCCATTCGTGGTTAAAGCGGACGCGCGTCCGTTCAGGATCGAGCACGCGCCAGGCCTGGTGAGCGTAGGTTTCGGCCTTGCCCATGGCATCCTCGAGCGTCTGCTGTTTTCGGGCGCTTTCTTTGTCGCTCGGATCGCCGATGATGCCGGTAAAGGTGCCGATCAGGAACGTCACGTCGTGACCGAGGTCCTGAAACTGGCGCAGTTTGCGCATGGTGATGGTGTGACCAAGGTGCAGGTCAGGCGAGGAGGGATCGTAACCGCAATAGACCTTGAGAGGCTTTCCGGTGTCGCGACTCTCTTCGAGCCGTTGGCGCAGCTCGGCTTCCATGTTTTTGTAGGTCTGCGCATCGCCGAAATCGACGCCGCGCATGAGGATTTCCATCTGCTCGTCTACTGGCGGAAAGCTTGGCATGTAAACGCCCCTGTCTGATTGCTTGTCTGACGGTTACGCTCTGAGCATCATACACAAGGGCGAACAGACGGTCAATCACGGCGGGGCGCTGCGTGAGAATGAGCCGCCTCTTTGGCGCTGGCGCGGCGTTATTAGTACAATTCGCCCATGACACGTTTGTGGAAGCGGTTGGCCCAACATCTCGACCGGGAAGGCGCGACGAATCACCGCGGCGCGGCGCATCCTGATTTCCGATGGACCTATGAGCCTGCCCAGGCGTCGGAAGATCCTGGCAGAGTTCATCGGGACGAAACGGAGCGTATAGTCGATGATCCCGCGCCGAATCCGGGCAAAGCGTGCAGCGGCATGAACGCGCCGGCAGCGAGTGAGGGCATACCACAGCCGTTCGCGGCCAAGCGCAAGACATCATTACCTGCGGCGAGCGAAGATCGGGCGCGGAGCCGGCCTGCACTGTCGTATCTGCTGCATCGCCTGGACGAGGCGGAGGCCCGTTGGCAGACCTCGCATGAATTCCCGTCAGTCGAATTACTCCAGGCGGGGCTGTCTGCGCTGGAAGACGGCTGGGAGTTGGATGCCGGGCGCCGCTCGTTGCTGCTGCGGGCTGCCCTATACCACGGCCGCGGCATACTGACTGCGTTGCGCCATCAAGATGATCCGGAGAGGACGGGCTTGGTGCTGGCCGATGCATTGGCTTCGGGCGAGGCCAGGGTTCCGGTTGAAACGGTGAGGGATCTGAGTGAACACGATCCTCACGGGCGTTTTTGGCGGCCAGCGTTGCTTTTTGAGTTGCGCGCAACGGCGAACAGCGTAGACAGCAGGCGACGAGTGCGCGCTGTACAAGCGTTGTGGGTGCTAGCGCCCGACGGCTCGGCATCGGCTGCGCCGGAGAAAGTAATCGCAACGCCCGTTGATGAGGCGCGCCGGATGCGTGTGCGATTCGGCCGGCGGCCGGCGCTATCGCTCTTCTTCCTCCTATGCTTGGCGGGGGCCGGCATCTGGGCGGCGATGGCACGCGGGCAGCAGGGCTTGATGGTGCGCGTGCCCGGAGGCGAGTATGCGCTGCCTCTGGCGCGCAGCGGCGGCGAACCGGTCGCAGTGACCATTGATTCGTTCACCATCGACCGGCATGAGGTAACCAATCGCCAGTACCGCACCTGTTATGGCCGCGGCAGGTGCCGGTGGCCTGTGAGCGGCGACGCGGTGGGGATCAAGGACTACTTCGTTAATCCGGCCTATGATATGTATCCGGTTGTGAACGTCGATTGGCACGCTGCGGCAGAGTATTGCCGCGCACAGGGGAAACGACTGCCGACCGAAGAAGAGTGGCTGGCTGCCGCGGTGGCTGCGCCCGCGATCAACCGCTTGTATACGTATCCGTGGGGCGATGCGTTCGGAGGCGGGCGGGCCAATACTCAGGAAAGCGGTCGCGGTTCACCGGCCATCGTGGGCAGCCATAGCCCGGCTGGGGACAGCCCCAGCCGGGCGGCGGATATGGCAGGCAACGCCGCTGAGTGGACGGCGACTAGCGCCTCCGAGCAGGCCGGTATCGTGGTGAAGGGGGGCTCCTATCGCGATGACCGATTGGCGGCGCAGGCGAGCGCTTACCGGATTGTAGCGGTGGACGCGGCCGAGGACTGGATAGGGTTCCGCTGTGCTGCCGACTGACTTGAGCCCCGCATCAGGCAAGCCCGGTTCGCTGCGCCCGTGAATCGCCGCTGCCCTTTTCCCGAAAGAAGCATGACTTGCCGCGCCGGCAAACAGTTGCTACAATCGAACAGCTTTTGCCGCTGACCGAATTATGAATGAGCTGGAAGAGGAATTATGAATCAGGATCCCGTTCGGGCGGTCGACCTAACCGCAGAGCTGGAGTTCGCCAGCAGAGTTGCGCAGGAGGCCGCCACAATCGTCAACACCTTCTATGTCGGATCATCGGAGGTGCGCTACAAATCTGACCGCTCCCCCGTAACGGAGGCGGATCGGTCAGCCAACCAACACATTGTCGCACGCGTGCGCGCCATGTTTCCGGACGATGGCGTTCTTTCTGAGGAGTCGAAAGATGATCTAGGCCGGCTCGAAAAGGAGAGGGTGTGGATTATCGATCCCCTAGACGGGACCAAAGAGTTCATCGCACGCAACGGCGAGTTTTCGATCATGATCGGCCTGGCTGTGCACGGCGAGGCCGTGATGGGCGTGATCATGCAGCCGGAAACAGGCCTGCTCTATGCGGGGGCGCAAGGGCTCGGCGCGTACCTCGAGGAGGGGGATGAACGCATCCCGCTGTCGGTGAGCGAAACGGATCGGACGAATCAGATGATCCTGGTTAGCAGCCGCAGCCACCGGCAGCAGATCACGGACAAAATGCGCAGTACGATGCGCATTACGAGCGAGCGCGTGAGCGGGAGCGTCGGCTTGAAGGTCGGGCTGATCGCTCGGCGGCTCGCAGACCTATATTTGCATCCCAGTCCCGGGTGTAAGGAGTGGGATCTGTGTGCTCCGCAGGCGCTTCTTGAGGCTGCCGGGGGACGGATCACTGACTGCTGGGGGAACCCCATCTGGTATAACAAACGCGATGTGCGCGCTCACAATGGGCTAGTGGCAAGTAACGGCGCTATCCATGAGATGATAGTGGACACAGTTGCACACATCTGCGAGGAGTTCGGTTACAATGAGGAAGATGGTTTCTGGTAACCGAAGCGCAACGCTATCGTGAAGGATTTGGATAGCCTATAGGATGCCGCATTCGCCTGGTGAAAGCATGTGGCTGTATGGCATTCATGGCGCCGGCGGCGAGCAACTCATGCTGGATGCCGGAAAGCCCGGCTGGATCGTCTGCTCAGAGTTCATCGGTCACGACCCTGAGGACCTGAGCGGAAGGGACTTCCTGCGATACCGGCTGCACAAACTCGGCGTGATCTGCCGGTTGAGTAACGGACGTTTTCCTCAGGGGACCATTCCCCCTCGAGCGCGCCATGAGGATTTTGCGCGCCGTTGCGCCAATTTCGTCAGCGCAAGCCCAGGATGTAGCATCTGGATAATCGGCAACGAGCCGAACCGCGCCTACGAGCGTCCGCAATTGACAGCGAGCGTGCGAGCCGGCCAATCAGGTCGACAAGACGATGCGACGTCTGCCGGCGGTCGGAAGCGGGCGATTTGGGGCGGCATAGACGCGGCCGCGAGATCATTGGCCGCTGCGTGGACCGGGCGACGCAGCACTATCCTGACCCGGCCAGCCGCGGGACATGCGCCAGAGGGGCGAGGCGCACCGGAACGCTTCAGCAGCTTGTGGCCCAGTCACGGGATGCGATCCGCAAAGGGCGAAGCCGCGACAGGCGAGATTCTGACGCCCGCACTTTACGCCCGCTGCTATGCGCAGTGCCGGGCGGCTATCCGATCACTGCCCGGTCATGGCGATGATCAGGTTCTTGTGGCGGCGGTTGCGCCGTGGAACGACCAGACGCGGTATGCAGGCAACGAATGGGGCGATTGGGTTCTCTATTTACGTGATGTGCTTGCTTTGCTTGGCGTGCAGGGATGCGACGGATTTGCGCTGCATTGCCATACGCACCAAGCTGACCCGCGATTGATCGAGAGCGCGTCGACGATGGGAGCGCCGTTTTCCGGGCGACATGTCGAGTTTCGGGTCTACCGCGATTTTCTCTCCGCAGTTCCGCAGGATATGCGCCACCTGCCCGTCTATATTACGGAAGCTGATCCGACTGTTGCGTGGCCGGAGCAAAACACGGGCTGGATACGAAGAGCCTATGACGAGATCGCGGGGTGGAACCGGTCGCCGGGCGCGCAGACCATTCGTTGCCTTGCGCTTTATCATTGGGATAGCGGTGATCGATGGCGCATACAGGACAAGCCAGGAACGCTCAATGACTTCCGGATGGCGCTTCGCGGCGATCATCGCTGGCGATTGCCGGCTGCCGAGATGTGGCAGCGAGGGGATCGTGCGGTTACGCTGGCGTCGGCGGCGCTCCATGCGCTGCCGAGGCGAGGCGATGGGCAGGGAAAAAACGGCGAGGGCGAGCTACAGGCTTATTCGTTGATCGAGATGGTAGATGGCCGGCCGGTGCGGGCAGACGGACGAATCTGGCGGGCGGTGCGTGAGATATGGCAAGGCGATGAACCGCGCCAGGGATGGATTCCGCAGTATGGCGAGCGTGATGAGCCGCTGATCGTGCGGCTGACCCGCAGCGACGCTGATGCGGCGGACCAAGACGGCTCGCCGATTAGACCGGGTGATTCGGTACGCACATTGGACTGGGTGCGCATGAGGCTCACGCCCGGATATGTGGGTAAACCGGCGGAAGATGTTGTGACAGACATCGCTCCGGGCGTGTTGTTGGCTGTGACGGGCGGACCCCAAGCCGCGGACGGCTTGACTTGGTGGCTGTTGCGCCCCCAGAGCGGGCCGGAGGCGGCGTATGCGGGGTGGATGGCGGAGTATGCGCCCGATGGGCTGCGCCTGTTGGCGCGCGAAGACGGGTCTCCACAGCCGGAGAAGGCTCGTTTTCGTCCCGGAGATGCAGCGGAGACGCTCGCTTACGTGCGCTTGCGGCGCTCGCCCGGCTTTGTGGACAAGCCGGAGGATGATGTTATCGTCGATATATGGCCCGGAACGCCTGTGACAATCATACGCGGACCGAGTACTGCGGACGAGTTGGCATGGTGGGAAGTGCAGGCCAAGACCGATGCAGGCCAGGATGTACGCGGCTGGATGGCAGAGGCAAGCCCGGAGGGAATCCCCTTGCTGGGTGTACGCACCTTGTCGCCGCCGCCTGACTTCGCTGTTGGCGAACTTGCGACCGTCGGCACAGTGCCTGTGCGTGCGCGTAGAGAGCCGGGCTACCTGTTAAAGCCGGAGAACGACGTGCTGGGCGAGTTCCGTGTGCGTGCGACGCTGGTCATTCAGGGCGGGCCAGTGTGTAGCGACGGTCTGGTCTGGTGGCGCGCCGGAGGCATTGCGGCATGGGGGAGTGAACTCGTCGGTTGGACGGCGCAGACGACGCTCGGCGGCGTTCTTCTCGTAGGTCGGCCGGCGCCTCTTCCCGGCACAGATATGCCAAACTTCCAGACGGGGGCGTTTCTGGGCATGCCCTTCACAGGAAATTTCGGCGTAGGCCAGCTTTGGGGCGAGAATCCCGCGTTTTACCGGCGTTTCAGTTATGACGGCGCGCCGCTTTTCGGCCACAACGGCATCGACTTCTTGACGCCGCTGGGCACGCCGCTATTAGCAACAGACGCGGGAACGGTGCTGACGACAGGTTTCGAGCCGGGCGGCTTTGGGCATTTCGTGTTGCTGGCGCATACGTGGGGCGAATCTATTTACGCGCACATGGAGCGCATTGTAGTCGTCGAAGGGCAGCACATCGCTCGCGGACAAAGGATCGGCGTTTCCGGAAACAGCGGGGGAAGTACCGGCCCCCATCTGCATTTCGCCATTCGCATTCACCCCTACGAACGTGCCGACGGCTGGGGCGGCTATTCCGACCCGTTGCCGTACCTGAATCCGGACGGCGTGATCGTGCCTGAATATGTACTGGATGAGGAGCTGCGCATCGTGCGTACAGAAGACGAACGCGCGTCATTACGGCTGGAACCATCGCCCATGATCGACGATCAGCCCGGTCTGATCCGGCCATAGCGGAGCAATTATGGCGCGCCAGGCGACAGACCCCCCCTATATTTTCGGCATTCACGAACCGGGCGGCGAGGAATTGATGTTGGCTGCGCGCAGACCGGGCTGGATCCTGTTTAACGAGTACATTGGTCACGACCCCGAAGACCGTACTGGCGTCGATTACTCGATGTACAGCGCCAAGGGGCTAGGCGTGATCTGCCGATTGAACAACGGCCGCGAGCCCGATGGGACCATCCCGCATAGCAGCCTCTACCGTGAATTTGCGCAACGCGTCGCCAACTTCGTTGAGCGCAGCCGCGGCTGCAATAAATGGATCATCGGCAACGAGATGAATTATGCGGTGGAGCGCCCCGGGATCGTGATCGACTGGTCGCGCCACGCTTCGGTACGCGGCGGCACGCCGCAGGAGTCGGATCCGCTGCGGCACGGCTTGCCAGTACGGTTCAATGTGATGCCTGATTATTCGACCGAGATCCGGACGACGCGGGCGGCGATCGTCAACCCGGGTGAAGTCATCACGCCGGAACTGTATGCGCAGTGTTTCAAGCTCTGCCGTGATGCGATCCGCCGGTTGCCGGACCACGATTCAGACGAAGTGCTGGTCGGCGCGGTCGCGCCATGGAACACCCAGACCATCTATGGCGCCAATGCCAATGGCGACTGGGTGACATACTTCCGCGATATTCTTGAAGCGCTCGGGCCGGCGGGCTGCGATGGATTCGCCCTGCACGCCTATACGCACGGTCAGGACCCGGGCTTTATCACAACCGACGAAAAGTTGCCGCCGCCTTTTCAGTCCTACCATGTACACTTCCGCGTCTACCGCGACTTCATGTCGGCTGTCCCCGCCGACATGCGTCACCTGCCCGTATATGTAACCGAGACTGACCAGTCGGAGCCGTGGCTTGACCGCAACACCGGCTGGGTGCAGGCTGCATACGCGGAGATTGATGCGTGGAACAAGCAGCCGGAGAACCAGCGCGTTCGGGCGTTGCTTCTCTACCGTTGGCCTAAGCGCGACCGGTGGCATATCGAAGGCAAAGCCGGGGTGATCGAGGACTTCACGGTGGCGCTGCGCCAAGATTTCCGCTGGAAAGAGGCGAGCGTCCAAGCGGGCGAAGTCGGCGTGCCGGTTACACCCGCTGTACCGGCAACACGGCGGCGACCGGCTGTCCCGGACTACCGTGTCCAGTGGGTCGACGACCGTTTTCCGAATCGCCTAACGGTAGGGCAAGTTGTGTCGGTGCCGATCACGGTGCGCAATGCCGGCGCGATTACCTGGGAGTGGGGTGGAGAACGACCGTTTCGCCTTGGCTACCGCTATTTCAGGAACCGGCGTCTTTTGGCCCTCGGACCGGACAAGGATGTTCGCACCGATGTGCCCAATAGCGTCGCGCCCGGCGATGAGTTGACGATGGATGTGCGGCTTGCGCTGCCGGACCAGCCTGGCAACTATACGCTGGAATTGGACTTGGTGCACGAGGGCGTGACTTGGTTCAAAGAGCAGGGATCGCCTGTTCTGACGCGGTGGGTGACGGTCGAGCCGCCCGAAGACTCAGACGCCAACGGGAGGCGGACCGAAAGTAATTTGCCTGTGCCGCTGTTTGCGGACGTAGCCGCGCGCATGCCCCGCTCCGGTTCTCCTTATGCGCGGCGCAGCCTGGATCATATTCGCTTCCTGGTGATCAGCCATACGGCAACGAATCCGCGCGTGCGGCTGGATCACATCGCGCAGACGCATATTCGCTATGGATACCCCGGCATTGTCTATGACTTCGTGATCGATCCTGCCGGTCAGGTATTCAAGGTCAGCGAGTTGGAGGATGTGGCGCAGCCGCGTGAGCAATGGTCCGAGCGGGGCGTGAATATCTGTCTTGTGGGTGATTTTTCCACGCAGTCACCGCCGTTGCCGCAGCTGGATGCCACCAGCCGGCTGTGTGCATGGCTGGCGCAGAATTTGGGGCTTAGCCCGGAGAGCATCGTCGGGCTGGGCGAGCTTTCGCGCGGGCGAAGCCCCGGCGAAAGCTTCTACGCGGGTGTGAGCTGGAAGGGCATCCTTACACGGCAAGTACGCCTGCATTTGGCCGCGTTGACGGGGCACGGGGATACAGGCCGTGTTCAAGAGCTCAATACCGTCCTGGCCGATTTCAAGTCCAAGCAGGCAAGCCAAGCCGAGCAAGTTCGGCGTCTTGAGGAGGAGCGAGCCGAACTGATCCGGCTCAACCAGCGTCTGCAGGACGACCTGCAGGAGTTGGAACGTCAGGCGCACGAACAAGCGACTGAAACCATTGGCGGCGTGCGCATTCACAATCGCATAGAGCAGTTCCCGCGCGAGAGGGGACGCTATCGCCAGCGGCGATCACAGGACATCCGCTATGTGGTTATTCACCATAGCGGAACCGACGCCAACGCGCCTTTGGAACGGATCGCAGCGGCGCATCGCGTGGATTGGCCGGGCATTCTGTACGATTACTACATCCACGCCGACGGAGAGATCTCGCAAACGCAGCCTTTGGATGAGGTGGTCGAGACCCGCGAAGAGTATCTCGCCAACGCGGTCCATGTGGCTTTTGCCGGTACGTTCGACGAACAGATCCCAACCAGGGAGCAACTTCGATCAGGCGGGCGGTTGTTGGCTTGGTTGCTTGAACGATTTCCGCAGGTTCGCCTGGAGGGCATTCGCGGCGTTTCGGAGTTCGTAGAACATGCTTCGCCGGGTGCGCAATGGATGGAAGGGCAAACCTGGAGGGAGATGTTGCTCGCCGCTGTGCGCCAGCAGCGCGGGATGGTGGAGCCGAGCGATGTTGAGAAAAACCTTAGGCTGCGGATCGAGGAACTCGAAGGCGACATCGAGATCGCCCAGCGCCATAGCGAGGATCTGATCGAGCAGCGCGTCCGGCTGCAGGCGGAGGTCCAACGCATGCAGGTGCAGCTTAGCGAGCGACAGCAAGACGCCAAGCAATACATGACGCCCCAGCCGGCCATGCGGACGATCGTCGATCAACTGCCACGGCATCCGACTTTGCGTTATGAGCGGCGACCGCTGAGCCAGATCACGCACATCGCCATCCATCATACGGCCACCCCGTCGACGATGGGACCGCGCCGGATCGCCGAGCTGCATGTTGCTCCCGACGCCAGCCGCGGCAAGGAAGCCTGGCCTGGCATCGGCTACCATTACTTCGTCCATGCGGACGGCACGGTCGACCAGACGAACCTTCTGGAAACGGCCAGCTACCATGTGTATAAGCACAACGTGTACTCTGTGGGCATCGTCTTTGCCGGCAGTTTTATGAACGGCAAGATACCGACGTCAGCCCAACTGCGTTCAGGTGCGCACTTGGTGGCGTGGCTGATGCAGGAGTTGAACGTGCCGTTGGCAAGGGTGTGGGGACATCGCGAGTTTCCAGATAACAGCACGGTGTGTCCCGGCAGCGAATGGACGCTGGGCAACCGTTGGCGGGATTTGCTGTTCGAGCGTATCGAGCAGATCCAAGCAGGCGTAGGCATCAAGAACATCAGGCACTATTTGCTCTTCTGGCAGCGCGCCTATCCGGGGCCGTTTGCCCGGCAGGATTTCGTCAATGCGATCAATTACATCATGCGCTTTCGCCCGGCGATGGGGTTCAGCGTACAGGACGCGCGCAACGCTGAGTACGTAACGATCATCGGCAGTGAGGCCGGGATCAGCGAAGCCGAAGAGCAGATGTTGCGCGAGAGCGGCTGCAGAGTGGAGCGCATTGCCGGGCGCAATGAGGAAGAAACCAGCCGCATTCTAGCGGAGATGGCGAACACGGGGCGTCGTTTTCGCACGTTCGAAGCGGACTTCTAGAGAATGGTGCGCGCCCGACTTTGCGGCGTCAGAGCGTAGAACTGAGGCATAAGTGGCGCACAGCTCGGCGAATCTGATCAATCGAGACCAAACTCTCGGCGCCGGCTACGCGGTGGACCTGCCTGCGTTTCAGGGGCCAGTGCAACTGCTGTTGCATCTGATCGAGCGCGAGGAGTTGGACATCAGCGAGATCAGCCTTGTGGCTGTGACGGAGCAGTATCTGCGTGCTATCACCCAACTTGAAGAACTAGATCCGGATGCACTGGCCGGTTTCCTAGATGTGGCCTCACGTTTGCTCTACATCAAATCGAACCGGCTGCTGCCGCGACCACGCGTGGATGAAGAAGAGGAGGAAGATGCCGGAGATGCGTTGATCCGGCATCTGATCGAGTACCGGCAGTTCAAGCAAGCAGCGAACAGTCTGAAAGATCGCGCCGCCGCGGGGCGCAGGGCTTTCGTTCGGCCGGCAGCGCCGCCGCCGTCCGGCCTGCGGACGCCTCGTCCGCCCGACTTGAGCGGCGTAGACCTGCCTAGCCTGCAGGCGGCCTTAATGCGTGCGCTAGAGCGCATCCCGGTTGAAAGACCCGCGCCAAAGTTGCAGCCCTATACGATCACGGTCGCAGATCAGATAGAGCGAGTGCGGAGTCATGTGCGTTTGGCAAGCGAGAGCGGCGCGACGCATGCGCAGACGAAGATTGCTTTCTCGGCTCTGCTCGGCAAAGGGTATTCGCGCATCGAGGTGATCGTGACCTTCTTGGCCGTCTTGGAACTGATTAAGCTCCGCGAGCTACGTTTTAGCCAAACAGGCACATTCGGGGAAATCATGCTTCAGCCGGAAGCCGCCGTGCCTGACTCCGGGTTCGATGAAGGTAGAGCGGCCGATCTTGCTGGAGCCGCCAATGACGATTCCTAAGGGATTCCTAGCGACGGCGGCGCAGGAAAAGAATCGAACCGCCAAAGAGGCCTGCACCGCCTAGCCCTAATACCCCAACAACGAGCAGAATAGAAGGTCTGGCAGCGCGCGCCAGATTGAGCAATTCGTTTTCGGCGCGGCTCCAGTTGACGGCGCCTGAAGACGGCGTCGCGCTGGGCCACGGCGTCCATGTGGGTGTAGGCGACGGGGTCGGGCTTGGCGTTGGAGTCGGCGTTTCAGTCGGGGTTGCGGTAGCCGTCGGCGTTTCAGTCGGCATCTCAGTGGGGGTGGCAGTCGGTTCCGGGGTGGCGGTCGGCGGCAGCGGTAAAGGTGTCGGGGGGGGCGGCGGGGCTACGGCTGCAGCGATCTCCGGCGTGGGCGTTTCGGTGGGAGGCAACTCGACGGCGGGTGCGCTTTCGTCCGGGTAGAGCGCAATTGCGTCGACGAAGATGAGATTGTCACCGGTCGAAGTTGGGTGATCGACCAGGAAGAAAACAGTCACTACGTCGTTGACGGCACGCGCTCGCACGTCGATATTGACATCGGGCGGCGGGTAGTTCAGGATGCGCCCTGGCCCCCAGTGCATCGGTCCCCAGATAACGGCCGGGCTGTTTGGGTCCGTGCCGCCGGTCGGATCGATGCCAAGTTGGCGACCGAACGTTTCCGGCGCGTTGGGCGCGCCCCAGGCGATGCTGGCGCGGTAGCCGGCTCCCGGCGTCACAGGGACCTGCGTGTAGATTCCGGCCTTAAATGTGCCGCCGCTGCTCCAGATGCGCAGGCTAGGCGGCCCCCAAAACGTGTCGACGTCCTGCATAAAGGTGGGGTCGCCGGAAAGGACGAACTCGGACCACCCGTTGGGGATCTGCCGCGGCGGCGAACCATAGAAGGAGTCCATATCGCAGACGGGCTGCGGAATGATATTAGGCGGGTCGCACGGCTCCGAGGCGAACGCCGGTTTGCCGGGGTAAAATAGCAAACAAAGAGACGCCGCAAGGGTGACGACCGGTGTGCGAAGATTTCTGGCGAGCATCATGGTACATAGTATAGGCGGACTCGCTGCGGTAAGGAAATGAGCGAGCGGCATGCGCGCTGCTGGAGCCGGCTCGTAGCGAATCGTAGTGACGCCAGGCGTATCCCTCATGTAAGTCTTAGAGCAGGTTAATGCACTCTTAATGTGCTGGCGGCATAGTATAGGTGCGCTGTTGTTCAGACGCCGAAGAACCCCTCCTCGGAGGCGTCTATTGAAGAGTCCGGAGCGATTCCCATCAATCCGGACTCTTCTGTATTTACCGGCTCAGTATCCCGATCGACTTGCGGATTGGCCGAGAGGACGCGGTTGATCAGAGATAACAGCGGCCCGCGCTGCTCGAACCCGCTCTCGCTAAAATTGGACAGGGCTAGATAGATTTGCCGGCGCGTGCGCCGGAGCAGTCCGAGCGTCAGCCTGCGCATGTTGATCTGGCGGGTCGTGTATTCGTCGTAATCGGTCCACGGTTGATCCGGGGGCCAGTTGTACGACATGACGTGGGGATGCGTGAGGGGCTGATAGAGCCTTTCCCACCAACCCGATGAGCCGATGTCCAGCCAGAACTGGATGTCTGCCGGGCGATTGCGCATGAGAAAAGTATAGGCCGGCGCGATGAGGACCGCATCGCCAGCCTCGCGCCAACCGGGCGAATAGAGCGCACCCACGGCGCCGCTCGTGAGAAGATGCAGGTATTCCCGGCCCATGTGGGGTATGTGTTCCGCCTCTTGTCCGGATGATTCGAGCGCCCACCGGAAGTTGCGCGCCGAAATGACGATCTGATGCGCAATGCGTACGGCGTCGAGGTTGTGATGGAAACCGAATCCGGGCTGGCTCAGCACCTCGCCGAACAGAAGCGCCCAGAATTGGTCCAGAGGCAGCACTTCGCCGCTGCTGCGATATTCGGCCAGCCAGTTGCGCAGCCGGTCGTAGACTTCGCCCATGCGATAGGTAATGCGTTGTTGGATTCCGGCATGTAGGCCGTCAAAGCTCTGAAGTTCACCGGCGCCGCGGCGTGTGTTGTAGGCGTGCTGCGCAAGGAGATGAGCGCGGACAGGATCGAGGTCGTCGAGGGCGGTTGAGAGGGCCAGCGCCACATCTGTTGCGGACGGGGACGCGCCCCACAAGGGATGGGCCAGCGCAGCCAACGTCGTTAGGCAGCGGGCTGCGGGCTCGGCGTGGAGGGCGCGGCTCGGGCGGTGCGTGGTCGAGGGGATGCCGTGTTTGTCCAACTCCGTCTGAAGACTGAAGCGAAGTGCGTCGCTCACGTAGGGGGCTAGCACGACAATGGCGCCGGGGGCCACGTTCTGATCGACGACCAGCGCACGGATCTGTTCCGATACCCAGCCGAGCATCTGCGGATAGAAGCGAAAGCCTGCCACGGGCAGACGTATCGGGCCGTTGGCTTCAATGTCCGGTTCGGTCGCGCTCGGCGCGCGTCCAGGCGCGAGGTGTGTTGCGGGCAGCAGCCGGTCTATCAAACGCGCCAGCCGGCGTATGTCCGGCGGCATGACCCAGGAGCGGTTGAGATGGATAACCTCGTCGCACTGTTCGGCCAAGCGGGCAACTCCGCTCGGCGCAGCGCCGAGGAAAACGCGCACGCCGCCATCGTCGTCGGACACGATCAGGGCGCTGTCGAGATGTGGCAGCCAGCGGGCTATGAGCGTGTGCGCGGCAAAGGTGTCCTCTTCGGCGTTGTCGAAGATCAGATGGCGTCGCGAGCGGAAGAAGTGGGTCCGGCTCCACTCGTTTGCCAACACATGGCGGGTGAGCAGTTCAATCTGTAGGCTAAAGTCGACCAAAGACGCATTCAGGCAGAACGTGCGGAACTCGTGGCTGATGCGGCGGGCGGCGCGCAGAGCGTTGAGCCGGGCTGTGCGCGAATCACCTGGCGGAACGGATAACTCCAGCCGAGAGTAGGCTTCATCGATGGAGAAGCCGTTGAGTGCAGACTTGTTGAGGTTGTCTAGTATCTGGCTGATCACGCGGCTGCGTTCGACGCGAATGCCTTCGAACTCTCCCCGATCCAGAGCTTGATCGACCAGCGGCCCCATGTGATACTGGCTTGTCTCCAGGTCTAGAAAAACCGGCTCGCGGCCCGGTTCGGCGAAGCCTGCGGCGGCTGAGAGCAGCGGCCAATATAACTCCACCGATTGGCGCGCCATGCTGGCGATCGTCGTGATCGCGACAGGCGAGCCGGGGGGCATGTCCGGCTGTCGGATCGCGGCGGCATAGGGCTGCGCTAGCGTGCGCTGCGGCGCCAGCACGAGGATATCATCTCCGCGGATGCGTTCTTGTTCTAGGAGATACAGCAGCCGCTCAACAGCTAATGAGGTCTTGCCCGCCCCGAACGGGCCGGATATGAAAAGCTTGTTGAGCGACCGCAGGCTAGGTACAATTGAGTCTGTCATTCATTGAAGTGTGGCTGAACAACGCCCAACTTGTCAAGGCGGAGGTCCTGATGGAAAAATACGATATCCCGCTTGTACCCGGTCCGGTTTCCATACCGCATGATGTGCTTGCGGCCTATGCCGTGGATTATGGCAGCGCAGACGTGGAGGCCGAATTTTTCGAGTTGTACGAGGAGTGCGAGCGCAGCCTACAGAAGATGCTGGCGACCAAGAACCAGATAGCGATCTTGTCGGGTGAAGGGATGCTGGCATTATGGGGCGCACTTAAGAGCGTCGTGCGGCCGGGAGATCGGGTGCTGGCTGTGGCGACAGGCGTTTTCGGCTATGGCATCGGCGACATGGCGCGGCGCATCGGCGCACAGGTGGAGGAGGCCGGCTTCGGCTACGCCTCTGCGCTCGACCCGGAGCGGGTGGCCGAGATTGCACGGCGCTTTAAGCCACAATTGATTACGGTCGTTCACTGCGAAACGCCGAGCGGTACACTCAACCCAATCTCCCAGCTAGGCGAGATCGCACGAGACGCCGGCGCGCTGTTGTATGTGGATTTCGTGGCGAGTGCAGGCGGCACGCCGGTGCTGGTTGACGAGTGGGGCATCGATCTAGGACTGCTTGGCAGCCAAAAAGCCCTGAGTTGTATGGCCGACCTGAGCATGGTCACGATCAGCGAGCGCGCTTGGGCTGCGATAGAGGCGACGGATTACGCGGGCTATGACGCGCTGGCGCCGTGGCGCACGGGGGTGGCGGATCGGTACCTGCCGTACACGCACAATTGGCAGGCGATGGCTGGGCTTCGTGTCGCGCTCGATATGTTCGAGGCGGAAGGGCAAGAGGTTGCCTATCTCCGTCATGCGAGTGTTGCATCCTATTGCCGGGATCGACTGCGGGAAATAGGCGTCGATCTGTGGCCCGACAGCGAAGAAATCTGCTCGCCAACTGTCACCGCTGCCCTTGTGCCCGACGGCTGGACATGGGAGCGGCTGGACAACGAGTTGCGCAAACGCGGTATGGCGGTGGGCAGTAGTTACGGCCCGCTGGCAGGCAAGGTCTTCCGCATTGGCCATATGGGCTCGCAGGCAAATAGGGAACTCGTCGGCCGAGGTATGGATGCGCTCGCAGAGGCCTTGGGGCGCGCCTGAACGCAGGCCGGTTCTTCGCGATCCGGCGGGCTACATTTGCCTTGAGCCGGGCAAGCCGCATAGAATGGACCGCGTGCGCGATTGTGCAGACGCGAATCTAGGCATTGTCCTATTGATGCCGCGCTGAACCATTGTCACACCGCGTTCACTGGGTTCTGTCGAACCAGGGGACCATAACCGATTCCGTCGAGCAGCTAGAAAGCGCACTGTGGAACTCCCAGATTATCCAACCGCATTTTGGATCACCGCGTCCTTGGCGATCGTGCTTGTCGGCATTGCGAAGGCCGGCTTCGGCGGGGGCGTAGGCGCGGTCGCCACGCCGCTCATGGCGCTGACGATCTCGGTCACCGACGCTGCAGCCATCCTGTTGCCGCTGCTGATCGTGGCCGACATCTTCTCCATCCGGCACTACTACAACACATACGACAAGCGAAGCCTTCTCTACATGATCCCGGGCGCGGTCATCGGCATCGCGCTGGGGGCGCTGTTTTTCAGCTATTTCGACGACAACGAGCGCATCCTCAAGATCGGGTTGGGCGTGCTGGCGTTGGCGTTTGTCGCCTACCAACTGGGTCGCTCGCTGCTGACCGGCGTCATCGCGCGCAGCCGTCCCTCGGGCACGCTCGGCGTCATCTATGGTGCGGCGGCCGGTTTCACGTCCACATTGGCGCATGCCGGAGGTCCTCCGGCGACGATGTACCTGCTGCCGCAGAAACTACCCCGCCACATCTTCGTAGGCACGAACGTGATCTTCTTTGCGGCGGTGAACCTGGTGAAGCTCGTACCGTATGCCTACTTGGGGCTGCTGCGTGTGGGGAATCTGACTACGATTCTAATCTTAGCCCCTCTGGCTGTGGTAGGCGTGTGGCTTGGGGTTCGCCTGAACCGCCGCTTCTCTGAGAAATGGTTCAATCGCGTGGTCTATGCGCTTCTGTTCTTGACCGGCATCGAACTGGTGAGCGGCAGGAGCGTGATCAACCTGTTCTTCTAGTGCGCAGGGCGTTCGCGTTTGCAGCTTGGGCGCAAGCACGATGACAGGAGGGATTCGATGACTAGCATGACGGACAACCAAGTCGCCGCCTTTCTGGAAGGAAGGCGGAATGCAGTGGTTGCGACGCTCCATGCAGACGGCTCCGTTCAGCTTAGTCCGGTCTGGTACGTGATGGACGGCGGAAAGATGTACATCAGTACCAGCAACCGTTCGGTGAAGATGCGCAATCTGCGCAGCGATCCGCGTATCAGCGTCTGCGTGGAGGGAGGACATGACGACTTTCGCTATGTGACGCTCAGCGGGTCGGTGCATATCGTGGAGCATGGCGATGAACTCCAGCAGAGGATGCGCCGGCGTATCATTCGCAGATATCACGACAGCGACGAAGGAGCACAGGCATATGCTGATTCAACGGATGACGGCACGCAGGTGTTGCTTGTCCTAGAGCCGCATCGGATTTACGCCAGAGATTACAATTAGCCAATCGGCCAGCGCGCTCGCGCTGTGCTGAAAAGAAGGTAATCGATACAAGAGAGGAACTGCACCGATGAGCCAACTGCCTTTTAATCTGCCGGGAAGCTTTTGGAAGGGCAACTTGCACACCCACTCGACGCGCTCGGATGGCGTGTATGAGCCGCAAGAGGTCTGTCGCCTCTATCGCGATGCCGGCTACCATTTTATCGCCCTAACGGACCATTTTCTCGACGTGTACGGTTATCCGTTGGTCGATACAACGCCGTGGCGCGGCGACGGCTTCACCACGTTACTCGGCGCTGAACTGCACGCGGGCGCCACCGAAGTGGGGGGCATCTGGCACATCGTAGCTGCGGGGCTGCCGCTCGACTTCGCGCCTTCTGACGGGGAGACGGGGCCGGAACTGGCTCAACGCGCACGCGCCGCCGGAGCTTTTGTGGCCGCGGCGCATCCGCAATGGTATAGCCTGACTGAGCAGGATGTTGTCTCACTTGGAGAGATAGATGCCATCGAGGTGTACAACGCAACGGCTGTCGATCTCAACGACCGCAGCGACGGGTGGCACCTAGCAGATGTGTTGTTGGGTAAGGGTATGCGCTACGACGCCTATGCCGCCGACGATTTCCACGGCGACGCAGGCCGATATGAATTCGGCCGCGGCTGGATATGGGTGAAGAGCGAAGCGCTCACGCCCCAAGCACTGCTGCAAGCGCTCAAGTCCGGCCATTTCTATTCCAGCACCGGGCCGCAGATTTACGACGTGGAGTTTGACGGTAGGCGCCAAGTGCGCGTGCGTTGCTCACCGGCGGAGCGGGTCTTCGTGAGCGGGAAGGGGCCTGTGGCGGTCTCCGTGGCAGGGCAGGGGCTGATGGATGTGACGCTCGACCTTAGCCGCTTTGCCGGCCCGTACGCGCGTATCACGGTGCGCGATCACCAGGGCGGGCGCGCCTGGACGAACCCGGTTTGGTTCGAGTAGGGCGCCCCCTCGTTAAGGGCGGACGAAGATCGTGTCGATACCCAGGGCGTCGCCCATCGCTTGGCCGTCCGGCGTGAAGATATTCAACCGATCTTCGTCGGTGTCGTAAAGACCGATGAGCAGGGTGTAGTCTCCTTCAGGCGCGTCTTCTTCGATCATGATGGCGTAGCGATCCACGATGACGTCGCCGGGCAGCCAACTGCTTGTGCGGAACTCCTCGCAGCCGGGCACGCCGTCGCGCTGACCCGCCTTGTGGTAATCCGACATGTCGATGATCTGCGTAAAGACCTTATAGTCCTCTGTTGGCCTAGCATCTGCCTGCCAGTAGAGCGTCAGGTCGACGCGATTGCCGGGGCGGACATTGTTGGCGGCGAGTCTGTACCCCTTCAGCCAAATCGAATCACCAAAGCGAAAATCTAGGGCGTGTTCGATGTGCGGAAGGGCCGCTGGTCCATCGGGCTCGAAGCGCGGGCTGGAGAGTGCCGCGTCGAACAGCGCTTCGTAGTCCTCGATGTTGTGGACAATCGGGGGAGACGTGGGCGCGTCCCCGCGTTCGTAAATCTCGAGCCGCGGTTCGCCGTTGACTTGAACCAGGCGGATCAGGTGATAACCTTCCTCAGCGGTCGGACGCCGCTGCGGGTCTAGAAGTCCTTTGTTGACCGGTTCGTTCCAGGGTGTGAACACGTAGTAGCGGGCGTCGCGCGAGCAGTCGCCGGCGCCTCTGGTGTACCAGTTGGCGATGCCGCGCTTGCCGTTGCGCGCAAAGGGACCGTCCAATTCGCCCGACGCATAGAGCGCACCGACTACCTTCCAGCCGTTCTTGAAGGGGAAGCCGAACATAGCGTTCTGGCGCGGTTCGGCGTAGGGCGTCCAGTAGCCGGCGGGCCGGTTCTCCTGCCAAGTGCGCAGGACTTCGGCTCCGTTGTACGCAAAAAGCAAGTAGACATAATTGCCAAAGAGCAGGATTAGCGCGGCGGCTGCGGGCAACCCGATGGCGAGCGCTTTGTCGTGGCCGATGCTGCCCTCAAGCGCGCGCCATGTCTGTTCTACGGCGTTGCCGGCGAGCAAAGCCCAGGGGATGAGGAAGTCGTAGACATGGGTGCGCGGCTTCTGAACGACGAACAGAGCGAGCAACATGGCCGCGGCGAACCAGAGCCATACGGTTTGTTCTGTGGCGGGCAGTTTGCGTGTCAGCAACTGGGGGGCGAGTGCCAGTGCGAAGAAAAGCCAGATGTGATCGTGTCCGCCCACGGCGAGCCACTCTGGGTGAGAGAAGGTCAGGGCTAGTCCTCCGACTAGCGTAGCGGAGGCCGTCCACGCTGCCCAACGCGGCAGCGTGCGGCGGTATGCCCCAGTCAACGCTACCACCATGGCAAGCGTGAGCGCAATGAAGAAATAGCTGGAATTGTAGATGATCGTGCGCGTAAAGAAGTCGCCTAGGTTGTTGTATGGGAAGCCGGCGCCGATGCGGTTGCCTGCGATCTCGCTAAAGGTGCGGGCAAAGCGCGGATGTAGGCTGAACGGGGCATAAAATGCGGCGAGGATCGCGGCCCCCAGCAGCGTTGCCAGGCCGAGATGACGCAAGCGGCGCAGCGTGCTGTCGCGTCGTCGGATGGAGAGGAGGGCGAATGCGCCAACAGGTAGAAAGGCGAGCGCCGCCTCGTAGTGCGCGAGGACGCCCGTTGCCAGAAAGAGCGCCGCGAAGTATAGATAGGCTGGAGGAGACGCAGGCCGTCTGACGTATTTGAGCATGATGCCGGCGACCAGCACGATCATGAGCAGCACCACGCTCTGGTATTGGACGACGCGCGCGAAGCCGACAAAATAACCGTCGACGGCGAGAAACATGGCAGCGCTCCAGCCGGCGAGCGGGCTGAACAGCCGCCATCCCAGCCAGTATAGCGCCAGCAGCCCAACGACGCCGGCCATTGCGAAGGGAAAGCGAGCCGCAGCTTCGTTGAGGCGGTCGACTGCGGAATAGACGGCCGTCGTGAGTAGGATTTCGGCCGGCCCCTTGTCATGGATGAAGAGCGCATCCGCCCGCCCCTGGATGGCCTCGGCGCTCTGCCAGACAACACTCACTTCGTCGTCCTGAAACTCGGAGTAGTCGAGGCCGGGAAGGCGGAGAAATCCCGCGACGACGACTATGGTAACAGCGCCGAGCCACGGCCAGGGGGCGCTGCTTGGCGCGGTGAGTTTCGTGTCGCCGGTATGCGAGTCGGACGCGTGGCGTAGCGCCAGGAGCAGCAATATTATGGCAAACGCGTCGAACGCGGTGAGGGTCTGCCACGGCTGGAGACCGCCTGGCAGATAGGTAAGCGCGAGCGTGACGAGAACCGTAATGCTGTAGCCCGCCCCGAACGCGATGAGCGCCTGTTCCGGCCACGGTGAATGGCGGTGCAGCCCGACGGCAGCGGTGAGCAGGTAGCCGATTACTGGCACAAACAGAAGATAGGCGGCTATACCGCGTACGTGAATCGAAAGCGGCAAAAGGACCATCGCGTTGAGCGCGACGATCAGAAGTAGGGTGAGGGAGGCGATTCTAGCCTTCAAAGAAGTAATAACCTGACGCAGAAAGCAATTCAGGCCGAGCGACGCATCGTATAGTGTATCAAGCGCAGACAATCCTCACAAGCTGCGCGCGCAATCATAGCCGACAATAATGGCCGCTGCACAGTTCCCCCAAAACAGGTTCCCGCGATATAATAGGCGTAGACTTCCGGCGCGATGCAGCGTGATCGCTGCGCAATCCTCACAATTAAAGCAGCCCCTATGACAAGCCCATTCAATTCGATATACTCTCATGGCTTCATTCGTGTAGCAGTCTGCATTCCGCGGCTGCGCGTGGCTGATCCTCACTACAATGTCGAACGTACGTTGGCGCTGGCCGAAGCCGCGTCAGCCCAGGGGGTTGCGGTCACAGTCTTTCCGGAGCTCGGGCTGTCCGCATATTCGAACGAAGACTTGTTTCAGCAAGACGCACTCCAGGAAGCGACGATGGTTGCACTGGAGACGGTCGTGCGCCGGAGTGCCGAATGGACGCCGGTCGTGCTGGTCGGCGCGCCGTTGCGGGTGGAGAATAAACTGTTTAACTGCGCAGTCGCGATCTACCGCGGCAACGTGCTGGGAGTTGTTCCGAAGAGCTATCTGCCCAATTACCGGGAGTTCTACGAGAAGCGGCAGTTCGCGGCGGCGCGTGACGCCATCGGCCCTGAGGCGACGTTGCTCGGTGTACGCGTTCCTTTTGGCAATGACCTGGTCTTCGACGCGGAGAATATGCCCGGCTTCCGGCTGCATGTCGAGGTGTGCGAGGATCTATGGACGCCCATCCCGCCAAGCACGTACGCCGCGCTAGGCGGCGCGACGGTGCTGGCGAACCTGTCGGCGAGCAACATCACCGTTGCCAAGGCGGACTACCGGCGGCAGCTCTGCGCGTCTCAATCGGCCAAATGCATGGCAGCGTATCTGTATTCCGGCGCTGGGCCGGGAGAATCGACAACGGACTTAGCGTGGGACGGTCACGGTCTGATCTATGCCGACGGCGCGTTGCTGGCCGAATCCGAACGGTTCTCGACGGGAGAGCAAATCGTCGCTGCTGATGTGGACCTGGAGCGGTTGGTGCAGGATCGCAGCCGCATGACCGCATTTACGGACACGGCGACGGATCACAAAGATAAGCTGCGTACGCTGCGCCGTATTCCGTTTGACTTCGAGAAGCCGGCCGGAGAGGCGCCGCCGCTGCGCAAGTTCTACCGCTTCCCATACGTGCCCAGCGACCAGGCCTCTCTGGACGAACGCTGTTACGAGGTGTACAACATCCAGGTACACGGTCTGATGAAGCGTTTGGAAGCAACCGGCATTGAGTGCGTGGTGATCGGCGTGTCGGGCGGGTTGGACTCGACGCAGGCGTTGCTGGTGGCGGCGCAGACGATGGACCGGCTGGGGCTGCCGCGTACCAACATTCTGGCCTATACGATGCCCGGCTTTGCTACCAGCCAGTCTACAAAGCGCAACGCTCACCGGCTGATGGCGGCGCTGGGGGTGGAGGCTCATGAGATCGACATCCGCCCCTCGGCGCGGCAGATGCTGGCGGACATCGGACATCCGTATGCCCAGGGCGAGCCGTTGTATGATGTCACTTTCGAGAATGTGCAGGCGGGGGAGCGCACCTCGCACCTGTTCCGGCTGGCGAACCATTACGGCGGCATTGTCTTGGGGACGGGCGACCTGAGCGAGCTTGCGCTAGGCTGGGCGACCTACGGCGTGGGCGATCACATGTCGCATTACAACGTGAACAGCTCCGTGCCCAAGACGCTGATCCAGTATCTGATCCGATGGGTGGCGTCCAGAGACTTGTTCGGGCCGGAAACATCCGCAGTGCTGGACGCGATTCTGGAAACGGAGATTTCGCCGGAACTAGTGCCCGATGCAACGGGCAACAATGACCGGCCAAGCCAGAGCACCGAGGCGAAGATCGGGCCGTATGAGTTGCAGGACTTCAACCTCTACTACGTTTCGCGTTTCGGGTTCCGGCCGAGCAAGGTCGCCTTCATGAGCTATCATGCGTGGAGTAGTATGAGGGAGGGCGACTGGCCGCATTTGCTGCCGGACGCCAAGCGGCACGAGTATACGCTAGCGGAGATCAAGCGCTGGCTGGAGGTTTTTTTGTACCGGTTCTTCCAGATCAGCCAGTTCAAGCGGTCGGCGTTGCCCAATGGGCCTAAGGTTGGGTCGGGCGGCTCGTTGTCGCCACGCGGGGATTGGCGTGCGCCAAGCGACTCTGAGGCTACGGTGTGGCTGGCGGAACTGCGACAGAATGTGCCGGATTAAGAGGAGGGGAAGGTTGTGGAAACGCGAGTATTGGGGCGGAGCGGTATCGAGGTAAGCGCCTTGGGCATGGGTTGCTGGGCGATTGGCGGGCCTTTCTGGCGAGGCGCCGCACCGGTCGGGTGGGGAGAGGTCAACGACCAGGAGTCGATGCAGGCGCTCGAACGGGCCTTGGACATGGGCGTGACGTTTTTCGATACGGCCGACGTGTATGGCTGCGGGCACAGCGAGCGCATTTTGGGCGCCGTACTGGCCGGACAGCGCCAGGATGTGGTGATCGCCACTAAATTCGGCAACGTCTTCGACGAACAGACCAAGCGCATTACGGGCTTCAACGCCGAGCCGGAATTTGTCCGCCGCGCCTGCGAGGCAAGCTTGCGCAGGCTGAACACAGACTATATCGACCTGTACCAGTTCCACAAGGGTGACTATGATGTAGACCGGGCGGACGAGGTGCTGGAGACGTTGGAGCGGCTCGTCGAAGAAGGGAAGATCCGCGCGTACGGCTGGAGTACCGACGACCCGGAGAGGGCCAGAACCTTCGCTCGCGGGGAACACTGCGCGGCCATCCAGCAGCGGTTGAACATCTTCGAGGGCAGCGCCGAGACGCTCGCCATATGCGAAGCCGAAAGTCTGGCGAGCATCAACCGCGGCCCTCTGGCGATGGGGCTGCTGACAGGCAAGTTCAGTGCAGATTCGACGTTGCCCGCCAATGATGTGCGCAAAGACTGGGACTTCCGCAGCGGACCGCAAGCCAAGCGGCTGCGCATGCTGGAGGAACTGCGCGAGGTTCTCACCGCAGGCGGGCGGACTTTGGCGCAAGGCGCGCTCGGCTGGCTGTGGGCGCGCAGCGCCGTCACAGTCCCAATCCCCGGTTTCAAGACCGTAGCGCAGGTAGAGGAGAACGCAGGCGCTATGGCGTTCGGTCCGTTGTCGGAGACGCAGATGGCGGACGTGGCGGAACTTTTGGCTTCGGGCCATTCGGGCAATGATGCCAACTAGCGAGATCTACCTGATCAACGTTACAGGGCGGGACCGTCCCGGCCTGGTATCTGCGGTCACCAACGTGTTGGCGCAGTTCCATGTCAATGTACTTGATATTGGGCAAGCTGTGATCCATGAGCATATCTCATTCGGCATCCTGATCGAGATCCCGCATGGTCAGGCATCGCCGGCGGTGATGAAGGAATTGCTCTACCTAGCGCACGACCTCGATATCCAGGCGCGGTTTACGCCTGTCTCGCTGGAACAATATGAGCGCTGGGTGGCCGAACAGGGCAAGGAGCGGCGCATCATCACGATGATCGGGCGGTCGTTGACGGCCGCGCAGACATCGGCCGTGGCCGCGGTCTGCGCGCACTATGGACTGAATATCGACGTGATCACACGGTTGTCGGGGCGGGTGTCGTTGGCGAATCCGGAGATCCATCCCGCGGCCAGCGTTCAGTTCTCGGTCAGCGGGAACCTGCGTGATGAACACGACATGCGACGCAGGCTGATGGACATCGCTCATCAGATGGGCATCGACATCTCGTTCCACATGGACGATATTTACCGGCGCAATCGGCGTCTGGTCGTATTCGACATGGACTCGACATTGATCCAGGTCGAGGTGATCGACGTCTTGGCACAGAAAGCCGGCGCCGGAGCAGAGGTGGCGGCAATCACGGAGGCCGCCATGCGCGGCGAGTTGGACTTTACGCAGAGCCTGAAGCGACGCGTCGCCCTGCTCGCGGGGCTTGACGAAGCGGCGTTGGCAGAAGTGGCCGAGGACTTGCCCTTGACGGAGGGCGCCGAGCGCGTGGTCGGAACACTTAAGCGCCTTGGCTACAAGACCGGCATTCTCTCCGGCGGGTTCGATTACTTCGGCTTGCGGTTACAGGAGAAACTGGGCATCGACTTCGTACACGCCAACAAACTGGAGATCGTTGACGGGCGGCTGACAGGTCGCCTGCTCGGGGATATCGTGGACGGGCCGCGCAAAGCAGCGCTTTTGCGGCAGATCGCCGAGGCTGAAGGGTTGTTGCTGGAGCAGACGATCGCTGTGGGCGACGGCGCCAACGACCTGCCAATGCTGTCGGTGGCCGGGCTTGGGGTGGCGTTTCACGCCAAGCCGATTGTGCGCGAGCAAGCCGAACGAGCGATTTCCAATGTTGGGCTGGACGGCCTGCTTTTCTTGATCGGCGTGCGCGAACGCGAGGTGCGCCAGACGCTAGATGCCGAACCGGCATAGACTGCGCCGGCGCATCCGGACATGGGGCGATCCGGCGGTCTTTTGGCATGATTCTACAGCGGAGGATGAATTACGATGGAAAATCGCCGTACTCGCTATGCGATCGTGGGCACAGGCGGCAGGGCCGGCATGTTCATCGACGCGATCACGGAGACGTACAGCCAGTGGTCGAAGCTGGTCGGCTTATGCGACCTAAGCCAGGTGCGCATGGACTGGTACAACGCGCAGATCGCCCGACAAACGAATGGGGCCTCCGTGCCGACGTATATGGCCGGAGACTTCGACAAGATGGTGCGCGAAACCAAACCCGACGTGGTGATTGTGACGACAATGGACTGCTGGCATCACCACTACATTATCCGCGCCATGGAGTTGGGCTGCGACGCAATTGCCGAGAAGCCGATGACGATTGACGGGCAAAAGGCGCGCGCCATCTTGGATGCGATCGAGCGCACCGGGCGCAATCTGCGGGTGACCTTCAACTACCGTTATGCTCCGCTCAGCACAAAAGTGCGGGAGTTGATCATGCAGGGAGTCGTCGGCAAACCGCTGCACGTCAACTTTCAGTGGGTGCTGGATACATATCACGGCGCGGACTACTTCCGCCGGTGGCATCGGGAGAAAGACAAATCCGGCGGGCTGCTGGTTCACAAGGCAACGCACCACTTCGACCTGGTGAACTGGTGGATCGCGTCGCAACCGGAGACGGTCTTTGCGATGGGGGCGCTGCACTACTATGGCAAGACGAACGCGGAAGCCCGCGGCGAGATCTATCCGTACGAACGGTATACGGGCGTACCGGAGGCGGAGAACGATCCTTTCGCCTTGCGGCTGGACCAGAATGAGACGCTGCGCGCGCTCTACCTAAACGCCGAGGCGGAGACAGGCTATCTGCGCGACCGCAATGTATTCGGCGAGCCGGTTACGATTGAAGATACGATGAGCGTCACGGCGCGCTATCGCAATGGTGCGCTCCTCACCTATTCCCTGATCTGCTATAGCCCGTGGGAAGGATACCGGATCGCCATTACGGGTGATAAGGGCCGGCTGGAGGTGGAACTGGTCGAGCAGGTGGGGAGGACGTTTGTCGCCGGGCAAGAGGAAACGGTGCTGCCCGACGAAGAGACTCTCGACCGATTCGGCGGCAAGCACATCCGGGTGTATCCCATGTTCGGCAAGCCGTATGAGGCCCCGATTCCGGAGACGACGGGCGGCGGACACGGCGGCGGAGACCGAGTCATGTTGGAGCAGATCTTCTCGCCAACGCCCCCTCTGGATCCGTTTGCGCGGGCCGCTTCGCACATCGACGGGGCGGCTTCAATTCTTCTGGGCATTGCGGCCAATATGTCGATGGCAGAAAACCGGCTCGTCTCAGTCGACGAGATCTTGCCGCTGGCGCAATTCTAGATTTGCGGTCATCTGGCCGAGCGTTCATGTCCGACCCGGATAGTCGAGCAACCATCATGGCAAGCAAGGCGTACATATGCCATGCAAAACACTATATACAAGAGGTGAAGGATGTTGCGATGCGAACACGGACTGGCGGTTACCCGATTGGCTTCCGTCGAGGCGGCGGTGAATGGCAATCCGATCTCGGCGAACTGGTGCAATGGGCTGCAACAAACGGCCTGGAGGTGATCGATCTACGCAAAGACGCGCCCGAAGTCGGGCGGATTGCCACAGAAGCGGGCTTGCGCATCGGGTCGGTAGACCTGCTAGACAACAAGTCAATGATCTCGGCTGATAAGGGCAAGCGCGCCGAAGCCGTCGCCGCCAATGCCGAATACGTGAAGCAATGCGCCAAGTTCGGCACGGTCAACCATTTCCTGGTGATGTTGCCGGACGATCCGGCGCTGCCGCGCGCGGAGAACTTCGGATATATGGTCGAGAGCTTTGGCGAACTGGCGCCGGTATTGGAGCGGCACAATGCTCGGCTTGCGATTGAGGGTTGGCCCGGACCAGGCGCGCTGTGCTGCACGCCCGAAGGATATCGCGCGCTATTCCGCGAGATTCCTTCGCCGGTGATGGGCATCAACTACGATCCGTCGCATCTAATCCGGATGGATATTGACCACTTGCGATTTCTAGAGGAGTTCGTGGATCGGGTATACCATGTCCACGGCAAAGACGCGCAGCACCTCGTCGAGGCCTATTACGAATATGGCCGCGAGCAACCTGCGACGTTTGCCAAACCGGAGCCGTACAGCGGTATGACGTGGCGATACACCATTCCAGGGCATGGCGTGGCGCGTTGGGCGGAGATCTTCCGGACCCTGGAAGCGAACAACTACAACGGGTGCGTGTCGATTGAATTGGAGGATCGCAATTTCTATCGCGAGGCGGAGGCCGAACGCGAGGGCATTCTGCAGGGAGCGCGCTTCCTGACAGGGTGCTGATGCAGGCTGCTGCGATGCCGGCGCGCATGTGGGCGGGCATCGAGCGCAAACGCTTGCGCCCGCCCTTTGTGTCCGAACGCATCTGGTGTTACTATTGAGACGCCCACGATTCTGACACGCGCGCCGCATGTCAACGCTCAACTCGCAAACGACAACCGAATACCGTTGAACTACGATACATCAGACCAACTGGAGGAATGAAGCGATGGACGATATCCTGACTGCCATCCGGACAGCCGTCATTCAGGGCAACGCGGGAGAGGTCGAGTCACAGGTAAAGGCGGCGTTGGAGGGCGGCATCGCCCCCAAGGCGATCCTGGATCAAGCGCTGATCGACGGGATGCGCGAGGTCGGCGCGAAGTTCGAGGAAGGCGAGTTCTTCGTGCCGGAGATGCTCGTCGCCGCCCGGGCGATGAAGGGCGGTCTGACGCTGTTGCGTCCTCGCTTGATCGAGGAAGCGGTGGAGCCGCTTGGCCGCGTCGTGATCGGCACCGTGCGCGGCGACATGCACGACATCGGCAAGAATCTGGTTGGCATGATGATGGAAGGCGCGGGTTTCGAGGTCAAGGACCTGGGCGTGAACGTGGCGCCGGAGCAGTTTGTAGAGGCGGCCAAGGCCGGAGATGTGGACATCATTGCGCTGTCTGCGCTTCTGACAACCACCATGCCGAACATGGCCGAGGTGATCAAGAAACTGGACGACGCCGGCGCGCGCGACAAGGTGAAAGTGTTGGTAGGCGGCGCACCTGTCACCGAATCCTTTGCGCAGCGTATCGGCGCGGACGGGTTTGCACCGGACGCTAGCCAGGCGGCGACGCTCGCTAAATCGCTGGTCGTGTAGGGCGAGTACGGCATGGCCGGAGACAGCATGACGCCAAAGGAGCGCTGGCTCGCCGTATTGGCGGGCCAGACTCCGGATCGCGTGCCAATGGACTATTGGGGGACGCCTGAGGCCACCCGCAAGGTACGAGCTTACTTGGGGTGTCGCACGCGCTGGGACATGATCGAACGGCTCCGGATCGACGCGGTCGTAGGAGTCGGCCCGGAGTACGTAGGGCCAAAGCTGCCGCGCCTTACCGACATGTATGGGCGGCGTTACAAGAATGTCGACTACGGTGGCGGCAAGTATCTGGAGTGCATTAGCGGTCCGCTGGAAGGGTATCATTCGGTCGATGAGATCGAGGCCAATTACACGTGGCCTAGCGTTGACTGGTTCGACTATTCGGACATTCCGGGCCAGATACGCGGTCGCAAACGTAACTACCCAATCCGGGGGGGCGGCTCCGAGCCGTTTTTGATCTACGCGGAACTACGCGGCCGTGAGCAGTCCTATATTGACCTGGTTGAGCATCCGGACATTGTTCACTATTGCCTAGATAAGCTGTTCGACTTCTGTTACGAGAACACCCTCCGCATCTACGAGCAGATCCCAGACCAGGTCAATCTTTCGTATGTGGCGGAAGATTTCGGCGGGCAGGAGAGCTTGCTTTTCTCTCCTGCGGTAATCCGCGAGTTCTTCCTGCCGCGCATGAAGCGCATGGTCGACCTGGCGCACCAGGCCGGCGCATATGCGTTCTTTCACAGCGACGGGGCCATCCGGCGGATCATACCTGACATGATCGAGATCGGGGTCGACATACTGAACCCGATACAGTGGCGTTCTCCTGGCATGGATCGGTCCGGGCTGAAGAAGGACTTCGGCGACAAGGTTGTCTTGCACGGGGGCGTGGACAATCAATATACGCTGCCGTTCGGCACGGTCGACGAGGTGCGGGCAGAGGTGCGCGAGAATATCGAGATCATGGGGCAGGGCGGGGGGTACGTGCTGGCGCCTTGCCATAACATTCAGGCTGTCAGCCCTCCGGAGAACGTGGTTGCGATGTACGAAGCAGGGTGGGAGTACGGCCGGATCTATTAATGAGGCGGTGAACGGCCCGGCATGTGACATCAGAGAACGGCGGCGCCATAGCTCGCGCCGCCGCAGCTAATACGCTTCTGTTGGAGCAGGGGCGACACAAACCGCGTTGACCTGACCGGCTATAGCGCACAGCCGGAAAGCCCGCTCGTGTAACAAACTCTAGGCGCATTGGCGTTCGTCACGCCAAAGAAGGAGCGCGCTCGATTATGACTGACCGTGATCCGGACTTTTATTGGGTTTTTACAGGCGCCTATACACGCCGCGAGCCGCATGTTGAGGGCAAGAGCCGGGGTATTCACGTACTGCGTTTCGACCGAGCTTCAGGAGCGCTTAACCCCGTAGCTGACATTCCAGGCCTGGACAATCCGTCCTATTTGACGCTTCATCCTCAGGGCAAACTCCTGTACGCCGTTAATGAAATCAGCGACTATCAGGGCAAGGTCGCGGGAGCCGTGTCGGCATACCGGATTGATCCTGCCGCCGGCGTTTTTGAGCCGCTCAACCAGCAGTCCACGCAGGGCGGGTCGCCGTGCTACATCACGGTGGACAAGGCGGGACGGAATGTACTGGTGTCGAACTACGGGAGCGGCAGCATTGCCGTGTTGCCCATACGGCCAGACGGGTCGCTGGGGAACGTGAGCGACTTGGTGCAGCATCACGGCTCAAGCGTTCACACTCCGCGGCAGGATGCGCCCCATCCGCATTCGATCAATCTCGATGCGGAGAATCGTTATGTGTACGTTCCCGATCTTGGGATCGATAAGGTGATGATCTACCGGTATGACGGGGAGAATGGCAGACTCTTGCCAAACAATGAACAGCCGTGGGCCAGGACAAAATCGGGAGCTGGGCCTCGTCATCTTGCTTTCCATCCGCGCGGCGATTATGTATACGTGATCAACGAGTTGGATTCCAGTGTGACCGCGTACCGCAACGATGAAGAGAAGGGGACGCTGACCGAACTTCAGACGCTGTCGACGCTGCCCGCCGTCTTTCAGGGCAAGAGCACATGTGCCGACATCCACGTTCATCCGTCGGGCCGGTTTGTGTATGGGTCGAACCGCGGCCATGACAGCATCGCCGTCTTTGCCGTCGATGAGAAGAGCGGTCATCTTTCGTTGCGTGAGCACGTCGCCACTCAGGGAAGCCATCCACGCGGCTTCGCGGTGGACCCGACCGGTCGTTATCTATTGGCGGCAAACCAAAACAGCGACAGCATCGTAGTGTTCACCATCGATGCCAAGAGCGGCGCTGTTCGCCCTGCCGGCATAAGCGTACAAACGCCGACCCCAGTCTGTATTAAGCTGCTGGCCGCGCATGCGGCCTAGGCGCTGCGTCCGCCTCGATTCAGTCGCCATCAGGCGTCATCTATACGCAAAAAAACCTGTATCGATGTCGCGGACAGTCGTCGCGCACCGTTGCCGCCTGCGTAGCGACAAGCCGGTGACAGCGGCGTAGCGGGACATAGACCGGGAGCGGACAATGTTGGCGACTTTGCGCGGCCACAATGACCGATGCGCAGGCGCAAGGTACTATGGACGGCGGGGTATAGCGGCGCGATCGATGCTATCGCGCAGATAAGCGACGTCCCGGGATTACGCCGGAGCAAGGGCGACTTCATCGAGGAGAGGTAACGATGTGGCTGTATCTAGCGCTGGTAGCAGGCATGGTTCTCTGCGGCATACAGGCGGTGAGGGCGCAGCGGCTGATCGTGGCCGTGTTGTGGCTGGCGGGCGTTAGCGTACTCGTCGCCGTCATCCTCTATGCGATGAACGCTCCTCTGGTCTCGGCCATCGAACTGAGCGTAGGCGCCGGTCTGGTTACGGTGATCTTTGTTTTTGCGATTGGCCTTGCCGGGGAACTAACGCGCGATTTACCTTCCCTTATACCGCGACCGTTGGCGTGGATTGTAAGCATTGTCGCCGTTGGTTGGATCGGGTGGCTCCTGTGGCCGGCGGCGCCTGCGCCAGCGGATGCTGAGACAGTCACGCTTCAGACAGTACTATGGGAGTCGCGGGCGGTCGATATGTGGGTACAGATCGCGCTGATTCTTGCCGGCGTCTTGGGCATTTTGAATCTTGTCGTAGACGCGCCGGCCGGAAAAGAGGCCGCGACGTTGGAACGAATCGCGACGCCAGATGATGAGGTTGCCGCATGATGCCAGCATTGTCCGTCCAGTCTATACAGATTGTGTTTGCAGGGATCGTCCTGCTGTTCGGCATTGGCCTTGTTGGGCTGATGGTGACTCGGAACTTGATCAAGATTGTTATTCTGCTGCAACTGATGGCAAAGGCCGCAATCCTGGGCATGGCGCTTGCCGGCAATGTCACCGGCAAGCCGGGGCTCGGCCAAAGCTTGGCGGTCACGGTGATCGTTGTGGATACCGTTGTCGCCGTCATTGCGCTTGCGCTGGCCGTACAAGTGCAAAAGACGTGGGGCACGCTTGATCTCAATGAGCTGTCCACTCTGCGGAGATAATCGTTTATGCTTGCTTTATTGATTTGGCTGGCAATCGGGCTGCCGGTCTTGGGCGGGCTGATTGTCGCGGTAATTGGCGATGGCCGCGAAAAAGCTCAACATGCCGTTGCCGTAGGATTTTCCGCGGCGGCGGCGGTTGCAGCGTTAGCGTTGCTGCCTCAGGCCAGCGGTGCGGAGGCTGTCAGCGTCTCGTTCGGGCCGATGTTCGGCGACCTGACTTTTGTGCCTGACGGACTGGCTGTTTTTCTGGCCGCGGTGGCGACTGTAGTCGGCAGCCTCGCCGTCATCTTTTCAGTCGACTACATGGCGGGCGAGGCGCAGTTAGGCCGCTATTATTCGTTCGTTCTGTACTTCATCGGCGCGATGGCGGCTTTGGCGCTGACCGGCAACCTATTCTTCCTGTTTCTGTTTTGGGAGATCACCGCACTCTGCTCGTATGCGCTCATTTCGTTTTATAACGATGATCCTAAAGCAGTGGCCGGGGGCATCAAGGCGCTTATTATCACCCAGTTGGGCGGGGTCGGGCTGCTGGCGTTGGCGTTGATGGCCTATGCTCAGACAGGGAGCTTCGAAATTTCGACGTTCCTGGCGGCGGCGCCAGGCATTCCGACAGCCGTGTTGGGCCTGATGGCCTACGGTGCGTTGATCGCCGCCGCGGCTAAGTCCGCCCAATTCCCGTTCCACACATGGCTGCCGGACGCGATGGAAGCGCCGACGCCGGTAAGCGCGTTGATTCATGCCGCCACGATGGTGAACGCCGGTATTTACCTATTGGCGCGGCTCTACCCGGCTTTTGCAGACGTACCGGGCTGGCGTACAGCGGTGGCGCTAGTTGGTCTGATTTCCGCTCTGATTGCGGCGCTCATGGCGATCGTGGCGACCGACCTAAAGCGCCTGCTCGCTTATTCCACCGTCAGCCAACTCGGCTATATGGTCTATGCGGTAGGTGTGGGCGGTGTCTTTGCCAGCCAGTTCCACCTATTGAGCCATGCCGTGTTTAAGGCGTTGTTGTTCCTCGCCGCAGGCTCGATCATCCATGCGTTGGGAACTCGCGACATGCGGGAAATGGGCGGCGTAGGCCGTCGAATGCCTTTTGTGCGCAACGTGTTCATTATCGGAGCGATCGCCCTGATTGGGCTTCCGCCGTTGAATGGCTTCTGGAGCAAGGAACTGATCCTGGAAGAGGGCTTGCTGCACGGGCCGGCATGGGCGTATGCAATCATGCTGGTCGGAGTGGCGTTGACCGCCCTGTATACGCTGCGCGGCGTGTCTATGGTCTTCTTCAGCCAGGATGGCGGACGACAGGCCCACGACGCCGGGCGTGCGATGAAGATCTCGCTCGCAATTCTGGCTGCGGGAACGTTTGCGACATGGCTATTTGCGGGAAGCTTCAGCCGGATGTTGGCCGCAACCCTGCCTGCGCACGGATTGCATGAACTGACCGTAGGCCACCTGGCGGCGGAGGTCCTCGGAGCGCCGGCTACCTATCTGGCGCTGGGCGCGGCTCTAGTCGGGATGGCTGTATGGCAGTGGCGCGGCCGTCTGCCCTGGGCGGCAAGGAGTCCCGGTTGGCTGGCGGCCGCGTCGGAGAGCGGCTTCGGGCTGGAGACGATTAACCGATTGACAGGAGCGGCGACGCAGAAGGCCGGGGCGATTCTGCAACGGACGCAGACTGGCCAACTCAACTGGAATATCGCCGGGATGGCTTTCGGTCTGATCGCAGTCCTCATCATCTTGGCCTGGAGCGTCTAGCATGAGCGTGAACGCAGCAGTACTGATGATCTTCCTGCCATTGGTCATGGCGCCGGCGATCTATCTGTTCGGTCGCGCCGTCGAAAAAAACCGCCCGGAAGGGTTGACAACTGCAGTCAACTCGGCAGCGCTGCTGGTGATGGCAGTGTTGTGGATTCCTTACGTCCTGACCGTGCGCCAGTTCGCTGCGACCGGCCCGATTGTGCTCGTCTATGGCGATGTAGCGCTTATCGTAGACGGGTTGAGCCTCTTGTTGGCGGCGGCAGCGTTGGCGCTGGGGACCTTGGTCATCCTCTATTCCAAGGCCCACATGTCCGGCAAACTTGGCGACGAGAAGTACTATTCGTCCGTTGTGGCGATGACGGGGATGATCATCGGGCTTGGTTGCGCCAATGACCTGTTTAACCTGTGGGTATGGTTCGAGGGCATGGCGGTTTCGTCATATTTGCTGGTCGTGTTCTATCGTGACCGCCCGACGGCGCTAGAGGCGGGCGTCAAGTACCTAGTGCAGAGCGCGGTCGGGTCGGTGACGGTTTTGATCGGCATTGCGCTCGTCTTTGCACATACAGGTGAAATCGGCTTCGGAGCGCTGGCTGCTGCCAATATGACAACGCCGGTCCTTTTGGGGGCAGGGGCGCTGTTCACTATCGGCTTTGGCGTGAAGATCGCGCTGGTTCCGATGCATACCTGGCTGCCGGACGCCCACGCGCAGGCGCCAAGCGGGATCAGCGCACTACTATCCGGCGTGGTGATCGAGGCGGGCTTGATCGCGCTCCTGCGCGTGCTTGGCGCGCTTTCAGGCGATGTCATGCCGTCATGGGGCGCGCTGCTGATGGCCTTCGCTGCGGTGAATATGCTCTTGGGCAACCTGATGGCGCTGCGGCAGACGCAAGTGAAGCGACTTCTGGCTTACTCAAGTCTGAGTCATATGGGATACATGTTGCTCGGCATAGGCGTTGCCGTCTACATCGGACAGGCGAACGGCGCTCAGGGCGGGCTGTTTCATTTGCTCACGCACGGCATGATGAAGGGGCTGGCATTCCTTGCCGCCGGCGCGTTTATCTACGCGACCAGCGGAGCCAGCCACGATACCAGCCAGGATCACGGCCTGACCCTTGGAGATTTGAACGGCGCGGCACGGCGTTACCCGTTTGAAGCGTTGGCTCTGAGCATCGCCGTGCTGGGGTTGGCCGGTTTGCCGCCGTTGGCAGGCTTTATGTCCAAATGGCAGATTTTCGTGGCTGGGTTCGAGGCGCACAACACGGTTATCGGCCTTCTGGTGGTCTTTGCTGCGCTGAACAGCGTCCTGTCGTTGGCGTATTACGCGCCGATAGTCAACGCAGTCTATCGCCGGCAGCCGTCAACAGCAGTCATGGAGGGCGTGAGGCTGCCTATCTCCATGCGTATACCGATGGCTGTGTTGACGTTGGCCGTAATTGCGGTCGGGGTATGGCCGCGCCTGGTCTACTGGCTAATCGTCCCAGCAGGCGGTGCGCTGAGCGCGATGTTCGGCAGCTAAGGCGCGTGAATCATCCACAAGGACTAGAGTAAATGGACACAATTATTCTAAGCCCGCCGGTAGCCTTTCTCATCAATATCGGATTGGTGACTCTGTTGAGCGGGCTCGGGGGGTACGCGGCGTTCCGCGGCAAGCAATCGGAAGAGAAGTCCAGCACTTATTCAAGCGGGGAGGCGGCGCCGGTGAGTTTCGGCGCACCGGGATATCGCCCGTTTTTTGTGATTGCGCTATTCTTTGCGGTGCTGCATCTGGGCGTCTTGGTGTTGGGGACGAGCGCGCCGACGCCGACGAGTATTGCGTTTCTCGCGGGGCTGATCGTCGCCCTGTGGGCGTTGATCTTGGGATAAGGAAAGTGCAGAATGAGCGTTGAACTAGATAAGCCCTGGCAGAGGATCCTCGATGAGGTGGCGACATGGGCGCGGAAGAACTCGCCTTGGGCCATCCACTACAACAGCGGCTCGTGCAACGGTTGTGACATCGAAATACTTGCTGCATTGACGCCGCGTTACGACGTGGAACGGCTGGGCGTAACGTTGCACGGCAGCCCGCGTCACGCCGACGTGCTGATCTGCACCGGGCCGGTAACACGGCAATCTCGCGAGCGCTTGCAGCGCATTTACGAGCAGATGCCGGAACCCAAGTTCGTAATCGCGGTCGGATCGTGTGCGCTGTCCGGCGGAGTCTTCCACGATAGCTACAACTGCCTTGGCGGGATCGAGAAGGTGATTCCGGTCGATGTGTTCGTTCCCGGCTGTCCGCCGCGCCCAGAGGCGATCATCGACGGCGTCATCAAACTGCTGCAAAAAGTCGACCCAAGCCGCATTCCTGCAGAGGCAGGCTCAGAATTCGTTTCAGAAAAGGAAGACGCACATGGAAACCACAATGGAGACCCAGCAGCAGGCTGAAACGCTTCTGCAGCCGTGGCGTGAGCGAATGCAGGCGCCAGAACAGAATCGCATCTACGTGTCGATCCGGCCGGATGAATTGTTGGACGCGGTGCGTGCGTTGCACGATGCGCGTTGGGGGTATCTATCGACGATCTCAGGCATCGACCCGTCCGGCGAGGATGGCGAGATGGAGGCGTTGTACCACTTCTGTTCAGGGCCGACAGTGGTTACGTTGCGCGTGGCCCTATCGCGCGAACATCCGGCAACGCCGAGCGTGTGCGCTATCATCCCTTCGGCCAGCATTCAAGAGCGCGAACTGATCGAAATGTTCGGCATCGACGTGGTGAACACGCCCGACCGAAGTCTGCTCTATCTGCCTGACGACTGGCCTGAGGAAATCTACCCCTTGCGCCGCGATTTTGACGCGGCCGAACTGGTCAAGCGTGAGCCTCGCGTAACAAAGCCGGCGGAGGCTGAAGGCGAAACGTTCGTAGTCCCGATTGGCCCGCAGCACCCTGCACTCAAGGAGCCGGCGCACTTCGAGTTCACGCTCGACGGCGAGATCGTCACCGGCGCGTCGGTGCGTCTGGGCTATGCTCATCGCGGCATAGAACGGGCGACCCAGAACATGAACTGGACGCAGAACCTCTATTTGTTAGAGCGGGTGTGCGGGATCTGTTCCCACATTCACGCACAGGCATACTGTCTGGGCGTGGAGCATTTGGCCGGGGTGGAAGTTCCGGCGCGGGCGCGCGTGATTCGTGAGATCGTGGCCGGCCTGGAGCGTATCCACAGCCATCTGCTTTGGTTTGGCGTGGCCGCGCATGAGGCCGGCTTCGATACGCTGTTTATGTACTCCTGGCGCGACCGCGAGACCGTGATGGACTTGCTTGAGGAGATCAGCGGCAATCGCGTCAATTATTCGATCAATGTGCTGGGCGGCGTCAAGTACGACATCACCCCTGAATTGACCGAGAAGGTTTATAAGGGGATCGAATTTCTTGACGAGCGCGTGCGCCACTATCTCAACGTATCGACCAAAGACACGATGTTCCTGCAGAGGACGCGCGGGATCGGCGTGATGACAAAGGAACAGGCGGAGGAGTTGGGCGCGCTCGGCCCGACGGCACGCGCATCAGGCGTGCTGCGCGATATCCGGGTCGACGCTCCTTATGGCGCGTATCTCGATTTCCCCATCGAGCCGGTCGTTGCGACAGCAGGAGACCTGGAGACGCGCTTCATCATTCGGCTTGAAGAGATTCGGGCGACGATCGTGATGATTCGCGAGATGTTGGAAAATCTGCCGGAAGGCGAGTTGACGACGCGAATGCCGCGCCGGGTGAAGGCTGGTGAGACGATCAGCCGGGTCGAGGCGCCGCGTGGCGAGCTGTTCTACTATATCCGCAGCGCAGGCGGCGAGACGCCGGAGCGCATTAAGATTCGCACGCCCACCATCCTGAATCTTGGTACGGTGATCGTATCGGCTGTGGGCCACCAGTTCGCTGATATGCCCATGATCCTGGCAGGAGTCGATCCGTGCTTCTCCTGCAATGACCGCGCTGTGGCCGTACGGTCGGCGGACGGGGACTCTCAAAAGTGGAGTTGGGAGCGGCTGCGACAATACGGGATAGAACGGTACCGATGAACACGATACTAAGTCTTGGCGCCATCCTGATCTTCCCGAGCGGCCTGTTTCTGCTGTTCAATGGCATCTTGTACGAATGGCTCGACAAGAAGATACTGGCGCGCCAGCAGAACCGCGTTGGTCCGCGCTGGTTTCAGCCGCTGGCGGACGTTACGAAACTGATGGTCAAGGAAGAGATTGTGCCGACCGGCGTCAACGCGACGCTGTTCAATCTGTTGCCGATCGTGGCGGTTGCCGGCCCGCTGACCGCGGCGCTGTACATGCCTGTCGGCGGGATCGGGCCGCTCCTCAGCTTTCAGGGCGACCTGATCGTAACGGTCTATCTGTTGAGTTTGCTGACCATCTCGATGGGCTTGGCCGGGGCGAACACGGGCAGCCGTTTCTCGCTTCTCGGTGCGACGCGAACGTTGACGCAGTTGTTCTCATATGAGGCGCCGTTCATGTTGGCCCTGCTTGGGCCTGCCATCGCCGCCGGAAGTTGGCAGATCTCCGAGATCAACGAATATGCGGGCAGCCATCTGCTGTTACTGCGAGAGCCAATCGGCTTCGTGATTGCGATCATCGGCCTGGCTGGGAAACTGGAACTGCCGCCGTTCGATGCGCCTGAGGCCGAGACCGAGATCGTGGCTGGCGCTATGACTGAGTACAGCGGCCGCGGATTGGCATTGTTCCACTTAGGCCGGAGCGCAGAACTTGTGCTGGGCCTCACGCTCATCGCTGCGTTCTATCTTGGCGGAGTCGCATCGCCGCTTGCCTATCTGATGAAGACGCTGGTCCTGTTGCTCGGTTTGGCGGGCTTCCAGGCTTTGATGACACGGTTGCGTATCGACCAAACGGTCGGCTTGTGGTGGCGGTACGGGTCGCTGGCAGTGCTGGTGCAGTGGCTGGCGTTGTTTGCGCTGGATATGTCGAGGGGAGGCATCTTCTCATGAGAATCGGTACGATGGTGGGCGACACGCTTCGCTCGTTGTTCAAGAAGCCGGCGACAGAAGCGTATCCGTTTGAGAAACGCCGGACGCCTGAACGCACGCGCGGGCTGTTGACGTGGTCGCCGGATAAATGCACAGGCTGTAACCTGTGCGTGAAGGACTGCCCGGCAAATGCGTTGGAACTAATCGTGGTAGACAGGAAAGCTAAGCGTTTTGTCATGCGCTGGCACGAGGACGCATGCATCTACTGCGGGCAGTGCCTCCAGGTCTGCCGATTCGATTCGATCCATATGTCGTCGGAGGAATGGGAACTTGCCGCCGCAGGGCGCGAGGGCTTTACGAAGACGTACGGGAATGAAGATGACATCAAACAGGTCATGGACGCACTGGCTGCAAGCAACACTTAGCCGCATTCGGTCGACGCCGGCTTGTCGCGAGCGCCCCATACGCCTGGCTGTGATGGGCGTCGGCCAGACGTTGTTCGGGGACGACGCCGCCGGGGTTGAGATCGCCAAGCGCTTGCAGGCTCTGTCGAATGAGCATCTGCTGGTGATCGAGGCCTGCTATGTGCCGGAGAACTTCACCGGCGCGGTGAGGCGATTCGGGCCAGACCTGGTGTTGCTCATCGACGCGGCGCACATGGATGCAGAACCTGGCGTTGTGAGGTGGCTGGACTGGCGAGACGTGACCGGTTTCAGCGCTTCGTCGCATACCGGGCCGCTGTCGTCCTTGGCGAGCTTCATGTCTGTCACAATGGGTTGCGAGGTTTGGATTATCGGCATTCAGCCGGCGGATCTGACGTTGAACGCGCCGCTCAGCGCGGCCGTAGCATCTGCGGTCGATCAGGTTGTCGCGGGGATTGCGGCTGCTGCGCAGACGAATGTTGTTGTATATTCTGAGACGCAAACGAGATAAGCGAGGCGGCGCACAAAATTCGCGTCTGCTGATTCGGCGGGCTTCACTGCGGTGAGGCCCGTCCTTGTTTGGTTGATTGGCGCATCTAGTCCAAACTTACAGTCTTGAGCCCGCGCTTAGCGCTGCCTTGTATACCGCCCCTTAAAGGGCGAAAGCCATACCCGCATAGACGAAGACGACCAACCCGCAAGGAGGCTAACTACCATGTATATGGACGAGCTGGATACGCCGATCCTGGTAATCGACCTGGACGCGTTGGAGCACAACCTCGCCCGTTATCAGCACTATTTTGACGAGCACGGCATCGGCCTGCGCCCGCATATCAAGACGCACAAGACGCTTGCCATCGCGGCCAAGCAACTGGCCGGCGGAGCCATAGGGCTAACGTGCCAGAAGGTGGGCGAGGCAGAGACGATGGTGTGGGGCGGGCTGCAGACCGATATCATGATCCCATATAACATCCTCGGAAAGCCGAAACTCGATCGGCTGATGGCGCTGGCGCGACAGGCGCGAATCACAGCGTCGGCGGATTCGGCCTACACGGTACGCGGTTATTCCGCCGCAGCTCTGGAATGGGGCGTTACGCTCGGCGTCGTCGTAGAGCTTGAATGCGGGCATAATCGCACAGGCATCGCCACGCCGGCGGCCGCGCTGGAGTTGGGTAAACTGATCGATTCGCTGCCCGGTCTGGAGTTGCGCGGGATCATGGGCTTTCCGACGCCGCCCGCAGTGCGGCCGTTTCTGCAGGAGACGATCCACGCATTTGCTCAGGTAGGGCTTCCATGTCCTATAGTCAGCGGCGGGGGGACGCCTTATGCGCTCGAGGCGCATCTGATACCGGAACTGACAGAGTATCGCGTGGGTGAATATATCGTCGGCGGAGAAGGGCATCTGCGCTCGGGCCGTCATACGGTAGAGGAATGCGCACTGCGCGTGATCGCCACGGTGGTGAGCAGGCCAACAGAGGGGCGGGCGATCTTGGACTGCGGCAGCAAGACGATGAGCGCCTCGACGATCAGGGTCGATGATGGCCAGAGCATGGGCTATATCGTGGAGTACCCGGAAGCGCGTTTTTACGGGGCCTCGGAGGAGCACGGCCATGTCGACGTGTCGGCGTGTGCGCACAAGCCGCAGATCGGGGAACGCGTCCAGGTGTTGCCGGTCCATCCCTGTCCCTGTGTGAACGAGCACGATGCGATTGTTGCCTTGCGAGCTGGGCGCGTCGAGGCTGTTTGGCCTGTACTTGCGCGGGGCAAGGTGCGGTAGCAGGGAGGGCGTATCAAGAAAAGACGCCGGTTAAGATAGTTGCGACGGCGGAGCGTTCGACTCCGCCGCCGCAACGCTGCATTGCTGACAGGAGCCGGCCGCTAGATGGCCGGAAGTGTCACACCGAGTTTAGCTGCGGTCTCTCCTATCGCATTCCAGGTGGCTTCTTCGACGGGCACGCCTTCAGCCAAACGCCGCTGTCGCGATTCATCTTCTACCTCGCCGGGCACATAGATTCGCGTAACGCCGGGCATCAACGGCGATGATTTCACCCAGTCCACCAATTTCTTGACTTCGCGCTTGTATTCGTCCGGGTCGATGAAGCTGTCGATCTTGATGGCAAGGGCGAGATAGCCGCTGCCGCCGCGCGTCGGCTTTTCGGCGCTGCATCCAGCCCAGGAGAGGCCGCCGGCGATGGCGTCGATCATCATGGCAAGCCCGTAGCCCTTGTGGCCAAGCGGGCCGCCGAGCGGAAGCATGGCGACATCGCTCCCGCGGAACCTTTCCGGATCGGTAACCGGGTTGCCTGCGGCGTCGATCAGCCAGCCTTCGGGCAACGGCAGGCCGCGCGCTCGCTGTACGTCCACCTTGCCGCCGGCGGCTACGCTGGTAGTAATATCCAACATAAGGTGCGAGGCGTCACCGCATGGGATGGAGATGGCGATGGGATTCGGCGGCAGACGGCGCGCGGTACCGCCGAACGGGGCCATGAACTGCGCGCCGCCGTTGAGGAGGATAACGCCGATGCAGTCCTGATCGGCGGCGAGCGCCGGATACGCGCCCAGACGGCCGATATGGCCCGAACGATGGACCGCGACCGCGCCGAAGGAGTAGATTTGGGCGCGCTTCACGGCCTCGCGCATGGCATCGTATGCGAGGACAATGCCGAAACTGCGGTTGGCGTCGAGAACCAGGGTGGAGGGGGTCTCGCGCACGACCTTTTGGCTGCCGACCGGCGCAAGTTCGCCGTTGCGCAGTCCCTCGACGTAGTAAGGAATGCGGATCACGCCGTGGGAGTCATGGCCGACCAAGTTCGCTTCGACTAGGTGATCGGCGGCGACGGCGGCTTGCTCGGCGGGTAATCCGGCTGCGCTAAGCAGTGCAACGCCGGCGGCGGTTAGGGTTTGGGCAGGGATGGTCAACACGAGCATACTCCTCTGGCGGGTGCGATTCGGCGGGTTGAGCGCTAGAATGCTGGTTGGGTGATTGAAGGGCTACGGTTCGTGGGCAACGAAATCGACACGAATGGTGAACTCGTCCTGGACGATGAGCGTGTTGGCGAAATTAGGAGGCTCGATGCCGAAGTCGCTCATGATCAAGACTGCAACAGCATGGCCGCTGAGGGTCGATCCCTCCAACTTCGCGGTGACGTCGAATGCTGCCTGTCTGGTGATCTCGCGGATTGTCAGATCGCCGAGCAGGCGAAAGCTCACCTCATCGCCTTCCATGTAGGCTGCCGGCGCGCCCTCGATCGAGGTTGCCACGAACACGGCGTCGGGATAGGCGCCAAACTGGGGGCCGTTTTCTCGGATCCATTGGTCGCGCAGGTTCTGGTCGCTTTCCAGAAGGCTCAGGTCGGCGTGGAACCTGTTCTCGCCCAGCGCGGCGGCTAGGTCATCTAGATTCAGTTCGATCTGTCCTTCAACCGCAGGTGTAACGCCGATCGTGTCTTGGCGACCGATGTTGATGCCATATTTGGGCAGCATGTCGGGGAGGAACTCCTCGTCTACGATGTAGGATGCGCTGGACTGGGCGGAGTCGATGACGAACGTGCGCAATCCGCCAACCGAGGCCGGCTCGGACTCGACGACAGGGGCTGCCGGTTCTGGCGTTGGCTCCGGCGTAGGAGCAGGAGCGGCGCTGCATGCTGCGAGCAGAACCGCCACAAGCGCTGGCGCTGTGAACGAATACACTACACGACGAAAAGTTGACATAACTTGCCTCCGTATGAACCGTCAGTCAGAATCGACTGCATCCTCAACCACAGACGGCACGCCACTGGGGAGATAGGCGGGCAGAGCCGCTTTTTCCTCGCCATAGCCGGCGGCTAGCAGGTAACGCAACAAAGAATATAGTCCTTCGTGCTTCATCCCGGACGCGGCATCGGGTATGACCAAGCCGTCATAGAAGCCGAGACTACGCAGCTCGGCGATAATACGCGGGTTGCGTGTGATGATGTGGATCGGGGTGTCGAAGGAGTCGTTGCGCCTGGAGACGCGCGGCGGCTGATGATCGCCGATAAAGATAAATAATGCATCCTCGCCTTGGGTGTCGAGAACGGACCTCGTTAGGAAGCGCAGCTCGTATTCGATGGCGTTCATGTAGGCCATGCGCAAGGCTTGGTGGGGAACTTCCTCTTCGTCATCGACTTCCTGGGCGGTCGGGTCTAGTTCGAGCAGCGCACGCCAGTTAGCGACCAGCGGCGGGACTTGCCAGGGGAAGTGAGAGTTCTGCGTGATGAAAAAGAAGAAGCCGGGCCTGGGATCCGGTTTGATGATGTTCTGCCGTGCATATTCCAGCACATACTGGTCGGGCGGGGCTGGTCCCCATCCATACTGCACGCCATCGTATGCGAGTTGGCTGTGTCGAATCCAGGTTTCGATGCTGAAGAAGTTGCGGTATTGCTGCCAGAGCGCGTCGGTGATCTCTTCGGCAATTGAGGAGACCCAAACGGTGTGGTATCCCTGGGTTTGAAGCAGGCGGGCAAGACTTGGATAGGGTTCTTCGGCATCTCCAAAACGGTCCAGCAAGGCAAGGTATTGAGGGTGCGCCTCGATCTGCATACCAAAAAGCGCGCTCGTATAGGCAAGCCACGAGCCGCCGCCCCATGTGGTTGACTCACTGAGCGTCGAGGCGACTTGCCAGCCGCCGGCGGTGAGTTCCGACTCAAGTTCAAGAAGCAGGGCGGTATATGCCAGCTTATAGTCAGGCCGGCGATACAGGACGCTGCCGTAGGACTCTATGAAGATCAGATAGATGTTCGGCTTCTCGACGAGCTGCAGGGCGTCGAGCGCGTAAGCCCGGCGAAAGGACTCGTCGTCGAACGCGCTGACATCTCGATACAGCCGGATCGACTCGCCCACGTTGGCTTTGAGTTTTTGAAAGAGGCTGCTGACCACGGACTCGGGCTGGGCGAAGGCGCGCTGTGCCGTTACGCCGGAGAGGGCTAGCGCCAACGCCAGGCCGGCGAGGGTGACGCGTGAGCCCCTGCTCAGTTCGTCGACCGCGATGCCGCGGAACAACGTCCTGAGCAGCGCTATGACAGCCCCCAGCACCGCAATCAGACTGAACGATCCGAAGAGAAGCGCCGGCAGCGAGATGTTGAGATGTCGCACCAGGAACTGAATGCCGTCTCTCGCAAGAAAGTATTGATTATAAAATGCCGGGTCCGCTTTATACAGCGAGATGGTCACGCCTTCGTAGATATGATAGACAAGAATGACGATGTAGGTAAGCATGATAGTCGTGCGCAGCGCGGGCCCGCGCAAGCGTCGGGCATTCGCCCAGAGCGAGACCAGCACCAGCAGTTCTGCACTCAACCGGAAGATGTCGGCATTCTCGCGGCGAACAAATAGCTCGGCCAGGACGCGTACGGGATGATCGGGCTGCAAGGACAACTGCGGCAGAAAGGTGGATGATTCCAGGTCGAGGAGATAGAACGGTAGAAACAAAAGCGCATTGAGCAACAGAAAGCTTAACCAGAAGCACAGTTCCTGGTTTTTCGCTCTCCATTTGCCGAATGCGGTTCGCAACGGCATGGCGCGGAGCCTATCGATCCGAACGATCATCTTTCGGCTGCCAACAGGTCAGAGCGGCCAGTCGGCGCCGTCTGTGTAGCGCGTTCCCTGGTGACCTTGTTTGGGGATCGGCACGGGCAGACGCTCGCCCGGCGCTTGGACGTAGATCAGCGTGCGCGGCTTGCTGGATTTAGGGCTGACCGCGCCAGATTCGATGCGCGTGATGCGCAGCCTGCCGACAAGTTGGCCTTGGTAGATGGTGTAGACATAGTCGCCTACCTTGAGCCGTGACGGCTTGCCGGCCATGTGAAACTCGTGTTCGCTAACAGAGCCGTCGTAGAGCGCGTCGACGCGCTCCTGACCGAATCCTGCCGGTATAGTCTTTGTGATGCCGAAACTCATACACGCCTTCCTTTCAAATCGGCCGGGTCGATGCTGCAGGCTAGGGACCGGACACAGCCGGACGGTTAGCCGGTACAGCGGACGGCGGATTTCCGGGTCTATGTTGGCGTCGCCAGAGCCCTTCGCCCGTGTATAGGGCCAGCGCAATCCAGATGAGTACGAAGCCAATCTGGCTATCGTGCGTGAACGGCTCATGGTACATCAGGACGCCGATGAGCAATTGTATCGTAGGCGCAATATATTGCAAGAGGCCCACAACCGACAAGGGGATGCGCCGCGCACCGGCGCCAAACAATAGAAGCGGCGCCACTGTGAAGACGCCGGTCAGCAATAGAAGCACGGCGAGCCGCGGCGATTCAAGGCCGGTTACGGTTTCGGTTTGGCTGTAGCGATAGGCAAGGAAGAGGAGAATAGGCGCAATGAGTATGCCCATCTCCAGCGTCAACCCTTCGAGCGAGTCGAGGCTTGACTTCTTTTTCAGAAGACCGTAGATGCCGAAGGAGAAGGCCAGCGTGAGCGCGATCCACGGCAGGCTCCCGTAGCGAACCGTTAGCCAAAGCACGCCGCATGCCGCAACTCCAATCGATAGCCACTGAAAAGCGCGCAGGCGCTCGCGCAGAAACACTACGCCCAGCAGGACGTTTACCAGCGGGTTGATGAAGTATCCAAGGCTGGTCTCGACGATCTGGCCGGCATTGATTGCCCATATATAGACCATCCAGTTGAGAAACAGGATGGCGGCGATGGCGATGAATGTGACAAACGTGCGCGGATCACGCACGGCCCGGTGAATCGCAGCCCATTTGCGCGTGAACGAGACGGCGACGGCAAGCAGAGCGAAGGACCAGATGATGCGATGCGCGGCAACGTCGAAGGGGGGGATAGCCTGCAGTTGCTTCCAGAAGATGGGCAGGACGCCCCATATGAGGTAAGCGCTTAGCCCGTAGAGGATTCCGCGATTCATGCTGTGTTCGATCTCAATCTAGCAGGTGATGGACAGCCGGGAGCCAATTGCCGGCCCTTTGATTATCATACTAGATGTCTATGGTGAAGCGGCAATCGCCAATGACATGGACGCCTACGCTGGCTTGCTTTATGAACATATTATCGCACCGTTCTTTGGCTGATGTCGCAGGTGAGAAGTATACTCGGTTTCATATGTGCCCGGGGGATGCATTGAATGATAGTCGGTTAGCCGTATAGCGCAACCGGCAAATGCTGCCCCGGAGAGAGTAACCACACACTAGCAGGGAGATGTTTGGTGACGACGACGGCGGAAAACATCCAGACACAAGAGGACCTGAGCAGGGTAATGGTGATCGCCGCGCATCCCGACGATCCCGAATTCGGATGCGGCGGTACGGTGGCAAAATGGGCGGCGGAAGGCAAGCAGATCACCTATGTTTTGTTCACAAGCGGCGATAAGGGCAGCCATGATCCGGCTATTCGGCCAGGTCAGTTGGCGGCTCTGCGCGAGAAGGAACAGCGCAAAGCGGCTGAGGTTCTGGGCGTCGAGAACGTAGTATTTCTGCGCTATGCTGACGGTGTTCTCGAGAACACGTTAGCACTGCGCGGCCAGTTGGCCGGCATCATTCGCCATCACAAGCCGCATATCGTGCTGGCTATCGACCCGTGGAAGGCATATCAGCTTCACCCGGACCATCGCGCGGCGGGGTATGCAGCGTTGGATGCGATATGGGCGGCGCGAGAGTGGAACCTTTTTGCGGAGCAGTTGGTTGGCGATGAAGATCCGTGGCGTGTGCGCGAAGTTTACCTGTTCTGGACGGATTATGCCGACCATTGGGAAGACATAACGTCGACCATCGGCGCCAGAATCCAAGCGCTATCCTGCCATGTCAGCCAGGTAGGAACCGACCTTGAGAAACTTGATGAGCGGATCCGAGAACGGGCGCGTGCTGCAGGCAAGGAACAGGGGCTCGAATATGCGGAAGCATTCAAGCGGATCAAGCTGTAGCCGAAGAATAGCAGGATTAGCCGCCCACTCAAAGGAGAATCTGTTGCAATGTAAGGGGAGAAGAAGCCTTAATGGCTCAAGCGGAAAATGACCGTCTGCCCGTACCGATCTCTGGCTCGTATTGGGTGATCGCGGACAAACTGCTCGCCGGCGAATACGCAGGCGCTCCAACCTACGCGGAGACAAACGCCAAACTCAAGGCGTTTCTGGAAGCCGGGGTTGACGTTTATATCGACCTCACGGAAGAAGGCGTGGAAGGGTTGAGGCCGTACGTCGCAGACTTGCTCGTCTTGGCGCAGGATGCGGGCCGGCGTGTGCGGTATCGCCGCTTGCCGATCCGTGATGTTTCCGTGCCGTCGCGGGAACTGATGGCGGACATTTTGGACACGATCGATGAAGCGCTGGATGAGGGGAAGCGGGTGTACGTCCATTGCTGGGGCGGGATCGGCCGTACCGGTACGGTTGTGGGCTGTTTCTTAGCGCGGCACGAGCTGGCGCGCGGCCAGGACTTGATGACGGCGATACAGACTCTGCGAAAACAAACGCCCGACGCAGCTCGGCCTTCGCCCGAGACCGAAGCGCAGCGCGCCTTCACCCTGTCATGGCAGCCTGGCGAGTGAACGCCCAGATTCCGACCATTCGCCCTGCGATATGGTTGGCATTAGGGACGGGTTGCACTATACTCGACAGAGGAGCGCGTGCAGGTATGGGGTGAGTCCGAGGGCTCTGTAAACAGATGGACCGTATTTGGAAGATTGCGATCGCTCTGATCGTCCTCATGATGGTTGCATCGGCGTCGCTAGGCGTCGGCGTAGTCATCGGCGGTAGCGGGCTGTTGCCCTTCTGGGGGGCAGCGTCTGCGCAGGAGCCGGACGAATTCGCCGTGTTCTGGCAGGCATGGGACATTGTTCACAAGAATTTCGTGGACCGCGCCGCGTTGGAGCCGACGATCCTTACCTATGGCGCGATACGCGGGATGGTCGAGGCCTTGGGTGACGACGGCCATACGGCCTTCTTAACGCCCGAAGAGATCGAGCGGCAGCGCTCAGACCTAGCCGGAACTTTCACGGGGATCGGCGCGCAACTCGGCGTGCGCGACGCTCTGCCCGTCATTATCGCGCCTTTCGACGGGTCGCCGGCCTATGAGGCTGGGATCAAGGCGGGCGACATTATCATGAAGGTGGACGGCGAAGACGTCACCACTATGCCGCTCAACGACATTGTCGCCAGAATTCGCGGCCCCGAGGGAACGGTCGTCGTTCTGTCGCTACTACGTCCGGACGAAAATCGCAGCCTAGAGGTCTCGATCACGCGCGGCGAGATCAAGATTCCGGCGGCAAGCTGGGCGATGATCCCCGGTACGGAAGTGGCATTGATTCGCCTGAGCCAATTCAGCGCTAACGCGCTCGACGACGTGAAGGAGTCCATAGAAGGCGCCAGGGCAGCAGAAGCCGAGGCGCTGATCGTCGACGTGCGCAATAACCCTGGCGGACTGCTGGAGCAGGCTATAGGCGTTACCAGCCAGTTCTTATCGGACGGCGATGTGCTGCTGGAGGAGGACGCATCCGGCGCACGCAAGGCGTATCCGGTTGAGCGCGGCGGAGCGGCGACCGACCTGCCGCTTGTCGTGCTGATCAACGCCGGTTCTGCCAGTTCGGCCGAGATTTTTGCCGGCGCTATCGAGGATCATGAGCGCGGGCATGTGGTGGGCGAGACAACGTTCGGCACGGGCACCGTGCTTCAACCATATTCCCTGCGCGACGGGTCGGCCCTCTTGTTGGGCACGAAGCAGTGGTTGACGCCGAAGGGCCGGCTGATTCGCAAGCAGGGCATTGGGCCGGATGTTGAGGTCATTCTGCCCATCGAAGCAGATCTCCTGACGCCGTTGGAACTGGAGAGTATGTCGGTTCAGGACCTCCTGGAAAGCGAGGACGCCCAGTTGCTTAAGGCGTTGGAGTTGTTAGGGCGGCTCCCCAGCCGGGAATAGCGCCGTAGCCGTGGTTGAGCGTCTGGGCATATGCGTGTACGCGCTCGCCGAAACGCTCCCCGTTCATTGCATCCCTTCACTAGACTGGCAGTGTCGCCGTTGCCTCAAGATAAAGACATCAAATCGCGCTTAGAACTGCGCCACGATCCCTATGCCGCTTTTCGCATACCGGCCTATCGGGTTTTTGTCATCGGGTGGTTTTTGGCGATGGTCGGGACTCGCATCCAGAGCGTTGCCATTGGATGGGAAATGTATTCGCGCACGGGCGATGCGTTGTCGCTGGGGCTGGTGGGATTGGCCCAGGCGCTGCCGACAATGCTTCTGGCGCTCCCTGCCGGCTATCTTGCCGACCGATTTAGCCGTGTCAAGCTCAATATTCTGAGCCTTGCGGCCATGACGTTGACATCGCTCTCGCTTGCCGTGCTGTCGTATCGCGCCGGATCCGTCAACTTAATGTACTTGATCCTTTTTCTAGACGCGTCGGCGGTCATGATCGGGCGCCCGGCGCGATCTGCGTTGATACCGCAACTCGTGCCAAGAGAGGCGTTTCCGAATGCCGTGACGTGGAATACGAGTCTATCGCAGATATCGGGCGTGTTGGGGCCGGCGATAGGCGGCGTGGTCGTTGCGTTTAGCGTACCGTTCGCCTATGTGCTGGCCGCGACGAGTTCGTTGATCTTCATCGTCTTTCTGGCAATTGTGCCGGTGCGCGTCAACAAGCGACCGGTCGGCGCGGCAACCTTTACGGAGCTGGTAGCCGGGATCCGGTTCGTATGGAACACGCGCATCATCCTGACGATGATTACGCTCGACCTGTTTGCCGTGTTGCTCGGCGGGGCGGTCTACCTGCTCCCGATCTTCGCCCAGGACATATTGATGGTGGGTGCGACCGGGTTCGGCTGGCTGCGAGCCGCGCCGGCGGTTGGCGCGTTCTGTATGGCGCTATTGTTGATCTACATGCCGCCGATGAAACATGCGGGCCGTGTGCTGCTGCTAAACGTTGCCGGGTTCGGCGTCGCCACGATCATCTTCGGCTTTTCTCAGTCTTTTTGGCTCTCTTTTGCTATGCTCTTCTTTACCGGGGCGTTTGACAACGTGAGCATGGTGATTCGCGGCACGCTGCAACAGCTTCTTACACCGGACCACATGCGCGGCCGCGTGTCGGCTGTCAGCAGCGTTTTTGTCGGCGCGTCGAATGAACTAGGCGGGCTGGAATCCGGCGTTGTCGCCCACTGGTTTGGGCCGGTCTTTTCGGTCGTCAGCGGGGGGATCGGCACGCTGTTGGTGGTCTGGGCAGCGTCTGTCATGTCGCCTGAACTGCGCAGATTCGGCGCGTTGACTGATGCGGCGCCTGTGGAAGATAAAGCGGCTTCTGCGCCTCTCTTGGCATCGGAACCCCGTCTGGCCGCCGGAGAATCCGGCACGGCTGACGACTGATTGAACCCAACAACAATGGAGGACTGATTGTGAACTGGCAAGAGGGCGATGTACTAACCAACGGCATACGGCTGCATTATTACCGGTCGGGCGGAGATAAGCCGCCGCTGGTGTTGGCCCACGGCATCACTGACAGCGGCATGTGCTGGCCGCTGCTGTCCGCAGAACTTGCGCCCGATTACGATCTGATAGCGGTCGATGCCAGGGGACACGGTAAATCGGAGAAGCCGGATGAAGGCTATGGGCGCGAAGAGCACGCCGCCGACTTGGCCGGCTTGATCGCGGCGTTGGGTCTGGAGAGGCCGGCGGTTCTCGGCCATTCGATGGGCGCCGGCTCGTCGATTGTATTGGCGGCGCGCTATCCGCACGCGGTCGGCTGCATCCTGCTGGAAGATCCGCCCATCCGCGACTTGGGCAAGTCTGTGGCGGACCCCGCTGCTGCGGCTGAGTGGTCGGAGCGCATCCGTCAGCGGCACGCGAAGAGCATCGAGGAACTGGTAGCGGAGGGGCGTGCCGAGAACCCTCAATGGCCGGCTGCCGTCTTCGCTCCCTGGGCGGACGCTAAACGCCAGGTCAGCCCGAACGTGGTGAGGTACATTACGGCTGAAGATGCAACATGGACGGACTATTTACAGAGCGTCCAGTGCCCTGCGCTGGTGATCACCGGCGAGCCGGCGTTGGGCGGCATTGTGACTGCGGAGATGGCCGCGCGCATCGTTGATATGAATCCGCGCTTCCGTTTAGCGCATATCGCGGGGGCCGGACACAACATCCGGCGTGACCGCTTCGCGGCTTACGTGGAAGCGGTACGGGAGTTCTTAGGCGACGTATACCCGGAGGCGTAGACGCCGAGGCGCGGCTGCGCAAGCTGATTCGTCTAGCGAAATCCATCGATACGGACAGGCCGCCGCTTGTATGTGGGCGGCCTGTTGTTTTCGTCCCGCCTTAGGCCGGCGCGCCTCGCTGCGCTCGCGGCCGAGCCAGGTAGTCAAGTTGGTGCGCAATGAAGACCAAACGATGTTGGTCGATCTGGCGATGACGCTCAGTTATCCATTGCGCGAATACGGCTCGGTCAAGAGCCGGGTTGTCCTCTAGTGCGCCGGCGATGGTGTCGACAATGAAATGCAAGAAAAAGGCTTCGTCGTCTGGGTAACCGTCAGGCATGGGGCCGACCACCCAATCGGACGCGCCCGCGGCAAGCACTTCATAGCCGGCATTGAGCAGGGAGTGGTAGAGATGGCGGCCTGTACGGCTGTCGCCGGAGTTGCGGCCGTCGACCAGGCGGCTATCCATTGTCGCGTGGTAAAGCCGCTCGATCAGTTCATCCAGGGCCGGATCGATCGTGGGTTCAAGAATGGTCGCTCCGTCGAAATTGATCGTGAAGTATAGCAGAGCGTCTGGGGCGAGCGCGGGGCGGATGGCCTCTAGGATGCGCGGCAGGTTCACCAGGTCGAGGAACGCGTGGGCGAGCAGGACGTCGACGGCCGCAGCCTTGCCCGCCAGGTAGTCGAACGCATCGGCGGTCATTAGACGGACCGTAGACGCCCTGTCCGGAGCTAACTCGATCGCATAGGCTGGACCCGTACCCGGCGCATGCGGCGCGACGGCTGCGCTGCGTCCGTCTGCGGCTGCCTGCTGTCTGAGACGCTCAGCTGCGAGTTCGATGTTCTCTGCAGAGGCGTCAATGGCAATGTACTCGGCATTGTGCAGCAGACCGGCGGCAAGGAGCCGCTCGATCATAGTACCAATGCCCGCGCCCAATTCCAGCATCCGCACAGGCGCGGATCGATCGTCATTGAAGCGGCGAACCGTGTGGGCGAAGCGTTGCCAGACGTGGGCATTCAGGGCGCGGTCGTCTACTGTACGCTTCGACGCCAGATAGCGCGTAAAAGTTTGCGGTTGATCGGATACCATTTCAATGCGCCTGCCTGGCGAACTGCCACAGCCAGGCTTGTGTCTGGGAGAAGGTTTCATGCCAAGTGGGATGGCGATCGTAGCGTTTGCGTGCTGCTTCGCCCATGCGGGCCAGCAGGGTCCTGTCTGCTGCCAACGCCGAAATGGCGTCGCCAATCGCCTTGGCGTCGCCGGGCGGCACGAGGAAGCCGTCGATACGGTCGGTGACGATCTCGTGGGCGGCCCCGGTTGTGGCGGCGATGACGGGCATGCCGAAACTCATTGCCTCTAGGTAGACGATGCCAAACCCCTCATATGACGGCACGGCGAGTATGTCGCAGGTGCGATAGAGATCGCGCAGTTGCTCGATGGAGACGCTGTCATAGAGCGCGGTCCGTTGCTCAAGACCTAGCCGGCGTACAGCGTGTGCTATCTGGGCTGCATATGCAGGATCGGTCTCGAGGCTGCCCGCGACATGCAGGCGGAACTCGGCGCGCATGTGTGCGCCGAGGGCGACAAGAAGCGTATGCAAGCCTTTACGCGGGATGACGTTACCGACAAAGAGAACCTGTAACGGGCTGCTATGCCGGCAACGCTCTGCGATGAGGGCGTGAACCCGCTCAGCGGCGGGCGGCCCTATATGGTTGGCTGCCGGGTAGGCGGTGACGCCGTCGAGATGCCCGTTGCGATGTGCACGAACTCTGGCTCTGGTGGACTCACTGTTACAGATGAAGCCGTCGACGGAGCGCAGGTAGATGCCCTCCACGGTGCGATATACGGCCCGCAAGTATGGCGGATGCTGCTCGTCGCTGCGCAGATGGTGAACGATAGAGACAAGCGGCGGACGGCCCTGTTGCCTTCGCAGTCTCCAGTTCAGCAGGAATAGCGACGGGTGATTTAGCTCATCTTGCAGGACGATATCGTATCGCCCGCGGGCAGCGAGACACTCAAGTAAACTCTGCGAGAAGTTGTCGAATAAATGGCGCACATAACTGCGCCAGGGGAGGGCGATGATCTCCACCTGTGCGCCAGCCGAGCGCAGGCGCTGCACGAGCATCCGGTCATAGAGAAAACCGCCGGACGTTGTAGACAGGTCGCCGTAGATGATGAGGGCGATGCGTAAGGCCATCCGCAGAAACTTAACGCCGAGGGAGCGCCAGCCGATAGCTTGCCCAGGCGATGTCGTTCTCCCAGATCTTGATGCAAATTGAGTCGAGATTGAGAAAACTGAGCTGCTGGGCTAAGGCTTCGCAGACGATGCGCGTGAAGTGTTCGATGCTAGGGTTGAGACCATCGAACTCGGGGAGGTCGTTGAGCGTCTTGTCGCGGTAACGGGACACAATCTCATTCAATTCTCGCTCGACGGCCACGATATCAACCAGGTAGCCGTGGCGATCCAGTTCTGAGCCGGTTAGCTGGAGTTCTAGCGCGTAATGATGGGAATGCCAGTCATTTTCAGCACCCCAGTCTCCGCCGATCAGGTAATGCTGAGCTACGAAATCTCGCTTCACTGCTAGTGTGTACATGGATGCCTCTGTGTGATCGTCGGCGGCTCATTGCCGCGCGGCGTTACATATTTCGATATGTGAGCAATACCTGTAGGGCTTGATCGGGATTCTGGTCAAGCAGTCGATAGGCTTCGGACGCGTGGTGCACCGGAATGCGGTGCGAGATCAGTTCTTTATAGGGCAGCATTTGGAGGCTGCGCAACGCAGAGAACAGGCGTCTGCGCTTTGTCCACCGTCCCGTCAGCGCAGGCGGTATCGTGCTGACTTGGCTTGAGATCAGGGCATTGCGGTTGCGGTGGAAGCGTCCGCCCAGGGTTAACTCTACGGGTTTTGTGCCGTACCAAGAGCCGACGACTATGCGCGTGGCATACCCGGCGGCCTGAACCGCCTGGTCCAGCGCGTGCGGATTTCCGCTGAGTTCCAGGATAAGGTCAGGCGAGTCCATCTCCAGACCGACGAGAGCATCAGGCTGAACCGACAGGGACGCGCCCAATGCCAGTGAAAGTCGTCTGCGCCCGGCAAGAGGCTCCACGGTGACAACGCTGCTGAGTGGCATTTGGGCGAGAAGGAATGTGACCAGCAGGCCGACAACGCCCTGGCCGAAGACGAGCACGCGCTCGCCGATCAACGGTGCGGCGTCCATAAGCAGAGAGACGGCCGTCTCCATGTTGGGCAGGAAGGAGGCCTGCTCGGCGTCCATCTCCGGCGGCAGTTCGACCACATCGGCAGGGGCGACCGTGAAGCGGCTTGCGTGTGGATGAAATGCGAAGACGGAACGCCCGACCATGCCCGTATCGCCCTCCGGCCCGACGGCTGCGATTTCTCCAATGCAGGCGTAACCGTAGTGGAGCGGATAGCGGGCATGACCGGTGAGCGCGGCGATGGCGCTGTCTACCGGCATGTCGGGGGGGACTTGATTGCGGTAGAAGAGCAACTCGGTTCCGGCGCTGATGGCCGAGACACGCGTGTTCACAAGCAGGCGATCGTGCGCAGGTGCGTCGATGGGTAGATTACGCACTTCGACCGTATAGGGCGCCGTGAAGACTACAGCCTGTACCGGCAGTTCCGCCATCTACCTACTCCGCAGCCGCAGTTGTCGTCGCCGCGACGGCGGCCGGCTGCGGCGCGGCGACATCGCCCCAGAGAATTACCTCACTGCCGGCGCTAGTATGCTCGACGTCGAGCAGGGCGGGTGTTGAGGCCGGCCTGCCGTCTGGTTGAGAAAATACGTGGTAGCCGCCTAAGAAGCGAGGGGCCAGGGTGATGACCGCATAGTTCGCGAGGCCTAGACGCAACAGATTACTGAGCACCTGTGCGCCGCCCTCCACCATAACGTGGCGGATGCCGCGCCTGCCGAGTTCAATGAGCAGGCGCTCGAGATCCACCTGCCCATGCTTGTCTTGTGGAATAGAGAGAATATCCGCGCGAGGCATGCGCGTCTGGGCGATCGCCACGTGCTCCGACTGAACGGCGGCAATCCACGGGCGTTGTGGGTGTTGAAACACGCGCGCATCGCGGGGGATGCGCAGACGGCTGTCCAGAATCACGGGTCGGGGCTGGGCGCCTTCCACCAGCCGTACGGTTAGGCGCGGATCGTCGGCAAGAACTGTGCCGACGCCGACCAGGATCGCGTCATGCATGGCACGCAGGGCGTGCGTCAGCCGCATGGCCGCGGGGCCGCTCAGTCGAAGAGGCGACCTGTCGGCGGCGGCGATGCTCCCGTCGAGCGATTGGGCATAGCTGAGCGTCACAAAGGGGACACGGTGCGCAGCGTAGTGCGCTTCGGCGCGTGCTAGGAGCCTCTCGAGCAACTGCTGCAGGCGAGATTCGGAAAGTGCGAATTCCGGCGCGGCCCCGTTAATTGCCGGCGGCAAGTTGAGGAGGTGTTGCATGCGCTGCACCTTGGTGCGCAGATATGCAGCGTTTTCGGCTGTGACGCTGGGTTGAAGCGGTACGCGCTCCGATATTCGGATGCCCAGTTCAGAAAGGTGCGCCAGCTTGGAGGGATTGTTGGTCATGAGGCGGATCGAGCGCACGTCCAGATCGCCGAAGATGGCCGCAGCCGCCGAATACTCCCGCTCGTCGGCTTGGTGGCCCAGCAAGAGATTCGCGTCAACCGTGTCATAACCTTCGTCTTGGAGGTTGTAGGCGCGCAACTTTTGCGCCAAACCGATGCCGCGGCCTTCTTGACGGAGATATATGATTACGCCTCGACCTTCGGCGGCAATACGGTGCATGGCCGCGTGGAGTTGTTCGCCGCAGTCGCAGCGCAGCGAGCCAAGCACGTCGCCGGTGAAGCACTCTGAGTGGACGCGCGCCAACACGTTTTCGGCGCCGAACACCTCGCCCATGACGAGGGCGAGGTGTTCCTTACGGTCAGTTCCGACGTAGTGGAAGAGCCGGAAATCGCCTGCATCGGTGGGGATTCGAGCGGAAGTTGTACGAGCGATTTGACCGGCTGCCATCTTGTCCTTTTATTGGAATCGGTAAGTAGCTATCTTTCTCGGTTCGAGCGTGACGACCGCCATACTATCGGTAATCTGGACCGGTCTGTCAAGTGGGCTACTCTCCAAATTGACAAATTGGAGGTGCGAAAAGCGGATGTCGTTGCCAAAGCTGATCGCAACCTCCGCGGGCTGATCGGTGGGATTGAAGGAACGCATCTCGAAGCCGCCGTCGACCATGCGCGCGCTGGTGACCACAACATCTCCATCGACGCGTAGGAACGAAGCAGCCGCAGGCAGTCTACCGCTCTCCTGATGCAGCGCTATGTCTTCTGGACGGAGTTGGACGTCGTACAGGCCGGCGGCAAGCTGCTGGCCCATCCGGAAGAGGGAAACGCGATCCGGTGCGCCGGTCAGCGGCGCGATCCAGTAGCGGAACTTGGATGTGCCGAGTAGCAACCCGTTCGGTTCGCCATCCGTGCCGACGGTGGTTCTGGTGCTGCGCAGCAGGGTCAAGGCCAGTGTGCGCTCCGGGGTATCGCGGATAGCGCTTTCGAGCAAGCCGGTGCTGACCACCGCTAGACCGCGGTCGTTGTCGAAAACGGCAGTCCACATCTGCTGCGGTTTGGTTTCGACTTCCAACTCGCGGAAGAGATGGTTGTCACTGCTAAGGGCGATGGGCCGTTCAACAACGTCGAATGGGCTGTCGGCCAGGTACGTGTCGGTCTGTGCGCCGCTGGGGAAGAGGACGCGCAGCCTGTGATCCTCGGCAACGTTATGGACTGCCGTCTCAACCTCCAGGTGCGCGGCTCCTGGGCGCAGGCTGATCCAGTTTTCGATCACCAGGTCGACTAGTTCCGGCGAACGCTGCATCTCATCGCCAAACACGAAGCGGTGCGGCGTCTGCATCACGGTGCGGATGTAGAAAGTGGTTAGCTGCGGGCCGTCGTGAACAAGGGCAACAGCCGCCGAGCTGGCAGTCGACGTGAAAGTCTGGTCGTTGACGGCCATACCGTGATACCAACCGTCGCCGATGTCGGCAATGTCTTCGAAGGTCAGCAGCCGTTCGTAGATGGCGCCGGTGCGTTTGTCGCGCATGGTGAGCGAGCCGTTGGGCTGGATTGCTACGGCGAGATGCTCGTTCGCCATCGAGCGTTCGCTCGTCGCCATGCCCGGAACGACCGGATAACGGGTCGGCTCTCGTTTACCGCCTGCGCGTACGGTCAATGTCGTATAGCCGGAAGCGGGGATGTCGAGCGGCAGCGAGACGAGCACGTCATGGGTGCGGTACGTTACCGGGAACTTAGTTTCGTAGATGCGGCCCTTCAAGCGATTCTTGGTCTGGCGCAGGCGCTGGTACGGGATCTCTTCTCCGTCAGGCCCGTAGATGCGGAATGAGGGTTTCGGCTCGAACCCAAAGAATTCGTTGAACGTCGGCCAGTCCACAGGAATCTGAAGGTCCAACTCGGTGGTCGCAGATATGGGGGTTGTGAGCGGGTTGAATACGACGACGCGCAGTTCGTCGTCGCCCACTCCGCCCGAGACGTTGGCGGCGAGGCTGCGCGTTGCCTCCACGGTGAGACGTTCGGTGATCTGTTGGCATTGGCTGAAGCGGTACTTCATGTCTTCGTGCACCACGTCGATGCTGCAGCCACAGATCGAGTCATGGGGATGATTCTGAAGCAGCCATTTCCATGCGGTGTCCAAGAAGCCCTGGGGAACCTCATGGCCTAGTTGTAGATGCGCCCATGCTGCGGTCGGCTCCGCCCAGGTGCAGAGCGAGGTCTCGCACAGCGCGTTTAGCTGCTTGATCCAGACGCGGCTGGAGAGGACGCCGGGGATCACCCACTGCTGATCATAGAGAAGCGTGCCCGGCTCGCGCAGCTCGCCTTCGACCACGGCGCCTACGCGGCTGGCCTGGGGAATCGCCTCGGCAAGATAGGCGTCGAGACTGGTGTGGACGATCTCAAACTCATCCTCCTTGCCCGCGTAATCGAGCATGGCGGCATAGACTTGCTGGTCCCACTCCTCGTGATCGCCGCCGTCGAAGAGCAGGATTGGGTCGACTTCGGTATGCTCGGCTTCGTGGCGCAGATAGGCGCGCAGGTCCTCGGCGACGCGAGCGGCTGTGGTCGGCGTTTCGTAGTCGCGCGCGTGGCGCACCTGAAAGGCGAAGTCGCAGTAGCCGCCCACAGGAAAACGGTAGGCGAGCAACTCGGTGCCGTCCGGCGAGCGCCAACGAACGTGTCGTGACTGAAGGTGGTTGATGCCGCGCCAGATGAGCCCGCCGTTGATGCCGAACCCGGCGAGGATTTGGGGCATCTGGCTATTGTGGCCGAATAGGTCGCAGACGAAGCCTGCGTTGGACGGTTCCACGCCGTAACTGCGGGCGATGCTGCGACCGAGGCGCAGATTGCGCACCAACGACTCGCCGGAGACGAGGAACTCATCGGGGAGAACATACCACGGGCCGATCACCATGCGGCCCGCTTGCGCCAACTCTTCGAGCTTGCTGCGCTTATCTGGCCTGATTTCGAGGTAGTCCTCAAGGATGATGGCCTGTCCGTCGGTTTGGAACGGGCCTTGGAGACGGCCGTCCTCTAGCCCGTCGACGACACGGTCCAGTAGACGGACGAGCTGAAAGCGGAAATTTTGAAAGGATTGGTACCATTCGCGGTCCCAGTGTGTGCTAAGTACGTAGTGGGCGCGAATTTTGCGCGGCTTGGGCATGGGTTCACCTCATTATATAGTGTATGGGCTAGGCGGTTGGCTCAGACGATCTGCAGGACATCGCGACAGTAACGGACGCTCTGCTCAAGTTTGGTGCGCTGTTGCCGCGCCAGGGCGGCGCGATATTCGGGCGGCATAGAGGCCGCGTCGGCGGTCAGGATCGGCTTGGTGTAGGGGCGACCCGTTTCGACGAGTTGCAGGAAGCGAGCGAACTCCGCAGCGGGCGTGTGCGGGTATACGGACCAGAACTCCGGCTCTAGGTAGTTGAGCACACGCGGCGCCAGGCTGGTGATAACCTCCAGCGTGTAGATGGCGTCGGGGCAGCGTTGGCGGAAGACGTGCGTCCACTCGTCGATGCCGATCGTCCCTTCGCCGATGGCTACCCACTGGGCTACAGCTCCAAGCGGATGGCGCCAGAGCGCGGTGTCGCGCACATGACACATGAGGACATAGGGCGCTACGTGTTCCAACGTGACGAAGGGGCTTTCCGCTACCCAGAGGGGGTTGCCCGTGTCGATGCACGCGCCCACGAAGTCGGGACCCGCCCGTTCAATGAGCGCAGCCAACTCTCGTCCTTGCATGTCACCGGCGTGATTTTCGATGGCGATCTTGACGCCTAGTTCAAGGGCGAGACTGCGCACCGACTGTAATGTCTCGACCGTCGCTGCCTGGTGAGCGTCGAAGGGAAGATCAGTGCGGCGGTCGGCGTTGGAGCCCATGTAACAGCGCAGCGCGGGCGACTCCATAAGCGCGGCGACGTGGAGCATCTCTACCAACTGCTCGCTCGCGGTCCCGCGTGCAGGCGAGAACGTGGTCGACGTGGGGCAGATCGAAGCCATGCCGACCTCGATCCCGATACCTAACTCGTCAGCATGGCGTTTCACCTGTTCGAGATAGCTTCTGTCTAGGCTCTCGAAGAAATGCACTTCGGAGAAATGCACGACGTCGACGCCGATACTGTGCGCATAGTCGAGTAGCTCATGCGCGCTCCAGTCGTTGAAGCGAAGGCTGAAGACATCTACTCCGAGTTTCATCCATCTCCTCCTTTTGTCTAGAGGCCCCAGTGTTCGTCAATAGATTCCTGGAAAGTGCGACGTGCGCCAGAGAGGATGTCATCCACGCGCACCACATCGCCGGTGAAGGCGGATTCGTAAATGGCATCGCCTAAGGCCAATGAACGAATACCCTCGGCGGCATCGACCTCCGGCTGTGTGCGGTTGCCGCGCAGGAGTTCGAGGAATTCCCATATCTCGATGGCGAAGCCGTCCGTCGATCCGCCTGGGAAGAGCAGTTCGCTTTGCGCCTCGTTCAGTTGCTCTCGGTACCGGGCCTCCAATTCGTGCATCTGTAGCACGCTGCCGTCGTGCCGAACCAATTGGCCGGATTCATTCAGTTCGGGGCGACGCTCGAAGAGGTGGAAGATGCGGAAGCGGCTGGGTGTTGTATCCTCCAGCGAGCCTTCGCTGCCGTAGAATACGACGCTGGCGCGCGCATCTCCCGGCGCGGCGACGCTCCAGTTCCATACGCCTACTAGCCCGCTCTTGAAGGTGAAGGTCACATAGATGGTGTCCTCCGGACGCTCGGAAACAGGCACAGGGCGACCGGACTGGAGTTCGCGCATTTCTGCGTACACCTTGTCGACGTCACCCAGCAGATAGCGGATGCTATCGCAGTAGTGGAAGCCGCTATCCAGCGTCATGCCGCCGCCGGACATGAGACGGTTTCGCCGCCAGACGACGCGTGGGGGCAGCGGTTGGTTGGGGTCGCGCGGTTCCGGCGGGCGGGTATAGTGGTGGAAAAAGGTGAGCGGCGAACCCATCAAGCCGGACTGGTTTAGCGCCCAATGTGCGACGCGCTGGCCCGGTTGGCGGCGGTGCGGCACGGCGATTGAGAGAATCCGTCCTGTTCGCTCGGCAGCTTGCTCCATCAAACGCCCGGCGCGGACGGAGACGCCGATGGGTTTCTCACAGAGGACGTCGACGCCGGCTTCCATACAGGCGATGGCGACAGTGTGGTGCAAGCCATGCGGCAGACAGATATCCACGCCGTCGAGCTTTTCCGCGGAGAGCATCTCCTCGTATGAGGTGTATACGGTAGGCGCGCCGTCCAATTGCTCTTTGACGGTCTGCGCCAGGGCGTGTGCGGAATCAAGGTTGGCGTCGCAGAGGGCTACTACCTGGAAGCCGCCGCGCCCGCGGTCGACGAGGTCCTTCATGGCGACGATATGGCGGCGGGCAATGTTGCCGCAGCCGATGAAGGCGAGGCGAAGATGATCATGGCTCATATGTTGGGGCCTTTCAATTGAGGAGTGGCGCGTCAAGCGTGAATCGAAATATGTAGTACGTCAAGCGCCATACTTGACGCTTGACGTACGAAAAGCCGTTCGTGACGTTGTGCGTGAGGGATCAACCCTTGATGCCGGTGAGGGCAATTCCTTGGACAAAGGTCTTTTGTAGGAAGAAGAAAAGCAGAATGATAGGAAGCGTGATCAGAACGGAGGCAGCCATCAACATCCCCCACTCCGCCCCATATTGAGAACGATACTGGTGGATGCCTAACGACAAGGTGAAGAGTTTCTGATTCGTTAGGTAGATCAGCGGGCCAAGATAGTCGCGCCAGCGGGCAATAAACTCGAAAATAGCGACGGTGGCGAGGGCCGCCTTTGCAAGAGGTAGAATCACGCGCCAGTAGATGCGAAACTCGCCCGCTCCGTCGATGCGCGCCGCTTCGGAAAGCTCCATAGGAATGGTCATAAAGAACTGGCGCAATAGGAAGATGTAGAGCGCCCCGCCAAACCAGTGCGGAACGATTAGCGGAAGGAAGGAGTTCACCCACCCCAGTTTGGAATAAACCACGAACAGCGGGATCAGGGTGACCTGGAAGGGCAGCATCAAGGTCGCCACGGTGAAGATAAACAGGAAATTGCGGCCAGGCCAGGGGATACGCGCCAGGCTATAGGCGACGAGCGAACACGAGATGAGGGAGCCGATGGTGGCGAGAACAGCGATCGTCAGGGTGTTGCGCAGATAGAGAAAGAACGAAATGTAGGTTACCGCGTCGGGGTAGTTCGACCACTGCAACGGGCTGGGGATCCATACCGGCGGGTAGGCATAGAACTGGGTGTCGGGCTTGAGCGAGGTAGACAGCATCCACAGGAAGGGCAGCATGAAGATGAATGCCATTGGGATCAGCATGGCATGGATCAAGATCGTACGGATGACCCTCTTGATCTGCTTGCGCGTTATGCCGGTGCGCCTGGACCTCACGCCGCTTTGCGCTGTCTGTGACTGTGCTGTCATATGAACGCTCTCTCTTCCGTCCCGATATGCGTATGGTCAGATCTACGATGACTAGCCTTGTTCCCCGCCGGAGTAGAACACCCAGAGCCGCGCTGTGCGGAAAATGACCAGGGTGATGATGAGCGTGACAATGAACAAGAGCCACGCCATAGCGGATGCATAGCCCATTTCGAAGTATTGGAAGCCCTGTTTATACATGTAGATCGAATAGAACAGGGTGCTGTTGGCGGGGAAGCCAGTGCCGCCGGTCATAATATAGGGTATTGCAAAGAACTGGAGCGCGCCGATCACCGAAGTTACGAGGTGGAAGAAGATTACGGGAGTAATAATGGGCACGGTTACATTGCGGAATTTGTGCCACGGGTTGGCCCCGTCAACATCGGCGGCGTCGTATAGATCCTGAGGCACATCTTGCAGGCCGGCGAGATAGAGAATGATCTGCTGGCCGATGATCCACAGAGCAAGCAAGATGATCGTCTGCCGCGACCACGCTTCACAAGTCAGCCAACATGGCCCGCGATAGCCGAAGTACTGGAATGGGGCGCTAATGATGCCGGAGACAGGGGTGAACATGTACACCCAGACAAGTGCAAGCGCCACTTCGGGCACCAACGTGGGTAGAAAGTAGATGGTGCGATAGACGACCTGGCCTCGAATCTTGGTGTTCAACATCATGGCAAGCGCGAAGGCGAGAATGATGGCAAGCGGAATCGAGACGGCAGCGAAATAGAACGTGTTGTAGACCGCGTCCCAGAAGTTGGGGTCGTTGGTAAAGAGCTTCACATAATTCTGGAAGCCGATCCATTGCGGATTTTGAACGCCGTTGAACTTCGTGAAGCTATAGTATGCCGACGCGAACGTCGGATAGATCCAAAACGCGGCAAGGCCGATGAGCCACGGGGAGGCAAAAAGCAGGCCATTGATAATGTTGCGCGTTCTCGGCTTGAGCCTAAATGAGCGAGGCGGGATGCTTGCTGCTGTCGTAGCCATGATGTTGCCTTATCTACACGGCTGTCTTCAGAGACCGGAGCAACCTCTGAGCGGCTCCGGTCTCTGAATTACAGATATCAGGAGGATGGTGCGGGCTTTACCCGCGCCGCGTACCGACTATTCGAAGAAACCGGCTTCCTCGAGGTCCCTGTTGATCTCGTCGTCGATGTCCGTCAGCGCCTGCTCAGGAGTCTTGAGGCCGTGCGGAATTTCATCGCGGAAGGCTTTGACCTGCAGGTCCCACAGCTTGGAGCCGAAGGGGATCGGCGGGCGCGAATGGGAGACGGGCAGCAAGTCCATGAAGACGGCATGCAGCGGGTCTTCGGAGAAGTAAGGATCCTCGGCGACCGACTTGAGGGTCGGGATGTGATAGGTGTCCTTGTTGTACTTCTCTTGGCCGATGGGGCCGCAGAAGTAGAATAGAGCGTCGAAGGCGGTGGCGACGTCTTCCCAACCCATCGGGATGCACCAGCTCCAGCCGCCAGCCCAGCTTGCATGCGGTGCGGGGCCGTCGGGGCCGGGCATGGGCACGACGCCGTAGTTGGTGTCTGGCTTGTAGCGCTTCTGCTGGGCTACCTTCCAGTCGCCGCTAACGACCATGGCCGACTGGCCTGTCCAGAAGTAGTCATTGGGGCCGCTGCAGGCGCCGCCGGCGCACGCCGCCAACATTGCATCAATATCCTCGACGCCGATCTCTTCGACAAACGCCTTGACGAATTCCATGCTGGCGATGTTGTTGGGATGGGCGAAGGTGATGCGCTTGGTCTCCGGGTCCTGGAATTCGCCGCGGAAGGCGAAGCCCCAAGTGTAGAGCCAGGCCTGGTCATAGAGCGGATTGATGCCATAGCGAGTGATGGCGCCGCTCGGACCGCGCTCGGTCAGCGCTTCTGTCAGCGTCCGCAACTCTTCGAGATTGGTGGGCGGCGCTTCCGGATCAAGCCCGACTTCCTCGAAGATGTCCTTGTTGTACCACAGGGCACGCGTGTCTGTGTCGAAGGAAAGCGCATACACGCCGTCCTTATAGACCGTCTCATTCCAAGCGAAGTCGTAGTATAGGTCAGCGGTCACACCTACGGCGTCAGCCTGATCTTTGATGTTGGTGAAGAAGCCCTGATGGGCAAACTGCGGGACGGTGAAACGGTCAGCGTAGTAGAGCGGAGGCGGGTTGCCGCCGGCGACTGCAGTGAGCAGTTTCTCGTCGGCCTGGCTGTCCTGAGTTTGGGCGACATAGACAAACTCGACCTGAGCGCCGATCTCGTTAGACGCGTTGTAGTTTTCGATGATACCCTGGATCGATTCGGCTGATACGTCGGTCATGCGCGACCAAGCTTCAAGGACTTTTACTTCAGCGGCCGGGGCGGCTCCACCTTCCGCAGCAGGCGCAGATGGGGCGACCGGCGCCGGGCAGGCAGCCAACAGGGTGGCGCCGGCGGTGAGGCCCGCCATCTGCAAGAAGTGACGTCGTGAAAGCTGTTTCATGGTACCAATCTCCTTTGCGTCTTGGTGATGTGACAGGTTGATTCGCGTCACAATTGAACAGCCATACCGAAAACGTTCCGATCTCTACGGTTTGTAACCTCCTCTGTGGAACTTCTGTGTGGAGCGGTGAACAGCAGCGATATGCCAAGAAGGGCGGAGGACTGCTTAGACGAGTCCGGGCCGTCGCTCTGGAACGTTCGCTGGGAATCGCGTAAAGAGATTATAGAACATCGGCACTGAGGTCGGGGCCTCAATCTGATCGAATAGCGGACGATGGGTGCGTTATGACGAGAATGCGCCCGTAAAAAAGGGAGCGAACAGGTGCAAATTGTATTGCTTCTTTGTATCATAGTGCGATTCTGAACCGGTGTCAAATGGAATTTCTGCTCCACTTCCTTTCACGTTTCGGGTTGCAGCATTCTAGAGAGGCCGGAGCAGTTGACAAAACGAACGAATAATGGAACCATTGAGCCATATGGGTGCATATGCCCCACCCCCATCATTGAACCAGAACCCGAAGGAGCATGGACATGCGAGCACTGGTTAAGTACGGCAGCCGCAACGGTGAAGTCGAGGTGCGCGAGCAGCCGGAACCGTCGGTACAGCCGGGCCGCGTGCTGATTGACGTTAAGGCCGCAGGCGTCTGCGGCAGCGACCTGCATATGTGGCGCCAATCGCATAGTTGGGAGATCAAACTGCCGCTGGTTCTGGGCCACGAGTTCTGCGGTGTTGTGGCCGATGTGGGCGAGGGCGTCACCGGTTGGAACGTTGGGGATCGGGTGGCGTGTGAGACGGCGGCGGAGGTCTGCGGACAGTGCGTGTATTGTCTCAGCGGCAACTACAATCTTTGCCCGCATCGTCTCGGTTATGGCGCCCTGGCCGACGGGGCATTCACGAACCGGGTTCTGGCTCGACCCGAAATACTGCACCACATTCCCGACAATGTGCCATTTGAACATGCTGCGCTGACCGAACCGATCTGCGTCGCCTACAACGCGCTGGTTGAAAAGACGGCGATGAAGCCGGGCGATCTGGTTGTGATCCAGGGGCCTGGGCCGATCGGCATTATGGCGCTCCAGATTGTACGGCTGCGCGGGGCGGGCACAATCGTCATGCTCGGTACGGATGTAGACGCTCATCGGCTGGAGGTGGCGGCGGAGCTTGGCGCGCACCATACGGTGAACATACAACATGAGGATGCAGGCAAACTCGTTCGTTCGCTGGGCGACGGCTACGGAGCAGACCTAGTAGTGGACTGCACGGGCGTGAGCCGCGCCCTGAAGCAATCGCTCGAATTGGTGCGTCCCAACGGCCGCATCACCAAGATCGGCTGGGGGCCGCAACCGCTCGACTTCAATCTGGACCCGCTGGTTGGCAAGGCCGTGACGTTGCAGGGCACGTTCAGCCATACCTATCCCACCTGGGAGCGCGTGCTCACTCTGCTTTCGACGGGTCAGGTGAACCTAAAGCCTGTAATCGGCGGCGTGTATGATCTTGCCGACTGGGAGGAGGCCTTCACGCGGATGGAAGAAGGCGCCAACGTCAAGTCGGTGCTTACAATCTAACGCAACATAACTCATATCGATTCTAAACCCTATTTGAAAGAGGAGGACGCCAAAGTGGCGAAGAGCGGCGGGATTATTCAAGTCTCTCTGGATGTGACGACTCTTGAAGAGGCGATGGACTTGGCCCACGCCGCGGTGAGAGCGGGCGTGGATTGGCTGGAAGCGGGCACTCCGCTCATCCTGGCAGAGGGCTTGCGCTGCGTGAAAGCCATGCGTGAGGCCTTCCCCGATGCGCCCATCGTGGCCGACCTCAAGACGATGGACGGCGCAGGGCTGGAAGCGGAGATGATGTTCAAGGCGGGCGCCAACATGACCGTCGTCATGGGACAGGCGCACGACGCCAGCATCATCGAGCAGGTGAAGATGGCGCGCCAATATGGCGGCAAGGTGATGTGCGATGTCATGCTCTGCCCGGACAAGCCGAAGCGGGCGCGCGAGGCGCAGGAGTTGGGCGTCGATTACATCATCGTGCACACCGGCTTCGACGAGCGCAACATGATACAGGGGTTAAGCCCGCTAGATGACCTCGGACCGGTTCTAGATGCGGTCGACATTCCGGTGCAAGCAGTCGGCGGATTGACGGTCGAGCAGGCTATCCAGACGCTGGATATGGGGGCTGAAATCGTAGTCTTCGGTGCGCCGTTGGTGATCAGCGGCAGCGAATTCAAAGCGGCGAGCGACGATTTCGAGTCGATTCTGCGCGAGATCGTCGTGCGTGTAAAGGGCAAGTGATAGATATAAGGGGAATCCTGGCAATCGGTCAGGACACCGTTTCTGGCGGGGGAGATAGTGATCGATGAAGCTTCTTGAAGAGATTCAGGCGCTAGAATTTCCGGCGCAACTGCCGGAGAGGTTGCTTGCCGTACACCAGCGCTTCGATGCGCCAAAGGTCGAGGATGTGGCGGCTGCGGCTGCTCAGGCGTTGGATAGCTCCGGCATCTTGGAGCGCATGAAAGCGGGCGACAGCGTCGCCGTGGGCGTTGGCAGCCGTGGCATCGCCAACCTGCCTGTGATCGTGCGTTCCGTCGTAGACCGTCTGAAAGCGGCTGGGATGCAGCCTTACGTGGCGCCGGCGATGGGCAGTCACGGCGGCGCAACAGCTCCGGGGCAGATCGAGATGTTGGCCCAACTCGGCGTGACCGAGGCGTCGATCGGCGTTCGCATCGAAGCGACGATGGAGGTTAAGGAGATCGGGCGCATACCCGACGGGCCGCCGCTGTGCCAGGGCGTGGACTCGATGGCGGCGGACCACACGGTGCTTGTCAGCCGGATCAAGCCACACACCGATTTCCGCAGCCACCTGGAGAGCGGCCCATCCAAGATGTGCGTGATCGGGCTGGGCAAACAGGCCGGCGCCATCATGATGCATGCCGGCGGCGGGGCCAACTTCCAGCGCTATCTGGAGCCGGCGGCGCGCGTCTATGAACAGAATACGAACTTTGCCGGCGCAATCTGCTTGATCGAGAATGCCTATGACGAGACCGCTGAGATCGTCGGACTAACGGCGGCTGAAGTAGGTACAGCGCGCGAAGTTGAACTGCTGGAGAAGGCCAAGTCGTTGATGGCGAGCCTGCCCTTTCCGGAGATAGACGTGCTCGTCTTACGAGAGATCGGCAAAGACATCAGCGGGACTGGCATGGACACCAACATCGTCAGCCGCCTGATGATCCCCCGCCAGCCGGAACACTTCGGTACTATCGACGTTGCCGTGATCGCTGTGCTTGATCTGACGGAAGAGACGCACGGCAATGCATCCGGGATTGGGCTTGCCAATGTGACAACCGCGCGCGTGGTCGAGAAGACTGACTGGACAGCCACTTACACCAACGCGGTTACGTCGGGCATCTTCGGCATGTTCCGGTCGAGCGTGCCGATCACGATGGCGGATGATCGCCGCGCCCTGCAGGTGACAATGCGCGGCTGCGCACGTTCCGCCGCCGATGCACGGCTCGTCTTTATCAACGACACGTTGGCCGTAGATAGGCTGTGGGTGAGCCCTAACCTGCGACAGGCAGTCCAAGAGCACCCGCGCCTGGAGATCATCGAAGAAGTTCCGCTCAGTTTCGGGCCTGCGGGCAATATGATCAGCCCGTGGCAACTGGACTGACGGCGGAAAACCTAGCCACTCGACTTTTTGGACAAGAAAGAGCAGCCGCTTTTATGTTTACGAATCTAAATACCGGCGTGATCGGCGTGCGCGCCACCCTGCCGGAGACCATCGACTATGCCAAGCGCCACGGCTTCGCCGGCGCCGATTTCTCGATCGAGGAGGCCGCTCAACTTGCCGCTAAGCATGGCGTGCAGTATGTGCGAGATCTCTTTTCGGAAGCCGGGATCCGCCCTGGTTCTTGGGGCTTTCCTGTCGAGTATCGCAAGGACGAGGCGACCTGGAAGGAAGGCATCGGTAAACTGCCGGCACTGGCTAAGTTGGCGAGCGAGTTGGGCTGCCCGCGCACTGCGACCTGGGTATTGCCGGGGTATGACGACCGCGACTATGGCGAGCAGTTCAAGCACCTGCTCGGAAGGCTGCGGCCTGCCGCCGAGATTTTGGACGACTATGGCTGCCGGATCGGGCTTGAGTTCATCGGACCGAAGACCCTGCGCAACCCCAGGAAGTATACGTTCATCCACACCATGGACGGCATGTTGGCGTTCGCCGCTGCGGTGGGGACGGGCAATGTCGGCCTGCTGCTGGATATCTTCCACCTCTACACATCGCACGGGCAGAGTGCGGACGTATTGGAGTTGAGCAACGCCGATGTGGTAACTGTCCACATCAATGATGCGCCGAAACACCTCGGGCCGGATGAGCAACTGGATAACGTTCGCGCTCTGCCGGGCGAAACGGGACTGTTGGACATCACCGGCTTCCTCCAGGCGCTGCACCAAATCGGTTATGACGGGCCGGTGACAGCCGAGCCGTTTAGCCGGCGCCTGAGCGAGATGACGCCAGAGGATGCGGTGCGCGAGACTGCCGAGGCTGTTCACTCCGTTTGGCGTGAGGCCGGCTTAGATTCCGCAGGTCAAACCGGCAGGCGCTTAACGGCCAATTGAACAGAAGGTGACTATGCAGGCAACAACCATTGCGCTGGTAGGCGGCGCACATATACATACCCCCGGCTTCGTAAAGCGCTTGCAGGCGCGCAGCGATGTACAGATCGGCAAAGTCTGGGATCACGATGTCGCTCGCGCCGCACGCTGGGCGAGCGAACTGGGCGCCCAAACTGTGGCCTCGGCGGAAGCGATCTGGGCTGATCCTGAGATCGCGGCAGTCGTCATCTGCTCAGAGACTGACCGGCATGAGTCGCTGACAAAGGCGGCAGCCGAGGCGGGCAAGCATATGTTTGTCGAGAAGCCGCTTGGGATGGGAGGAGCGGACGCCTACCGCATGGCGCGAACCATCGAACAAGCGGGCGTGTTGTTCCAGACCGGCTATTTCCAGCGCGGGCTGCCCGCCCACCAATTCATCCGGCAACAGATCCGTCAAGGCGGGTTCGGCCAGGTGACGCGGCTGCGCATGAGCAATTGCCATGCCGCTGCGCTGGAGGACTGGTTTACGCCTGAATGGACATGGATGACCGATCCGGAGCAAGCTGGTTCCGGCGCATTTGGGGATTTAGGGACTCATGCGCTTGATATCATGATGTGGCTGCTTGGTCCGGCGCAGCGCGTCACCGGCAGTATTCACACAGCGCTCGGACGATACGGCGACTGCGACGAATATGGCGAGGCGTTGCTCGAATTCGATAACGGTGCAGTCGGAAGCCTGGCTGCGGGCTGGGTCGACGTTGCCAACCCGATCACGCTGGTGATCAGCGGGACGGAGGGCTATGCCTATGTGCGGCGCGGCGAGGTATTCTTTACGAGTAAGACGGTCCACGGCGCCGATGGCGAGTCGCCTTGGCGCGACCTGCCCGCGGCGTGGCCACATGCTTTCGAACTATTCCTAGACGCCGTCAATGGAACGTCGGGCGTGGCGTTGGTCGCGGCGAGGGAGGCTGCCGACCGCAGCGCGGCGATGGAGGCAATCTACCAGAGCGCACGGGCTGGGGCATGGATTGAACCGCAATACGAGACCAACTAGCGGAGGCGGGAAAAATGGCTGGGCTGTTGTTAGAGGGGAAAGTGATCCTGGTGACCGGTTCGACAACCGGGATTGGAGAGGCGACGGCGCGACGATGTATTGCGGAGGGCGCCAAGGTGATGGTGCATGGCCGCGATGAGGCTCGCGCCAACGCTCTGGTCGCAGACCTAGGCGAGAACGCTGCTTGTGTGCTGGGAGACGTAGGCGACCCGGCGGTGTGCGAGCGGGTTGTCGACGCGACGGTTGAACGTTTCGGCCGCATCGACGGCATTGCCAACAACGCGGCGCTGACCTGGCGTAGCCGTATCGATGAGACGGACGCCGAAAAGTTCGACCGTATGATAGCCGTGAACACCCGTGCGCCGTTGTTGATCATCCGCCGTGCGCTGCCAACCTTCCGCAAGCAGGGCGGCGGGGCTGTGGTCAACATCGGCTCGGTCAACGCTTTGGCGGGCGCAGCCTATCTGCTGCCCTATTCCGTCTCGAAGGGCGGGCTTGCCACGATGAGCCGGAACCTTGCCAATGCGCTCGCCGAGGAAGGCGTTCGCATCAATCATCTCAATGTGGGCTGGGTAACCTCGCCCAACGAGATCGCACTGCAGGAGAGCGAGGGGCGTCCCAAGGGTTGGGAGAAAAACGTACCCAAGGCTTTTGCGCCGACAGGGCGGCTACTGATCCCCGAGGAAGTGGCGGCTCATGTGGCGTTCTGGCTGTCAGACATGTCGAAGCCTGTAAGCGGCGCCGTTTATGAGGTGGAGCAGTACTCGGTGATCGGCCGGAATCGGAATACGAACGAGAAGTAGCGAAAAGACTGAGCAAGTTGTTTCGCCGGCTTGCCTGTGCAGGGGTAGGGACAAGCGGACGCCATAGCTTACGGCATGGCGTCCGCTTGCGCGCCTAGAGGCCGGCCCGGGAACGTAAAATCGTCCTTTGCCGGAGGCCGATTCTGTGCTAACCTTGTTTCCGTTTTGTACAGTCGGTTACTCCGGGCGCTGATTGGACGTCGAAGGCGACCCGGCCTAGGATTTTGCGTAGACTTAGGGGAAAGCGCACATGATTGAAACGACGAAAACAGCGGGCGCGCAGGACTTCACGGTTATCGGCACGCGCCCGATCCGCCACGACGGCGAGGATAAGGTGACTGGGCGCGCTAAGTTCGCCAACGACGCGTATCTGTCCAATATGCTGCACGGCAAGATATTGCGCAGCCCGCACGCCCATGCGCGCATCCGATCGATCGACGCCAGCGAGGCGGAGGCCCTTCCTGGCGTCTACGCCGTGGTCACGGCCAAGGACATGGCGACTGTCGCCGACAAGATCGAGGAGATGGGCGAAGACTCGGTCAATCTGCGTTATCTCGCCTCGAACATATTGGCACATGAGAAAGTGCGGTACCACGGCCATGCGGTGGCGGCTGTGGCGGCGGTGAACGTGCACGTGGCAGAAGAGGCCTTGAAGCTGATCAAGGTAGATTACGAGCTCCTGCCCGTCGTGCTCGACGGCAGGGAGGCCATACGACCCGACGCGCCGATCTTGCTGGACGATCTGCGCACCGATGAGATGGGCAAGAAGGGCGACGTTCCCACGAACGTGGCGGAGCACCTTCGCCATCAACGGGGCGATGTGGCGATAGGGTTTTCCGAGGCTGACGTCATCGTCGAGCGCGAGTTCCGGACAGAGACCGTGCATCAGGGCTATATTGAACCACAGTCCTCCACGGTTTTAGCCCATGAGGACGGGCGGATCGAGGTATGGACGAGCACGCAAGGGCCGTGGCAGATCCGCGACCAGGTGTCGGAGATGTTGGGCATACCGGTATCAATGATTCGCGTGACGCCGATGGAGATCGGCGGCGGCTTCGGCGGCAAGTTCACGGCGTATACGGACGTGCCCGCGGCGCTTCTTTCGCGCAAAGCGGGTCACCGGCCTGTCAAGATCGCGCTCTCGCGCATGGAGGTGCTGCAGGCGACAGGCCCGACATCTGGCTCCTACATCCGAGTAAAAATTGGGGCGAAGAAAGACGGCAGGATCACCGCGGCAGAAGCGGAACTGGTCTACGAAGCGGGCGCCTATCCCGGTTCACCCGTCGGCGCGGCAGCGGGCGTGATCCTGGCCCCATATAGAATCGCCAATGTGCTGATCGACGGGTATGACGTGGTGGTGAACCGGCCTCAGGCGGCGGCCTATCGGGCGCCGGGCGGAACAAACGCGGCGTTCGCATCTGAATCGGTCATCGATGAATTGGCTGAACGCCTGGACATGGACCCGCTGGAGTTTCGGCGGTTGAATGCCGCTGTTGAGGGAGATCGCCGGCCAGACGGTCCCGTCTACCCGCGCATCGGATTCCTCGAGACGGTCGAAGCGGCGATGAACAGCGCACACTATCGCACGCCCTTGGAGGGCAAGAATCGCGGGCGCGGTGTGGCATCGGGCTTCTGGTTCAACGGCGGCGGCAAGTCGAGCGTGTCGGCCAGCGTGAACCCGGACGGGCGCGTCAACCTGTTGGAGGGTTCGACCGACATTGGCGGCAGCCGCGCCGCGATTGCCATGCAGCTTGCCGAGACGTTGGGCATCTCCGCCGAAGACATCAACCCGCGGGTGGTCGATACTGACTCCGTGGGGTACAACGACGGCACGGGCGGCAGCCGCGTCACGTTCGCCACCGGCTATGCGGCTTACGAACTTGGATTAGGGCTGCGCCGGCGCATGTGCGAGGAACTGGCGGAACTCTGGGATGTTTCCGTTGACGAGATCGTTTTCGAGAGCGGTCAGTTCTCCTGCCAGGGAAGGCGCGCCACATTCAGAGAGGCGGCTCAGGAACTGGCAAGCGTCGACGTGCCGATCGTCGCCAGCGTATCCGTTAGCCCTTCGGGCGTCGGGCCTGGTTTTGCCACGCACATCGTCGACGTGGAAGTAGACCCGGACACGGGCAAGATCAGCATCCTGCGCTATACGGCCGTGCAGGACGTGGGCAAGGCAATCCACCCTAGCTATGTTGAGGGGCAGATACAGGGCGGCGTGACGCAAGGCATCGGTTGGGCGTTGAACGAAGAATACGTCTATGACGCCGAGGGGCATCTGCTGAACGCGTCGTTGCTGGACTACCGCTTGCCCACGGCGCTCGACCTGCCCATGATCGACACTATCCTGGTGGAGAAATCCAATCCAGGGCATCCCTATGGCGTGCGCGGCGTAGGCGAAGTTCCGATTGTACCGCCCGCCGCAGCCTTGGCAAATGCCATCTGTCGGGCGACGGGGGTCAGAATGTCCGCCTTGCCGATGAAGCCCGATAGGGTTCGTGCTGCGCTGGCTGCTGAAGGTAATTAGGCGGCGCAACCGTTTCAAAGCAACATCGATAACAACCGCTAGTAGGACGGACAACATGCCAAATGAGAATGACCGCAGCGCCGTCCGCCAGCGCTTGTATGCGCTGCTGGGCGACCTGCCCGCGCGGGACCGCCCCATCAGCGCCAGGCTGATCGACGCGGGCGAGCATGACGGGTATTGGCTGGAAAAGCTGGTCCTGGACCTGAACGGCGTTGAGGATGTCCCTGCCTATTTCGTCAAGCCCCTGGGGGCGACCGGCGCTTTGCCGGTTGTGCTGTACAACCATGCCCACGGCGGCAATTACGTATTGGGCAAGGACGAGTTGCTCTATGGGCGCGATGCGCTGCAGCGGCCTCCCTACGCAAAAACGCTGACCGGCGCCGGTTATGCCGCGCTGTGCATCGACACCTGGCTTTTCGGTGAGCGTCGCGGCCGTACGGAAAGCGAGTTGTTCAAGCTGATGCTGTGGCGCGGCCAGGTGCTGTGGGGCATGATGGTCTATGACAGTCTGCGCGCGACGGACTATGTTGCCGGGCGCGCCGATGTGGACCCGAACCGCATCGCGACGCTTGGCCTCTCGATGGGCAGCACCATGGCATGGTGGATGACAGCGTTGCATCCAGACATTAGGGTTTGCATCGACCTGTGCTGTCTGACTGATTACGAGGCGCTGATCGAATCACGCGGTTTGGACGGGCACGGCATCTACTACTATGTCCCTTCCTTGCTCAAGCACTTTTCGACGAGCGATATCAATGCGCTGATCGCACCCCGCCCTCACCTAGCGTTGGCGGGCGACTACGATCCGTTGACGCCACCGGTTGGGCTGGACCGCATTGACGCGGCCTTGCGTGAAGTCTATAGCGCAGCGGGCGCGCCAGATGCGTGGCGGCTTGTGCGGTCTGACACGGGCCACTTTGAAACTGCACGGATGCGTGCGGAGATTATGGCGTTCCTGGCGGAACGACTGTGAACTCGTCGGCGTTCGGCGCAAAGTCGAACTGCCTGATTCACGCTGATGACCATGATTACACGATTTGACCATGCTGTGCTGGCTGTGGATGACCTCCCCGCAGCAACGGCGCTGTTGTCAGGCAGCCTTGGCCTTTCAGCCCAAGCCGGAGGTCGGCACACCGGCTTCGGCGCCGACAACGCCGTGGTGCGCTTCGGACTAGATTATCTTCAGATCGCGTCAATCGTCGATCGCGATGAGGCCGCCGCGACTGGCATGAAGCGCGCACCGATGCTTCGTCTACTGGCGCAGCGCCGCGGCGGATGGCTGGCGTACGGCATGGCGACCGACGATATCGACGACCTGGCAGACCGGCTCCGGCAGGTCGGCCTGGACGCTGCCGGCCCGTACGCCATGCGCCGCGAGAGGCCGGACGGACGCATGCTGCGTTGGCGGCTTCTACAGCCGGGCGGAACTGCGTTGCGTCGTCCGTGGCCCTTCTTCATCCAGTGGGAGGCGCCGGACGCAGAATTGTTTGCCGCTGAGCCGCCTGCGCAGCATGCGCTGGGTGTTGTTAGGGTGACTGGCGTTAGCGTGATTGTACGCGAGTTAAAGGCCGCGCAGTACCTGTACGGCGAGCAATTGGGCTTTCATTTGGAGGGGTGCGGGGCGCATGAGACGCCGGGCGCTATGACGGCCTGCTATTCGCTCGGCCATTTCCGCGTGGACCTAGTCGCTCCCACCGCTCCGGGACCGATGCTGGATCGACTCGAACGTCAGGGCGAGGGGTTATGCGAGGTTCGGCTAGGTGTCGACAATCTCCCTAAAGCGCGGCGGCTGCTCGGCGAGCGAGGCGGACAACTCGTTGCCCACGGGGATGGCTCTGTCGAGGTGTGCGCTGCAGGCTTGGGCGATTTCGGCGCGTGCATGCGGATTGAGCAGGCGATGTCGGGCGCCTAGCAGCCTGCAGGGAAATAGAAACGAAAGAGAAGGCAGATGGCGCGCATACGGTTGGATGTGGACGGTCGATACCTAGAGGCCCACCTCAACGACACGGACACGGCGCGGGCTGTGCTGGGGGCGCTGCCGCTGGAGGCGCGCGTCAACGTCTGGGGTGACGAGATCTATTTCGGAATCCCGGTGGCACTGGATGAGAGTGAGACGGCACAGGCGGAAGTCGCCGTCGGCGCACTAGGCTACTGGCCGCCGGGCAACGCCTTTTGCGTCTTCTACGGGCCGACGCCTGTAAGTACGGGCGCCGCGCCGCGCGCCTATAGCCCGGTTAATGTCTTCGGGCAGATAGACGGCGACGCGACGGTCCTGCGCGGGGTGCGCAACGGCGCGTTGATCCGCGTTGAACTTGTCGAATCCTAGAGCGATCAGCCTCTTTCCTCGGCGCGATCCGTGGCAGGCGGCGGCTCGTATGAAAGAGCGGAAATCTCGGCTCGGCGTTCTGGTCCCATGTCTACGTTCACCGCGTCTAGCGAAGGCCGGAGCTGCTCCATGTCGCGTGCCCCGATGATCGGCGCGGTGATCGCCGGGTGGGTCATGACCCAGGCAACGGCTAGGGTGACGGGGTGCGTTCCGCTCTCCTGCGCATAGGCGGCGAAGCGTTCAGCGATCTCGAAGTACATCTGGTCGCCATAACGCTTGGCATACATGGCATTGCTGACCAGGCGACCGCTGTCAGGCTTCTGCGCGGTTGAGTATTTGCCGGTCAGCAGGCCGCCGCCAAGCGGGCTGTAGGAGATGACGCCGAGTTGCTCGGACGCGGCGAGGGGCAGTATTTCAACCTCAGCCTGGCGTTTAGTAAGGTTGTACATCGGCTGAATGCACTCAAAGCGGGCAAGCCCGGTGCGCGCCGAGATGCCCAGCGCTTTTGCAATCTGCCAGGCGGCCCAGTTGCTGACGCCGAGGTAGAGCACCTTGCCCTGGCGCACCAGATCGTCGAGGGCGCGTAACGTCTCTTCCATGTCGGTCGACGCGTCGAAGTGATGGACGAAGTAGAGATCGATGCGGTCGGTATTGAGCCGTCTCAGGCTGCCCTCGACCTGGAGCATGATGTGACGCCGAGAGAGGCCGCGGTCGTTGACGCCCTCACCGGCAGGCATGGCGACTTTGGATGTAATCACGAGGTCATCCCGGCGACTGGCCATCAGCTTGCCGAGAATCTCCTCGGAACGTCCGCCGGCATAGACATTGGCGCAGTCGAAGAAGTTGATGCCGGCGTCGAGACAGGCGTGGAACATTTCCTTGGATGTCGCCTCGTCGGCGTCGCCGCCATATGACATCGTGCCAAAACAGAGTTTTGATACCTTGACGCCGGTTTTGCCGAGTTGCCGGTATTCCATTGCGCTAGTCCCTTCTTCTGCTGGTACGACAGAATGATTAGCCGTAATTTTGGGGGCGGCTTTTCTGTATCCTAAGCCAGCAAGCGCAGATGCGCAAGGGAGCGAATGTCGCTTCCTGTTATGCCGAACCGGCCCAAAGCTACAGGAGGATTGAATGAGACTTGACAGAAAGACTGCGTTGATCACCGGTGCGAGCAAGGGCATCGGACGGGCCATTGCCCTCGCCTTTGCGCGTGAAGGCGCGCACTTGGCCGTCACGGCGCGGGCGACGGATGAACTCGAGTCGTTGCGTCGTGAGGCGGAGAGCTTCGGCATGCGCTGCGTAGCGGTGACAGCGGATCTTGCGGAGGAAGGCGCGGTCGACTTGGTGTACAGCGCCGCACGAGAAACGCTTGGTCCCATCCAGATCCTCGTCAACAATGCCGGCGTTGGCTCCAGCGCCAACCCGAAACCGGTCGTGAACTACGATGACGACTTCTGGAATCTGCTTCTGTATGTGAACCTGACCGTGCCCTATCTGCTTTGCAAGCGCGTGTTGCCGGACATGCTGGCTGTGAAGTACGGGCGGATCGTGAATGTGGCGTCGATCAACGGTAAAGTAGGCTCGTTCCACGGCGCGGCTTATGCCGCCAGCAAGCACGGCCTGCTCGGTTTAACGCGTACGCTGGCGATGGAGGTCGTCGGAGACGGCATAACGGTCAATGCGATCTGCCCTGGCCCGGTGCATACGCTGATCAACGATATTCGTATCGCCTATGACGCGGAGCGATTGGGCATTACTGTCGATGAGATCGAGAAGCGGATGACGCCGATGGGGCGGCGCCTCGAAGCGGACGAGGTGGCGCCGCTTGCCGTCTACCTTGCCGGCGACGAGAGCGCAACGATGACTGGACAGGCCATCAACATCGACGGCGGCGTCTTGATGACGGGTTAGTCTGCGCGTGGTGATCTAGAAGAGCCGTGCGGTCTGCGAACTGGTGAACACGGTGGAGGCGCAAGGGCTGATCGCAGCGACGCGATCGGCCCTTGCGCGACGTCATTATTAATAGGGGCAGTTGCGGAGGTTACGAAACTTGACGTCCCTTCCACGATTGCCCGCCATAGCGATACTGCCGCCAGATGGCGCGCAGGGCGATAAACGTCATCAGCAGGACGGAGAGCGGCATGAGAAGGGCGTCCGAGATGCGCTGGCGCGACGTGTAAGCAGTGATGGCCCGTGTGGTAACCGCCAGAAAGAGCAGCGCCAACGGCCAGAGGGGCCACCCGGGTGCAATGTTTAGGGTAAGTCCGGCGATTAGCCACACTAACGGCAGTACGAAGAGGACCAGATGAAAGAGCGTGGAGAGTAACAGGAAGAAGACGTTGTTGCCATGTCCCGCCATGATATTTTTCGTGTAGCCATTAACAGTCTGCCAACCACCCAAATACATCCTACATAAAACCAAACCGTCACCATCAACCATCGCCAAGCGGTCACCGTGCTGCTTGACCCTGCGCGCTAGCGTCACATCGTCTAGGACTGTCGCTCGTATGGCCGCATGCCCGCCTATGCGCCGGTAGATGGGACGGCGAAACGCCATGCATTGTCCTGCAGCAGCCGCCGCCGCGGGGTAGGGCGTATGGCTGACGAGCCACACGGGGAGATAGGCTAGGATGGAGAAGGCCATCAGAGGGACGACGAGCCGCTCTACCCAACCAACCGTGATCTGCGTCGGCCATACGGCCAATAGACCGGCATTAGTGCGTTCCAGCGCACGCACGACAGCCATCAGCGCGTCTTTTCCCCAAGTGACATCGGCGTCGGTAAAGATGAGCAGGTCGTAACGAGCCGTCTGCGCCAACTGATGGCAGGCCCAGTTTTTCCCGCCCCAGCCGGATGGCAAGGGCTTGCCGTGTAACACGCGTAGGCGTGAATCGCCGCAACCGGCGGCAAGAGCAGTCGCGAAGGTGGCATCGGTCGAGTTGTCGTCAAGCACGAGCACCTCGAAGTCGGGATAGTCCTGCGCGAGCAGGGCGGCGACGGTAGGCGCTATGCGTTCTTCTTCTTGGCGAGCGGGGATTAGGACGGAGACGGGCGGGAGATGATGCTGCGCTGGATCATCGACAAGGTAGCGGCTTAGTCGGGGGAAAGCGTACGCATTAAGCAGCGCTATTAGCAACATGCCCGACAAAGCGGCAGTCGCAAGCGCCGCTACTGCACAGAAGATACCGGTCATGGCAGGCATTGTGAGCTGCTTCTTGAACCAGCTAGAATATGGGCGGATGTCTGAAGTCTTGACGATGCTTCCAGATCAACAGGAGCAGGTTCCCGGCAAGGGTTAGCAATAGCCAGTCGCTTGCAGGGCGCACCGACCAGGCCAATAGGGCAGCGGGCGCGACGGCAAGATAGACCGCCAGAAGTATTAGTGCAGCCAGTACCGCCCAGCCGTTCGCCCCGAAGAATTTCGTACCAATCAGCAGTCCAACGCCCAGGATCACCGGCCCCTCCCAGGCCGTCAGCCCCGCCCAGATGCCGAAGGTTACGGCGACGGCCTTGCCGCCGCGCCAGCCGAGGAAGGGACTGAAGGCGTGTCCCGCCACGGGCGCAAGGGAGATGGCTGCGAGCCGGGGGAAGTCGAAACCGGCGGCGTAAGCGGCTGCGCCAACCGGGAGCGCGCCTTTAAGGAAGTCGAGGAAGAGCGCCAAGATGGCTGTCATTCTCCCGCCGGCCCGGTAGACGTTGGTTGCGCCGGGATTGCCGTCGCCGAAGTGACGCACATCGACGCCGAGGGCAAGACGTCCCACCCACACCGACAGAGGCAGCGCGCCGACTATAAAGGCGCCGCACAGCCACAGGACGAAGGCGGCGGCGTTCATGTACGTTCCAGCGCAGCGTCGCCATCCACGAGAGCAGTACGATGGAATTTCAGCCAGGCGCTAATTGTCAAGACGCCCATGACCAGAAATCCACAGAGCGCGGGCTCAGGCAATTGCCAGAAGAGGCCAAGCCCTATAGACTGGAGCGCCCAGGTCAGTGAATAGACGATAAGAAGGGGACGCACTGGCACAGTGCGCGGACGGATAAGGGCGGTCAGCAGTAGGGCGCCGGCAATCCAGCCGGCGAAGTTGTGCCAGGGGATGCCGAAATAGCCGCCGCCATTCGGCCACACCCACGCCCCCCAGGCGACCATCTGCGGATCGAGAAAAAGGTCCCAGGCGGTAAAAGCGACGGCGCTGGCTATCAGGAAGGCGGCGCCGTCCGTGCGGCGGGTGAGCGCTTGGCCGACCGCCCAGGCCGGTGGCAACATCATCAACCAGGCAAGAGGTACGATCAACGGGACGCCGGCAAGTTGGGGCAGGAACAGATTCGTGTAGTCGTATGCGCCGAAGATAAAGCCTGTCTTGCTGCCTGCCCATTCGATCAACCATGCGCCCACAAAGACGATGGCCGCCGCTCGTGCCAATTCAGCAAACGGCCAGGCGTTAGCGAGGACGGCCAGCACACAGAGCAGTTGCAAGATCACCGTCATCGATGCCATCCAGGGCAGGGCGGCTGGCCCGACCGTCCAAAGCAGGATGGGCAGGAGCACCATACTCATGAACCATGCTAAGAGCAGCGCGCCTGTTAGCGGAGACACCTCCCAGTGCCGGAGCATCTGCCACCCAGGCGAGGTGAGTTCAGCACGGTCGTTAGCCAAGGCGGACACCGTAGTCCTGGCTGGCATAGTCGTAGAGCGCCTCTGCGGCCTTGCGCGCGATGTCGGTTTTAAGAGAGCGATACTGCGGCTTGATCTCGCTTAACTGGATCATGAAACGGATCGAGCCGATCTGGACATGTCCGTAGAGGCTCCAGCGTTCCTCGCGTTCCAGCAGCGTGAAGTCGCCCAAGTAGTCGGGGAAGCGCTGTTTGAGATGAGCGGCAGCGGCTTCCAGGTCGTTCACGACAAAGCCGAGGTGATGGATCCGGCTGGGGGCAGGGGGCGCTAACGGCGCGTTCGGGTCGAAATCAAAGAGGAAGATGGCGGTATTGCCGCTGGTGACGACTGCCAAATGCTCGTCGTCACGCACGACAGTCAGCCCAAGCCCCTCTGCAAAGAAACGCTTGGCCGCTTCCCGATCCTCAAAGGCAAGGGCAAGGTGGTCGAACCCATAATTGACGAATTTACCCTTGTCCCTGAGATCAAGCGGCGCAGCCGATACCTCGAAGTCCGCATCGCCATAGTGGGCGACAATCTCATATAGAAACATGTCGGGGTAGATCAGGTCATCCCCTTTGCGTACCGAGATACGGTGGTTGTGCCGGATCTCTTCAGGCAGCACCTGGTGCAGCGCCAAATGAACCACGTCATCGGACGGAACATCCCCGGAGTAACGCGTTTCGCCGTTGACGAAAAAATTAACACGAACAGGATGCGCCTGTGGGTTGGCAATTTTCGACATTTACTTGCTCCTCTTTCGAATAGCGCCTGACGTTCTATACGCGGCGGCGAGCGAAGTCTTGCAGGATAACTGATGCTGCGTTGCGCCCAGCCGCGCCCATAATGCCGCCGCCGGGATGGGTGCTGGCGCCGGTTAAATAGAGGCCCTTGAGCGGGCCGCGGTAGTTGCCCAGGGTAAGCGCCGGACGCAGCATAAACATCTGGTCGATGGACATCTCCAGGTGCATGACGTTGCCCTGCAGCAGCCCCAGTTCGCGCTCCAGATAAAGCGGGTGCTCGATCAGCTTGTCGATGACGGCGCCTTGCACATTCGGCGCATATTCCGCCAGCCTCGCCAACATCTGTTCGGCAACTTCCTCACCGATTTCGTCCCACGAAGCTCCGGAAGCCAGCTTATAGGGATAGTACTGGCCCCACAGGAAGAGGGTGTGCTGATCAGGCGGCGCCAGCGTCGAATCTGCAGCCGAGAAGGTCATGGCGATCAGGCCGGGGTGACTAGAAGGCCTGCCCGCAAGGTAGTCGCCGTAGGCCGCTTCCAGATAGTCGAGGTTGGGGCAGATGAACTGCAGCGCGGTATGCTGCGGGCCGGCGCTGTCTTCATGAGAGGGCAGCGCCGAGTAATCCGGCAATTCGCGCATGGCGTAGCGTACGATCATGCCGAAGCCGTTACCTATACGGCTACGGTTAATGAGCGTCCGCGCTTCCTCCGAGATCGGGCTGTCTTGCAGGAGTTGCAACGTCGTGTGAATGTGCGATCCGGCGACGACGGCCCGCGCCGTAATGCGGATGCCGCCTTCGGTCTCGACACCGGCCGCGAGCCCGCCCTCGCTTAGAATGCGCCGTACTGGCGCGCCGGCGATGATATGGCCGCCGTGGGCTTGGATCATGCGGGCAAGCGCCTGAGTTAGCATGCCGGAGCCGCCGCGCGGGCGCTTCATGCCGCTGACGTGGTACATGGGATGCCAGAGCGCAAACGGCGCAGAGAGCGGTTCGCTTGGCGGCGGGCCGGACTGCGCCGCCATCCAGCCGATCATGCCCTGGACGCGCGGGTCGTCGAAGGTTTGGCGAAGAAACTGGCCGTAGCCGCGCAGGATGTCGGTTAGCTCGACGTACCGGCTGCGCTCGCTCGACTGACCGGATGGTCCCCGCGAGACGAGGTTGCGGAACAGGTTACCCGCCGTCGGCGGGGACAGAAAGCTGCGCACCATGCCTTCGGCGAGCGGTTGCCAGTCCAGGACGAACCGACGGTAGGCGTCGGCGTCATGCGGCGAGAGCGCAGCGATACTCTCGCAGGTGCGGTCAAGGTCCTTCCAGATGAAGAGATGGCTGCCATCGGGGAACGGTGCAAAGAAGAGCGGGTCGAGATCGATATACTCCAGCCCATAGGCGGCCAGATTGAGGTCCTGGACGATGGGCGTGTGGTGGATCAGGATGTGGGCGGATCCGCCGAGATCGAACTTGAAGCCGGGCACGATCTCCTCGGTGACGACTGCGCCGCCTACCGTGTGCCGCCGTTCGACGAGTATCACCTTGTAGCCTGCTTTGGCCAAGTACGCGCCGCAGACGAGTGCATTATGGCCCGCGCCGACGATCACGACATCGCAGTCTCGCATGTTGTATTACCCGTCCTTGCGCTAGACCAAATCAGGATTCAAATTCGGTACAAACAGGGCGGTACGCGCCTGTGTGTTCTGACAGAAAGTATAGCACACGGCAGCAGAGACCAGATCGAGTCATGGCGCGGTTCGGACCGACTGGTAGGCATGCAGCGTCCGCTCTCTTGCCCAGCCGTGGTCGACAATAGGCGTGGGGTAGTCCTGTCCGATGATACAGCCTGTGACGGCCTGAATCGCCTGTGGCATTTTCCACGGCTCGTGGATGAACTCGTCGGGCGCCTGGCGCAATTCGGGAACCCAGCGGCGCACATAGACGCCTTGCGGGTCGAACTTGCGGCCCTGCGATACCGGATTGAAGATGCGGAAGTAGGGCGCGGCATCTGTTCCGGTTCCTGCCGTCCATTGCCAGCCGCCGTTGTTTGGAGCCGGATCGCCGTCGATGAGTTGCTGCATGAACCAACGCTCACCCCAACGCCAGTCGATCAGAAGGTCCTTGACCAAGAAAGAGGCGACGGCCATACGGGCGCGATTATGCATCCAGCCTGTTGCCGCTAACTGGCGCATGGCAGCGTCGATGAATGGGTAACCGGTGCGTCCTGTCCTCCAGGCCTCGAACTCCGACGCATCATTGTGCCAAGCTATCGCTCGCGTTTCCGTCCGGAAACTCTCTCGGCGTACGTACGGGAACACGGCCATAGTGTTGAGATAAAAATCGCGCCAGATCAGCTCGTTGAGCCATGTTTCTGCGCTGGTGCGTGCACGCTCATCCTCGGCCATGTCGATAGCCTCAGTTGCCGCAGTCGCTGCGGCGCGCGGCGACAACATGCCAAAGCGCAAGTAGGGAGACAGGCGCGAGGTTGCGTCGAGGTCGGGGCGGTCACGCCGATCCTTATAGGAGAAGATCGGGCCATCAGGCGCGACGAAAGCGCGCAATTTTTGTCGGGCGACCTTCTCACCCGCGACGTATGGCGCGTCCGATCGAGCCAGCAAGGGAGCGTTGGGGAGCGCATCCGAATGTATGCTAGGCGGCGTGTCGATTCGACCCGGCGCTGGAAGTAATGCCGGCATGGATTCGCGCCAGCGGGCTTTCCATCTCCGGCTGAAGGGGGTGAAGACGGTATAGGGTTCGCCATTCTCCTTGCGCACACTGCCCAGCGGCAGCGCGGCCAAACCCTCGACCAGCGTTAGCGGAACAGACTCAGCAATAACCCGGTCGCGGCGCATGGCGTACGGTGAGCAATCCTGCTGGGCGACCACGACCGTCGCCTCTACTTCGTCGCGTAACCGGGCGATCTCGATTTCGGGCAGCCCGCGCCGCACAATAAGGCGGCTGCCGCGCGCGAGTAGGTCTTGGTTTAACTGCCGCAAGCCCTCGAACAGGAAAGCGATGCGGCGTTCGCCGGCGTACCGCGAGTTCAACAGGCGGTCGTCAAGAATAAACGCCGGAACTACGCTCGCCGCGCTATTCAACGCATAGGCCAACGCCGGGTTGTCAGCCAGTCTGAGGTCCCGGCGCAGCCACCAAATCGCCGTCGTCATGGCCGGCCTAGTGTCCTTCGGTTGTTCTGGCGGTATTCGCCATTGTGGCGTGACGCTTCTCCAGCAAGCGTCGCGTCTTCCATGCCCGGTATGAGAAGAGCAGGGGCATGCCCAACCACATGGCGAGACCGGCCAGTCGCCAAAAAGGACGATCGCTCAGCTCTGCGGACACCATATCGATTACTTCCGTAGCAGTGGGGTCGAGTTCGACAAACACATGCCGGTGAACCCAGGATGTAAACGGCCCTGTCAGAAGACGGTCAACAAATCCGTCAGGACCGGTCTGTTCTATGCGGGCGCGCCAGCGTAAGGGCAGAGGGCCTAGCCAGAGGGTGAACGCCATTTCGTCGCCTTCGCCCAACACCGCCGGGGCTTCGTGCACGCGCACGACGATAGGGGGCGGCGTAATCGCGGCCATGCTCGTAGATCGCCGGTGAAACTCGGCCACCGCGGCCGGCGGCGCCTCAACTCTGAAGCGATGCCAATATTTCATTGCAGCAGGTCCTTTAGGGCAGCGTCCAGCGTGGTAAAGTCAAACGCGAAACCTAACTCCTGCAGACGCTGCGGCATGGCGCGCTGCCCGTCGAGCAGCACCGTCGACATCTCGCCTAACGCCAATTTCAGCGCGAAGGCCGGCGCAGGCAGCCACGAAGGCCGTCCCATCACCTGGCCTACCGCAGATGCGAATTCCTTGTTCGTCAGCGGATGCGGCGCGGTCAGGTTGAAAGGGCCGGATGCGTTCTCGTTCTCCATCAGAAAACGGATAGCGCGCACTTCGTCCCGGATGTGAATCCACGGCCAATACTGTCTGCCGTTACCCATTGGCCCGCCGGCGAAAAGCCTAAAAGGGAGCAGAATCTTGGGCAGGGCGCCGCCTTCGGCGCTAAGGACGATGCCCGTGCGGATCACAGCCCGGCGCACGCCCATACGTTCGACGGGAGCGGTCGATGCCTCCCAGTCGAAACAGACGCGAGCCAGATAGTCACTGCCGGGGCCGGCGTCTTCGTCCAGTACTTCGTCAGTGCGAGGGCCGTAATACCCTACGGCGGAGGACTGGACAAGGACCTTGGGCCGCGTCGATGCTGCGGATATGGCTTCAAGGACAGCCTGGCCTGCATTGACGCGACTCTGCATGATGCGCCGCTTGCGCGCGTCGGTCCAGCGCCCATCAGCCAAGCTTTCGCCGGCCAAGTTGATGACGGCATCCGTCTCGTTGACCAGTTCACCCCACCCTTTTGCGGTCGCCGCATCCCACTCTACAACCTGGACTTCGCTGGGCAGCCCCTCTGGCTTGCTAGTATTGCGGGAAAGAACAGCGACCTCATGCCCGTGATCGATCAGTTCCTGACAAAGAGCGCGGCCGATCAGGCCGCTGCCGCCAGTTATGATAGCGCGCATCTTATGCCCTCCTGTGGTGGTCAATGGCCGTTAGACGACTCAACTTCTTCGACTTTCTCTTAATACCGCCGGCATCGTCCATGCCGGACGGAAATCCTGCAAGATTTGCCAACAGGTGGGTGAGCGGACGGGCGCTTGCATCCAGCCGGCGCTGCGCAGCCACAGCATAGGCGTGCAGATAGTCCGGCGGCACGCCTGCAGGCAGCAGGACGCTATGCCCGTCCTGGTCCGCCGGCATACCTACGGCGTTACTCGCGCCATGCATGTGCAGGAGACCTAACTCTAGGGCAGCTTCGAGGTTCCGTCCAAACGCGGCGTTCATTTCGGCTAGGCCGGCCGGCGAAAAGCCGTTTTCGCGGACGCTGCGCCAAACGTCTGACTCGATGGCGGATCGTTGCTCGCGGAAGCGGCGAAGCGCGATGACGCTCTCCGCCGCCATAGGCCTCACGCTTGGACGAACATGTGGCGTGCGCAAGATCTCCTCGACTGCAAGTGCGGCTGAGTCGAGACTCTCTCCTAAGAAATGGCCCGGGATGATTTTGCGCAGATCGGGAAACTGGTTGAAGATCAAACCGCCATAGGCCAACGCTATGCCCTTCGATTCAAGCAGCCTGGCCATCTCAAGCAGGCTTGCCGCCGTATGAAGCTGTTGTGCGGTCAGCACCGCAACGTTTGGCATGGTGTCGTCGATCGTCGCTTCTAGACTGTGTAGCGGAACGTCTGCGCCAAGATAGAGCACATCCCAACCACGCCGGCGCAGAAAGAGGGAGAGCGTGAGCGGCGCGAACGTGTGCAACTCGTGCGGCGGGCAACCGACCAATATCCTCTCGCGGCGCGTCGGGGCGGGCGTGGCGACAAGCAACGCTTCCAGCCTGCGCATGGCGAGCGCGGAGGCGAAGTGTTCCTGCTGGGCTGTCGCACTGCCTTGGCGCCAGGCGTCACCGATATCCGCCAACGCCTGCCGGATCAGGCCCAAAACGACGGGCTCGACAGGGAGAAGGGCGAAAGCGCTGTTCAAGATCTGCTCGGCGGCGCGCTCGTCGAAGCGTAAACAGGCGTCTATCCACCGTCTCTGCAAATCAGCTAGGGGACTCTGTTTGCCCTCGAACGTCTCAAGCTGGAGCGACGTCCGGGCGGCGTCCGGCCGTCGTGGGGCGGCAAGCGCACGGTCGAGCGGATCGGACCCTTGGCGGGTTAATTCGTGCCATAGAGCGACGGCGCGAGAGATCGTCAGCCCCTCATCCTGCCGGGCGATGAGCCATCTCAGGGTTGCGACGTCGCGTTCGGTATAGAGGCGGTGTCCGCTCAACGTGCGCTGCGGTTCCGGCAGACCATAGCGCCGTTCCCAAGCGCGCAAGGTATCGGGCTTCAGCCCTGTCTCTTGGACTACCGCCTTCAAATTATAGATCGGCAAATCGAGATTCTCAGCCATATCTCCCTCGTCTCCGCCCGACGGGCTTTTTGCCTTGATTACCCACGAGAGGAGTATGGGGCATATCGCTGCACCCGATCTGTAGTTGTCAATACTTTGCACAGATACACCTGCGGACATACCATGCACAAATACTATAAAATGTATGGATACATCCTTAACGCGGACGGCCTGTTGTGATAGTGTTGGGATCGTAGCAAGTAAGTCGGCAGAGGTTGTTGTTGCTATAACCGGCAGGAAGCGTTTCACCTTGTAGCGCGATCGGCGGCCATCGGACAGCGAGTATCGAACGTTGTGAGCACTTTGTCGAAGGAGCATTGAACGATGCAGGCGCACATTCATGCTTGGGAACCGACGCTTCTCTCGATGGCGCACGAAGCGTACGCAACGCGCCGCGATGATACGGCTCGGGTGGACGTCGACCGGCAAGACCTGGACCGGGCGTATGGGCATTGTGAAGCATTCACCGCATATCACAGCCGCTCGTTCTATCTCGCCTCCGGCTTGCTTCCTTCAGCCAAGCGCCGCGCTGTGCGCGCCCTCTATGCCTTCTGCCGAGTCACGGATGACATCGTGGACAGCGGTCATGCAGACGCTGCGTCAGAACTAGCCGCCTGGCAAGCCCGCACCGCTACGGCCTCACCGCCGCACGATGATCTCGTCGCCCTGGCCTGGGTGGATACGCGCGAGCGTTTCGGCGTGCCGCAGCGTTACGCAGAGCAATTGCTCGCAGGCGTTGCACAAGACCTTCATAAAAGCCGTTATGAGACGTTCGACGAACTCGCGGCCTATAGCTATGGGGTGGCCTCTACGGTCGGCTTGATGAGCATGCATATCATCGGCTTTTCGTCTCCCGAAGCGATTCGCTACGCCGTTAAGCTAGGGGTGGCTCTGCAGATGACCAATATCCTGCGCGACGTAGGCGAAGACTGGCGACGGGGGCGCGTTTATCTGCCCGCTTCCGATCTGCGCCGTTACGGGCTGTCCGCAGATGACATCGCCGCGGGACAGGTCACGTCGAACTGGCGCCGGTTTATGCGCCATCAGATCGAACGCAACCGCCAGCTCTACGCCGAAGCCATGCCTGGCATCGCTTTGCTGGCGGCCGACGGACGGTTCGCCATCGCCGCTGCAGCCAACCTCTACCGTGCTATCCTCGATGCGGTGGAGGCGAACGATTACGACGTATTTAGGCGTCGCGCCCATGTGTCTACGATGGGCAAGCTGTTGCGGCTGCCGCGTGTCTGGCTGCAAGCCAAACGAACTGCCGCCGTCTGAGGGCAGCAAGGGCCGCAACTGCGCTTCGGCAATACCGCTATGAAAAGGCCGAGATGCCGGTTAGACTGCGCCCGATGATCAACTTCTGAATCTCGCTCGTGCCTTCGTACAGGCTGGCGACGCGACAATCGCGCCATAGCCGCTCCGGTATATACTCGTCGGAATAACCATAGCCGCCGTGGATCTGTATCGCCATGTCTGCATTCTGTTTGGCGATCTCGGCGGCGTAATATTTAGCAATCGAAACAGGTATCGTGCTCGATTGACGCTGATTCTTGACCCATCCAGCCTGATATACGAGCAATCGCGCCGCCTCAACATTGATCTGCATACGCGCCAACATCTCCTGGACGAGTTGGAAGGAGGCTATGGGTTTGCCGAACGCAATGCGCTGCTGGGCGTAGCGCACGCTGGCATCCAAGGCATGTTGTGCCGCGCCGACGCATCCGCTCGCCACGCCATAACGGCCGTTGTCGAGCGCCTGCATGGCGATCGTAAAACCCTGACCCGGCTCGCCCAAGAGGGCGCTGTCGGGCACACGCACGTTGTCTAGAAAGATTTCGCCTGTATCGCTGGCTTTGAGGCCAAGTTTGCCCGTCATTTTACGCGTCGTGTAGCCGGGCGCGTCAGTATCGACGAGAAGGGCGGCAATGCCCTTGTGCTTTGCGTTGGGTTCGGTCTGGGCGAAGAGGATGGCTACGTCGGCGCGCGTGCCGTTGCTGATCCAGACTTTCTGGCCGGACAGGAGCCAGCCATCGCCGTCGCGCTTGGCAAGGGTAGAGATGTTACCGGCATCAGACCCTGCATTGGGTTCGGTCAGTCCGAAGCAGCCGAGAATGTCACCGCTGCAGAGCGCGGGCAGATAGCGCCTTTTCTGCTCTTCGCTGCCCCATTGCAGAATAGTCAACTCTACCAGCGACATCTGCACGGAAAGCGTTGTCCGCACGCTGGAATCGGCGTAGCCTATTTCCTCAAAGACCAGCGCCTCCGTGATGAAGTCGAGTCCAGCGCCGCCATATTCCTCCGGCACAGGCACGCCGAGATAGCCGAGCCTTCCTAGCGAAGCGAAGAGCCGGTGGGGGATGTTCTCCTGCTCTTCCCACTCCTTACTGTAGGGCAAGATGTGCTCGCGCGCGAACTTGCGCACTGAATCCCGGATCATGCGTTGCTCGTCAGTCAGACTGAAATCCATTTGGGTCTCCTTCATTGCCTTGCATGGACAGCAATCATTAACGGTAATCCTGGCAAGAGGCGTAACGAGTAATCAGATCACGCCGTCTTGAGAAAGGCGCCGGATGCGGTCCGAATCATAGCCTAAGAGCTCCGTCAAGACCTTCTCCGTATGTTCGCCGAGCAGCGGCGGGGCGGAGCGGATGGCCGGAGGGGTAAGACTGAGTTTTGGCGCCGGCCCAATCTGCGGCACGTCTCCCATGACAGAGTGAGCGATCGACTGCACCATGCCGCGCGCCGCGACCTGGGGATCGCTCAAAGCGTCCGGGATGTCGTTCACCGGTCCGCAGGGAACGCCGGCAGGGAGCAGCGCTTCGGTCCACTCCTGCGAGGTGCGGCGAGCGAACTCAGTCTCCAGCAGGCGGTTCAACTCGGCGCGATGCCCGACGCGCGCGCTATTCGTCGCGAAGCGTTCGTCACTAGACCATTCCGGGCGACCGAGGACTTGGCACAGGACGGCGAACTGCCGGTCATTACCCACGGCCAACATCAGCCAGCCATCCTGGGTTGCTACGGCTTGATACGGCACGATCGAAGCGTGGTCGTTGCCGTAGCGCCGGGGCGGTTCGCCTGAAACCAGGTAAGCGCTGGCGGCGTTCGCCAGCCAGCTTATCTGCGCATCCATAAGCGAAATATCGATGTACTGCCCCGTGCCGGTGCGCTCTGAGTGCCGTAGCGCCGCCAAAATGGAAAGGGCGGCGTACATGCCCGCAGCGATGTCGGCAACGGCGACGCCCGCTTTGTATGGCGCGCCGGAGTCTCCCGGCGGGCCGGTGATGCTCATGAGGCCGCCCATTGCTTCGATCACATTGTCATACCCGGGGCGATCGCGGTAGGGACCCGTTTGTCCATAGCCGGTGATGGCGCAATAGACGAGCGCCGGATGCAGCCGGCGGAGCGCATCATAGCCAAGACCCCACCTGTCCATTGCTCCGGCGTGAAAGTTCTCCAGCAAAACGTGCGAGCGAAGGGCTAGCTCGCGCAAGATCGCACGTCCTTCCGGACGCTTCAGATTGAGCGTGACACTTTCTTTGTTTCGATTTGCACAGAGGTAATAAGCGCTGATGCCGCTCTTGGTGAAAGGCGGCCCCCACTGACGGGTATCGTCTCCTAATCCTGGCCTCTCGATCTTAATCACGCGCGCACCGAAATCACCGAGCAACATGGCGGCGAACGGGCCGGCCAAGACGCGTGAGAGGTCTAGTATCGTGACGCCTGACAAAACCGCTTGCGGGATCATCGGCTATTCCGGTTGCGCTCTAGGGTAGATGAAACTGTCAGGAGCAGAGAATCGTTACCATCTATTGAAGCCCATGTGCGTACATGATACCATTGGATGCGGGCTGTAAAGGCGCAGCAATCAACCACGCGTGGGGAAGCCAGGTGAACTATGAACAGATTGTTCGGACGAAGCATGATACTGCTCATCACGTCCTTAGCGGTGGCAGCCCATTTGGCGGGTTGCCGCGGCGATAGAACAGAGGCCGAACCGGTCGCAGATGCTGTCGAGACGGCAACCCTGCCGGCCGCCGCTTCGGTTGCCGAGCCTGCTGCTGAGGAGACCGCCTATCCAGTCATTACGCCGGACGCAGCGACTGAACCGGCTCTGCCGCATCCTACGTCTGCCGAGACGGTCAATACGGATGCGGCAGAGCCTCCGCCCGTTGTGAATACGGAGCTTGAAGCGGTACCATTCGCGCCGGAGACTGCCGA
>CAYXRG010000001.1:0-24816 GCA_964467575.1 uncultured Caldilineaceae bacterium | reverse complement strand
CGCCCGTTGTGAATACGGAGCTTGAAGCGGTACCATTCGCGCCGGAGACTGCCGAGGAGACTGCCGACCTGCCCCGCATCGTGACGCGGGCGCGTTTGGCTGAGCCGCCCGCGTTCCTCCGCGACCTCCAATATGACGGCCAGTCGAATCGCCTTTTTGTCACGACATCAGATGACCAGTTGATTGTTCTCGACGCGTCTGAGTTTGGGGAACAGGCGCGCTTTGCTTTCGGCGGCGATCTGACGCTCGACGCGGATAACCGGCGCATCTACGCTGCGCCAGGAGCGAGTTATGTTCCTGAAGACGATACGCCGGTTATCCGCGTCATCGACATGGATTCTCTGTCGGAGATAGGAAGGCTCGAAGGAGGCCGGTTCTTGTCCCTCGATCCGGCGGGCGGACGCATCTTTACGGGGTCGCCAATCAGGTCTCATGTAGAAGAGAGCGATTTGCCGGGCATCGATGTCTACGACTTGAACACACTCGAAGCGATTGGGCGGATCGACCAGCCTGGGATTCCTGTGTACAATCCGCTGCGCGACGAACTGCTGGTCACGGCCTATAGCGTCTATGCGGTCGATCCGGAAAGCGGCGATGTGCTCATGGACTTGCTTCCCTATCTACAGGAGCAGCCCTTCGCCTGGTGCAACGGCTGCGAGATGGCCGAAGCCGCGCACATCTTCGGCCCGGAGGGGCTGCTGGTTGTTAAGCGAAGCAAGATTTCCACCGGAGCCGGGGCAGGCATCTACCCGGATCCGCTCTATTTTGACGCGACGACGCTCCAACCGCTCGAGGAGTTCGACCGCCGGCTGCCGCTGCAATTCGCGTGCGGCAGCCAACCGTTTCTGCTGCCGCCGCTCGAAGGACGGCTCTACCATCAGCCGTACTTCATTCGCTATATGGTTTACCGCAACTTGGCTGTGTATGGCATGGATGGTGAAGAAATTGCCTGGAAGGACGGACTTTTCGCCCCCTATATCAACCCGCGTACAGGCCAAGTCTATGTGACGCAGGGCTATGTGCTCGACCTTGCCTCGTTAACGCCGGCGGGCCGCATTCCAGAGTTCTGCCCGCTATCCGTGGACGAACAGGCCGGCCGTATTTACGGTCGTGCAGAGGGCGATCTGTTGGTGATCGACGAGAGGGGCGGAACGCCGCTCTCGCCGCCGCCGACAGAACCGGACGCACTGCCCGCGGCTCCGGTGGAGGACATTCTCGTTTCGCCGGGTTACCCTGACGACCCGACGCTCTTTGTCCTCCTGGACGGCGGGCGCGTGTACCGCACAGAGGACGATGGGCGCACATGGACACGCATTCAGGGCGGCCTGCCGCTGCATGACAACCTCTCGCTGACAATCAGGCTATCGCCCAATTTCGCCGAGGATCGCACGGTCTTCGCCGGCGGCTATGTGGGCGACTACCAAGGGGAGGGCGTCCTCCGTTCGGTGGATGCAGGCGACACATGGGAACCGCTCTGGCGAGGGTTGTCCCATCTGCGCGTGTACGACCTGCAAGTCTCTCCGGATTTCGCGATCGATGGGCGACTACAGGCATTTGCGCGCTATCAGCGCATCTCGCCCTGGGAAGCGGGCGTCAGTCTGTGGGAGTCGGCGGATCGCGGCCTCTCGTGGACGTTGGTTGTGACTGCCGTAAGCGAGAGCGAACTCGCCGGGCAGTCGGCAAACGTATTATCGACGGAGCCTGAATTGCCTGTACGGATCGCCGGCTATGGAGAGACGGTCGAGGCAAGATCTGAGGGCGATCCGGCCTGGGCGCCGTTGGATCTCGGTCAGCCGGAAAATCTGCTCTACCGTGCGGTCGCGCCGTCTCCATCCTACTCAGCCGACGGCACAATCTATGTCCTGGGCGAGTCCGGCTTGTGGCGCACAACCGATCGCGGCGCGTCGTGGGAGCGTTGGGAGGACCCGCGGCTGGAGAATCGGACTTACGAGAATGCGTTGTCGGCGTTGACCGTCTCGCCGGTGCTGACCGACGGGAGTCACAAGTTGTTCGTAGGCAGTTTCGCAGGTGAGTTCTGGGCGCTCACGCCTACGAACGCGACTGAGAACGGGCCTGCGACGGGCATGCCTATAGAACTGCCCACGCCAACCGCGACGACATCGCCGGAAGCAGAAGGCGGCATCGCGACGCCGATACCACCGCCACTGCCGGCTGAGCCGCCCGACGGCGCCTACCGGCCCGCCGGCCCGCTGGCGTCTCTGTGGGAGGCCAGCGATCAGACTCAAAGCGACCTGGGATACGCCCTGCAAGAAACAGCCGCCAGCATACCAGCGGCGTACCTGTCGTTTGAGCGTGGAACGCTGATCTGGCGCGGGGACAACCGCTCGATCCTCGTGCTTTTCGACGATGGCGCTTGGAAGGTCTATCCCGACACCTTCGAGGAAGGCGAGCCGGAATTCGATGCAGCTTTAAGTGCGCCCGGCGGGCTTCAACAGCCGATGCGCGGCTTCGGAAAGCTGTGGCGCACAGAGGCGGAGGTGCGCGAGCGGCTTGGGTGGGCGCTAGATGAGGAGCAAGGCTACAGCGGCTTCATCCAGCAATTCGAGCGCGGGTTCCTGCTGAGTTCGCCGGTCGGCGCGCGGGTTTTTGTCGAGGAGACTGATGGAGAGGGCCGCTGGTATTGAGATTGAGCCGGCGACCCTCTTACTTGCTGCGAAGCTATGCCGGGCGCTGCGCCCAGGTCATGTGATCGAAGTCGAGCGGGCTTGTCAATAGCGGGTGGATTGGCCGGACGCGCAAGCCCAATGCCAGTTTCCCGCTGGTCCGGAGTGCAATCGCCCCGCGGTAGATATGGGTTGCGTCTTTGTGGTCGATCCCTTCCAGCGGCACGGCGACGGGGTTGCCGATGCCATTGTCGCCTTGCGGCTCGCCATACACGGCCTCCACCTGCACGTCTTCCGGTCGGAGGGCCGGAGGCAGCCAGAGCTTTGCCTCGAGGTTAACCGGCTCACCGACATGAAGCGTCTCGCCGTCTATCGGGCTCGCCTCCAGCCGGACTTCTTGCCAGTGTTGGCCGACGCGTCGCTTCCAGGCGACGAGCTTCCGGGCCGATGAATGGTCGTCTGCGTTGAAAGCCGCGCCGCTCGTCGCAGCGGGCATGTAATACTGCTCGCAGTAGTCGATGACCATACGCTGCGTGCCGTAAATCGGCGCACAACTTGCAATCGACCTCTTCATTACTTCGACCCAGCCCGTGGGCACGCCGTGTTCATTCCGATCATAAAAGAGGGGAACGATCTGTTCTTCAAGCGCCCGATAGATACTTAAAGCGTCGGCATCGTCTTGGGTCTGCGCGTCTTTGTACTCGCGGTCCTCACCGATGACCCAGCCGTTGCCGCCGTCGTAGCCTTCCACCCACCAACCGTCGAGGATGCTGAAGTTAGGGACGCCGCAAAGAGCTGCTTTTTGGCCGCTGGTTCCGCTGGCTTCGCGCGGGCGTCGCGGCGTGTTCATCCACAGATCGACACCGGACACAAGGGCGCGCGCGAGGTTCATGTCGTAGTCTTCAACAAACACGATCTTGCCGGCGAACTCCGGCTGTTGGCTAAGCCCATAGATCTCGCGGATGAGGGCTTTGCCCGGTTCGTCGGCCGGGTGGGCTTTTCCGGCGAAGATGATCTGGACGGGCCGTTCTGCGTCATCGAGCAGGCGACGAATACGCGCCATGTCGCGGAAGATGAGATTGGCCCGCTTGTAGGTGGCAAAGCGACGGGCAAAGCCGATGGTCAGCGCGTTGGGATCTAGGATGCTGGCGGCTGAATCCAGAATCTGCGCACCTTCGCCATGTCGCAGGTACTGCCGGCGTACGCGGCGACGGATAAGGTCGATCAACGCCTGCTTGCGCACCTGATGCGCCTGCCACAGCTTATGGCTGGGGATGTTCTTGATGCCTCCCCACACGGTTTCATCATGCGCGTTTTCCTGCCAATCTTCCGGCAGATGCTGCGCGTAGAGATCCGATAACTCCGGCGCAAGCCAGGTGGCGGTGTGTACGCCATTGGTGACATGACCAATGGGGACTTCATCGGCGGGCGTATCCGGCCACAGGAATTTCCACATATCGCGGCTAACGCGCCCGTGCAGTTTGCTGACGCCGTTGTGAAATCCGCTCAGCCGCAGGGCTAAAACCGTCATACTATACTGCGGCCCCCAGTCCAACTCTTGACGGGCGAAGGCAATGAACTGCTCCCGGTCAACGCCCAACTGACCCCAGTATTGCCAGAAGAACTTGTCAATTAACTCGAAGGCGAAGGCGTCATTGCCTGCGGGCACGGGCGTATGTGTGGTGAAGAGCGTGTTCGCCCGGACTGTCTCGACCGCCTCATCGAAGGATAAGCCATGCTGCTGCACCAAGTCCCGGACGCGCTCTAGTCCGAGAAAGGCGCTGTGACCTTCGTTCATATGCCAGGCATCCGGTGAATAGCCGAGGGCGCGAACCGCGCGCACGCCGCCGATGCCCAGAACGATTTCTTGGCTAATGCGCATCTCGCGATCGCCGCCATAGAGCCGTGCGCTGAGTTCCCGGTCTTGCGGCGCGTTGCGGTCTACGTCAGTATCCATCAGGTAGATGGGGACGCGCCCTACCTGGACGCGCCACACCCTGGCATAGACGACACGGCCCGGCAGGTCTACGCTGATCAGCACTTCGCTGCCCTGCGCATCCAGTGCGGGCTTGACGGGCGCTTCGTCAAAGTCAATCCGCTCGTATTCCGCGATCTGTTGGCCGGCGGCGTCGATGCGTTGGGTAAAGTACCCCTGCGGGTAGAGGAAGCCGACTCCGATCAGCGGTACGCCCAGATCGCTGGCGGCCTTACAATGGTCTCCGCTCAGTACGCCCAGGCCGCCGCTGTAGATGGGCAGCGCCTCGTGCAGTCCGAACTCGGCGCTGAAGTAGGCGATGCGGTACCCCGCACGCTCCGGATAGTTGCGCTTGAACCAGGTATCCGCATCCGGACTCATGTATGCGTCAAACGCGGCCATCACGCGTGTGTAGGCCGCCAGATAATCGGGATCGCCGGCGGTGCGATCGATGTCAGCCTGCGCGGCGCGGTGAAGCAATTTGACTGGGTTATGGTTAACGGTCTCCCACAATTCGGGGTTAATCCGCGCGTAGAGCTCCTGCGCCTCGGGGCGCCAACTCCACCATAAGTTGTAAGCCAGTTCCTCCAGCCGCGCCAACTCATCGGGCAGCCTGGGCAGAATGGACAACGTGGCAATCGTCTTCATTTCGGCTTATCGCCTCTCAATCTTGCTATTTAATTCAAATTCATAGTGATGCCGGCGGCGCGCGTCCGCACTTGCTCTCAGCGCACCTGCGTCATGGTCACCGGGTTGCGCCAGTATCGTCCGTCGCGCGTCAGCAGATCGTCCGCCTCCTTTGGCCCCCATGTGCCGGCTGCGTATCTCGGAAGGCGGAGTTTGCCGCCTTTCTTTGCTTCCGCCCGTTCCTGCTCCAGCTGCCATCCTGCCAGCACGCGGGTGACACGCTCCCATGCAAGTTCAACCTCATCGCGCCGGATGAAGAGCGTCGTATCGCCCAATATGGCGTCAAGCAACAGCCGTTCGTAGGCATCCGCTGACGGCTGGCTGCCGAAATACTCGCGATAGGTGAAATCCATCGCCACCCGCTCGATATTGACGGAGGGGCCGGGGCGTTTGGCATCAAACGACAGCCGGATCTCCTCGTCCGGCTGGATGCGCAATGTCAGCACATTGCTGGGGGGAATCTCTTCGCTATTCAGCGTCTCGAACAGAAGGAGCGGGGGCTTGCGGAAGACAATGTTGATCTCGGTTGTCTTGGCTGCCAGCGCCTTGCCCGTTCGCAAGTAGAAGGGTACGCCCTGCCAGCGCCAGTTGTCGATCTCTAGCTTCCATGCCACGTAAGTATCGGTCACGGAGCTGTCCGGAACCCCTTTTTCCTCGGTATAGTCGGGGATTTCCTTGCCGGCGCTGACGCCGCGGCCATATTGGGCGCGCACCACCCAGTCGGCAACGCTTTCCGGCTCGATAGGGCGGATTGAGCGCAACACGTTGACTTTTTGGCTGCGAACCGCCTCCGGGTCGAAAGCGACAGGCGGCTCCATTGCGGTCAAAGCCATAAGCTGCATCATGTGGTTCTGCAACATATCGCGGATGGCGCCGGATTTGTCGTAGTAACCGCCGCGATCGCCAATGCCCAGCGTTTCGGAAACCGTGATCTGAACCTGGTCGATATAGTTGCGATTCCAAATCGGCTCGAAAATGCCGTTGCCGAATCGAAAAACCATAATATTTTGGACGGTCTCTTTTCCCAGATAATGGTCGATCCGGTAGATCTGGTCCTCGGAGAAGAGTTGGAGCAAGTGCTCGTTGAGGTCCCTGGCGCTGGCAAGGTCATGGCCGAAGGGCTTTTCGATGATGATACGGCCATCGCAACCGCTGGAGCATAAGCCCGAATCATGGATATGGGTCGTGATCGGCTTGAATACGGAGGGGGGCGTCGCCAAATAAAAAAGGTGGTTGCCGCCGATGTTCCGCTCTGCGTCCAGTTCGCCAACGCGCTTGGCGAGTCGTTGGAAGCTTTCGGCGTCGTCATAGCCGCCGCTCTCATAAAATAGCCCGCGCGCAAACGAATCCCACAAGCGCTCGTCGAAACTGACGGTCGAGAACTCGCGCACGCCTTCTTTTGCGGATTCGCGGAAGTCCTCATCCGTATGCTTGCTGCGGGCGAAACCAAGCACCGTGAAGTCGCGCGGCAGCAGGTTCTGGTAGGCGAGGTGATAGAGCGCAGGGATCAGCTTGCGCTTGGCGAGGTCGCCCGAGGCGCCGAACACGATCAGCAGGATCGGTTCTTCAATTCGCTTCATGGTCCGCTCTTTCTAGCGGGGCGCCGCTCTGCTCCAGCTCCGCAATTTTACGAATACGCAGTGCGAAACGCTCCACCTGGTTAAATTCCGCCGATACAAATGCGTTGACCAGTTCCGCAGCAACGGCGGCTCCGGCGATCTGGCTGCCGAGACACAGAACGTTCATATCGTCATGCTCAACACCCTGGTGGGCGCTGTAGACATCGTGCGCCACACTGGCGCGAATGCCGTGCAATTTATTGACGGCAATGCACATGCCCACGCCGCTGCCGCAGATGAGGATGCCACGGTCCGCCCTGCCGGACTGCACGAGCCGGCCGACCTTTGCGGCGTAGTCCGGGTAGTCGACTCGATCCGGCGAGTCAACGCCGGCGTTAATGACTTCGACGCCAAGTCTTTCCAACTCCGCCATTACGGCGGGTTTCAGCGACAGTCCGATATGATCGTTGCCAACCGCGACACGCATAAGTTCCTCCTTCTGTAAGGCGACGGTTCAGGACGCTCGGACAGCGTCTCTCGGTGCAACGCCTCAGACATGCCGCGCATAGGCCATGACGGGCCCCGACGCCTTGATCTGGACAGGCTGTCCAATCGCAAAATGATACATCGGGCCTAGCCGTGCGTCAACGATGCGGCCCGACGGCAGTTGGATAGATACCAACTGGTCATGGCCGAAGAAGAGAACGGCGCGCACGCGCGCGCCTGCGTCGGCCCCTGCCGGCATAACGGATATGTTTTCCGGCCTAAGCAATATCTCCACCTCACCCTTTCGTTCGCTCACCAGTTCCAGCGAACCTACTTCGCATTCTACAGTGCGCCCGCCCGCGGTTCCGGGCAGGAAATTAGCGTCGCCCACAAACGCGGCGACATCCCGGTCTGCAGGCTGGCGATAGAGTTGCTGCGGCGCGGCCACCTGGCGCACTACGCCGTCGATGAGGACAGCCACACGATCGACGAGGCTGAGCGCTTCCTCCTGGTCATGGGTCACGAAGATGGCGGTGGCGCCGGCTTGGCGCAGAATCGATCTGACTTCGGCGCGTACGCGGACGCGCAGGCCGGCGTCGAGGTTGCTGAACGGCTCGTCGAGCAGAACGACGGCAGGCTCTGGGGCCAGGGCGCGCGCGAGGGCGACGCGTTGTTGCTGCCCGCCGCTCAATTCGTGCGGGTGGCGGCGTTCCATTCCGTCCAACCCTACCATCTCCAATACCTTCTCCACGCGACGGTCTCTGTCTCCCGTATAACTGTGCAGTCCAAAGCGCACATTGTCGATCACGTTGAGATGCGGAAAGAGCGCGTACTCTTGAAAGACCATGCCGATGCGCCGCCGCTCTGGCGGCACATGCAGACCAGCGCTCGCCGCCGGCTTGCCGCCTATCTCGATCTCGCCTGCGTCGAGCCGCTCGAAGCCGGCGATTAAGCGCAGCGTGGTTGTCTTGCCGCACCCGCTTGGGCCGAGCAGCGCCATCAGTTCTCCGCGCGCCAGTTCGAAGGTGATGCCATTGGCGGCGCCAACGCGGCCATATCGCTTCACGGCCGCGCACACGCGGACCCCCATCTCATATTCGCTCGTAGGATGGCGTAACTGCGCGTCGCTCTGCATCATTGGCCGGTGATCTCCTCTTGTCGCAAGATGAAGACCATGCTCAAAGCGGACACAGCCAGCAGAATTAGGGCCGGAGCCGCGGCTCGCGTGAAGAACGCCTCGCCCGTCGCCGACCAGATCTGGGTGGCCAAAGTCGTGAAACCGGTCGGCCCCAGCAACAATGTAGCTGGAAGTTCTTTCATGGCGCTGAGGAACACGAGGGCGACGCCTGCCCAGATGCCGGGCCGCAGCAGCGGCAGAATCACACGCCACACCGTTTGCCGCCGGTTCAATCCCAGGCTGCGCGCCGCTTCTTCTAGGCGCGGGCTGATCTGGAGCAGGCCGGAACGGATTGTCCCAACGGCTTCGGGCAAGAAACGCACGACATACGCAAAGAGCAGCATCGCTAGCGTCTGATAGATGAAGGGGGCGTAGTTGGCGCCGAAAAAGACGAGGCTGAGCGCTATCACAATGCCCGGCAGGCCATTGCCCAGATACGCCGAACGGTATACCCATGTGCTGTAGCGGCTGGGAAAACGCACGGCCAGATACGCCACTGGCAGCGCCAACACCACGGCAACAGCCGCCGCACCGCTCGCTGCCCGGAGACTGTTGGCCGTGGCCGTCCAGACGGGGAGTAACGACTCGCCAGCCGCCAGGCCGCGCACAAGCCAGTAAACGACGACGCTGGCAGGCAGTACGAGGCAGGCGATGACCACCCCCAGACAGAAGAGTAGAGCGGGCCAGCGCCATGCGCCTAGACGCACAAGCTGTCGCCGCCGGGCCGCGCCGACGCCGGCCCGCTGATATTCGCGCATGGCGCCCTGGACCCGCTGAGCGCTGATCAGAAGTAGAATCGTCAACACGACCAATACGAGGGCTAATACAGACGCCAACGTTCGGTCAAAGCTGCTTAGGTATTGGAGATATATGGCGCGTGTAAAGCTGTTGAAGCGCAGGATGGACACGGCCCCAAAATCGCTCAACACGTAAAGCGCCACTAGCAATGAGCCGGCGGCGAGGGAGGGACGTAAGCCGGGCAACGTTACGCGGCGAAAAGTCTGCCAAGGCCCATATCCCAGGCTGCGCGCCGCTTCGTCCAGGGCGGGATCGAGGTTTTGCAGGCCGGCCCTGGCGCTAAGGAACAGATATGGGTAGGTAAAAAGAGTTAACGCCCACACGGCGCCAGGCAACCCGTAGATGGAGGGGAGCCTCTCAACGCCGAGCGGTTCCAGCCAGCTCTGCACGAAGCCCCTTGGGCCCATCATGGCCACGAGCGAATAGGCGCCGACGTAGCTTGGAATGACCAGCGGTAACGCGCCCAGAACCGTCCACAGCTTGCGCATCGGCAGATCGGTTCGGACAGTCAGCCAGGCAAAGGGGACGCCGATACACCAAGAAGCGACCGTCACCAAAAACACCAGCGTGAGGCTGTTCAAGACGACGCGCCCTGTTCGCTCGCTCGCCAACATGTCGAAGACCTGTGCGGCGCCTGCCGAACCCGCCCGTACGCCCAGGTATGCCAACGGCAGCAGCATGAGCAAGGCGATGGCGCCGGCAACGATATGCAGAGCGATTCGACCTGACGATACGCGCGGTTGCAGGTCTGGCGTCAATGGGGCGATCGTGCGCTCATTCATCATATAAACAGGGAAGGCGTCGCGCGCCTGCCCGTGAGGGCGCTTTCCGTACTTGTATCGATGGTTTATGTTATCGGCGCGTGACGCACCCCATAGGCGCGGACGGTCATTGGCCACAGAAGCCAAACCAGCCCTATGATCGGCTGGACCAGCGGGAAGTACCCGTAATCCTCGCCGAAATGACGCCATACCGTACTGCCGACGGCAGCCGGGTCCGCGATACTCCACACGCCTACCGCCAGCGTCATCAATGTCTCAAACGCCAGCACGCCGACAGACAGCCGCCAAGTCCACGGTCTGCGATAGGCGAAGCCAAGCGTGGCGGTTAAGTAGCACAGCGCAGCCAGTGCGCTCAATGCGACCGGCAAGTAGTCGACAATGTCTTGGCGGATGAACAACTGATAGATCGCTCGCACGCCGGTGGACAGCGCCAGCAGCGGGTACGAGACGGCAAGAATGTAGCCCGCCGGGCTTACTGCGTTTTCCCAGAGTGCATCCGTTCGTTTGTGCTTGACATCCGACTGTACAGCCATCTCTTGTTCCATCCGACCGCTAATCCGCCGCGACCACTCTATTCAACCGGATTCTGCGCCGCGCATCTGTAAGGATGCCATGCATTGCGCCGGAGAGTTGCTGCGGCGAGCGCAATTCAGCCGCTTGGGGCGTGGTTGGCATACACAAATGCGCGCACATGCCGCAGAAGGTCGTCGTATGTGTGCACCACTGGGATGTCGGGGTAGTCGGCGCACACATTGGCTGGCGGGCGAAAAAGCAGGCGTTGCGCGGCCTCCAGCAACATGGCAATATCGTTATAGGAATCCCCAACAGCCAGGGTGCGGAAGCCCAGATCGTGAAAAGCGGCCAGGGCGCGGCGTTTGGCATGCGGCACGCGCAGCCGGTACCCGACGATAGTCCCAGCGGCATCGACCTCCAGCGCATGGGCGAACACTGTTGTGAGGCCCAGTTTTGGGAGCACTGGGTTCACGAACTCGTAGTAGCTGTCAGTGATGATGATCAGAGGGACGATACGGCGCACTTCGTCCAATAGCTCACCTGCGCCCGGCAGCGGGTCCAGACCGGCGATTACCTCCTGAATGTCCTGTAGACGCAGCCCGTGCTTGCGCAGAATGTCCAGACGCATCTGCATCAACTCGTCGTAGTCGGCCACGTCGCGCGTCGTCAGGCGCAGTTCCGGAATGCCGGTCGCATCCGCCACCGCGATCCAGATTTCGGGCAGCAGGATGCCCTCGAGATCGGAGGCGAGAAGGGGAGGGGCGTCTCTTAACTTGTTCGGCTCGGTCATCGTCGGTCCGCAATTCTAGTTCGGCATATAGGTATCCAGGCGAGGGCCGGCGCTCGGTCGGGCAGAAAACCGGCGCCTGCCGCGGCCCGGCTTCGACAGCCGCGTAAGTCTACCAGACACAGACTTATCGAACCAAACGCTCCTCCGCGAATGGGCAGTTCGCAACCTGCACCCCGGCGTTAACGTCACTTGACGCAAAGAGTTAGATTCGGTAAACTTGCCGACGTTCCTTAGATTTAATCAGATTTTTGTCAGTTCACGCTTCAACACGGGCCAGGATGCGGATGCGATACGGAAAGACGGACACCCACACGGTACATGACGGCCTTTTCTGCATCGGGTTGAGCTATCGGACCTCGTCGATGCAACAGCGCGAGTGTATTGCGGCCGCGAGCGACGTCTGGGTTGCTCGATGCTTGCAGACATGCCCAGAGGTGACTGAGTGGGCGTTGTTGTCGACGTGTAACCGCATCGAGCTATACCTTGCTATTGACGAAGCGCCCGCCGATACGCCTCATCGTCTGCGGCGCCGTATAGCAGAAGTAACAAGCCTCGCCGAGAGCGACATGGCGGATATTCTCTACCAGCCTGCCGAAACTGATGCGGCGAAGCATTTACTGTCCGTGTCAGCGGGACTTGACTCGATGGTTATCGGTGAGAGCCAGATTCTAGGCCAGGTCGCCACAGCCTATCAGCAGGCTACGGCGCGCGGTTCAATCGGCCCGGTATTGGGCGGACTGTTCCGGGCTGCAATTCGCGCGGGCAAGCGCGTGCGCTCCGAGACTGCGCTCGGTCGCAACCCCGCCAGTGTCGGTTCGGTAGCGTTGGAGCTGGCAGCGACTGAACTTGGTGAACTGCGGGATCGCAAGGTAACAGTCGTCGGCCTTGGCGAGATTGGGGCCATTAGCCTCAAGCTGTTGAAAGCGCGCGGTGTGCACCGGGTGTCGGTGGTGAATCGAACGTATGCACGCGCCAAGGCTGCGGCGGCGCCGGGCTGGAAGGCGTATCCGTTGAAGGAATTGCCCGCGGCGCTTGACGACGTAGATCTTGTCATCACCGCGACCGGCGCGCCGCACCCCATCATCCGGCGCGAGATGCTCGCCCAAGCGGTGCAGAGCCGCATACAGGCGACAGGGGAGCCGTCTACTGATCCGTTGTTGGTCATCGACCTGGCGCTGCCGCGCGATGTGGACATGGGCGGAGCGCCTCTGCCCGGCGTGACCGTAATCGACCTGGACGATATCCAGCGTCGCATGGCCGCAGCGCGTGCGCATCGCCAATCCGCTGCGCGAGATGCAGAACGCATCGTCGACGAAGAACTAGCGCACTTTCACTCATACCTGCGCGAGCTGGCTGTCAGGCCCCTAGTGGTCGAACTGCGCCAGAGGGCTGAGGCCATTCGCGAACAAGAGCTGCAACGCACCCTGCGTTTCTTGGGCGATGTTGACCCCGAAACGCGCACACATCTGCATCATCTCACGCGCGCCCTCGTCAACAAACTCCTGCATCAACCGACTGTGCGCATTAAGCGCATGGCTCGCGAACAGGCCGCCGCCGAGTCAGTGGCGGCGGCCCGCGAGTTGTTCGGCCTCGACAACTCCGCTTCCCAGTTCTAGGCCGAGGACGGACCATCGTGATTGAAGCGGTAACCATCGGCACGCGCACATCTCGGCTGGCGCTGTGGCAGTCGCAACATGTTACGGACCTGCTCGTCGCGGTGCGGCCCGGCCTGCGCATCGCCTTGCAGCCCTTCGTTACCCACGGTGACAAGATCTTAGATCGACCGCTACCGGAGATCGGCGGAAAGGGCTTGTTTACGGCCGAGTTGGAGCAGGCGCTGCTCAACGGAAACATCGACCTGGCCGTGCATTCCCTCAAGGATCTGCCGGTGGAACAGCCGCCCGGATTGACCTTAGGCGCGATCATCCGGCGCGGGGATGTGCGCGACTGTGTGATCGCGAAGCATGGCTGGACGCTGGCGACGCTGCCGGCAGGCGCGGTGGTGGGCACGAGCAGCCCGCGCCGCCGCGCACAGATCGAAGCCATGCGCCTCGATCTGGATATCCGCTCTGTGCGCGGCAATGTCGAGACGCGAGCGCGCAAGGCTCTGGAGGGCGAGTACGACGCGGTCATTCTCGCCGCAGCCGGCGTTCAGCGCTTAGAACTGGAGAACCTGGTCACAGAATGGCTGCCTGCCGATGTACTGCTTCCCGCACCGGGGCAGGGCGCGCTGGCCGTGCAGTGCCGCGCCGGCAATGAGCCGCTGCTTTCGCTCCTCGCCGAGATCGACGACGCGGACACGCGCCTGGCGACTGCTGCTGAGCGGCGTTTTCTCGACTTGTTGGGCGGCGGTTGCGCAGCGCCTGTCGCCGCGCTGGCGCAGCGCAGTACGAACGGCATGTTTACGCTGGCCGTGTTTGCAGCCCTCGAAAACGTTCTACCTGTACGAATGGCGGAATCCGGCGCAGAACCGCTAGACTTGGCCGCGACGCTCGCCGAGAGCGTCCTTGCCTCTGCTCAAAGACAAGATAAGCCGCTGGCAGGGAGGCGGATCGTGGTGACGCGCCCCGAACAGCAGACGCAGACGCTGCACCGTAGACTTACGGAGCTTGGCGCGCAAGTGATCGCATCGCCGGCCATCGAGATCACTCCGGTCGACGATACGGAACCGTTGCGCCGTAGCTTGCGGCGTCTCGACGAGTATCGCTGGATCGTGTTCACGAGTGCGAACGCGGTCCGGGTCTTCGTCGAAGCCCTACTAGAAGAGGGACTGTCCGCGAACGCCGCTGCGGCCTGTCGGATCGCAGCTGTCGGCCCGGCGACCGAGGCTGCCTTGCTCGCCGTGGGTCTTCAAGCCGATTACCTGCCGGATCAATACCTGGGCGAAGCCATCGCTCGCGGGGTGGACGTGGAACCGGGTGAGCGTGTGCTGCTGCCGCGTGCGGTTGACGGTGGAAGCGAGCTTCCGGAAATTCTGACTGCGCGCGGAGCTGTCGTGGATGACATAGCCATCTACCGGTCTCGTCCGGTTGCATTAACCGCTGAATCCGTGCAAGCGCTGGAACGAGGCGTCGACGCAGTGATCTTCACCAGCGGTTCAACCGCGCGCAGCTTCGCCGCTGCGTTGGCGCAAACAGCTTTGGCGGACCTGCTCGAGCGCTGTACAATCGTCTGCATTGGACCCAAGACCGCAGAGGCTGTACAGCAACTCGGCTATACTCCGCACGTAACAGCGGATGTACACACCGAAGAGGGACTGATCGAAACGCTCATCGACCGCTATCGAGGTACGACGAGATGAATCACAACGCTGGCCGGGAATCCGGGACTACGGCTTCACCGGCAATCATGCCTCATGACGTCGCGCCTGCATCTACGCGGCCGCGGCGGTTGCGTAGTTCTCCGGCAATGCGCGCTCTAGTGCGAGAAACGCATCTGCTGGCGGACGACCTCATCCTGCCCCTGTTCGTGATTCACGGCCGCGCTGTTCGGCATCCTATTGCCTCGATGCCCGGCGTCTTTCAGCTTTCAGTCGACGAAGCGGTGCGCGAAGCAAGCGCGGCGATGGCGGAAGGCGTGCGCGCCGTGCTCCTATTCGGCATCCCAGCACAGAAGGATTCTGTCGGCCTGGAGAACTTCACCGATGACGGCATTGTCCAGCAGGCAGTCCACGCGCTGAAGCGAGCGCTGCCGGATCTGCTCGTGATCACCGATGTTTGCCTGTGCGAGTACACCGACCACGGCCATTGTGGGCTGCTGAACGCCGCGGGGACTCCGCATTACCACGCGAGCTTGCCCGAGGGCTATGTGCTCAACGATGAGACGCTGGAGATACTCGGCAAGGTCGCGCTGTCGCACGTTCAGGCCGGCGCGGATATCGTCGCGCCGAGCGGCATGATGGACGGCATGGTCGCGGCCATCCGCAGCGCGCTGGACGCGGGCGATTTTATGAACGTGCCCATCATGTCTTATGCCGTCAAGTACGCATCATCCTACTACGGCCCCTTTCGCGAAGCGGCGGAGGGGGCTCCTCGCTTCGGCGACCGCAAAACCCACCAGATGGACCCGGCCAACGTACGCGAGGCGTTGCGCGAAGCTGCGCTCGACGTGGCAGAGGGAGCCGATTTCCTGATCGTCAAGCCGGCCCTTGCGTATCTAGATGTGGTAGCTGCGGTGCGGAGCCATTTTTCGGAACTGCCGATCGCAGCGTATAACGTGAGCGGAGAATATGCCATGATCAAGGCGGCCGCGACCAACGGTTGGCTGGATGAGCGAGCTATCGTCATGGAAACCCTAACCGGCATGAAACGCGCCGGCGCCGACTTAATCATCACATACCATGCGCGCGACGCTGCGCGTTGGCTTGGCGACAATTTCAGTAACAGATAGGAAGAGAGACCATGCCCAAACCAACTCCGCTTGCCATCCAGGATCGGCCCATCCAAAACGGTCTGGAATCGGTAGACCTCACCGAGAAAGGCCGGTCGCCCAGCGGCGAGGTATTGACCTCGAATCGCCGGCTGTACATGCAGTTTATGGCTTTCGGCGGTTGTATAAACACCGCAACGCTGGTCGACGCATTAGGCGCTGCCGACATCCACGGCGTGCTCTACGAAGACATAAACGACCCGACGGGCGTAGGGCTGCTGACGTTCAGCGAGTCGGCGGATTACTTCCTTGACGAGGTGCGTCGCTTCCTGACTATACCGCCCTTCTCCGACCTGACGCCCAAGCCCGAATACACCATGTTTGGACGCACCTATTCGCTCGGCTATGAGCCGGACTTGGACGAAACGCTGGTAGGCCGGCCGCGGCGCCGCGTGTGCGATCCAAAACTGCCCTGGGTTGTCTGGTATCCGCTGCGCCGCTCCGGTTCGTTCGAACGGCTGAGCGCGCAGGAGCAGAACGTGATCCTGATGGAGCATGGCGGGATCGGGCGGGCGTTCGGCAAGGCGGGCCTCGGCTACGACATCCGCCTGGCCTGCCACGGCATGGACAAGAACGACAGCGACTTCGTTGTCGGCCTGGTTGGGCCGGAGCTTTACCCGCTGTCGATGATCGTGCAGCGCATGCGCAAGACGCAGCAGACATCGCTGCATCTCGATCGGCTTGGACCGTTCTTCATCGGTCGGGTCGCCTGGCAGGCGCAGATGGAGCAGGGGGCCGGCAATTGAACAGACCGGATGCGATGACAGAGGGACAGCGCGGCGTCTCCGCCGCCGAGTCCGTTGATGCGGAGCCGGTCGAGCCGTTTCTGCGTGCGTGTCGCGGTTTGCCGGTTGAGCGCACGCCTATTTGGCTGATGCGGCAGGCGGGCCGCTATATGGCCGAATATCAGGCGGTGCGCGCCAAGCGCAGCATGTTGGATGTGATTCGTACGCCCGAACTCGCCGCCGAAGTGACGCTGCAACCGATCAAGCGCTTCGGCTTCGACGCGGCGATCATCTTCGCAGATATCCTGCCGCCCCTGATCGGGATGGGACTGAAGCTGGATTTCGTCAAAGGCGCCGGCCCGACCATCGAGAACCCGTTACGTACGAACTACGACATCGACATGCTGGCTGCGCCGCCCGCCGAGGAACACCTTGGCCCGACGCTGGAGGCGATTCGCCTCGTATCCGCCGAACTGGCAAGCCGCAACATCCCGCTGATCGGCTTCGCGGGCGCGCCGTTCACCCTCGCCAGCTATGCCGTAGAGGGCGGCGGCTCCAAGAACTATGCGCGCGTCAAAGCCTTGATGTACAGCGAACCGGCGGCGTGGAAGCGGCTGATGACCAAGTTAGTCACCGTCCAGGCGGACTACCTGCTCAAGCAGGTCAAGGCCGGCGCGGCGGCGCTCCAGGTCTTCGACTCGTGGGCCGGCCTCGCCCTTGGCCGGGATGATTACGTGCGGTTTGTGCAGCCGTACAACCGGATGCTCTTCACCGCTTTGCAGCGCAGCGGCGCGCCGGTCATCAACTTCAGCACCGGCACGAGCGCTTACCTCGCCGACGTTGCCGCGGCCGGCGGGGATGTGCTCGGCGTTGACTGGCGCATGCCCCTCGGCTGGTGTTGGGAGCAAGTCGGCTACGATAGGCCGATCCAGGGCAATCTTGACCCGGTCGCTCTGCTGGCGCCGTGGCGTGAACTCAAGCACCAGATCGACCGCGTATTTGCCGAGGCGGGTGGGCGGCCTGGACACATCTTCAACCTGGGCCACGGCATTCTGCCCCAGACGCCCGTCGACAACGTGGCGCGCCTCGTGGATTACGTCCATGAGGCCGCTACTCGATAAAGCTAGCCCGACACCGCAACCCGTTCCGGAAAGGCTGCGACATGACGCAAATTCGTTACCCGCTGGGCGTGCTCATCATGGCTTACGGGGGACCTAATTCGCTCGACGAACTCCCCGGCTATCTTTCCGACATCCGCAGCGGGCGACCGACGACGCCTGCGGTGCTGGAGGAGATCACCCACAACTACCGGATGATCGGCGGCAGTTCCCCCTTGCTCGGCATCACCCGGCAACAGATCGCTGCAGTCGAAGAGAAACTGGATCCGCAGCGCTTCCGTTGTTATCTGGGTATGCGCCACTGGTCCCCGTGGATCGAGGAGGTTGTGGCGCAGATGGTTGAAGATGGCATCACCCATGCCATCAGCCTCGTGCTTGCACCGCACTATAGCAAGCTCAGCGTTGCCAAGTACCAGGCCAAGATCACGGACGGGCTGGACATGGTGCACGGCCGCATCGAGTTCGAGCATATCGCCAGCTATCACGACGCACCGCTCTATATAGAGGCGTTGGCTGACCGGGTATCGGAGGGCATCGCGCAGTTCGCGCCCGACGACCATGAGTCCATCCACGTCATCTTCAGCGCACACAGCTTGCCCGTGCGCATCATGCAGATGGGCGACCCATACGACGCGCAACTGCGCGAGACGGCGAACTTGGTTGCAAGCCGCGCCGGGCTTGATGCGAGTCGCTGGTCGTGGAGCTACCAGTCCGCCGGTCGCAGCCCCGAACCGTGGCTTGGCCCGCAACTGGATGAGCGCCTGCAGGACCTGGCCGCGCGAGGCGTAAAAAACGTGGTCAGCATCCCCGTCGGCTTCGTCGCCGACCACGTCGAGATTCTGTTCGACATCGACATCCAGGCGCAAGCAGAAGCACGCAAGCTAGGGATGCGCCTCGTGCGTCCGCCCGCGCTCAATACAGACCCGCTCTATATCCAAACGCTGGTGAACCTCATCGAGGGGCGCGCGTCGCAGTGGGAAGGCGCAGAGGCCGCTATTCCCGTACAAACCGGATGACGAAGGAGGCAAATCGATGCTGAACACGAGCCGGTCGCAGCAGCAATTCGCAGAGGCCATGCGCCTGTTGCCGGGCGGGGTAAACTCGCCCGTCCGCGCCTTCAAGGCTGTGGGCGGCCAACCGCTGTTTATCGAACGGGGCGAAGGCGCTTATCTGGTGGACGTCGACGGCAATCGCTACGTGGACTACGTTCTGTCATGGGGGCCGCTGATCCTGGGACACGCGCATCCCGAAGTGGTCGCTGCACTCCAAAAAGCCGCAGCGCGTGGGACGAGTTACGGCGCGCCCTGCCCGCAAGAGGTGGAGCTAGCCCGGCTGGTGACTGATATGATGCCCAGCGTCGAGGTGGTGCGCTTTGTCAACTCCGGCACAGAGGCGACCATGAGCGCGCTGCGGCTGGCACGCGCCTACACAGGCCGCACAAAGATCGTTAAGTTTCAGGGCAACTACCACGGCCATCCCGACATGCTGCTCGTCCAGGCCGGCTCCGGTGTGGCGACGCTCGGCTTACCCGACTCGCCGGGCGTACCGCCGGCGACTGTAGCCGATACCTTGACGGCGCGTTATAACGATATCGATTCAGTAGCACGTTTGTTCTATTCGTTCCCGCTGGACATCGCCGCCGTGATCGTAGAGCCCGTGGCGGGCAACATGGGCATGATCCCGCCCGCTCCGGGGTTCCTGGCGGGGCTGCGCGAACTGACGGCGTCGCATGACGCATTGCTGGTCTTCGACGAAGTGATGACCGGGTTCCGCGTGCATCCGGGCGGGGCGCAAGCGCTATTTGACATAACTCCAGACATCACGGCGCTAGGCAAGGTCATCGGCGGGGGGCTGCCGGTCGGAGCGTATGGCGGACGCCGCGACATCATGGAACTGGTCGCGCCGGCGGGGCCGATGTACCAGGCGGGTACGCTCTCCGGCAATCCTTTGGCGATGACCGCGGGCGCGGTCACGCTGCGCGCCATCCGCCAGCCGGGCGTATGGGAGCGTCTTGAGCGTACGGGGGAGATGCTCGTCGCCGGACTGGGGCAGGCGGCTAAACAGGCGGGCATCGCCGTCTCGCTGGCTCGCCTCGGCACAATGTTCGGCCTTTTCTTTGCAGAAGGACCGGTGATCGACTGGGACTCCGCTAAGATTGCAGACACGAATCGCTTTGCGCGCTATTTCCGCGCCATGCTAGAGCAGGGCGTCTATCTAGCTCCGTCGCAGTTCGAGGCCGGCTTCCTCTCTACGGCGCACGGCGAGGCGGAGATCGCCCAAACCATCAACGCAGCCGAGCGAGCATTTGCGCAGTTATGAGGCATGGGCCAGCCAGGAATGACCGGCCAAAAGCGTGCGGAGATGTTCACGGCAGCCGGTCATACATGCCATGCACATCGGCGGCGTGGAAGCGTGCGACGCGTTTGCTGGGCGGCAGCGGTTCCTCGTAGAAAAAGGCCGGCAGTTCGTCGTCCTCTATGCCGAAACCGGCCAGCCGGTTAAACTCGGCCTCCAACTTAAGCGTCTCTTCACCCATCCTGAGAAAGTAGCCGAGCGCAAGACTCGTGCCCAGCGCGTCGTTAATTGCCCCGACGATAAACTCGATGTTGGCGTTGGTCACAGTCTGGCCGAACATACACAGCCCAACCGAGTCGCCGGCGGCCATCTTTACCTGTTGCGCCAGGCTCAGTTCCAGAAGCTCCTCCAGGCTCATGGCGGCGCTGTCCAGGCGGGGCAGATTGCCTGCGGTATGGTCAGCGCCTTGGGCTGTCGCCATCATGGTGATGCCGGTCGCCTCGACGACGCGCGGGTCGTAGGCGCTGATCGCCTGTCTTTTCACCACAGGAACGCGCTCCACGCCATACGCCTCGCCGATTCGGGCCGTACCTTGCGCCCAGAGCTTGCCCCGGTCCGTGCCGGCGCGAATCTCGGCCAACGCGTGCGCCATCCAGTCTACGTCCCCGAACTCGGCCAGGCCCGCTTCCATTAGGACCGCGAGCATAGCGCCGGTTTCGATGGTGTCTATGCCAAGATCGTTGGCGATGTAGTTGAGGGCGGCTAGATCGTCAGGGTCCGAGATGCCGCAGTTTGTGCCTAGGAGGCCGAGCGTCTCGTACTCCACCGGCGAGACAACTTCCTCACCATCGGCGTTGTAGTAGACATTGCTGCACTGGATGACGCACCCCGGCATGCAGGCGTGCGTCTGGAGACCGCCGCGACCTGTGTTCAATTCACCGATGTAATCGCCGCCCATTCTGAAGCGTTCATCTGCATCAGCGTCCGCCTGCTGCCCGCTGGAGAAATTGCGCACGGGCAGACCGCCGACCACGTTCTGGAAATCGGCCATGCCCATCGTGCCGACTGCATTGTAGAACTTCATCACGACCGAATCCGCCTGCAAGAGCTTCGCATAATCTCGGAGGTTGGACATTGTCTTCTTGCGATCGTGCAGCGGAGGAATGCGATCGAGATCGACAACAATCGCCTTGACCCGTTTGGAACCCATCACCGCGCCCACGCCGCCGCGCGCCGCCAGCCGCGAAGGCCGGCCGTCAATATCGCTGAAGGCAATGCCTGCCAGCAGCCCCTGGTATTCTCCGACCGGCCCGCACAGGGCGATGGCGACCTTGCGCCCGTAGGTCTCATACAGCAGATCGGCCGCCCCATAATTACCTTTGCCGAGATAGGGCGAGGCGTCGTCGAACTCCACGCCGCCATCCTTCGTAAAGCGGATTACCGTCCACTCATCGCTTGCGCCGTGCAGGGTCAGGCCTGCGATCTGCAACTGGCCGAGTGCGTAGGCGAATGTGCCGCCGCCGTTGGCTTCCTTAATGCCGCCGGTGAGCGGGCTCTTACAGCCTACGCTGGTGCGGTTGGCGTTGGAGAACGACGTGCCCGCGAAGGGACCGGCGGAGAAGATCAGCGGATTATCAGGCGATAGCGGATCGACCTGCGCAGCGCCGTTTTCGACCAGCGTCTTGGCGATCAAATAACGGCCGGCCTTCGCAAGGTCTTCGCCTTTTAGGTGCGAGCGTGTGACGCTCTTGTCAGCCAGGTTAATATCAAGATATGTTCGCATCTGGTCTCTCCCGCGATGTGGTGTGCGTACTATACGTGGGGCGGACGTGACGTGCCCGCAAGCGGCGTCCGGTTTTCGCCGCCGCCCTAAACAAGTATACCCATCACCTGATATTCCTGGCAATGGGGGCAGCCCAAACGAAGAGGCCGCAGCAGCGGGGCAGGGGGCGGCTGCTCATGGCGTTCGCGATGACGACGCCGAAACCCAAAAACGCTCAACACCAGTACCCATGCGTGCATCGGCGGGCTTCGCATAGTCTCTTGTCGTTATGAAACGGACAGCATACGCAGCGCGACCGGTTTGGCGCACATATGGAACTAGAGTAGGGGGCACGGATAAAGGTTATGTCAATGTGTGGCGGCATTTGGGGGGACTAGCACGGCGGAATCACTCGATCGCGGAAAGACTGGGCCGTATGACTCAAGCGACCGCAAGGCTCAGCCGGCAAGCGACAGAGGTGATGACATTGCGCGCCGTCACAGAGACTGCGCGCCAACCACAGGACACAGCCGCTTAGGCTCCGCGACGCTTGGCTAATGCGATTCCGCAGCGTATCGTTTGGACTCTTGGGCCGTCTAGATTATCATAGACATTACTTATGAGAAGCCGACTTCTCAAAAGTTATCGCCGGAGAAACGCTCATATGGACACGAAGCAGCCAATTGTACCCAGCGCGGGATTCCCGCTCCAAGCCATGCACGCCGTTCCGTCATCGAGCAACCCGGCGCTTGTGTACATCGCATCGCTTGCCGCAGGTTCGCGCCGTACTATGCGTGATGCGCTCCAGACGATCGTCGACGTCTTGCTTGGCTACGATCCCGGCAATGCCGATGACAACCCAAACCGCGCCGTCACCCCTAATGGCGCAAGCCAACCAATAGTCTCGTGGGATGCGTTCCCCTGGCACGAACTAGATTACCAGCATACCGCCGCAGTTCGCGCGGTTCTCGTATCGCACTACAAGAAACGCACGGTCGTCAAGATGCTGTCAGCGATGCGCCGCGTGCTTAAGGAGTGCTGGCGCCTTGGCTATATCACCGTCGAGCAATACCAGCGCGCTATCGATCTGGAGCGCGTCGCCGGCAAGACGGCGCCGCAGGCGCAGACCGGACGGCATGTCGAGCAGGAAGAGATCGAAGCGCTACTGAAGCAATGCGCAGATGGCTCGCACGCCGGCGTCCGTGATGCCGCCTTGATCGCTATCGCCTATAGCTGCGGCCTGCGCCGCGCCGAATTGACCGCCCTCTCACTGGAGGACATTGATCTGGCTGCGATGTCGCTTCGTGTGGTCGGCAAGGGCAATAAGGAGCGGATCGTCTACGTAGGACACGACGCAGCCCTGTATCTGCGTGCGTGGCTGCGTGTGCGCGGCGGCCATGCCGGCGCAGTCTTCGGGCGCATTACCAAGTCAGGCCGCCTGTTGATGGCCCACGACAAACCGGCGGGTGGTGAATTTGTCCCGCATATGACCGACCAGGCTGTTTATTCCATCATCAAGCGCCGCGCTGAGCAGGCGCTTCTAGATTCGTTTAGCCCACACGACATGCGCCGCACCTATGCCGGGAACTTACTGGACGCCGGCGCCGATCTGGCGATCGTTCAGAAACTGATGGGGCACTCCGATCCCGGCACGACCGCCGGTTATGACCGCCGCTCGGCGCGCGTGCAAAAGGACGCGGTCGAAAGGCTCTCCATCCCAATCATCCCTGACATCGTGAATTTCCACAGCCTTTGATGGCATTATGTCAAGTTTCTTGGCTGCGTCCCCTCAAATTCAGGATGGTACGTATCCCCCTACCCTATCGACGCGCGCTCTCATGTCGCTTAAGCCACGTTGCAAGCCCGAAGAGCGCCAGCAAGCCGCCCGTAAGCGCTATGATCGTCAACGCGCCATCAGCGTGACCGCGCCCCGACACGGGCAGTTTCGGCGGCGTCTCAGTTGCAACCGGTGCGGTCGGCGTGTCAGCCGACTCAGGCGTTTCTGGCGGCGTTGACGTTGCGGTCGCCGTTGGGTGCGGGGTGTCAGTCGCAGCAGCTATTACAACCGGCCTCGCCGTGTGCGTCTGTGTAGGCGTTGCACTAGGAATAGGCGTATTTGTTGCCGCCGGAGTTGCCGTAAGCGTCACTGTCTGAGTTGGCGTAGGCGTTGAGGTAGGCGCATGCGTCGGCGTATGGGTCATCGTCTGTGTTGCCGTTGCGGTAGCAGTGTCGATCGGCGTTGAGGTCGGGGTAGGCGTAGGCGTGGAAGTACTGGCCGGCGAAGACGTCGCCGTGGGCGTATCGGTTGCCGTCGGCTGCGGCGTGTGCGTTCGTGTCACCGTATTTGTGGCCGTAGGGGATGCGGTTCGCGTCGCGGTTGGCGTCGACGTAGGTACGCTCAACTGCATGGGCTCACCGGTGGAGAGCGCTTCGCCGCTCTGCCCGATCAGTTCCGTTCGCACAGCGTAGTCGCCTGGTCCCGGCAACATGATAATTGCCGACCACGCCCCATCCGTAGCGACGGTCGTGGTGTAGACCGCGCCGTCCACCGTGATGCGGACGGTCGCCCCCGGCTGCGCGTGTCCGCGCAACTCAGTCTCGCCCTCTCTCAACGGCATAGTCAGCATTTCCTCGGCGAACCTAGGCGGAATCGCCGTGTATGTAGCGGTTGCCGTGCCCGTCGCCGTCGACGTTGATGTAACCGTCGCCGTAGGGGTAGAAGTCTCCGTAGGCGTACTGGTCGGCAGGCGCGTTGCAGTCGGCGTGTGGGTAGGAGTGTTAGTCGCCGTCGGCGTGGACGTCGCTGTGGGAACAGGCGTTGGCGTCGCGGTAGCGGTATTTGTTGCTGTGGGCGTTGGTGTAGGCGTAATCGTTGCGGTCTCTGTCGGCGTGTTCGTAGCGGTTGCCGTTTCCGTTGGTGTAGGCGTGTCTGTGGGCGTGGGCGTCAGCGTCTCTGTGGGAGTAGGTGTGGCGGTCTCTGTCGCGGTCGCCGTAGGCGTATCCGTAGCAGTCGCCGTCGGGGTTTCAGTCGGCGTAGGCGTGGCGGTCGCCGTCTCTGTGGGCGTACTCGTCGACGTTGGCGTGTCGGTCGGCAGCG